>JBGUWV010000062.1:0-23171 GCA_045221475.1 Fibrobacter sp.
ACTGCTGGATCGGGGTCGGTGTCATCAAATCGTAGTAGAAACCCTTGTCGATAGCCGGACCATAGGCGAGCTTGGTGCCCGGGAACAGGTCGCAGATGGCTTCGGCGAGCACGTGGCTGCAGCTGTGGCGGAGGAGCATCAGTGCATCCGGATCGTCGTTGCTCGGGGTGATGATCTTGATCGTGCCGCTCTCGGTGAGCGGACGGGTCAGGTCGAGGACCTTATCGCCGAGTTTGACGCCAAGCGCCTTGCGTGCAAGACCTTCGGAAATGCCCTTTGCAATTTCGAGGCCGGTGGTGCCCGATGCTACGGAACGTACGGAGCCATCGGGGAAGGTGAGTTCGATTTGAGACATAAATAATCCTTTTTATGGGCGGTTCTCGCCCGGTTCCCCAGAAATACGACATCTGGCGGTGCGCGCAAAGATAGAAAAGTAGGAGGAATAAAGTAGAGTAAGGAATGTCTTTTTTATAAAGGGGAACGCCTTCGCCTAGGGGCCCGGCCCCTAAGACCCCGAGGTGAATTGTATGGATACTTATTACGTCTGTTTAAAATTGGAAAATGAAGTTTAAATTGTTAAATTTAATCAAAAATCGCCGTTTTTGAAATTTTGATTTATTTAGTATCAGAAATACTACAAAAAATCTTGACTTCTGGAAAAGAATTGCTTATATTTAGGGCATGGACTTTGGAAATGTACCAAACAGCGCCCTTAACGCATCAAAACCGCATACGGTATTACTACGAGATGTCGCGCAGCTTTCGGTAGGTTACCCCTTCCGGAATACGTGTGTTCCCGGTGAATCGGGAATGCTAGCGTGTTTCTTGCGCGATATTGACGACTCGGGTGAATTGAATCTGCAGAACTTGAAGCGTGTGGAATACGCCAATCCGAACGATTCGCACATCGCGAAGGAAGGCAATATTGTGTTTCGCTCTCGCGGAACCCCGTTTATGGCTTCGGTCGTGCCAGAAATCGCTGAAGATTTGCTCGTGGTCGCCCCGATGATTCGTATTCGCGTGAATCGAGAAATGATTTTGCCTGAATACTTGGTATGGTATATAAATAGCGCGTATGGCGCCGCCTATTTCAAGGAATTTGCGACGGGGTCCGGTATTCCGCTGGTGAGCAAGGGTGTTTTGGAGCAAATGCCGATCAAGTTGCCTAGTTTAAATGCGCAACAGGCTATTGCCGACCTTGTCAAACTTGGCAGGAAAGAACATGAGATCTTGGCAGAAATTGTCAGGCAAAAGAACTTAATTTTAGAAACGGAAATTTCGAAATATCTGGAGTCGCTATGAGTCAGACTAAAGACGAAAAAATCAAGCAAGACGCAATCAACGCAGCCGCCTGGGCGGCGTGCGATACCTTCCGCGGGACGGTTGATCCGGCGCAGTACAAGGACTACATTTTGGTGATGTTGTTCCTGAAGTACATGTCAGATGTTTGGCGTGACCATTACGACACGTACGGCAAACAGTATGGTGGCGACGAGGCGAGAATCCTCCGCAAGTTGGAACGCGAACGTTTCGTGCTCCCTACGGTGCAGATTACGAATGACAAGGGCAAGGTGGTCGACGAATTTACGGCGGACTTCTACAGTCTTTACGATCGTCGCAATGCAGACAATATCGGTGACTTGATCAACATTGTTCTTGACAAGATTGAAACGCAGAACAGGTTGAAGCTCGAAGGCGTTTTCCGCAATATCAATTTCAATTCCGAACCGAACTTGGGCAAAACCAAGGACCGTAACCGCCGTTTGCGTACGCTTCTTGAAGATTTCCATAAAGATGAACTTGACATGAATCCGAGCCGCGTTTCTGAAGATATTATCGGCAACACCTACATGTATCTATTGGAACGTTTCGGTGCCGAGGCAGGCAAGAAGGCGGGAGAATTCTTTACGCCGTTCGTTGTTACCGAACTTGTGGCGAAACTTGCTGCCCCGAAGGACGGCGACAAGATTTGCGACCCGACTTGTGGTGCGGGCGGCTTGCTTTTGCAGGGGGCAAAACAGGTGCCGAGCGGAAACTACGCTCTCTATGGACAGGAATCTAACGGAAGCACGTGGGCTCTTTGCCGCATGAACATGTTCCTGCATAGCACCGATAGTGCGCGCATTGAATGGGGCGACACGCTCAATAGCCCGATGCTTGTCGAAAAGGACAAGTTGATGAAGTTTAACGTGGTGGTTGCAAATCCGCCTTTCAGCCTCGATAAATGGGGTGCCGAAAATGCCGAAAGCGACCCCTACAAGCGATTCTTCCGTGGCATTCCGCCCAAGAGCAAGGGCGACTGGGCCTTCATTACGCACATGGTTGAAACATGCCTTGCGGGCGAAGGCCGCGTCGTTGTCGTGGTGCCTCACGGCGTGTTGTTCCGCGGTTCTTCTGAAGGAAAAATCCGCGAGGCGATGATTCGCGAAAATCTGCTGGATGCGGTGATTGGCCTTCCCGAAAATCTTTTCCCGACCACGAGTATTCCCGTGGCAATCCTGGTGTTCGACCGCAGTCGTGAAATCGGCGGCAAGAACGTAAAGCGCAAAGATGTGTTGTTCATTGACGCTAGTCGTGAATTCGTGCAGGGGAAGAAGCAGAATTCGCTCTCCGAAGAGAACATCTCGAAGATTGTGAATACCTACAAGAAACGCAAGAATGTGGACAAGTACGCCCACGTCGCCTCATTCGATGAAATCGCGGGCAACGAATTCAACCTGAACATCCCGCGCTATGTGGATACCTTCGAAGAAGAGGCGCCTATCGATGTGGACGCAGTGCAGAAGGATATCGACCGCCTCGAAAAGGAACTCGCCGAAGTCCGCAAGCAAATGGCCCAAAAGCTGAAGGAGATTAAGCGAGGGTAAGGATCATTTTCGTGAGGTCACGAAAATGATATCACGATTGTCACCCTAAATGTCATCCAAAATGTCACTCTAAATGTCACTCATAATGTCACCCAAAATGATACCCAAAGTGATAGTCAAAAAGATACCCTAAATGATACCCAAAAAATAGAGAGGTCTAATGAACGAAATAAAGGCTTACAGCGAACAGACTTTCGAAAGCATCAAGCACGTTGATGAAAACGGTATGGAATTTTGGTATGCGAGAGAATTGCAAACGGCTCTTGAATATACAGAATGGAGAAATTTCGAAAAGGTTATCAATAAAGCCAAAGATGCTTGCGTCGGAGCCGGAAATTCTTTGTCGGGATGTTTTGTTGACGTCAACAAAACATCAGCGATGCCTAATGGCGGTGTAAAGGAATTGCTTGACATCAAGCTCTCCCGTTACGCCTGCTACTTAATCGTTATGAATGGTGATCCGCGCAAAGAGGTGATTGCGCTCGGTCAAACATACTTTGCTCTAAAGACCCGTAAACAGGAACTTTCAGAACAGGAAAGTTTTGAGCAACTTACGGAAGACCAGAAACGCCTCGCCATTCGCGGTGAATTGACGGAACACAATAAGTCTTTGGCGGAAGCAGCCAAGAATGCGGGTGTCACGACTACGCAAGATTATGCGATATTCCAGAATAAGGGCTATCAGGGGCTTTACGGTGGTCTTGGCGCGAAGCAGATTCATGAACGCAAGGGCCTCAAGAAAAGTCAGAATATTTTGGACCACATGGGAAGTACCGAACTCGCGGCAAACCTTTTCCGCGCAACACAGACGGACGAAAAACTGCGTCGTGAAAGTATTCAAGGAAAGGCGGCAGCGAATAGAACGCACTTTGAAGTAGGCAAAAAGGTCCGCGAAACCATCAAGGAACTCGGTGGCACCATGCCCGAGGACCTGCCTACACCTGAAAAGAGTATAAAACAGATTGAAAAGGAATCGAAGAGGATTGGGAAATAGACCATTTTCGTAGGGCCACGAAAATGGTGACAGGAATGTCATCCAAAATGTCACCCTAATTGTCACTCAAAATGTCATCCAAAATGGTCACAATGGGTTTATACGGTATGTGTTTGCACACGGTTAGAAAAAAAGTTTTTGCGCGATTCAAACGTAACGAATTCGGTACGTTTATAAATAGATATCAGAGATAATATTGAACTGAACGAGGATGAAATATGTCAAACAGCAACAAGCACATTGAAGAATTCCTGGACTACTACCTGAACAAGGAACAGTCTCCTGATTATGCTGTGTTGATTACGGGCTGTTGGGGCTCTGGCAAGACATATTTTATTAGACAGTATCTAGAAGGCAAGGGTGCTGCGGGAAAAGATGTGGTCAAGACTTTTGACTGGTTGACCGATTGCGAGAAATATGCAGTTGTATATGTTAGCCTATTCGGTGCTAAAAGTCGCGAAGAAATGGACAAGCGAGTTCTTGAAAAACTGCATCCAATATTAAATTCAGATTATCTAAAAAGCATACCGACTGCCGTATCGACAATTGCCAAATTGTTAAAAGAGTATTCTGTTAATCCCGCTTTAAAAGCTACAGGTGCTGTAGCCGAAATTGCGACTCCTTTTTTAGCGGAAGTCTTGCCGAATATTATAAAAGGTGAAGGAGAAAAATTAAAAGGCGCTGTTGTCGTTTTTGACGATGTTGAACGTGCTGATATGCCCCTTCCTGAATTGCTGGGGTATCTAAACGAATATGTTGAACATCTTCATGTCCCCTGCATTTTGCTTGCTGATAAGGATAAATGGGAAGAAGCGCAAAACTGCCAAGAAGATAAATCAACACTTCATCATTTGTCAAGCACCAAGGAAAAGGTAATTGGCAAGGAATTCCAGATACAAACATCTTTTGACGAAGTCTGGAATTTATGGTTTAATCAAGAAACGCATCTTCTTGGCGATAAAGCATGGCGTTTATTGAAAGATTATCATGATGTAATCGCTCAAGTATTCGAATTGTCAAAAACCTCAAACTATCGTTCTTTAAGGCATACTTTTTTTGATTTTCAACTGTTCATAGAAAATATACAGGATGAGTATTTAACGAATCCTGAATTTAATTCGCTGTTTATTGCTGATTTTATTGCTCATCAATATGCTTATTGTTTAGGTTGGTTTAACGCATCTGAATATGCAGAAACTAATGCCATTCAACGAGGTTTTGCGAAAGCTGTTGCAGAAAATAGAAACCAGCGGTTGGCTCAAGATGAGTCCGCTGATGAAGAATTGTATAAAAAATATCCAAAACTTCCGTATGAAAAATTTGAAGAAGTATTTGACAAAGTCAAACGTTTAAGTTCATACACTTTTTTGGATGACTATTACGCAAAATGGCGACAAATTTGGAAAGAATGGTTTTCAAAGAACTATATTGCCCCAGAACATCTCAATGACGTTATCAGAAATTCAATTTGGTATGATAAAAAAGATGATTATTACCTAAATAAAATGTATGAATGGTTTAGAGAGGACGATGATTCTGGCCCAAAGGCTATGACTGCGCTTGAAAAAGCGCTGCGAGAAAAGAAACTGACTAGTCCTATATCAATTATGTGCTTGTTCAGCAAACTTTATTGGCTTGCGCAAAGAAGAGTTTTTGTTGAGGACTATAATGCATTTTGTAAGAAAATAGAAGACTATGTTGTTGCGTGCAAGGATATCTTGGAGTATGAAGATGTAGATAAATGGACACAACACACAATGTTAGATTCATCTTATAGTGATGTCAAAAAAGAATTAGATCATCTGCAAGAACTCCTTAAGGAAATCTTGGCAGAAAAAGCGGCATCATTCAAACAGAATAAAATGGATGAGTTTTTTGAAAAACTTGGAAATGAAAATCCGGTTGTTTCCGAGCATACTTGTGATACGATTATAAATGGCTATTTGGACGAAAAAAAGTTTGTATTTGGCGACTTGGATGTAAACCGTTTCTGTGAAGCTTATAGAAAAATGCCTTCGCGAGTTAAAACGAATTGTTTCAACGCGTTGAAGTCTAGATATCAATATCATCCTGATCAACTTGATAAAGAAAAGAATTTTTTGGAAGGACTTCTGAAAAGATCTCAAAAGATATATAATGATGCAAAACGTCCGTTGTTGCCAAGTGTGTTTGCGTTTGATTATTTAATTAGAACTTTGGAAGATCTTTTGGGAGTAAAAAATGATGTTGCCTAATGGATGGAAAAAAGTGAAGTTGGGGCAAATTATGTCCTTTAAAAATGGACTTAATTTTTCACAAGTATCTAATGGAAAAGAACTGAATTTCTTAGGCGTTTCCAATTTTAAATCACGAAAGTTTATTTCATCGGAAGCGCAGTTGGATAAAATCTATTTAGCAGATTTTCCAAATGATGACTATCTTTTGAAAAAAGACGATTTAGTTTTCGTACGTTCAAATGGAAGTAAGGATTTAGTTGGAAGATGTGTGAAAATGAATGAATCGTTTTCAAAAACAACATTCAGTGGTTTTTGTATAAGAGGGCGTTTATCTTCATCAGAAACAACTGCTGATTATATCCTTCATTTTATAGAATGCGGTTTTTTAAAGGACAAATTGAGGCGAGAAAGTAGAGGCACAAATATTTCTAATTTGAATCAAGACATTCTTGATGATTTTGATATAATGTTGCCGCCGATTGAAGAGCAGAAGAAGATTGCGGCAACGCTTTCGGTTTGGGACTCCGCCATCGAAAAAATGGAAAAACTCATCGAATCGAAGGAAACTTTGCTTACAGAATATGGCAAGGACCTTTTTGGAAAAACTGAACAAAAACAGAATAAGAATTGGGCGACAATTGCTTTGTCAGAGGTATTGGGTGAACATGGTGATAAAAGTACTGGCGAAGAAGAAGTATTTTCTGTTTCCGTTCATAAGGGTTTGGTAAATCAGATTGAACATTTGGGAAGATCCTTTGCTGCTAAAGACACATCTAATTATAATCGTGTTCACTATGGCGATATCGTTTACACCAAGAGTCCTACAGGTGATTTTCCGTTGGGAATTGTAAAGCAGAGCTTAATTAAAGAAGATGTGATTGTATCTCCGCTTTATGGTGTGTTCACTCCACAAACATTTGAATTAGGCTCAATTTTGGACTTTTATTTTTCTAGTCCTATAAATGCGAATAATTATTTGCATCCGGTGGCGCAAAAGGGTGCTAAAAACACTATTAACATAACGAATAAAAAGTTCTTGTCAGCAAAGTTACGATTGCCAATAGATGTAAAAGAGCAAAAGAAAATCGCACAGTTCGTTCGGACTACAAAAAAGGAAATGGCTGTTTTGCAGGAAATCCTTGAAAACTATAAAAAGCAGAAACAAGGCTTGATGCAAAAACTTCTCACCGGGCAATGGCGAGTGAAATAAGGAGGACTGTATGAATTTTGATATATCCAGTAAATTATTAGAGAAAATGTGGGATACCATTGTTGATAAAGGTATTTCTGCACTTCTGCGTCCGTGGCAAATGAAACGCGAAAATAAAGCTCGTTTAGAGTGCCTTCGAGAAGAAAAACTAGAAACAATAAAAATCAATAATGAAGCTAAGCAACTTCAGATTTCATTAGATAAAGAACAATTTGCGGACGCGGAAATTGTTCCACAGATTGAGCAAATTGCTTCGGAAACGATGAATTCAAAAATTCGTGAAATCGTGAAAGAAGAAATATCTATAGCAAAAGCCGTAGAATATGCGGGTGAGTGTATACAAAATGAAAATTTAGTGGATGAAAAACCGTCAGAAATGCCAAGCGAAGATTGGCTTAATAAATGGAAGAAACGTGTGCAAGAATTTACGGATGAAGATGCTCTAAGATTGTGGGGGAAAGTTCTTGCAGGAGAATTTGCGTCACCTGGAAGATTTTCTTATAAATTTCTTGATTGGATGAGCAATATAACCCCTAGCGAAGCGCAACTTATTTCAAAATTGATGAAAAATGTTATTGGTGATTTTTACTATCGAGGTGAGAATACTGATGAAAAAATGCCTTTGACATATGATGAATTACTTGCATTGCAAGAAATGGATGTTGTTCAGGGTGCAGAATCTATCGGCATGGGAATGAGCTATACAACTGCTAGAACTGATTCTTTTGAAAAAGTTTTGCTATGTGCAAATAACAAAAAAATGCTTCTTGTAAAAAATATTGATTCGTCAAAAGAACTTACCATAAATGGAGTATGTACTCTTACGCGAATAGGAAAAGAAGTAAAAAAACTATGTGATGATGAAACTAATATGAAAATGCTTCAAATGCTAGGTGAGCGCATTTTGAAGCTGGGCTTTGAAGTGTATTACGCGGATGTCCTGTCTGTTGAAAATGGACTCATTCATTACTCTCGAAATCTAACGAAAATAGAAGCAAATGGTGCTGCTGTTTAACTATGCTTTATCAACCTTTTAAAACAGCGCAAGATTTCGAAAGTCTTATCCACTTGGGTGAGACTTCAGAAAGCATACATTGGGATTATAAGCAGGCTTTTAATCCTAAAGATCCTGCTGATATTGCTATTGATCTGGCTGCTTTTGCCAATACATACGGCGGAACATTGCTGATTGGTGTTGCTGAAAAGAAAATAAACGGTTTGAAAGTTGCGTCAAGTTTCGTTCCAAATGTTGATGCAGAAGAAATTAAGAAACTAGTTCATACGCGTATCCATGAAATCATTTCGCCGAAGATAGATGTCCAAGTTGTACCGATTGATGTTTCTGGAAATCTTATTGTCGCAATAAATGTTGAACCGTCTGTAAATCTTGTCGGTGTTTGCCTAGATAAAGATAGGCGGTCATTCAGTTTCCCATATCGAACGGAATTCGGCAATCGGTTTATGACATTTGAAGAGGTTGAAAATAGAATGGCAGATAATAAAACTAGAGCAATGTATCTGAAGTTAAAGAAATATATTCCTTCTGGTGGAAAAGTGAATGTATACCCTGCTCCAATAGCGAATAACAAGATAGAATGGCGATTTGAATGGATCCATAATTCAGAAAATGAAATTCGCCTTGACCAGAATGGATATAGGTCTATTGATATTCCGATATCGTTCATTGAAGAAGTATGGAATGGTCGTGGAGGAATATGCCTAAAGTTGAACGAACGGCTGTATTGTGGAAGTCCAAATTTTATTGATTTTGAAGACTCTGAGGATGTGATTACTTTTAAAGAAACGCTAAGATTTTATTCTGAGGCTCGTAAAAGGACCAAATAGATGGATAATGTCCAAGGTCGCAAATTGCGACCTTGAAGGGAATGTGATATGAATGCTGCGAAGGATTTAAAAACATCAGAAAATTTGAGTCCGCAATTTGTGACCTCAAGTGTGAATAACGCACCTATTGCGAGTAAAATCGTAGTATTTCGTGATGTCCAAGTCATGATAGACCGTGATTTGGCTGAATTGTACGAGATAGAAACGAAACGCCTAAAGGAGCAAGTAAATCGTAATATCAATCGTTTTCCAGATGCCTTTATGTTTCAATTGGATGATGATGAATTTCAAATTTGGAGGTCGCAATTTGCGACCTCCAAATCCGACCAAAAGGGATTACGTTACGCACCTTACGCCTTTACCGAGCAAGGGGTTGCGATGCTTTCGGCGGTTCTTCGTAGCGAAAAGGCGGTTCGGGTCAGCATCGAAATTATGAACGCATTCGTCCAGATGCGGCATTATCTGCATAATAATTTGAATCTGGCAGGTCGATTAACTGCTGTTGAAAATAAGGTTGATTCAAAATTCAAGAAAATTGACGAAAATTTCTCTAAAATATTCAATGTATTAGATTCTACCCCTAAAAAAGCAAAAGAGGGTGTATTCTTTAAGGGGCAAATTTTCGATGCTTATGCATTTTTTCAGAACCTCATTAAAACCGCCAAAAAAGAAATCATTCTTATTGATGGCTATGTGGATTTATCTGTTCTAGAAAGGCTTTCGGTGAAGCAGAAGAATGTTGTTGTCAAAATTTTTACGCACCCGAAAGCAGAATTACAACAGATTGATATTGATCAGTTTAATAAACAGTATCCGACTTTGGTTGTTGACTATACCCAAAAGATGCACGACCGTTTTATGATTATTGACAACAAGGAACTTTATCATATCGGAGCTTCGCTCAAGGACTTGGGCAAAGCATGTTTTGCTTTTGAAAAGATGGAAGATTCTAAAACTTTAATCCCAGATATTTTGGCCCATTTGTAGTGATTTGAGGTGTTTTTATGTCAAAGTCCCGAAAGATAACCCCGGTTTCCATTCGCAGTTCGGCTGCGGAGTATTTGACTTATGTTTCTGCTGTTGGCGGTTCCGAGCAGAGCGTAGAGATGCGTTATGAAAACGAAAATGTTTGGCTGACGCAGAAGATGATGGCGGAATTGTATGGGGTCAGCGTTCCAGCGATTAACCAGCATATTAAAAATATTCTTGAAGACGGCGAACTGACGGAATCGGCAACTATTAAGAAATACTTAATAGTTCAAAACGAAGGTGAAAGGCAGGTTTCTCGCCAAGTGGATCATTACAATCTCCAGATGATTATTGCCGTGGGGTTCAAGGTCAATAACGAACGAGCGGTGCAGTTCCGCAAGTGGGCGGGGCAAATTGTCAAGGATTACACCATCCAGGGCTGGGTGATGGACAAGGAACGCCTCAAGAATTTCGGGACCATCTTGACCGAAGATTATTTCGAGAAACAGTTGGAGGCAATTCGTGAAATTCGCGTTTCGGAGCGCCGATTCTATCAAAAGGTGACGGACATTTATTCTACGGCGTTGGATTATGACCCTTCGGCAAAAATTACGCAGGATTTTTTCAAGAAGGTTCAGAACAAGTTGCATTGGGCAATTCATGGGCATACTGCAGCCGAACTGATTGCCGAACGTGCCGATAGTAAAAAGGAACACATGGGCTTGAAGACTTGGGCAGCATCACCCAAGGGAAAAATTATGAAGTCCGATGTGATTGTGGCGAAAAATTATCTGGACAAAGAAGAAATGAGCGCGCTTGAACTGATTGTTTCGGGTTATTTGGATTTTGCGGAAATGCAGGCGAATAGGCATATTCCCATGACTATGGAAGATTGGGCGAAACATCTGGACCGCATTTTGATGGCGACCGAGCATGAACTTTTGACCAATGCCGGAAAGATTTCGACGGAAGTGGCGCAAGCCCATGCGATAACGGAATGGGAAAAATACCGCATTGTGCAGGATAAGCTTTTCCGTAGTGATTTTGACTACTTCTTGGAACTTCATGAAAAAATGGCTCAGTACAAGGCGTGAGGTGACCTATGCAACAACAGCCTGATTACAGAGAAATTCCGACATCGCAGATTCCGGCGATGCGCTTGTTGGCGAATCTCGGGTTTAAGCCGCTTAAGCCTGAAGAAGTGATGCTGGAACGCAAGGGCAAGTTTGCCAATGTGTTGCTCGAAGATATTCTGCTTTCGCAGTTGCGAAAGCTGAACTCGTTTACGCATAAGGGTGTTCGTCACGACTTTAGCGAAGAAAACTTGCGTAATGCGGTCTTGAAACTCAAGAATATGCAGTACGATGGCTTGGTGCGTACGAATTCTAAAATATACGATCTGCTCACGCTCCCGCAATCCGAAGAAGTCACTGTCGAAGGGGATAAGCGTAGTTACGACATTCGCTATGTTGATTGGCAAGAGCCGGCGAACAACGTGTTCCACGCGGTTGCCGAATTCGAGGTAGAACGAGCCAAATCGAGTGCGTGCGTCATTCCTGACATTGTGCTGTTTGTAAACGGAATCCCTTTTGCTGTCATCGAGAATAAATCGCCCGAAGAAGGAATCAAGCAGGGCGTTTCGCAGATGATTCGCAATCAGCTTGATGACTATATTCCGGGGCTGTTTGTTTATTGCCAGATGCTATTGTCGGTGAGCATGAATGCGGCGACGTATTCTACCGTGGGGACTCCTGAAAAATTTTGGAGCCTTTGGCACGAGAATGATATCAAGGACAAGGAAATCGCTGCAGCGGTCAACAAGAAGGTTTCGAAAGAGGACGAAGACCGAATTTTCTCGGTGCCGAAGTTAGCGCCGTTCCGCAAAGATAACCCGCAGATTGAGCGTGCCGTAACGGAGCAGGACAGGCTGATTTATTGTCTGTGCAAGCCGGAACGACTGTTAGAAATGGCGTATCGTTTTACGTTGTTTGATGAAGGCAAGAAAAAGATCGCTCGATACCAGCAGTACTTTGTGGTGCGTTCTGCACTTAAACGTATCAGGAATATTGATAGCGAGGGTAAACGCAAGGGTGGCCTAGTGTGGCATACGCAGGGGTCGGGTAAGTCGCTTTCGATGGTGATGCTTGCTCACGGAATTGCGTTGGATGCAATGTATGATTCTGATTGTAATATCAGCAACCCGCGTATCGTATTGGTCACTGACCGTAAGGATTTGGATAAACAAATTTGTGATACATTCCGGCATTGCGGTATGGAAGTTGTCAAGGCAACCTCCGGTGAGAATTTGCTGAATCTTCTGTCATCGGATTCTTCTGCCGTCATAACGACTGTCATCAACAAGTTTGACAAGGCGCTGAACAAACGCCAGTATGTTGAACAGTCCAACAATATTTTCTTGCTGGTTGACGAAGCGCACCGAACGCAGTACAAGAATTTGCATGCCCGTATGAAACAGATGCTCCCGAATGCCTGCTATATCGGTTTTACGGGAACTCCGCTGATGAAAAAGGAGAAGAATAGCTTCGGTAAGTTCGGTGGAATGATTAAGCCCTGCTACACGATTCAGCAAGCGAACAAGGATGGTGCGGTTGTACCGCTGCTTTACGAAGGTCGCCATGCAGAACTCAAGCAGGATAAGGCTGCCATTGACCTTTGGTTTGAACGCTTTACGGCGGGGCTGAACGACAAGCAGAAAGCTGACCTTAAGAAAAAATATGCAAGGACCGAGATGCTGAACAAGGCGGAGCGCGTCGTGTATATGCGAGCGTTTGATATTAGTGAACATTTCCGCGCAAACTGGCAGGGGACTCCGTTTAAGGCTCAGCTTGTTGCTCCGAGTAAAGAAACGGCGGTTCTTTACCATGAATTTCTCGATGAAATCGGTTATGTGAGTTCCGAAGTTATTATTTCGGGCCCTGACGAAAGAGAAGGCTATTCGGATATCGGAGAAGAACCGAGTGACCGTGTATTGAAATTCTGGAAAAAGATGATGGACCGTTATAGCAATGAAGATGAATACAATAAGTCTATCATTGACCGATTCAAAGTAGCAGGTGATCCTGAAATCTTGATTGTATGCGATAAGTTGCTGACGGGCTTTGATGCTGAACGCAATACGGTTCTGTACCTTTGCCGCACACTCAAGGAACATACGCTTTTGCAGGCGATAGCCCGTGTGAACCGCTTGTTTGAAGAAGACGGCAAGAAGAAAGATTTCGGTTATATCGTGGATTACGCCAATGTGCAAGAAAACCTAGATACGGCTCTGGTGATGTACAAGGCGTTGGAAGGCTATGATCCCGATGATTTACAGGGGTTGCTGACAGATATCTCGGAGCTGATTAGCAAATTACCTCAGTTACGGTCAAATCTTTGGGATGTATTCAAGGGCGTCAAGAATAAGAAGGACCCCGAACAGATGGAGCGCCATTTAGCCGATGAGATGCGCCGAAATGAATTTTACAAGGCGCTGCGTGACTTTGGAAAGTGCCTAAGTATTGCGATGTCATCGCAGAAGTTCTTGGAAAAGACTCCTGCCGTAGACATAAAGCGTCTTCGCGAGGAATTCAAGTCTTTCTCCAATATGCGTAAGTCTGTAAAGCGCCGCTACGCTGACGATATAGACTACAGCGAGTATGAGCCGAAAATCAAGAAGCTACTTGATACGCATATTCAATCGGATAACGTGGAGCAGATAGTAGCACCTGTAGATATTTTGAGCGATAATTTTGGATCGCTTCATGATGATTCTCGTGAATATGATGCTCGTGTCAAGGCTGCTAGCGCCGACACGATTGCTCATGCGTTGAAGAAAACGATTACGGAGAAAATGGGCGAAGACCCGGCTTTCTACGAAAAATTCTCGAAACTAATTCAGGACGTCATTGACAGCTTCCGAGCGGGCAAGGTAAGCGACGCTGAATACCTGGAAAAGGTTCGCAATTTGCAGAAGCAATTCCAAAACAAGAAGCGCGGCGATGTGCCAGAAGAAATATGCGAAAACGAAGATGCCGCCGCTTATTATGGCGTTGCGTTGTCGTCATTTACGAATGGAGGCAAGTGTGATGCCGCTAAAGCGAAACGATTGTCGTTAAAGGTGGCATTGTCCTTTATTGAATCACTCAAAAGACATCATAAGGTGCAATTCTGGGAAGATTCTGATGCGTTGAACAGGGTTCGCGACGAATTGGATAATTTGCTGTTTGATGAAATTTTGGTACGCGAGGAATTTGGATGGTCGAATGAAGATATTGATCATCTCGAAGAACAGCTCATGAATGTGGCAAGGCGGCGCTCGCATGAATAACGAAATTCTTTATGGCGAACGCAAAATAGCGTATACAGTTGAATTTTGCAGTCGCAAGACTCTTGAAATCTCGGTGATGCCTGATAGTGCTGTACAGGTGAGGGCGCCACAAGGGGCGACATTAGAAGCTATCGCACAGAAGGTACAGAAGAAGGCTCCGTGGATTGTCGAAAAGCAGGATTGGTTTGCAAAATTCCCTAAGACATCTACGCCAAAACAATATTTGGGCGGTGAAACGCATCTTTATCTAGGTAGGCATTATCGCCTTAAGATAGAGAAAGCTAAAGGTCGTTCCGTAAAAATAGATGGCGGATTTATTCGAATTGAAATCGCGAATACGCGTCAGGCTACAGTAAGAAAATTACTGGACGAATGGTTTCGCGAAAGAGCGAATGTGCAATTCAGGAAAACGCTTGAGATGTGCGTTGCCAAGTACAAATTGACAGATATGCCTCGGCTACAGATTCGTAGTATGAAGACGCGCTGGGGGTCGCTTTCAAAAGGCGGCATCTTGACAATGAATGCAAAGCTCATTGCCGCTCCGAAGGAATGCGTCGAGTATGTCGTGGTGCATGAACTGTGCCACTTGAAATACCCGAATCACGACAATAAGTTCTACCGCTTGTTGGTAACTCGCTTGCCCGATTGGGAAAAACGAAAACAGAAACTGGAAAGCTTGCAGATGTAGGAAAAATTCTATATTCGGATTCATGAAAACCTCATTCTTTTCGTTCGCATTTCTATTCTTCTCATTCATTGTGGCGTGTTCTACGCCGACAGTTTCTAGCGATGATTCCGATGAAAATTCTTCGTCAAGTGAAGAACAATCTTCTTCAAGTGTTGCAACAATATCGATTTACGAAGCCGTGGAAGAATCCGGTTTGTACACGACCAAGGATTCCGTGGCCGCTTACCTTTGCAAGTTTGATAAGTTACCGAGCAACTATGTCGGCAAGAACGTAGGTATTTCGCTTTACGAATTAGAAACCGGGAATACCTTTTCGAAGTGGAATTTTAATCCGTGGACAACGCTTGGCGTGATGATCGGCGGTGATGTTTTTGAAAATCGCGAAGGCCTGTTGCCGAGTGGAAGTTACCACGAAGCGGATGTTGAATATTCTGCCAAGAATCGCGGAACGAAACGCCTAGTCTATCAATCAGATTGCGTTATCTACTATACCGCAGACCATTACGAAACTTTCGATAAATTGGAAGTCCGCTAGAATATTTATAAAGCAATTCCTAACCGATTTTTTATTTGTCGAACTTCAAAATGAATGGCTTTATTTGGGGAAATGGGAATCTGTTCGCCGAATATAGCCTGTTTGTATATTTTGTTATTCTCGTATATAAGATCACCATAAATTTGTTTTCTGGTGTTGAAGTATGAAATTTGCTTATTTCGAAAGTCGTTAAGGTTATATAGTCTTTCAATTAAGAATGAATGAAATGAGGAAACTTCTTTAGAAAAGAATTTTTTTGAAGTTGTCATGATATCTTCAATGTAGTCGTAAGGCTTTGCAACTTCGTTTAGCTTTTGCAGAGACCAACAATTGCTTATGTCACTTTTGATTTCGTAATAATTCTTGTAATAATCCTCAAATTTTGGAGCAGGAATAATTGTTGTCTGGATGTCGCTAAGAAAAGATCTTTCTTCTGGCACGATAATACTGAATGAAATTCGATTGAAAAGTTTGCTTAATAGTTCTTTCTTTTTATTTATCATTTGTCTTATTTTTGACTCTTTTGCACTTGTTGTAACCTCCCACCAAAAAAGGGTTCCTTCGTCATCTAGTCCTAGAATGTCGAATTCCCCTAATGTGATTTTGTGTTGAGTATAATATAGACCGCTATCATTTTTTATTGCAAATCCGTTACCGTATTTTGCAGGAATGCCCTTAGAAAGAATGATGTGTATGTTTGGTTTGCTTTCTAAAATTTTGTCATAGCAATAGTATTCATATATGAATCCATTCAATGTTTGGCGTATAGATTCGTCCCTAAATTTTCTAAAGGGAATAAGGTGCCGTTTTAGAGATATCTTGATCATAGTTTGTGAAATATACATAGGATAAAGATGTTTTGTGACAATAGTTGTTTGCAAAATTCGCTTGCTTTGTAATTTTTTACAAAATCGTGTTGATTTGTTTCTGTGAAAAATAACAAACCCGTTTCGTTTCTTAAAAGTATTTGTTATATTGTAAGTTAGGATTTTTGATTAACGGTGGAGGTGTGTTGAAAATTGAATTTAGAGATAGGGACTTGGAGCTTTGTGCGACGGATGAGGCTTATGCAATACGGCGAATGGGTAAAAAGCGTGCGAAATGCTATAGAAATCGAATTTATTCTCTGCGTTTAGCTAAGAATTTTGCTGATTTATCCTTTGCTCCGGGTCATTTTCATGAGTTGGTTGGTAACAGAAAAGGACAATGGGCTTGCGACCTTGATCAGCCCTATAGATTGATTATTTGGGGCGCAGAACCAGACAAGGTTGTGATTTGGGCTGAAGTTGCCGAAGCCGAAATAGTTGAAATTGTAGATTATCATAAATAAAGAGGAATAATATGGCGGAAAAGAAAGAACTGATTTTGTGGGGTAAGACGTCCCCTGGAGATATCCTTAAAGAAAAACTTCAGGAAATGGAGGTGGATGTTAATGATTTCGCTGCACGAATCGGTTATACACCAAAGACTATAAACGAGTTGTTGAAGGCAAAATGCCGTGTAACACCAGAAATGGCCTACAGCCTTGAGTTTGGAACAGGAATCCCTCAGTACTTTTGGCTTGAAGCCCAGAAGGGGTATGACTTGGATCTCTGGCGAGAAAAAGTCAAGAAATCCCTCAAAAATCGATTCGATTGGCGCAAGTTTTTCCCTGTCGGTGAACTCAATCCGCGTAAATGGATTCCGAATTTCGACAATAAAGAAGACGGAGTTTCGCCGATTCTCAAGTTCTTCGGGGTACCAACGCCCAAGGCGTGGGAAAATTACTATTACAAGAATCGCCTGAAGGTTGCCTTCCGTATCTCGCTCGCAGAAACCGAAGACCCGTATGCGGCTTCCGTGTGGATGCGCCGTGGCGAAATCCTCGCCGATGAAATCAAAATGGAAAAGCAGAACGATAAAAAACTGCGTTCCGCCATTAAGAAGGCAATGCCGCAATTTGTAGAACTGGCAAAAACCGATGTTGCCGCGTGGGAAGAATTGCGGCGCAAGAAAGCTTTGCCTAAGCCGAAGGTGGGCGAAGATTTTATCGACGAAGGTATGCGCAAGTTGCAGGAACTAGGTGCAACACTTGGCGTCAAGATTCTGTACGCGCAGAACTTCAAGTCTGCACCGATTCACGGTATGGCGCGTTGGTACAAGGATGTTCCTGTCATTCAGTTGCATGATCGCTTCAAGGACCGCAATACATTCTGGTTCACGTTCTTCCATGAACTAGGTCATATCGTACTTCACGGCAAGAAGGACATTTTTATCAAGAACGTCTATTATGGTAACAAGAATCAGCAAAAAGATGACGAAGCAAATTGCTTTGCTCAAAAGTACATGGTGCAGGCTGGCTTAGAGATATAGTTATCACGTCCACAAGCTGGTAATAAACATGGGGCTTGCGTCATCGGCTTTCTTGAAGCCGCAATGTTCGTAGAAGGCGAGTTCTTCGTTGTAGGCGACTACGACGATACGGAGGTAATCCTTGTATATTTCATGGACTTTGTCGACGAGGACTTTGCCGATGCCTTTGCCCTGGTATTCGGGGCGCACGAGCAGGTAATGCACGTAGGCGTTCATGATGCCATCGTCCATCGCGCAAATCATGCCGACGAGTTTATCGCTGTCCCAAGCGGAAATGACGGTCTTAAAGTTCTTCATCGCAACAACAAGCTTATCAGGGAAATGTCCCGAAGACCATTCGACGGAGAGGAACAAGTCCTTTAAATCTTGTTCCGAGAAGTCGTGTATTTCTTTATATTCAATACTCATATCATTCCTTCCTGCGATAAACATTCGCGAGAATTGCGCCGGAGATGTTGTGCCATACGGAGAAAATGGCGCCGGGAACGGTCGCCATGGCCAGCGACGAGAATGCGGTGGCTGCTAAGCTTGTGGCAAGTCCGGAATTCTGCATGCCGATTTCGATGGAGAGAGCCTTCGTCTTGGGTGTTGAGAATTTTAGCAACTTTCCGAGACCAAAACCGCAGCCGTAGCCGAGCAGGTTATGGAGAATCACGACTGCGAACACGATTGCGCCGGTAGAGAGAATCTTAGTCGCGTTGTGCGAGACTACTGCAGCCACAATCATCGCAATCGCAATCACGGAAACGAGCGGCAAAACCTTCACCGCGCGGGCAGTCCACTTCCCGAAAAACTTGTTGATGATGAATCCGAGCGCAATTGGCACGATGACGACCTTCACGATGGAAAGGAACATCGCCATCACATCTACGTTCACGGTGGTACGAAGCAGCAGGTAAGTAATTGCCGGTGTCAAGATCGGAGCGAGCAGCGTATTCACGCTCGTCATGCCCACGGAAAGCGCCACGTCACCTTTCGAGAGGTAAGTGATGACATTGCTAGAAGTTCCGCCCGGGCATGTGCCTACGAGAACTACGCCCGCCATCAGCGCTGCGTCAAGCCCGAAAATCTTGGAAAGTGCAAACGCCAGAGCTGGCATCACGATAAACTGCGCTGCACATCCGATGATGATTTCCTTGGGTCGCGCAAAGACGAGCGCAAAGTCGGTCAACTTTAGCGTAAGCCCCATGCCGAACATTACGACCATCAGCAGGTAATTCACCCACGAGAGTTCTATCCAAAGCGTCGATTTCGGGACAAACAGCGAGAGCGCTGCGATTGCCAAAACGGCAACCGCCATCCACTTGCCCACAAATTCACTGATCTTTTCGAGAATATGCATTTTAAAACCTTCTTAAAACAACAAAAAGATAATCTATTTTCTGATCCACGTTTCAAATTTCAATTGCTTCTTCATCGCTGGTGATGAATGCCTTGAGCCGTTCGATGGTGCGTTCAAAATCGTTCTTGATGGAACATTCCCAAACGGTTGCCACGCGGTAGCCCTGCAAAGAGAGCTTCCAGTTCGTCTTGATGTCGCGAACTGCGTTGTTCGTGAATTTGTCATTCCAGAATTCGGGATTGCTCTTGGGACGGCTCGTAAACTTGCAACCGTGTTGGTGCCAGAAGCAGCCGTTAATAAAGATGACTGCGCCGTATTTAAGAATAAACAGGTCGGGCGTGCCTGGCAAATCGCGTCGGTGGAGTCTGTAACGTAGGCCCGCCCTAAAAAGCGCCCGGCGTACCAAAATTTCCGGCTTGGTATCTTCCGAATGGACGGCCTGCATCATCTGCGAGCGGTTCATGGGAGTGTGCTTTTTGGTACGGTGTTTCATCGAAATTCAAGCTTTTTAACATATCGAAAAATAGCCTTTTTCGATTGATAAAAATGTTTGTAGCTCAAATAATTATAAATTTGTAGGGCGTTTCTGGATAATGGAGGATGCATGAAAAAGTTTTTGATTATGTTGAGTTTGGCTGCGCTCTTTGTAGCCTGTGATGATTCGTCTTCGGCGACGGATAATACTCAGGATAAAACCCAGGACAATGCTGGAACGCAGGACAATCCGTCTAGCAATCCGGCGGAAGGCGATGGCCCGGTCTGTGGATTTTCTAAAACTGATATGGTCTGGAAGTTTTCCTATTCCACATGGAACTTTACAGATGTCTACACGTGGGTTGACGAAACAACGGTAGAGTTCAAGGAATACATGAACAGCTACCACATGGATGAAAACGATACGACCTATACGAATGTGAACCGCGACGAGTTCTACGAAAAGGTCTTGAAGGACTGTCAGAAATATAACGAAATAGAAACGGAATAAATCCGTTTCTTATTTATACATGTAGCTCACGCCGTTGGGGAACTTGACTTCTGTCCAGCCGCTCGTCTGTACCTGCGCAACCGATGTCACTTCGCCACCGTAGATAATTGCATTACCTTGGTACGTAGGCTTGAACGCGGCCTTATCGGAGCCGTAATAGCTGGTGTTGTTGTAAGTAACCGTCGCGCACTTAGGAAGGTCTGTCGAGTAGTTTCCGAATGCGAGGAGAACGCCCCCGGTAATTTCGAAGCCGGCGTCCGTATCGATCAGGCCGCCTGCCATGTTGGAGGAACATCCGCCGCTACCGCCACCCATGCCGCCTTGACCGCCGGGGAATCCGCCGCCCCAGCCGCCGCCGAAGCCGCCCATGTTTTCGTAGCTTTCGCCGGTGATTTCGAGAATCAGCACGCCGCCGGTCATCTTTCCGGAGCCGTTTGCATCGAACACGTCGACCATGTTGCCCTTCGCGCTGATGTAGTGGTAGCCTCCGCTAACGACGATATGGCCGCCGCTCTCGCTAAATGCTGCGTACTGACCGACGTTATCCTTCGGGCCACCGGCGCCGTTCCAACCGTCGTTCGTTGCGAAGGTGGAGGTGATGCCGCCTTCTGCAAAAATTTTGTAGGACTCGATGCCTTCATTAGCTGTGACCACGTTGATGGTGGAGCCCTTCATGTACAGGGCGGAATCCGCATGGATGCCGTCATCCTTCGCGTTGATCGTGACATCGCCACCGTTCATATAGATTTGCCAATGAGTGTGCAACGCATCGTCGCCTTCGGATTTCACGTCAAGCTTGCCGCCATCGACATAGATGTACTTTTCGGCAACAAGGCCCTTGCCCGTAGACGTCACCTTGACCGAAGAGGTTTCGGTGGAATCGCTTACACGGATAAAGTTCGCTGCATCGATGCCGTCATCGCCTGCCTTGATGGTGATATTGCCGCCCCTGATATCGATAATGCCCTTGCCTTCGACGATGTTCTTGCATTCGCCATTGACTTTTTCGCATTCGTCGCTTTCTAGGCCGTCACCCTTCTTGGCGGTAAGGTTCAGCGTGCCGCCCGAAATCTGGAGGCTGCCCTTGCCCTTGATTGCGTTTTCTTCGGCTTCGACAGTGATGTTGCCATTCTTGATTTTAAGATCGTTGCTGCACTGGATACCGTTCCTGAATTTGCCCTTGACGGTCAAGGTGCCTGCGCCCTTGATGTTCAAGTCGTCGCGTGAGTAGATGGCGGCTTTTGCGGTGTCCTGTGCGCCGTTGATCTTGGTGAATAAATGGTTGCTGTTACCGTCTTCGACCACGTTGGTGGTTCCCTTGACTAAGTGAATCACGGTCTTGTCGGCGTTCTTCACGAGAATCGGGGCGTTAGAACTTTTCAAAGTCGCGTTGTAGAGATAAATGCCGGTGTTGCCTTCTTTTTCGGCGGCCGGGGTGTTTACGACCACCTGGAAATCGGAAGATTCGCCGGTCACGTAGTAGGCACCCGGGCAGGTGATGGTGGCGCTTTTGTCTGCAACTTCGACGCAGCCGTTATTGTTTTCGACGGTGGCCGAGGTGCCGGAAAGCTTTAAAAGAATCTGGGTGCCGTCCAAAGTTCTGGAATCTTCGTTGTCGTTTTCGTCGTCGCCGGATTCATTACCTGGATTCTGGTTGAGAGGGTTGCCTGGGACGGAGCTGCTGGAATTGTAAAATTCATTGCCCGGAATTTGGTTGCTGGAACTTGAAAGTTCGTTGCCCGGGATTTGATCGCCTGGATTTTTGTTACCTGGAACTTGGTTGTCCGGATTTTCATTACCTGGGTTCTCGTTGCCCGAAATCTGGTTACCAGGAATTTCGTTACCGGGAACTTCTGTTCCGGAAAAATCGTTGCCAGCGGGGTTTTCGACTGAAATGGGTTCGTCACTGTTGGGTGCCGCATTAGAACCGTTGTCGTCTGAACAGGCCATAATGCCCAAGGCGAAAGACGCCGCAATTACTGGCAATTTCACGAATTTCATTGATCACTCCTTTTTCTTGCAATATAGACCAAATCCCAGATGTAGGCAATATTTTAATAATAGTTTCCGTTGCTATAAAAAACAACAAAGGTAAACTTCTTTTTGTGTAAGAGGCGTGTAAAAGTCTGGATCAATATTGTCTCACGAAATCGGAATCATTAACGTGATGCCTGTTTTAATAAATTAAATTTGGATAAACGATTCTTTGGGGCAATATGCGGCGTAAAGATAGAGAAATTACGGGTGATGAAAACATCGCAAAGATTATCGAGCAGTGCACGACTTGCCATGTCGCGATGGTGGACGATGCAAGTGCAGACGTGCCCTACGTGATTCCTCTGTCGTTCGGGTATAGTTTGAAGAACGGTGTATTGGAATTGTATTTCCACTGTGCACATGTTGGCAAGAAACTTGATTGCATTCGTAAAAATCCGAATGTCGCGTTTAGCATGTGTGTCGAGAACCATATCGAGATTCACGAAGATGTTTATTGCAAGAGCGGGCGATTTTACGCAAGTGTTGTCGGTCAAGGCAAAGCCGAAATCGTCGACGACGTTACTGAAAAATGCCGCGGACTCTCGCTCCTGATGGAACGACAAGCCGTAGGCGCCCTACATCCCGCAGCCCCGCACAAGTTCGAATTCACGCCCGAACAGGCTGCCACCGTGACCGTATTCAAGATAACGAGTACGAATTTCACCGGCAAAGCGAAGCCGGAGCCTTAGCGGGCGCTCGCCTTTTTCTATCTTTGTGGCCACTATGAGTGAAGCTATTAACAATGTGAAGCAGGCGTTTGACGCAGAACTTGCGCAAACCGACCTTACGAACCAAGAAGCCGTC
>JBGUWV010000063.1:0-145685 GCA_045221475.1 Fibrobacter sp.
CGTAATTTCTTCTTCGTGCTTGCGGATGTTTTCGATGCCAACCGCATTAATCCATTCGATGGCCTTGCCGAGGCCGATGACTTCGGCGATCATGGGCGTGCCTGCTTCAAAGCGGGCGGGAACGTCGGCGTAAGTCGTCTTTTCGAAGGTCACGTTCTTGATCATTTCGCCACCGCCGTGCCAGGGGGGCATGCTGTCGAGAACGTCGTACTTGCCGTAGAGTACGCCCACGCCTGTCGGGCCGTACATCTTGTGTCCGCTGAAGGCGATAAAATCGCAGTCGAGCTTCTGCACGTCAATCTTGATGTGGCTCGAACTCTGGGCGGCGTCAATCAAAATCTTTGCTTGCGGGGCGAGCTTGCGGACGGTCGCGATAATTTCTGCAATCGGGTTCACGGTACCGACGGAATTGCTCACATGGGTGACGGCGACCATCTTGGTGCGCGCATTCAAAAGTTCGGGAAGCTTGCTCAAGTCCAAATCGCCGCTATCGAGAACCGGGATGACCTTAATTTTGGCGCCCTTCATTTCGGCAACGATTTGCCAGCTCACGATGTTGGCGTGATGCTCGAGTCCGCTGATCAGAATTTCGTCGCCAGCTTCGAAGAACTTGCGACCGTAACTCCACGCCACCAGATTGATGCTTTCGGTGGTGCCGCGGGTGAATACGATTTCGTCTTCGGTCTTGGCGTTAATGAACTTGGCCACGTTCTTGCGGGTGGCTTCAAATGCTTCGGTGGTGCGGGCGCTCAGGCGGTACACGCCGCGCTTTACGGAACTGTAGTGCTCGCGGTAAAAGTCGTTCATGACGTCGATCACGCAGTCGGGCTTTTGCGTGGTGGCCGTGCTGTCGAGGAAGGCGAGCGGCTTTGCGTCCTTATCGCCTGCGACAAGCATCGGAAATTCGTTGCGGATTTTTTCTGCATCAATCATAGGCCCAAATATAGAAAATGCAAAAAGAAATATTCTGTTCTTGGCTCTAAGCTAAGCCTATGGCTAGTTATGGGTGGAACGTATTGGGCCGTGCGAATATGTTTTTTTCTATATTTGTTGCGGAATTTTTTGTGAGGGTTAAAATGAAAATTCTTAGAGGTGTAATGTGTGTGGGAGTTCTCGCTTTGGGCGCTACAACTGCTTTTGCCCAACCGGAACTTCGCGATGCTATCGATAATGGCGATATTGCCGCAGCCCAGAAGATTGTAAAGAAGGGTGCTGCTGAAGAAATCTATTGTGGAAAGTTATCCCCTGAAGATGCCGTTAAGGTTTATGAAAAGATTTTCAAGGCCATGCCTTACGAATCTTTTTCTAATTGTCAATCTCAGTTCTCTTATGGCTTCGGTGAGAAGGTTTGTGCCAACGCCAAGGCCATGGATGCCTGTACTGAGGTGATTTCTTATTTGTTGCTCGAAGGCGAAAACGGAAATGTCAAGGCTACTGAAACTCTTGAGAAGGTGGCCAAGGCTGCGTTAAAGACCAAGGCTTATGCAAAACCGGTAAAGGTTGATACTGATACGAGCATCTGGGTTCCTTGCCCCAAGAAAAAGGGCGAAGCCCGTGACAAATGCATTGAAGAATGTTACGAAAAGGCCGGTAGCCTGCGCGATACCATTCGCGAAGCTGCCTGTGCTACCAAGCCGGAACACTTTGTCGATACGACGGTCAAGGTGACTAAACCCTCTCCGCTGTACGAAAAGCTCCGTACCGGTCTTTTGGAAGGTTACTGGAAAACTCCCAAGTCCAATGCCGAACGCTATGCAAAGGTATTGCAGGCGAGTGCAAAAACTCTTTCGATTCCAGATACTTCGGTTATCAACATTGCTTACGTAAATCGCTGGGCGGACAAGCATAAGGCTGATTCTACGGCTCTCCCGGGTGGTGAACTGTTCCGTTTCTGCACGTCGTGGCAGCCGGCGGTGGACTCTATTTTGGGCGCTAAGGAATTTGAAACCCGTTGCCCAGTGTTCGAATCCTTTGTAGATAATCGTGACGGCCAGACTTACAAGGTTAAAGAAATCAATGGTACCCGCTGGTTTGTTGAAAACTTGAACTTTGTCATTGAAGAAAATTCCATGTGCTATGACCGCGAAGATGACAATTGCAAAACTTATGGCCGCCTGTATACGCACGATGCTGCTTTGACGGCTTGCCCCGAAGGCACGCACCTTGCGACAGACGACGATTGGAAAATGCTTGAAATCTATGCAGGCGGAGCCAATGAAGCTGCGGTGCGTCTTCGCAGTAACGGAAGCGATGACTATGCCTTTACCGCTACTTTTGGTGGCTATGCAAACAAGAATGGTATTTCGGTGATTATGGGCGAGGGAGCCTACTTCTGGACCAGCAAGGATGTGGGTGACGGTCGCGGTGTCGCACGTTCCATGTTCAGCACCGATAAAGAAGTTTCTGCCATTCCGGTGGATAAGAAATTCTGGCTTTCCGTTCGTTGTGTCGTGAATGCGGCCCCTGCAGAAGAAACCGCTCCCGCTGCTGCAGAATAAAGTGTCATCCTGAGCGTAACGAAGTGTAGCCGAAGGATCTAAAAAGTGTCGAACCAAAGCTCGTTTAGACCAACTTGTTCCCGCGATTCATGGGTAAAGCGTCAAGCCTTGATGAACAAGGTGCGACGTTTCTTTGAAGGTCGCGGTGTGCTTGAAGTGGAAACGCCTACGCTTTCGAATGCGGGCGGTACCGATCCTCAGCTGGACTACTTCGAAGTTGAGGGCCGCCATTTTATGATGACGAGCCCCGAGTTCCACATGAAGCGTTTGCTTGCTGCGGGCTTTGGTGACATTTTCCAAATTACCAAGTCCTTCCGCAAAGATGAATTCGGTGCTCACCACAACAACGAATTCAGCATGGTGGAATGGTACCGCGTCGGAATGCCGCAAGAAACGTTGATGGATGAAGTCGAGGCTCTTGTTTCTGAAATCATCGGCAAGCCTATTAATGCGCGTCGTACTCGTTGGATAGATGCATTCAAGAATTATGCGGGCGTGAATCCGCTTACGGCTTCGGGCGAAGAATTTGCCGCAGCCTGTACGGCCCGCGACATCCCGCTCCCGGCCGATGGCACGACCATGTCCCGCGAAGACTGGTGGGATTACTTGATGGTCTTTGCCGTAGAACCCGAGCTGGCCAAGAACGGCCCCGAGTTTATTTTAGATTACCCGCAGTCGCAAGCGGCACTTGCGCAAATGTACGTGGGTGAAGATGGACACACTTGGGCCCGTCGATTCGAACTGTTTGTAGACCAGGTGGAACTTTGCAACGGCTACACGGAACTTACCGATGCGGCAGAACAACGCAGGCGCTTTGCTGCAGATCTTGAAATCCGTCGCGGAATGAACAAACCGCAACCGCCGATTGACGAAAACTTCCTGGCAGCACTTGAATCGGGAATGCCCGCCTGTTCCGGCGTGGCGCTTGGTCTAGACCGATTGTTTATGCTTGCAATGGGAAAGTCCGAAATTAAGGACGTAATACTTTTCCCGAGTCCTATCGCTTAAGGGCTTTCTCGATTAGCTTTCGCATCTGGTTTTCGTCGAATTCACCGACGTTGATTTTCACGATGCTGTCTTGTGCATTCACGAGGTAGGTCACGGGAATGACGCCCGGATTTCCTAGGGCATTCATCATGTCGTAATTCCAGTGGAACGTTGTCCACTTGATTCCTGCGGCCTTGTTGTACTTTGCTCCGATTTTGGGCGAATCATCTTCGTTCACCATCAAAATCTTGAAACCCCTGTCGGCGAATTCTTTATCGAGTTTTTTGAGGTGCGGGAGTTCGGCGCGGCAGCCTGGGCACCATGAGGCCGTCAGTGCGATTAGGGTGACGGTTCCTTTTTCGGCTTGGTAAGTCGAAAGGCTCCCGTCAAGGAGTTTTCCTTTAAAATCTTGAATCTTGGTGGGGGCGGCTTGGAAATACTCCTGCCCGCATGCTGAAAACAGGAATGCAAGCGCCAAAAGTAGCGTGCATAACACAGAAAAAACACCCCGAGTCGAGGTTATTTTACGCCCAAGTTCCATTCTGGAATAATAAAATAGCGTTTTTTTGAAAAATTGTGGGATTTTAATGAAAAATATGGCCTTTTTTAAGTTATATTCTTAAGCATGGCATACAATATTCAAGATCTTCTTTCTGAAATGGTCCAGCGTGGCGCTTCTGACTTGCACATTACGGCAGGCGCGCCTCCTCTTATTCGTCTTTCCGGTAAACTTACGCCTATTGGCGAAGATAAGCTGAAACCGGACGAAACCATGCGCATGACCTACAGCTTGATGAACGAAGGCCAGAAAAAGACTTTCGAACAGCAGAAGGAATGCGACTTCTCTTTCGGTATCGCAAACCTTGCCCGTTTCCGTGCGAACGCCTATTTGCAGCGCGGCTGCGTGGCCTTGGCTTTGCGTATTATTCCGCTTGAAATTAAGACTTTTAAGGATCTCGGCCTTCCGAAAATCATGGCCGAATTTACGACCCGTCCTTCGGGCCTTGTGCTGGTGACTGGTGCAACCGGTTCCGGTAAGTCCACGACCTTGGCTGCCATGATCGACAAGATCAACAAGGAACGTCATGACCACATTCTGACGGTGGAAGACCCGATTGAATTCTTGCATAAGCACCAGGGCTGTATGATCAACCAGCGCGAAGTCGGTAGCGATACCAATAGCTTTGCCCAGGCCTTGAAGATGGCCCTCCGTCAGGACCCTGACGTGGTGCTTATCGGCGAAATGCGTGACCTCGAAACGATTCGTGCCGCCCTAACCATTGCTGAAACGGGTCACTTGGCTTTTGCGACATTGCATACCAACTCTTGTGTGCAGACCATCAACCGCGTGGTGGACGCATTCCCCAAGGGTGAACAGCAGACCGTGCGTACCCAGCTTTCGTTCGTGTTGCAGGGCGTCATATGCCAGACCCTTATGCCGCGAATTGGCGGTGGCCGCGTAATGGCTTACGAAGTCATGAACGTGACTCCGGGTATCCGCGCCCTGATTCGTGATGACAAGGTGCACCAGATTGAGTCCATGATTGAAATTGGTCAGAAGTTCGGCATGAATACCATGAACATGTGCTTGTGTGAATTGGTGAAGAACCACAAGGTGGACCGCTTTGATGCCCTTGCCCGTTCTCCGAGCCCGGACCAGTTGGAACAGTTGTTCGTGAAAGAAGGGGTGTAATCCATGGCTGAATTCCTTTATAAGGCCACAAATAGCCAAGGCAATAATTTTGAAGGTACTCTCGAGGCGAAGGATAAGGCTGAAGCAGAAGCCATGCTTATGCGTCGCCGCCTTATCATTGTAAGCCTTAAGAAGAAGCCTACAGAAATCAAGATCAAGATTGGTTCGGGAATCAAGCCTGCAGAAATTGCGCGCTTTACCCGTATGTTCTCTTCCATGAGCTCTGCCGGTCTGCCCATGCTGCAGTGCCTGAACATTCTTGAAGGCCAGTGCGAGAACCCGGAACTGAAAAACGTGGTACATAAGATTACCCAGTCTATTAACGGTGGTTCTTCTTTGGCTGACGCTTTGTCCCAGCACCCCAAGGTGTTCAGCAACCTGTACACCAACATGGTGGCGGCTGGTGAAGCGGGCGGTATCTTGGACGGTATCTTGGCCCGTTTGGCAGAAACTTTGGAAAACAACGAACGTTTGAAACGTAAGGTGAAAAAGGCCCTGACCTACCCGGTGATGCTTATTATCGTGGGTATCTTGGTGGTGATCGCCCTTATGACCTTCGTGGTGCCGGTGTTTGCCGAGCAGTTCGCCGCTCTTGATGCAGAACTTCCTGCTCCGACGCAGTTCGTGATGGGTATTTCGGACTTCGTTCGTGATAATGGTGCATTCCTGTTTATTGGTGCGATTGTCATAGGCGTAGGCTTTAAACTCGCCATGCGTGTGCCCCAGGCTAAATTCGCGTGGGACGGTTTTATGCTAAAGGTGCCCAAGTTAGGCGACCTTCAGATTAAATCGACAACGGCAAGTTTCTCGAGAACATTGGGAACCTTGTTGAATGCCGGTGTGTCCATCATGGATTCCTTGAAGGTGGTGGCTTCCACTGTTACGAACAAAGTGGTGGAAAAGGGTATCAATAAGATTGCCATCGGTATTGCCGGCGGTAAGAGTATTGCAGACCCCATGGCCGATACAGGTCTGTTCCCTCCCATGGTAATCCAGATGACTGGCGTGGGTGAAAAAACCGGTAACCTTGGCGGCATGCTTTTGAAGTTGGCTGACTTCTATGACGAAGAAGTGGATGCTGCAGTGGATGGCGTCGTGGGTATGATGGAACCGATTATCATCGTGTTCCTCGGCGGTGCTGTGGGTGGTCTTTTGATTGCAATGTACATGCCGATGTTTTCTATGGGCGACGCTATCAAGGGGTGATATTTCGCCAAAAGCCGTCGCGATAGTTCGTCACAACTCCGCTCACGTACGTTTGTACGCTACGCGGAGTTGTTCCTGCTCTCGCTAGGCTTTAGACGAAATCTCGGTTCTAATGAATTATTAATGCTTAAGGCGGGCTTTGGTCCGTCTTTTTTGCTTTCGTTCAGAAGCGAGCAAGACAAAGAACGATTTGACGTAGCGTACATTCGTACGTGAGTCAAATCGTGATGCCGTATTGCGAAGCTTATGGACGAAAGATTATATTCCTAAAATTTTCTTCGCGTTTGCCACTCGTTCTGCGGAGGGAGATTTGACGTCTTTCAGCACGTAGTCGATGCCAAGTTCTTGGTACTTGGCGAGGGCGAGCGCGTGGTAGGGGAGGACTTCGACTTTCTGCACGTTGTGGAGCGTGTCGATGAATTCGCGCGTCTTGATAAGCAATTCGTCATTGTCGCTGCCGCCGGGTACGAGTACGTGGCGAATCCAGATGGGCTTTTTGATTTCGTCCAAGTAGTGGAACATGTCGATGATGTTCTTGTTGCCGTGGCCGGTGAGTTTCTTGTGCTCTACGGGGTCGATGTTCTTGATGTCCACGAGCAAAAGATCCGTTGCGTCCATGAGGCGCTTGAACTTGCCGAAGTAGGGCTCGTTACGAACAAAGTTTACGCCCGAGGTGTCGATGCAGGTGTTTACGCCTGCGGCTTTGGCTGCTTCGAAGAATTCGATGAGGAAATCCATTTGCGATAATGGCTCGCCACCGCTTACCGTGATGCCGCCGTCTTTGCCCCAGTAGCTTTGGTAGCGCAAGGCTTTCTTGAGCAAATCGTTTGCAGAAATTTCGAACGAACCATTGCTGACCCCGTTTGCGCTTTGTGCGCCGAAGTCCCAGGTTTCGGGGTTGTGACAGAACTGGCAACGCATGGGGCACCCCTGCATGAATACTACAAAACGTACTCCGGGGCCGTCTACGGAGCCAAATGTCTCTAATTTATTGATTCGTCCGAGCATACTGTAAATGTAGAAATATATGGCTAAATACAATTAGTACAGTTGTAATTAATTTGTGTTTCGAGGTGTACCCAGGGGGCGTAAAAGGGGGTATATTTATGTTCAAAGACAAGAGGTTTATTATGAAAACGAAATTCCTACTCTCCGTTGCAACGCTGGCTCTCTTTGCTGCTTGCTCTGATGACAGCAACTCTTCTGCACCGGAAAACAATGTTCCTGGAACCGATACTCCCGCAGTTGAAGATCCTTCTGGCAATACGACTACTGACCCTGCTGCAGATCCGACCAAGACTGACCCTGCTTCTACCGATCCGGCTGCTGATCCCGCTACTACGGACCCGGCGACTGATCCTGTAACTGATCCCACAACCGATCCTGTTGAAACTCCGGATCCGGTCCCCGCCCCTGAGCCGTACCGCTTGGAAGTTGAAAACATGATTCCGGACAACCAGGTTGTCGAAGTGGACGATTTTAGTAATTATGAATATTGGGGCGCAGAACTCAGTGGCCGTGAACAGTTTACTTATGGACGCTTTGAGGCCCGCATGAAGATGGTTTCTATTCCGGGTTCCGTGAGCTCCATGTTCCTTTACTACGACCCGTCTTACATGCTGGGTGAAGAACCGTGGAATGAAATCGACATTGAAGTTCTTGGCACAAATCCGGGCGTTTGGCAGTCTAACCTGATTACCCGTTTGCCGGATGAAGGTAAGAAAAATCCGAAGATTACGTCCGAGTATAAGACTGGTTTCGGATTCAATTCTACTGAAGACTTCCACCTGTTTGCCTTCGTGTGGACTCCGGAATACATTTCCTGGGAAATTGATAGTGTAGAAGTCCGTCGCGATGTTCTCGGAATGGCTAAGGGCCAAGTTGAGTTCATGACAAAGGAACAGACCCTGCGCTTTAACCTGTGGGCTTCCAAGAGCGCTGGCTGGACTGGCAAATATACGGGTGCTGAACTTGCTGATGGTCCCGTTGCCCAGTGGATTGATTATGTCCGTGTTTATACCTACGATCCCGAAACAAAGACTTTTGCTGAACATTGGACGGACAACTTCGATGGCGATGCTCTTGACCGTACCCGTTGGAGCAGAGGTAACTGGGAAATGGAAAACGTAACGCTGTCTGTTGACAATGTTGTTGTGGAAGACGGCTATTGCAAGCTCCTGATGACTCGTACTCCGAAGCTAGATCCCGCTCCTGCTGAATAGAAAGTTTCTAGTCATTAGTCAATGATTTTGAGGTGTTTGTCTTGACTAATGACTAAACCTTTGTTCTCCTCCATAAAGCAAAACGTCCCGGATTTATCCGGGACGTTTTTTGCGTAAAATAAAACCCGCTCCAAAAGCGGAGCGGGCTTACATTCTTTAATGCTCTATTACAATTCTGTGAGCAACAAAGCCCCTGTTATTAAACAGGGGCGGTTGCGAGAGAATCGGCTTCAGAGTAAGGATTCTGTTGAGTTTAGCCGATTCGGTCTTATAATACACCGTGGCAGGTGCGGCTGATCACGTCGTCCTGCTGTTCCTTCGTGAGCGAGAGGAACTTGACGGCGTAGCCGGAAACGCGGATGGTGAAGTTCGCGTATTCGGGCTTTTCCGGATGGGCCTGTGCATCGAGGAGCTTTTCAACACCGAACACGTTCACGTTCAGGTGGTGTGCGCCCTGGGCGAAGTAACCGTCCATGACGGTGACGAGCTTCTGGGCGCGCTCGTCGTCGCTGTGGCCGAGAGCGTTCGGGCTGATGGTCTGCGTGTTGCTGATGCCGTCGAGCGCGTATTCGTACGGGAGCTTGGCGACAGAGTTCAGCGAGGCCAGCAGGCCGTTCTTTTCGGCACCGTAGCTCGGGTTTGCACCGGGAGCGAACGGGGCGTGAGCCGGACGACCGTCGGGGAGAGCACCCGTGGCCTTGCCGTAAACAACGTTACTGGTAATGGTAAGAATCGACGTGGTCGGTTCGGCACCGCGGTAGGTGTGGTGCTTCTTGATCTTCGCGATGAATTCCTTGAGGAGCCAGACTGCGATTTCGTCGGCGCGGTCGTCGTCGTTGCCGTACTTCGGGAAGTCGCCTTCGATCTTGAAGTCCTTCACGAGGCCGTTTTCGCCGCGAACGACAGAAACCTTTGCGTACTTGATGGCGCAGAGGCTGTCGACCACGTGGCTGAAGCCTGCGATACCCGTTGCAAACGTGCGGCGCACGTCGGTATCGATGAGGGCGAGTTCAGCAGCTTCGTAGTAGTACTTGTCATGCATGTAGTGGATCAGGTTCAGCGTGTTCACGTAGATACCTGCGAGCCATTCAAGCATGATGTCGTACTTGTGCATCACTTCGTCGTAGTTCAGCACGTCGCCGGTAATCGGAGCGAGTTCCGGACCAATCTGCATGCCGGGCACGAGGCCGGCTTCTTCGTCCTTGCCGCCGTTGATAGCGTAGAGGAGAGCCTTGGCGAGGTTGGCACGAGCGCCGAAGAACTGCATTTCCTTACCGGTCTGCGTTGCAGACACGCAGCAGCAAATGCTGTAGTCGTCACCCCAAACCGGGCGCATCACGTCGTCGTTTTCATACTGAATCGAGCTGGTCGTCACAGAAATGAAGGCGGCGTATTCCTTGAAGTTTTCAGGGAGACGCTTGGTGTAGAGAACGGTGAGGTTGGGTTCCGGAGACGGGCCCATGTTTTCGAGGGTGTGCAAGAAACGGAAGTCGTTCTTGGTGACCATCGGGCGGCCATCCTGGCCCATACCGCCGACTTCGAGGGTGGCCCACACCGGGTCGCCGCTGAAGAGCTGGTTGTAAGATTCGATACGTGCGAACTTGACCATGCGGAACTTCATGACCATGTGGTCCACGAGTTCCTGGGCTTCGCTTTCAGTGAGCGTGCCGTTCTTGAGGTCACGTTCGATATAAATGTCGAGGAAGGTCGAAATACGGCCAACGCTCATGGCAGCACCGTTCTGCGTCTTGATGGCAGAGAGGTAACCGAAGTAGAGCCACTGGAAGGCTTCGCGGGCGTTCGTTGCCGGCTTCGAAATGTCGAAACCGTAGCTCTGAGCCATCACCTTCATGGCCTTAAGGGCCTTGATCTGTTCGGCGACTTCTTCGCGCAGGCGGATTACGTCGTCGGTCATGGTGCCGTCACCCACGTGGGCGAGGTCGTTCTGCTTCTGCTGGATGATGTAGTCGATACCGTAAAGGGCTACGCGGCGGTAGTCACCCACGATACGGCCACGACCGTAAGTGTCTGGAAGACCGGTTAGCAAGTGAGCCTTACGCACGGCGCGAATTTCCGGAGTGTAGCAGTCGAACACAGCCTGGTTGTGAGTCTTGTGGTAGTCGGTAAAAATCTTGTGGAGGTCAGCGCTCGGCTTGTAGCCGTACTGCAGGCAAGATTCTTCGGCCATCTTGATGCCGCCAAACGGCATGAAGGCGCGCTTCAGCGGCTTGTCGGTCTGGAGACCCACGACCTTTTCCAAGTCCTTGAGGCTTTCGTTGATGTAGCCAGGCTTGTGGCTCGTGATGCTCGAAACGATGTCGGTGTCCATATCGAGCACGCCGCCCTTCTTGCGTTCTTCGGCCTGCAGCTTCTGGAGTTCACCCCAGAGCTTTTCGGTGGCTTCGGTCGGGCCTGCCAAAAATTCCTTGCCGCCTTCGTATGCGGTGTAGTTGCGTTGAATAAAGTCGCGAACGTTGATCTCTTCTTGCCAGCGCCCGCCCTCAAAGCCATTCCATGCTTCGCTCATGATTTTCCTTCTTTGCTCGGCTGGCCAACGCCATAAATTTAGACAGCCGAGTCTTTCGTTTTGTTGATTTTTGTTTGTGCCCCAATATAGAAAATAAGGGAGTACGCCCAAAGGTGTTTTGGGGACTATATTTTGCTTTCTTAACGAACGAATTTACAGTTTTTGTTTTTTGTAAAAGACTTAATTTAAGACCTATCAATGAGATAGGATTGTTTGAACTTACTCGCCACGGTTCTTGGCGGCAACGTCTTTGTACTTGTTGTGGTCTGCCAAATTGGAGCTAAAGAAATGCGTCATGGAGCCGTCGTCTTTAGCGACAAAATACAGGGCTTCGGTCTTGGCCGGGAAGAGTGCTGCTTCGATTGCCTTGCGACCGGGGTTCGAAATGGGCCCCGGCATGAGTCCCTTGAACTTGCGGGTATTGTAGGGGCTGTTGCTGTTGAGCTGACTCTTGTAGATGGGACCGGTCAGGTTCCTGAAGATGAACCGCACCGTGGGGTCGGCCCCGAGCGGCATGCCAATGCGCAGACGGTTGTGGAACACTCCTGCAATCAGCGGACGTTCTTCGGGAATGCCGGTTTCTTCTTCGACGACGCTAGCAAGCGTGAGCACCTTGTGCCAGCTGCCGAGGGTATTCCACATGGAACCAGGCTTCTTCTGCATCTCGTCGCGGACCTTCAGGTTGGCGGCCACCATCTGCTTGAGGATGGTTTCTTCGTTGGCGTCGATGGGGAAGGGGTAGGTGTCGGGGAGCAGGTAACCTTCCAAGGAGTTTGCTTCGACTCCGAGGGAGCGGGCGAACTTCGGGTCTTGGACGAGCTTGTTCCAACGGGTCTCGTTCAGGTCCGGGTATGCCTTTTTCAGATAGTCGGGAATTTCCCAGGAGGCGCGTCCTTCGGGGATGGTTACGCGGCGCACGGCGACCTTGCCGCTTGCGATAATGTCCAGCACCTGGGGCAGTGTAAGCCCTGCGGGGATTTCAAACCAGCCGGCCTTGAGGCTCGGGTTTAACCTTTTCATGGTCAACCGGAAGGCGAGGTCGTCGCTCCAGATTCCGTTCTGTCTGAGAATCTGGAAAACTTTCGAGGGGGAACTACCCTTGGGGACTTCCAGGAGCACAGTTTGACTGTTTTGAGCCATTTCCTCCATCCGAGACTTGAGGTTAAAGGCTAAAAAAGTGCCCAAAAGTGCCAAAATGAGGGCCGAAATAAGTAAAATCTTCTTCATATCGCAAAAATTTAAAAGAAATTGTGACGAAAGTCAAAAATAAAAGGTATATTCGTATCTGCATTGTCAAGTTTTTAACCTGTTTCTGAGGAAAGATATGAAAAAGGTGCTTTTAATTGCTCTTGCTCTGATGGTTAGCGTTTCTTTCGCTGCTGGCAAGAAGGTCAAATCTAAGCTGGGTGACGTGGACCTGACCAAGGAAAAAGATGGTGGTTCCGTTGTTTGTACCGCAGGCTTCAATGACGAACTGACGATCCTTAAGGACGGCGAAACGGAAGTGCTCGTGAAGGGTCCTTGCGGACAGGGTTGGGTTCAGAAGTCCAAGATTGAATACGTTGCACAGGCTGCTGGTGACAAGTCCATGAAACTCGATCAGGTGGACGTGGTCGGCTGGCTCGATAACCCGAGCGCCGTGTTCGTGTTGGAAAACGATGACCTCGACCTCGACGGTGTGAACATCGACCGTGACTTCAAGGAATACTTGCAGCACACGATGGACCGCGAACAGATGGAAATGCACAACAACGAAAACTAATTCGTTTCCCGTCGCAAACGCGTTTGGTTCCCCTGCAATATGCAGGGGTTCTTTTTTTTTGGAACTCGTTGTTCCGCATAGGCTACAGTTAGTCTACATGCGTAAACATTATCAATTTATTATGTGCTTGAAATCACGTGAAAAAAAGGGTCCATTAATCTAAATTTGTCAGCGAAAAATTGGTAAAAAGAGGATGTATGGCAATCAATTTTAGCGCAAAGATGTTGGGCTTGGGCGTGCTCGCCATGGGCCTTGTTTCCCTTTCTTTTGGACGCGTGGGCCCGGTGAGTGCTTACGGTGAATTGCTGGCTGGTAAAAACTCCTATGGCAAGGGCCAAATTTATGGTGCTTGCAAGGGTGTTGCCGATGGTGCCGAAGTGGCTGTGCAGGGCATGAGCCTTTTCTGGAGTATCGCAAGCGATGTGGGCGCTCCTTTCTGGACTGCCGAACATGTGAACAAGCTTGTCCGTGAACAGAACATTCAGTTAATCCGTGCTCCGATGGGTGTGGATGGAGACTGGGGCGCAGGCAACTATTTCACCAATGAAAAATACTATAAAGGTCTCATGGATGTTGTTGTTCAGGCCGCTATCGATAATGACATCTACGTGATTATCGACTACCATAGCCACAATGCCGCAGACAACGTGAATAATGCAAAGGCGTTCTTTACCACCATGGCACGAGAGTGGGGTGGCTACGACAACGTCATCTTTGAAATTTTCAATGAACCGTTAGAAAATCAGTCCTGGGGTTCTATCAAGACCTATGCCGATGAAGTGGTGAAGACAATCCGTCAGTATTCTGACAACCTGATTGTGGTGGGTAACCGCAGTTGGGACCAGTATCCCAACGAAGCGGCAAGTAATCCTGTTACAGATTCCAAGAACAATACCGCTTATACTTTCCACTATTATGCGGGCTCTCATGATACCGACCAGGAAGGCGCCAATGCGGTTTCGGCAATGAACAGCGGCCTTTCGGTGTTCGTGACTGAATGGGGTACGGTCCATTCGTCGGGTAATACTAAATTCAATGCCTCCAATAGCACCACTTGGTACAATTGGATGAAAACACATAAGCTTTCCGGTGCGAATTGGTCTGTATCCAACAAAGCTGAAGATGCCTCCTATTATTCAGGCAGTGCAGACAATCCGTCTTATACGACGAGTGGTCAGTGGGTGAATTCCAACGTGTTTGCTTCGCTCCCTAAATCCTATACGGCCTGCGATGGTTCCGTGCCGGTTTCTAGCAGCTCCATTGCAAGTTCTTCAAGTTCTCTTCCGGCGGGCTATACCGACTACATCGACGATCTGGAAGATGGTGACAACTATACCTTTACCGGTGGCGAATGGTACGCTTACACCGATGACGGTGACCTGGGTGCTTCTACGATTACGAACGGCGAGGGTGCCCGCGGTGGCTACGATGTTGTCTTCGCTGGTTCCAAGGCCGGAAACTCCACCAAGTATGTGGCTGGTGTCACTGGAATCAAGCTCTCGCAGGGTGATAACTTGTATGACCCCTATGTTGCCTTGGGTCTTTCGCTGAATGCAAAGCAGACTGCCTACGATTTGTCGGCCTGTAAGCAGATTACTTACAAGTACAAGGGTGCAGCCCATAACTTCAAGGCCGAAGATACGGAAGTCTTGGATTACGGCTACCATCAGATTCATAAGTCCGCATCGAGTACTTGGACGACGGTGACGATTCCTTGGAATATGCTTTCTCAGGAAGCATGGCCCGAGCCGGTGGATCTTTCTCAGAAGCGTATTGCCAAATTCACCTGGGAAGTCAAGGGCGATCAGCCGACTCTCGATTACTTGTATGTCGACGATGTGCGTTGCACTGGAATGGCGATTGCGCTTCCGACGTCTTCTAGCTCTTCTGCACGTTCTTCCAGTTCCGCAGCTCGTTCCTCCAGCTCTGTAGCCCGCTCGTCTAGTTCCGTTGTGGCTTCTAGCAGCTCTGTGGTTCGCTCTTCGAGCTCCGTTGCGTCTTCTAGTTCCATGACGCGTTCCTCCAGCTCCGTTGCCTCTAGCAGTTCTGCGGTACCTTCTTCTAGCTCGATTGCACGTTCCTCCAGTTCTGTAGCTCGCTCGTCCAGTTCTGTTGTTCTCTCGTCTAGCTCCGTTGCTTCTTCCAGCTCGGTTGTGTCTTCGTCTAGCGTAGTAAGCAGTTCTTCTGCGGCTCTCGCTGTCGTTGTCAGTGGCGATTTGGAACAGGCTGTTGCTCAGAACGGTAAGCTTGAAGCCATTACATTCAAGAACGCCAAGGATTACACTCGTACTTGGAATCTGTACTTCTTGGATATCGAATCGAATAACCTGGGCTTGGTTGTTTCGGGAACCGTTCCGAAGGAATTTGCTGCAGGAACTTACACCGAAACCTTCACCATCAACACTCAGGAATACAAGCTGAATCTGACGGTAATTGCTGCCGAAAGTAGCTCCTCTGTAGCCTCTAGCAGTTCTGCGGAACCGACCTCTAGCTCTATCGGAGCAACGGGTATCGTTGCCCAGAATATGAGCTCGCTGAAGCTTTCTGTTGCAGGCCGCATGTTGAATGTCGGCGGTGTCGAATGGGCTAACGTCAATGTGTTCGATATGCAAGGTCGTCCGGTGGCAAGCTTCAAGCAGGTGAAGGGTGCCGTGAGCCTCGACATGCTCCGCCAGGGCAACTACATTGTGCGCGTGAGTGCGGGCTCCGACAGCCTGACTCGCCGGATTTCGATTAGGTAAATAGATTTGTAGATGATAATGCCCCTGCCGAATGGCGGGGGGCTTTTCTTTTGCATAGATTTGCATATTCGCATACGTTTCTGATGTTTTTTTCTATATTTTGGGGCCATGAGATTTTCGGATGGTGTAAGAGATGGCTTTCCTATAGGACTCGGCTACTTTGCGGTGTCGTTTTCCTTCGGTATTGCCGGGTCCAAGTTGATTAGTTGGCCGCTGGTCACCTTTATTTCGATGACGAACTTGACCTCGGCGGGGCAGTTTGCTGGTTTGCAGATTATGTCCGATGCTGCAGGTACTTTTATTGAAATGGCGATTGCCACCTTCTTTATCAATTTGCGTTATAGCCTTATGGCGATTTCTTTGTCGCAGAAAGTGGCGCCTTCGTTCGGCACCTTCAAGCGTTTGCTTTTGGCAACGGGAATTACCGATGAAATTTATGCCCTTGCGGTCAGCCAGAGGGAACCGGTGACGGCTCGGTATTTTGCAGGCCTCATGGCATTGCCTTATATAGGTTGGTCTTCGGGTACCTTGTGTGGGGCTATTTGTGGTGAAATTTTGCCTGCTGTCGTGACGAATGCCTTGGGCGTTGCCCTTTATGGCATGTTCATCGCTATCGTTGTTCCGCAAATGAAGGTGCACCGCCCTACGTTTATCGCTGTTTTGATTGCGATTGCCTGCAGCCTTGCATTCAAGTTTGTACCGGCGCTCAGTGGCGTGACGGTTGGCTTTGCTATCATCATTTGCGCTTTGGTGGCCTCGATTATCGGTGCTGCTCTGTTCCCGATTAAAGATGATGAAGAATCGCAGGAGGATGCATGCACATAAGAGATTACTTCTTGTTCCTGCTGGTTATGGCAGGCGTGACTTACCTGTTGCGTGCGGTTCCCTTTGTTCTGCTGAAAGGTAAAATCAAGAGCCGTTTTTGGCGCTCCTTTTTGGCATATGTGCCTTACACCGTGCTTGCAGCCATGACTGTTCCTGCCATTTTGTATTCGACGGATAGTGTGCTTTCGGGAGCTTGCGCCCTGATTGCTGCGGTAATTGCGTCGTTACTAGGTCAAGGTCTCGTAGGCGTTGCCGTTGTAGCGTGCCTTACCGTTCTCGGTGTCGACGGCATCTCGATGCTTTTTTAAATTTGTTCCATGCTCCCTGAACAATGGAAAAAAATCCAGGACATTTGCGATAGACTGTCCAAAGTCACCTACGAGAATCTGACGAAAATTATCCGTCTAGAGTCGACAGGGAGTTCTTCTGCTGCGCAGAAACTGGATGACAGTTTTCAGAATGATGTGGACGCCTGGATGGGTGGCGGTACATGCTTTAGCATGACCTGGCACTTGTATCAGGTTTTTAGGGACATGGGATTGAACCCGCGTCTTGTCATGGGGCATAAGCGCAAGGAACGCAATATTCACTGCGCCTTGATTCTGCCGGACGACACGGATTCGTCATTGCGAGCCGAAGGCTCGGCAATACAAAAAGTTGAATATCTTTTTGATCCGGGCTACTTAATTTTTGATCCGCTTCCCATGCCTTTGCCGTCTCCGTTCGGTACGGGTTCTGCGTTCTTTCCGTTGGTCCCGAACTGCGTAAGGCTGGATCGTCCGACTATGGACAGCATGGCCTTGTGGACGGGTGGTGCGGGCGCTCCCATGAAACTTCGATTCGAATACCCTGTAGAGGGAGTGTCTGTGGATGAATTCAAGCAGCACTGGAACGAAAGTTTTTATCGGGAAATGATGACTTATCCGGTGCTGAACCGTTTGGATCGGGAGAGGGGCGTGCAGTATTATTACCAGAAGGGCAACCTTGTGACCCGCGACGCCAATGGTTCCCGCATCGAAAAAATCGAGGAGTCGTCTCGCGTTGAAACTTTGAGCCGCATTTTTGACTTGAAACCCGAGCTCATTGAACGGGCCTTGGTTATATTGAAAAACCGCTAAAAGCCCTCTTTGTAGACAAATATTTTCACTATTTCTTAAAAAAAATATATCTTTGCTATATAATAAAGAGGTGAAAATATGAAAAAACTTGCCCTAGCAGTCCTGTCTGTCGTTTCGCTGGCTCTTATGGCTTGCGGTCCGTCTAAACTCGAAATCCAGGAAGCATCTTCGCAGAGCGATGTAATCATCGAAGTGCGCCAGGTTTTGAATGACTCTATCAGCCTCTTTGTGGGCAATACTTTCTACCTCAATTCTAAACAGGCTATTTCTGACGAGATGTATCCGCTTTTGGTCAGTACCCGTGACCCGGCTGAACTTGAAAAGCCGACTGCAACGGATATTCTGAATAACGATGAAGACCTTCTGAATTACCTGCGTCGTAAGTCTCCGGACCTGATGAACGTGGGTATTGTGATTGGTGAAACCGCCTACAACGAAATTGGCTTTGAAGAAGCCCCCGTTGTTGCGAAGCTGACTGCGGTCTTCAAGAAGTTGCAGGGTGGCTCGTTGGTTCTTTTCCATGAAAAGGCTGGCGAACTTACTGACATGAAGAAATTGTACTAATAGGGAAATATGAAAACGATTTGCAATATACTCTGTGCGGGCACCTTGTTGCTCGCTTTCTCTGCATTTGCCCAGGACGATCTTTGGGGAGATGCTGTCGTTGGTAAGCCTAAAGTGGTTGAACAGCCGAAGCCGGCACCTCAGCCCAAGCCGGCTCCCGCTCCAAAGCCCGCTCCTCAACCTAAACCTGCTCCGGCTCCCGTACAACAGGCAAAACCGGCACCAGCGCCGCAGCCTGCGCCTGCTCCGGCCCCCGTGCAACAGGCCGAACCGGCACCAGCGCCGCAGCTTGCGCCTGCTCCGGCCCCCGTGCAGCAGGCAGAACCGGCACCAGCGCCGCAGCCTGCGCCTGCTCCTGCTCCCGTGCAGCAAACTGAACCAGCTCCTGCTCCGCAGCCGGCTCCTCAACCGGTTGCAAAACCCGTCGAGAAGCCCGCTCCCGCCGCTAAAGAGGTTGCCGCAGCTCCTGCCGCCCCCGCCAAGGCCTCTTCTGACCCCGGGATGAAACGCTTCTGGGCCGGTCTCATTGTTGCTGGAACTTACAACGATTTCCATGGCACCAAGTTCGGTTTCGACAATATCGAATCGGGTGAGGGTTACCAGTTGAAAGTCAAGGGAGCGGATGATGTCATGGCCAACTATTGGGGCGTGGGCGCCAATGTGGGCTTGAGTGGCTTGTTCCTGATTAACTCCTATTTTGGTGTTCGTGCCGATCTGGCCCTTGCATCGAGGCGCGGTGACGGCGAATCCGATGTTTCGGTAAGACTGTATTGGGATGACGAAACCCGTCAGCCCGAAAAATCCGATATCAAGATGAAGTATTATGTGCGCCAGATGAATATCGATGTGCCTCTGGCCTTGCGCTTTATGTTCCCCTCCAGGGTTTACCTTGAAGCGGGGCCGATGATGTCCTTTAATTTGTATTCTAAGACCAAGTTCTCGGTGACTGATATTTACGGTACCGAAGAATTTAGGGAACACGATTGCTTTGACGTATTCGAATTTGCAACGGTGTACGGAATCGGTGGAATGCGACCCATCGGAAAAACGATGCTTGATATTGGACTTCGTTTTGTTTATGGCATTACGGCCCTTAGTGATGCCGATGATTCTCCCAAAACGTGGCAGTGGCAGTTCAACATTGCTTTCTGGTTTATCTAAAGGAGTTTGAAAAATGAATACGATGATAAAGAAATTTGTTTTTGTGCTGCTCCTTGCTTTGGTTGGAGTGCAAAGCGCGTTCGCATTGAGGTGCGAGGGAACGATTCATGTGAAGGTTCCCAGCACTTGGTCTTCTCCAAATATAATGATTGATGGAAGTTGGATTAAGCTTCCTGCAGCAGCTTTGCAAAATGGATGGTATGTGCTGAATGCAACGGAATTTGGTGGATCGATTTCAGAACGATTTATTTTTGCTGAATCGGATTGGATGGGCGCAGGAATTACGACTAAACACTATAATGTAAAGGGTGGTATAGATGGATGGCGTCAAGATGATGCTTTTTCGTGTGAAGATTTGTCTTTGGGAAATCTTTATGTTTATGAAAATCCTGTAGTTTCTGGAACGACTGTTTATGGTCCGAATCCTCCTGATGCCAAGTATTTCTTTGTGATGATTCCGCCAGATATGGAAGATTGGATGGCGGATCTTCCCATGCTGAGTTTTGACGGGGGCAAGACGGGAAAACCCCTGACTGCTGTGGCAGACATGTGCGGTTGGTATTCCTATATATTCTGGAACGAGGAAATCTCGGATAATGTGGTGCTTTATCGTGATGGCGCCGCCATTGATCCTGTGACGGGAATTCATGAAGATTTGATTGGTTTACGCGGCAATTGGGAAGATTCTGATGCTGCGACCCCGATTCCGATGGGATTGTTTTTCGGGATGGGTGTAGATTCATTGTTCTTTGTTCCAGACGAAGATCAAAAAACAAATGAAGACGGCTTTTATTTCAGTGCGGCTGAAATTGATGGTATCGAAGGGACTTGCTCTTATTCGCTAGCCGCCATCATTTATGATACCGATGCCCTGTTGCATCCGTCGTTCTCTTGTTATTCTGCTGGTGGCGAGGGATGCCAATTTGGTTTCCCGGGTGTGGATACTATTGTTGTGAGAACAGCCATTAATGCTTGCATAGGTGTGACGCCAGGAATTGTGGAATCCACCTTGGATCCCGCTACGAAAAAGCCGAAACTGGCTAAGGCTGGTGAAAAGTGCTTTATAAATGAAAAGTTCTTTAACCAGCTGTTCAATTATACCGAAGGGGTAAATGAAAAGAGTTGTTTTGATATGCCGTTCTGGCGTTCACAGGATGGTAAGTGGGAATTTGATTCGGACTATTATACAAGTCCCGGAGCGGCTGTACAAGGCGGCTTTTATCCGGTGGAACTTTCGGAGGATGCGACTATTTTGGCCGCAGATCCGACTCAAACACCTGTGAGTCAGGCTCGTTTCAAACGTCTGGCTGAAGGCCCAACTTTTTATGCTCCTTTATTGCGAGAAAACGATCCTATAGAGGGGGCCCCTGTACTTGATATTGCTTGTAATGGACCTGGTTGGGATGGCGGCCATGATTGCACTGGTTTGTTTGCAGATGGAGAATATACTGAGGCCGCATTTGAAGATTGGTATCCGGGGCTTCAAGGAATGTTTGGCTGGAGCGCATATTATAATGCACCTACCGGTTGGCCTTATTTTGTACAAGGTACGGAAACGTATACAAGTTCGACTAGTAGCTCGGCAAATCCTCGCTGGTATTCCAAAGAAGGCCGTAACCAGCACTTCTGTTTTGAATCCCATGCAAAGTTTACTCACAAGCCGGGACTGCGCTTTAGCTTTCGTGGCGACGATGATATCTGGGTGTTTATCGATAATAAATTGGCTGTTGATATTGGCGGTACCCATTTGGCGGCCCCTGGATACGTGGATCTTGACAGGTTCGAAGGCCTAAGTGGATCGTTGGTGTATGGTAACAAATACGATATCGATATTTTCTTCTGTGACCGTCGTACCACCATGAGTAACGTTCGTATCAAGACGAACATGTATATTCAGCAGAAAGTGGGAATCGATATCAAGAAGACGAAAAAAGCCAATGGCGAAGAAGATTTCCGTGTTTGCTATACTCAAATGGATGATGGTTCTTGCGCTGCCGCGATGAGTGCCATTGCAGAAGTGGATACCGTTTGTGATGAGAATATTGTCAATGTCGGTATTCCTGTGTCTTACACCTTGGTGCATGGCAACTCGATTAGCTCTGAACCTGAAGAAGGCTTTGTCGATGTTTCTACTCCGGGTGTGTACAAGTGCGGTATCGACTTGACGAATATAACCTCTCCCAAGATTGACAAATCTAAGGTTTGCTTGAATCCTGGACGTTATACGTTATTTATGAATATCAATGGCAAGTCTGCGAAGGTGGCTACTTTCCGTGCCGCAGGTGGCAATGTAGATGTGGTCTATCGTAACGCCGTTACCAAGGATGCCAACGATGAAGTTGTGCCGGACGGAAATATCTTGATTCAAACGTCTGCCTTGGGTGGTGACCTTGTTCCGGTCTATATTTCCAGTGTCGATGAACCTCTTAATGACGGAGATCCGCTAGAAGTGTTCCCGCAAGAAGCATCGGGAATTATGTATACGCTTTCGTACAGCGATGTGATGGAAGTGTTCTACAAGGATGCCGATGGTAAGCTTGTACCCCTGACTTCGGGACAGAAACGTATAGTAGGAACCTCTGGTATCGATACGGTCTATGCGACGGTTTCTATGAGCAATTTGACCAAGCCCATCGAATCATTTGACATTAAGGTGTCCGGTGGCAAGACGGTCATGTCGATTAGCTATTACCTGCCGAAGTTGGCATTCGTGTCTACTTCTGATCCGACGACAGCTGTTCAAGAAAAGGGACAACAACCCGATGCCGATGGCACTTACGAAGAACGCTGGGTTGGCTCTGTTTATGATTTGTATGTGGCGATTCTTAAGCCCGATGTGAACGGTAAGTATTATTTCTGTCAGCAGGAATGCGATGGAATCAAGATTCACAAGGGTATAGAGACTTCTCCGAAAATTGAATTCGTTTCGGATACCGTTGCCTTTGTAAACGGCGTTGCGACGGTTTCTGTGCGTTCGCTCAAGGCGTATCGTTACGACACTGACCCCGAATTCGATAATCCGGCAACAATTGCTGTGGAATACAACGATGCCGTGGGAACGACTTATTCGCCTATTTATTTCCGCCAGTCTCCGGTACCTTACCCGGTTATGGCCGATGTGTTTGACGTGCATGGTGCTACGCCTGCCCAGAAATACAAGATTCCGGAACCGTACTTTAGCATGAATTACGAGTATCTGGATGGTATTGCAGATTCAGTGGCAATCTACTTCAACCGCGCCCTTCACAAGGATTCCTTGCCGAGTAAGGTCTGTGTGCTGTGGGATTCTGTCTCTGCAGAAACCCATAACCCCTACGAAGAAGGTTTCTCAACCTCTCCCAAGGACACCCAAGTTTATTGTAACGCTCTGATTTCGGTGAACCGTGATAATATTGACTGTTCTTCGAAGAAAGACGGTTATTGTTCCAAGGTTGTTACCGTGGGCGGTGTCGCACTTTCTAAAGATGTGAAAACGGCTGGTGTGGGCAAGGTCTATGCTTATTCCGAATTCAAGGATAAGGGTAAATCGGTAAAACAGAGCTTTGTGGGTGCTTTGACGGATCGAGTTGCCCCGGTGCCGTTGCGCGCCGAACTGTTCAGCATGAAAAATGCAAAGGGTGAACCTACAGGTCGCGATAGCCTGGTGTTGACGCTTTCTGAACCGGTGGTGTTGAATACTGAATCCAAGAAGCGAGTCTCTCTGGGCTTTTATCTGAATTCTGCAACTAGCATCAAGTCCGAGGCGGACCGCTATGTCTCTACAAAGGTGGAATCTGAACTGGATCCGTCCATTACGACCGATGGCGCCTTGGGCAAGGTCCGCTTTGTATACGACAGCAAAAAGCTGGCTCCGCAAGTGGGCGATTATGTGCGCTTGATGGCTGATCTGGATAAGATATACTGGACAGACCAGGTTAAGTTGAACTCTAAGGATACCTTGCGCGCCAAGGCGGATGCCGATTATCATTGGAATTCGCCGACGGCCTATAACGAGACGATTCGTTTGCCCTCGCCATGGGTGCCCGTGATTAAGGAAGGTAGCTCCAATAACAGTGAGGAAAAGTCTCAAGAAGGCGACGAAGAATTTGCAGAACCGTCTTTCCGCGTCAAGATGGTTGGCCCCTTCCAGTTTAAGATTGTAATGGACGAACCGGTTACTGCATTGCAGAAGACTTATGCCGTCATGGACCTGCAGGGCCGTGTCGTGCTGCGCGGCAAGATCACTTCTGCGGAAACCGTTGTCCCTGCACTGGGTTCCGGCTCTTATGTGGTAAGGATTGGCATTGCCATGCGCCGTGTGAACGTAAAGTAGGCTGAATATAAAGTAACGACAAAAACCGCGACTTGTAAGTCGCGGTTTTTACTTTTTAAAAAGAAAAAAAGTCTAGATGGAGCCCCCGGGTTTTCCTTTACGGCGAGTCAAGGCAATCCCAGCTGCAGTAAAGGAAGGGCGTCTAGAGGGAAACCTTAGGTTTCCCTTTACGTCTTTATAGTCGGGGCTTGGCGTGCGACGGGAGCGAGCTGACCATGTTTGCGGAACAGGTGCTTCACGAGTGTGCCGAATCCACGCATCACGCGGTAGCGTTCGCGCGGGTTCTTGAGGGCCATGATTCCCTGACGCAGGATGTAGCTCGGACGCAGATAGAATTCACGACGGGCCTTGTCGCAGAAGTCCACAAGTGCCTGGCTGGTGAGTTCGCCGCGCTGAATGGTGGTGCGGTGGAAACCGTCCTTGTCCAGCCACTGGTTGTAATCCTTTGTCTGCAGGGCGCCGCTTGCGAGAGCTTCCTTGTAAGCTTCGGTACCGGGGTATGCCATGATGGGGTAGAACTGAGCCGTATTCGGGTTCAACTTCTTGGCGTAGTCCAGCGTCATGCGGAGCGTTTCCGGCGTGTCGCCTAGGTTACCGACCATGAAGCAGCCGTGCACCAAAAGTCCTGCCTTGCGGGCATTCTTCGTGAACTCGATTGCCTTGTCGGTGTTTTTCACACCCTTGTGGATGTTCTCGAGAACCACCGGAGATGCGCTTTCGAAGCCCACGCACATTTCGCGACCGCCGGCCTTCTTCATGAGCTTGAGCAGGTCAAGCGGAACATCGGCGCGGGCGTTGCAGCTCCAAGTAATCTTGAGGCCGCGTTCCAGAATCAGGTTGCAGATTTCGCGGACGTGTTCGTGGCTTGCGGTAAATGTGTCGTCTTCGAAGAAGACCTCGCCCAGGTCGTCAAAGTTGTCCTTGATGTACTGCAGTTCGTCCACCACATCCTTCGGAGAGCGACGACGGAACTTGTGGCCGTTCAGCGTCTGCGGAATCACGCAGTAGCTGCAGCGGTTCGGACAGCCGCGGCCCGACAGAATCACAATCAGCGGGTTCAGGTTGGCGCCGTAGAAATACTTCTTGTAGCAGCTGTAAAGGTACTTGCGGTAAACCTTGGAAACCCAGGGGATTTCGTCCAGGTTTTCAATCTTCGGACCTTCCGGCTGGAAGTCGACAGTGCCATCGGCCTTGCGGAAGGCGAGGCCAGCGATACTAGAAATTTCCTTGATATCGCCGCGCAGGTAGCGGGCGAGGTTTCTTGCAGTGTAGTCCGCTTCGCCGATAATCACGAAGTCGAGGCTCGGTTCCATTTCCATAGATTCGAGCGGTTCGGCGGTAGCGTGGGTACCCATGATAGCGATCTTGGTTTTCGGGAGTGCTTCCTTAATGGCGTGTACCACCTTCAGGTCGTTCAAAATACTTGGCGTACTCGTGCTGCAAACCACGAGTTCGGGGTCAAACTTCTTGATGCCATCCAAAGTCTGCGCAAGGTCCAGCTCCATGGCTGGGCTATCGATGAGCTGTATCTCGTTACCGTCGGCTTCGACAGTGCCGGCGGCGTAACTCAAAAACATGGGCCAATAAAGAGTAGAAGATTTGGTCACGCACGGACTGCGGGACTCGCGACTGAACATCGGATGAAACGGGGGATTTAAAAAAGTAATGCGCATAAGCAATGGCAAAATACATAATTATCGGTGATAAAGCTACATTTGTAACCGATGAAAACGTTATTTTCGTTGTGTATTTCTCTATGTGGGCTCTGCTCGATTGTGCTGGCACAGAATTCGCCAGCGGTAGCGCTTGATACGATAAAAGAATTTTACGCCGAAGGTACGCTTTCACGCCTTTACGCAGTCCAAAAAGGGACGAACATTCGTGAAGGAATCGCCTACAGTTATCACCCCAATGGTAAAGTCGCAGTCGAGGCTCCTTATAAAAACGGCAAACTCGACGGCGTGTTCAAGAGCTATTTCGAAAACGGGAAAGTCTGGCAGACCATAGGCTATAAGAACGGAATCGAAGAGGGAATCTCTACAATTTACTTTGAGAACGGAAAAAAGAAAAGTAAAGAAGTCTATCGTTCCGGTGTACTCGACGGCATGACCGAAGAGTGGGATGAACAGGGCAGACTCCGCCGCAAGTTGCCGTACATGCGCGGGCAGTTACATGGTACTGCAAAAATCTTCGATGAACTCGGCGGCCTTAAAGAAGAAATGATGCTGGAACGCGGATTGCGTCAGGGGCCATACCGCCGTTACAAAAAAGGCGTCATGGTTCTCGAAGCGGAATTTGATCAGAACCGCTGCGTTAAGAATTGTGACTTTTAAACGTAGCCGGCCCATTCGGCCGCAACACTGGGCGACGCTTTGCGAATTTCTTTCGCATGTTCGCTGTCATCTGCAATCGCGATATCGCCGTTTGCAATTTTTGCCTTGATGTCTTCGAAAGATTTCGGTTGCTTGGATTCAGGTAACTGATCTCCCGGTACAATGCAGGGGGCGTCAATAGCGGTTTTTGCTTTATCTTTTACCGGAGAGTATTCCCTGGCGGCGGGTACTTCGTAGAATTTATCTTCTTCGGGGCACCAGGCCATTAGCTTTTTGCCGTAAACGCAACCGGCGTCAAGCCCAATAAATCCGGGCAGATTCACGAATCCCATCTTGGCCCAATGTCCGAAAACGATAGTCTTGTTCCAGTTAATTTGTTTAAACCAAGGCTTGTCGTTCCAGTATCTTACGGATAAAATAACTTCGGGGTCCATGTCCTCTAGTCTGACCTTTCCCGGTTCCAAACCGGCGTGAACTAGCAGTGCATGTGGGGTGTCTCGCCATAGGGGCCAAGTGCTTACTTCGGCTGCGATTGCGTGCCAAATTTCCATCGGGAGCTTCGCGAATCGGGCGCGTTGCTTCTCGGTCCAGCCGCTTTCGGGCAGTTCCAATGCGCGAATCAAGTGCTCTTCGTGGTTCCCGCGCACCGTAAGGATTCCGTTATCCTTCACGAATTTCAGCGCCCGCAACATGTCGGGGCCTTTGTTGATGATGTCGCCGGTCTGGTACAGCGTGTCTTTGCCGCGTACAAAACCGAATGCGTCTACAATGCGCTCCAGTTCGTCAGCGCAACCATGCACATCCCCGATGTAAAGAGTTCTGCTATTCATAGCTAGAGTGTCATCCTGAGCTTGTCGAATGATCTAAACGTGTACCGCCTGTCGGACTTTGTTGAGTTCATCTGCGGTGAGTTCGCGGAATTCGCCGGCGGGCAAGTCGCCCAAGGTCAGCTTGCAGTAGCTTACGCGCTTCAGGTCGCGGATTTCGTAGCCCACGGCGCGCATCATGCGGCGGATTTCACGGTTCTTACCTTCAATCAGCACGAGTTCGGCGAATCCTTTCTCTAAATAGATGTCGGTGGCGAATGCGATTTCTTCTTGCTCGGCGCCTTCTTCGCGGATGTCTACGCCATCCACCAGCTTTTGCGCGGCGTGCTCGCTCAGCGGGCGGTCTGTCCATACGTAGTAGCTGCGTGGAATTTCATAGCTCGGGTGCGTGAGTCGGTGCAGCAGTTCGCCATCGTCGGTAAACAGCAACAGTCCGCGGCTCTGCAAGTCGAGACGGCCCACATACTTTAAGCTTTGGTATGCTGGCGGCAAGTAATCGTACACGGTGCGGCGGCCCTGCGGGTCGGTCTTGGTGCAAACGCAGCCGGCCGGCTTGTGGAACATGATGGTCGTCGTCTTGCGGGGGAGCTTGGCGGGCTTGCCGTCGACTAGGATTTCGTCGGCGTTTTCGTCAACCTGGTGGCCGAGGTCCTTAATGACTTCGCCATTCACCTGCACGCGGCCTTCTTCAATCAAGGTGTCGGCGGCGCGACGGCTCGCAATTCCACAGAGTGAGATGAATTTATTGATACGCATAAGAAACTTAATGGATTGAATCAGAGACTGTCATCCTGAGCTTGTCGAAGGATCTCTACTTTTTTTCTTCCTCGTAGAGCAGTCCGAACCGGAGTCCCGCTGTACTTATCTTAAATGTTTCGACGCGGAGCTTCTCCAAGAGCGACTTGAGCCAGAAAAGCCCGCAAATAATGACTTCGTGTCGGCCGTTTTCCAGGCCCGGGAGCATGGCGCGGAGTTCCTTGGACAAGTTGGAAATACGCGTAGTGACAGCGTCCAAGTCGCTGATCGAAAGTTCCAAACCTTCGATGGCCTTGTAGTCGAACTGTTGCTTGTTCAGATAAACCATGGCGAGGGCCGTGCCCGTACCGCCTATTAGGTAAACCGGCTTCTTGGTCATGCCCTTGAAGCTGACTTCCTTGAAGGTTTCCTTCACGAACTTTTTGTATTCCGGGCCAGGAATCGGACCCATGGCCTTGAACATTTTGAGGGCGCCCACCGGAATCGAGAACGTATTGTCGCCATTGCTGAGTTCGGTTGAACCGCCACCGATGTCAATCGTGACGAGGCCTTCGCCGTGCCATTCCTTGACCGAGCGGTAGGTGAGCTTGCCTTCTTCTTCGCCAGAGATAATTCGCGGCTTGATCCAAAGAGCCTTTTCGACTGCAGCGATGACTTCGTCCGGGTTCTCGGCATTGCGCATGGCTTCGGTCATCACGGCGGCTTTGAGGTTTGCACCCAAGGCGTGCAAATCCATGCGGAACTTCGTCATGATGGCTTCAAGTTCCTTGATTCGTTTTTCGGTAATGGCGCCGTGTTCGTAAATGTCTTCGCCCAGTCGGCAGACTTCAACCTTCTGGAGCTTCGGCACCAGCACCCCCTCCTCAAACGCCGCAATCAAGAGAATGCAGCTGTGGCTCCCAATATCCACCGTGGCAACCAGCTTGTTATCCATTGGAAGCCTCGCTAGATCCTTCGACTTCGCTATCGCTTCGCTCAGGATGACACGTGGGTGAAGCCTCATCGGAGCCAGAGACCGCTTCGTCTTTGGCTTTCAGCATGCCGCTCTTAATTTTCTCTGCGATTTTCGCCGGGTTCATCAAGAACTCCTTTGCAAATGCAATCGCTTCTTCTATAATAGAATTCGGGTGCTTGCCGTTCCAGCTGGCGACCAAATCGCCGGATTCGCTACCCAGTTCTTTACCTTCGCGGAGTTCTTGTCCCATTTTCAAGGCCAACAGCAATCCCAGCTCAAAGGCGCGGGGTTCCGTTTTGCCCTCTAAAAGTTTTTCCACGCGCTCGATGCGCTGTTCATAGGGGATTTTTTCCAATTCGGCAAGGTCTTTTTCAGAAATCATAACCCAAAAATAGAAAACGAGCCTCGGAGTAATCCGAGGCTCGCCAACAAAGGAGAATTATGTTGATTACTTCTTTGCGGCCTTCTTAGCAGCGGGCTTCTTAGCGGCCGGCTTCTTTGCAGCAGCAGGCTTCTTAGCAGCGACCGGCTTCTTTGCAGCAGCAGGCTTCTTAGCAGCGGCCGGCTTCTTGGCGGCGGGCTTCTTAGCAGCAGCCGGCTTCTTTGCAGCAGCGGGCTTCTTAGCAGCGGCCGGCTTCTTAGCGGCAGCGGGTTTCTTAGCAGCGGGCTTCTTAGCAGCCGGCTTCTTTGCAGTCTTTGTAGTAGCCATTTTTTTCTTCCTTATGGTTATGTTGTGAATTAGCTGTGTATAAAATAACTTATTTTCACAAATAATCAACACCTTTTTCAAAAAAAATTAAAAAAAAGTTGTTTTTTTACAAAAAAAAGATTATGCAAGTGATGCAATTCACTTTTAAAACGTTTTGTTAGTTTGTCTGTAACTTGTCAAAAGCGTTTTTGTCAACCAAAATACACTCAAACAAAAAAGTTCCCGACATCGCCGGGAACCGCGTAAATAAAGGGCTCGCAAAGAATCAGCAAAATGCTTACTAAAATCGTAACTTAAAGAATATCAATCAGATACGAACTTCGAATTGTCAATTTTGCGCCTAGTTTTTTCTCGTGAAATTACTTTCCAGAGTTTTGCACACTATCTATATACTTCTTGAATCCTTCGACACCTAAACTGTACATGTCGACGAACTTCGTTGCAAACGGGGGCAGCTTGCGTTGGTGCATGCCGAGAGCGTCGTGCATCACCAGAACCTGACCGTCAGTGAATTTTCCGCCGCCAATGCCGATGGTTACAGCGCTCACCATGTTCGTGATCTTGGTGCCGAGCTCTTCGGGAATGTGTTCCAGCACCATCTCGAAGCATCCCAGGTCATCGGTGAACTTGGCTGCCTTAATAATGGCGGCCGCTTCTTCTTCGGTGCGGCCTTTCTGCTTGAAGTTCTCGGCTGTCTGCGGCAAAAGCCCGTGGTGCGCGCATACCGGAATATCGTGGCTGCGCAGGAACTCGATCACGCCTTCGGGTGTGCCTTCCAACTTGATGCTTGATGCGCCTAAGTCCATGAAGCGCCTAGCGTTATCGTATGCAGTCTGCGGATCTTTATCGCTCAAGTAGGGCATGTCGGCCACCACGTGGGTGTTCGGGGCCCCGCGGCAAACCGCTGCCACAAAAATCAGCATCTCGTTCATGCCGATATCGCTCGTCTTCTTGTAGCCGAGCATGGTATTTGCAAGGCTGTCGCCTACCAAAATCTGGTCGATGCCTGCCGCTTCTGCCATTTGGGCAAATGCATAGTCGTAGGCGGTGACCATCGAAACTTTTTCGCCCTTTTGCTTCTTGTTCTTTATGTCGATGGGGCTGAGCATAACTTACGAACCTCCTGTAGCCATGAAAGAGAATGGATTTCTTTCAGGAATCCGATGTGATTGCGCAGATAAGATAGCAAAGCGTTCTCCACAAAAACGCGCCCGCTTAGGTTTTGCACTGGATTCGGGTGAATTTCTTGCAAATGCAGTTCCCAAAGCCCCTGCAAGGTCTCTTGGCGGGCTCGCGCGCTCTGTACACCCAGGCAATGCTTGCAAATGAGTGCGCCCGATTCCGGGAAAAAGTCCGCTGCAGGTTCTGTAAGCACCTTTTCGCAGCGGCTGCACACGCCAAGTTCCAGGTGGTAGCCCCACAAGTCGCAAATGTTGAGCAGCCAGCGGCTGAATACCGTGTCGGTAGATTGGGGCGCGCCACTTTCGGTGGGTGCGTCTAAATCAGCGAGTGCGTTGTGTAGTAGCACGAACTCATCGGGAATCGGAGTGGCCGGTGGCGCATACCGCAGCACAATCTCGGCCATTACTTGTGCAACCGCCAGGTTCAACAGGGAATTCCGCAACTCACCGTGCCAGTCGATAATCGACGCCTCTTTAATGAACTGCAGCTCCTTGGCCGGATTTTGGCGGAACACCACCTCTGAAAGGGCGAGCGGGTCGAGAGCCCCCTTGAAGGGGGACTCCTTGCGCTTTGCTCCCTTGATAATAAAACTCACCACGCCACACTCTTCCGTGAGCGCTTTCACGATAAAGCTCGAGTCGCTATACGCAAACCGGTGGAGTACTATCGCCTGAGTTTTGATCATTTACGGCCTTCTACTTTGCAGAAAAGACTGTTTTCACTCATAATGAGTATAAGGTAGAAAAAAGAAAGGCTGTTGGTTCAAAAAAACGCTAGACTGTATTGCGAAAAAGGGGTGAATATATTATATTGTATGTGATGCGAAAATTTTCGCAACGAATTTTTTCGCAATGAATCTTTTGGCGCTGGAGCGACTATGAATCCTTTTAAATTCGGCACAATCGTAGAAGATGAGTTCTTCACAGACCGCGTGAACGAACTGGAACAAATCAAGCAGATGTTGGATAGCGAGAACCACCTGGTCTTGATATCTCCCCGCAGGTTTGGCAAGAGTAGCTTGGTGGCAAAGGCCTTGCAACAAATCGGTCGCCCGTCCATTACTATTGATTTCATGAAGGTCTTGAATGTAGAGGATTTGGCAGCACAAGTTTTGCGGCAGGTGTTCCGTCTTCATAAGTTTGAGAAGGTAAAACATTTCATGAAACATTTCCGCGTCGTGCCCACACTCTCTTATAATCCGATGACAGATGGCATGGACGTGAGTTTTGTCCCCTCAGTGGGCAAATCTTCTGCGATGTTGGAAGACTCCTTGGAATTGTTGGAGAAGGTGTCTTCTGCTGAGAATCGCCTCATTGTGGTGTTCGATGAATTCCAAGAGGTGAACTCCGTTGACAAGACGCTGGCGAAGCAGCTGCGTGCCATTATGCAACGGCAGAAGGGGCTGAACTATATATTCATGGGGAGTCAAGAGTCTATGATGGAGGAAATTTTCGAGAAGAAAAAGTCCCCGTTCTTCCATTTTGGTGAACGCATGAATTTGAAGAAAATTCCGTACGACGATTTTTATAGCTATGTCGAAAGTCGCCTGCCAAAGATGCCCGCTTCGCAGAGGGCTTCAATCACCGAAGAAATTCTCAAGTTTACGGATGTTCACCCCTACTACACGCAACAGCTGGCTGCTGCAGTTTATAACGCTTTGGTGTATGGCAAGATAACGGAGAATGTTGTCGTCTATGCCGTAAAGAGGCAGGTGGAGGAACATTCCCTAGACTACGAACGTCTTTGGGCGAACATGAACCGTACCGATCGCAAGGTGATGCTGACGCTTGCCAACAAGAAAAACCCCATAACAGACAGGTCTGTACCCACTAGCACCTCGTTCAGTTCTATCAAACGCCTGTTGAGACAGGGATACGTAATCAAAACGGTCGGCTATGAACTTGAAGACCCGTTCTTCGGTGAGTGGATATTGGAAAATTGATTTATTTTACTTAGCGGGGAACGGAGGCCAACCCATGACCTGGCCGCCAAGCACGTGCAGGTGGATGTGGAACACCGTCTGGCCCGCGTCGGCCTTGCAGTTGAACACAAAGCGTGCGCCCGATTCTTCGATACCGAGCTCCTTGGCGATCAGCTGTGCGCGGTAAAGCATCTTGCCTACCAGTTCGCAGTCGGCCGGCTGCATGTCCATGATGGTCGAAATGTGGCGCTTCGGCACCACCAGAAAGTGCACCGGAGCCTGCGGGGCAATGTCGTAGAAGGCGAACACATCGTCGTCTTCGTAGATTTTCTTGGAAGGGATTTCACCTTTGATGATTTTGCAGAAAAGACAATTTTCACTCATAGTGACTATAAAGTAGTAAAAAGAAAGGCCGCCCGTTTCTTGAAGGGGCGGTCAGAAAAGGGGGATGGGGCAATGTTACCACTTCGCAGTGCAGAGGCTTTTCTCTGTCGAAAAACAGGTGCCTTGACGTGTTGTGAATGGTTTTCCTGCTTCGGAGCCTTGGGCGCTTTGTATGAAAACTTCGAGGGAATGGCTTTTCTCGTTTTTGTTAGTCCATCTGGTCTTAAATTTGTATCTATTTTGTCCGCCGACTCCGGTTGTAGCGGCGCTTGGGTCTCCGTTTAGAGCTCTGCTGATAAAAATAGGCTGACGTGGGTGAGTTCTCCACCAGTCAGAGCCGTTGATTTTTACTGGGTAGGCTTCATAGGTTGCTCCACTTTGTATTTTGCCGTTATTTTGATGGTCTCTAGCGTAAAGAATGTCGGCTATGGCGCCGAAACCAGCATCTTTGAAAGCGTCGGCCCAAAAACCTCCGCCTGAAAGAACTCCGCACATATTTTGTGCGTCCGAGAATCTGCGATTGTTTTTTGCTTGGTAATTGATCGCGATTTTGTCGTGTAGTTCTATAATGAACAATGTTACGCCCTCATCGCTGGCTAACCATTTGCTCAAGTTATCTTTGTTGTTTGTTACACCGTCGCACTTTTGGGATTCGTCTATATCGAGAACATCGGCTTCGTATAAAGCCCTGTCAAGGGCGTCGCGTAGGTAATAAAGTTTCGTAAGATCAATTTTTTGTCTTGTTCTTTCGATATAGTCCGTGAGCTTGGGCACGGCCACGCCCGAAAGCAAGTTCACAATGATAATCACCACCATTAATTCAACAAGGGTAAAACCGGCCTTCCTTTTGTTGTGGACGGCGTCCTTGGGGACTTGGAGCAAGCAAATCTCGCCAATTTTCTTCAAAATTCCTGTCAGCATAATAACCTCCTTCTTCACTGAGGTTTAACAGCATAAATATAAAACAAAAATTTACACTCGTCTGTAATCTGTGACAAAAAAATGATATTTTTCTTACTCCAGTTTGGAATATTGGTGTGAAATGGCGATTTTTACTTAATTTTGGTGCGCTTGTATCTGCCAAGAAGGTCGAAGTAGCGGGCACGCGGCGAAACATTGACAGGTCGGCGATTGCTTGGAGCCGTCTGTTTCTTGAAAACTGTTGTGTGCTCTTCCGAAACTTCCATAATAAATTCACGCAGATACGTGTCATTGAAAATCGTGACAGAGAAACCTGTGGTCCGTTTCTTGTAGGTTAAGTTGTTTGTGAGTAATCCATCTCTGTATTCTGCGCATTTGTACTCGTCATCGGATTCGCCTACATAATAGACGGTCGCAGATGACGGAGATTCGGAAGTGTAATCGTAGACGGTCCTTGACACCAGCGTGTCATTGTGGAAGAAATATTCGGCGAAGGTGTGCCTGCCGCTGGAGGGATCGTAACTGTCTTCGGATGTGTAGAGATCTGCGGTTTTGTGGACGACCGTTTGTATGAGTTTGCCGTCGTTGAACATTTTTTGGACAAAGTAAACGGTATCGCCTGCGACTGAGTCCGACAGCAATAGCTCGCGTCCGCTCCGGGTTAGCACCGATTCATCTGCCGTTAGAAAAAAGCGGTTCTCTATCGGGGCATTGACCCTGAAGTTGAATACGGATCTTTGAATTAGGCCGTCGTGGTAGTAGTATTTTTGGTTCCCCTCGTACAGTTCTTCGGGGGTGGGTTGGTCCCTATAGTAGATGGAATCTAGGTGCGGCGCGTCTTTTATAGTCAAGAAGTTGAAGGCTTGAATCTCGTAGTAAGCCTTTGTGCAAGTGTTTGCCGCGGCAAGCGTCGCAAATGTAAGCAAACTAAAAAGAACTTTTTTCATTGTGACCTCCTTATTCCTCACAAAGAAAGGTAGTAAATCTTCTTTGGATTCGTTATATGAGTGGTAAATTTGATGGATTTGTCTATTTTGTATGCGCAAATGTGCATGTGTTTTGCGCGTTTGCAGGAATGTCGATCCAACTTGGAATAAAAAATTTTCAGTTTTTTTCTTAAAAAAATGTTTTTTTTCAAAAATTTTTGTATATATACTACATCCAAGTTTTAACCTAAATATGGCGATTTTGATTGGAAAACGATAGAATTTTGCAAACAAAGTAAAAAAATGTGACAGAAGTCTGACAATTTTTACACAAAAATACAAAAAATTTTGCAAAACTATTGCTTTTCTGAAAAAAATTGTTTATATTAAAGACATAAATCGGTTGAACACCCACTAACGGGTCGGAAACCAAACAAGTGTGTAACAAACAACAAGGAGTACACTATGAAAAAACAAGGTTTTACCCTTATTGAATTGATGGTCGTGATCGTGATCATGGGCATCTTGGCCGCCGTCGCAGTACCGAAACTGTTCGGCATGATTGCTAAGTCCAAGGCTTCCGAAATTGGCCCGGCCGCTGGCGAATACGTTAAGTTGCAGGATGCATACATCTCTGAAACCGGTACCGGCATTGGTGACTGGAAACTCATCGGTTACAAGATGAATTCCACAAACAACTTCAAGTATTATGAAGGCACTACCGAAAATGGCGAAACTGCTGGTGCATCGGTTCTCCTCGCTAGTGGTAAGAGCACTGCATGGAAGGCTTCGAATATTGGCGCTCTCAATGATTGCAAGGCCAATGGTACATGGGTGCTCAACATTCTTGCAAATACATCTAGCGGTGGATCTGCCGTATATCAGGGCACGATTTCTTCCAATGATTGCGCAGTCCTTACCCCGAGCTTCCAGAATATCCAGACCGGAACTTATACTGTTGGTAGCGGTACCTAATAGCTCGGTTCTCTATGTTTGAAAAGAGGCAAGTCCTTTGGGACTTGTCTTTTTTTATTCAAAAAAATTATTATTTGTATATGCACTTGTTAACGAAAAATAAATTCTTGCCCTTTATTATCGCGGTACCGCTGTTTTTTTGTTTGCATAGCTACCGTGGCATTATTCTAGATGCGATTCTTTATTTGCTCCAGTATATATCGACGTTTGATCCGGGGCGCTTTGCGAATGATCCTGCGTTTATGTACGGTAATCAGAATTCCTATGGGCTTTTTTCGCCAATTCTAGGATTGTTTGTTGAAAATTTTGAAGTCGCCGAAGGGATGAAAATCCTATGCGGGCTATCGCATCTGGGGTGGGCGGTTTCTGCAGTGTTCTTGGTTCGTGCGTTTTGTAAATACTCATGCTACCAATTTTGGTTTATCCCCTTTTTAATTCTTTTCATCGTATGCACGGCAGACGGAATGCCTCATACTAAGGTTCATTTTTTTAGGTTGGTTGAAACCTATACTTGCTCACGATCTCTTTCTATTATATTAGGGTTTGCAGGTTTTGCCGCGCTATTAAAAAGACGAAAAATTGTAAGTCTATTTTTTCTTTTATTTGGAACAGTTATTCATCCATTGACTGCCGGGTGGGGGCTTCCTCTTTGGCTTTTATTCTTTTATCCTAAAACTCGTATTCCGTTGATTGCTTTTTCGGTATTGTTCCCATTTCTGGCATTTTTGCATATAGGAAAGTTTGATTTTTATCCGATTGATTGGTTGTTGCGTCCGTTGACTTTTGCACCTCCAAAGGATATGATTATTCGCAATGGTGTTTGGTTCTTGTTTTTTGGATACCTGATTCCTCGATATTTTGGAGCGAGCCCACTTGTTAAACTTAGTAAGTCTGTTTTCTGGGTTACGTTAATCGCGTTTTATTGGAATGTGTGGGGTGGTTTTGGCGAACATGTCTTTTTATACCAGGTGCAGACATGGCGCGCTGAATGGATTCCGATGATTTTCTCGTTCCTTTTTTGTTTTGTTTTAATAACGCAACTGTTTGGAAAAGTTCGTAAAAGACTTTTTGATTCCGTTGATTTTTCGAAAATTCTTTCTATTGTTGCGGTTTTGTCCCCAATTTGTATGTTGATTCCAATTATTTTTGCGACTCACTATGTTCGCAAAAAACGGTATCGTGTAGATGTGGTGAAATATATACTTTCTAGCATGGCTTTCTTTTTATTGGTGGGTTTTGCTGTCCAGCAGTATGTTATTTGGGGACTGGAAGGCGGATATACGTTTTTAGGATTCGATTATCAGTATTTATATAGATTGCAAAATTCCTTATTACTGAATCAAGCTTTTTTTGTTGCAATTTGCATTGTACTGCTAGTTCGTCAAAAAAAATATTTTTTAGTGTTTCCTCTTGTTGTTTTTTTATTTGTTCCGCATTACCAGTTGATTCCATTAAGTGTTATTGTTTGGTCTTTGATGGATACAAGAAAAAGAATTGTTGTTTTTGGGGCTGTTTTACTGACTTTATTTGATTGTGTGTTTAATACAAATTATAGAGAACATTCTTTATTAAGCAGTTTACCGTCCTTTTGGTATAGGTATGTAGGCTTTGCCTTGCTGTCTTTTGGTGCACTGAAGATGATGTCTCTACTTTGGAATAGGGTTGTCTTTCGATTTGTTCCCATAATATTATTGCTTCCTGTTTTAGGTGGTTATGCTTATGCGCATTGGGACGGCCGTTTTGGACAGAGAATTGCAGAAGAGTCAAAATTGCAAACTTATTTGAATGAGACGATTTTCCCGCAAGAGGTTGATCGTGGTCGGATACTATTTTTTGTAAAGGGGCTTTTGAGTGCGGAGCCTAGGCTACAGTTCCTTTCCGGTGCATATTTATGCGAGACCGTTCATGTCGGGGAACTTTTTTTTGAAGGCCAGTATAAGGAATCAATGAAAAGAGAAAATTATCTATTTTACAAGGAATTTAGGGGGATTGCACATGATGGTCCTGCTTATGAAGACTTTGTTTCTGGAAAAATGGTGCTGCGTGATACATTAATAGATAGAACGCGTTTCTTGTGCGAAAAGAAAGAAATCAAAAACTTGGTTACGAGTGAATCAGAATTACCATTTATCAAGAAAGATTCTGTTTGGTATGATGGAATACAGTGGGTTTTTCTTTATGGTTGTTTAGATCACTGAATTGAGATTTAGTTCAATACAATGAATGGAACCCAACGCTTATAGAAACGCTCTTGAAATTTGACGGGGGACAAGATGGGGTTATGGTCCCCTTGGATAATGAATCGGGTTTCAGGGTGATTGCGTGCATGTTCTGCGATCAGTGTCAGTGTGCTGCTTAGTTTGTAGCTGTAGGCTGAATCGATTGCGTTTGCGTTGCTGTAGTATATATTTGGAAATCCCAATATCGGAAATTTTGTGTCTGTGGTTGTCCAGGCGATAAAGTGCTTTTGTGTTTTGTCGGCGAGAATGCTGTCAATTTTGCCCATCATTGAAGAGTCGTTAAGTTCATTACGATAAATCGCTTGGTTAAAGCCAATGTTGTTGATATATTTGAATCGGCAATATTCTAAACTGTCGCCGCCAAACAGGAATGTGGTTTGATAACCAAGATTATTAAATACTTTGGGTAAAAATAGAGTGTCTTTTTGTTTAGTGATTGAATTGCGTGCGATTTCTTTGATTAAATCTTCACGCTCGGCTGTGCGTGTGCGGCTGTACATGCGATTGTGAATGCCAACTATAACATTGTCGATGCCTTTGAAAACGCTTATTTCTTTTTTAAAGCGATTTATGTCAAGCGGAATACCCCAACTTTCGACTAGTATAATCACGTTGTTTCGTGAAGAGTCTAAATAATCTCTAGTTACGGTTATGGAATCTGTTACTGTGTATTGGCTCATGTAATTGTCTGCGATGTTCTTTCGCTGAATGGGCTTGGGTGCGATTCGCTCCAGGTAGTCTATTGTCGGGAATTGGGTCAAGGGCTGTGCTGCATAGCGGTTGTATGCTTCTAGATGCAGAATCAATGCAATGAATAAAATAAAGCAGATGGTGTTGAACCTAAAAGGTTTGGTTTGCCAAACTATAGCAACCGAGAGTCCGCAAGTAATAAAAGGTGTAATCCCATACCAGCTAGTGCTCCAATTTTTTATAGCGAGCAGATTCTGTAAGTCAAGCCAAGCTGTTGTGAAAAGTGCGAAGATGGACAATATCAGCACTATTGTCATGCCTGTGTAGACAGGTATCTTCTTTTTATTTGCGAAAGAGATTCTTGCTTGTTTGCTTTTGATGAATGTAATAAGCAAAAGTAATGCAAAATATTCATATCCGAAAAGTCCACGGACAATATCTTGCCCTTTTTCGAAAGTGAGTAAGAAAGGGACTATCGTTATGAGGGCACTTGCTATCATCGGGTACAGGAGCCTTTTCATTGTTTGTCCTCCTGTATGTTGGTCTTGTTGACGAGTCTGTATTTATAGAATGTCATTTCGCCGATTTCTTTAAGCGTGTCTACGGCAACGCTGTCGTAATAATGCCTTTGTAAAAAATCGGCTAGATATGGCTCGTCCAATACTATTACGTTGTCGTGAACAACATCCTTTATTGGATTGTCTATTCCAAAATCCTTCAGTGCTTTGGTGACTTCTGGTAAATAAGGTGTCCAATAACCAAAAGAGATTGTTCTCCGATATTGCCCGATGGGTTCCGCTAAATAAGGCGGATTGCGATGATGACTGAATCGTCTATAGGCGTTGTCTGACAAAAAGAAAATGTCGTTGGGATGACTATCTATGAAACAGAAAACTTGAGTGTAATCTGTAGAATCTTGTATTGTTAGTGTTCGGGAATTGCCCCCTTCGGGACTGCGAATTGTTGTTCCTGAAGTGGCATAAGAATAAATGTTGGAAATGGCTATTATGCAAAGTATGGTGTAGGTCAATTTTCGAGGTATATTTAAGGATAATCGACCGAATAACGGGATGGTCATTGTTGCTGCGAAAAGCCAAAAACCGCTTTCAACTCGATAAACAAGACGTCCCATGGAAAGTAAGTACGCCATCATGGCTAGTATTAAAAAGAGTGAACCCCATGTATACAGCATTTTGGGGGGATTTGTTATGTGTAAAATTATGCATAAAATGAGCCAAGTCCAAAAAAGAGGCGAATGCAGAGAGTTGCTTAAAGCATGGAGTAACTTGCTAGGGATGAACTCTATGGGGCTTTCGTCGTGATATGCTGTTATCATGTCTGTATAACGTTTGAGACTGTCTGCGGAGAAAGTCTCTGTGTCATACCAGGTCCATTTTTTGAGCATGTGGAAATCTTTGCCAGAAAGTCCTAGTTCTTCGGCATCTTCATATACGGCGTTTTGGTTGTAGTTGCCGTTGTCGCCAAGGGCTACACGCGGTCCTTGAAATTTTACGAAATCCTCATATTTGGGGGCATTGTATATTTGTTGGTCAAAATGGTGTATGGCCTGTGCGCCAACGAAAAGAACTATAAGGCTTGCGATTATATGCCATTTGGCTTTCCAACAATCTTTTAGAATGAATAACATTCCCAAGCAGAAGAATGGCATGCCCATCAAAAACGCTTGCCACCGCATTACGGAACCCCATAGCATTAGGGCAACTCCCAACGCAAAAGGGACTGCTTTTAGAACGTCCTTGCGAATCCCGCCAGGGGCGCGGCAATCTGTATCGGAAGGTTTTACTACACCGTACGCAAACAGCAGCATTCCCGCAGCGCTCAAAATAGACGCGCACTGCGTGAATTGAACTACTAGGTAAAAATCGCTGGCGAAAAGTGCTGTAAATAGGGCTGCAAGAATGGCCCCCCAGCGTTCGCCGCATCGTTGTAGCAATACGTAGCCTATAGCCGTAAACGACAAGAAAACCGAAAACATCTCGCCAATGTAATACCACCCAATTTTTGGAAACAGGTGGTATAAAGGTAACAATGCGTAACCATAGATAGCGTTTACGAATATCAGGTGGGGGTTGTATTCCGTGCCCAATGCTCCGGTTAACCTTGCCGCCATAAAGTAGTCGTCAATCGCCCCGAATTTGAGATCACCAAAAATGAGACATAAACCTAAAAAGAATAGGTTGATAACGACTGAATATACAAGGGCTCGCTTAAAAGGCATATAGAAAATATATATTTATTTCTGTTATGAGTATTCGTGTTTGTCAAGTGCTGCATGGAATTGTTGGTGGAGGTTCGGAACAGGTGGTTCTAAACTATTGCTCCCGTATGCGTGACATCCATTTTGATTTGCTTTACCAGTACGAACCGAACCCGCAAATATTGGAACGCTTTAACGAGGCCGGAATTAACTGCATCCAGGTTCCCGACAAGGTCCATCATCCGGTAAAACACTTGCGGACGATGTTCCAAATTTTTAGAAAGGGGCATTACGATGTTGTGCATAGTCATTTGGACTGGTTTATGAACGGTTACGTGTGCTTTTTGGCAATGCTTGCAGGAGTCAAAAAGCGGATGGCGCACCATCACCAAGCTTACACGGTTCCTCATGAACGGTCATTTAGGGCTTTGGTCCGGAATCTCCTTTGTTCTATAATGCGCATTCCCTGCAAATTTTTCGCTACACATTGGCTGGCCTGTGGCGAAGCTGCTGCTATCAATGGGTGGGGAAAAAGTGCGGTAAAGAAAGGCGAGGTGACGATTTTGCCCAACGCAATCGATCCGGAACGGTTTAAGTTCAGCGAAACTGCTCGGCGAGAAATCCGAGAGCGATATGGAATTGCTGATGATGATTTTGTAATCGGGCATGTGGGGAGATTTTTCCCTGAAAAAAATCACAAGTTCATTATTGAACTGTTTTCGGAATGTTTGCAGAACTGTAGTTGCTGCAAACTGTTGCTGGTGGGTGATGGCCCGCTGCAAGCAGAAATTCGGGATTTGGTGAATCAAAAAGGACTTAAAGATAAAGTTGTTTTTGCAGGACTTCAAAAAGATGTAGTTGGATTTTATAGTTCAATGGATGTGCTGCTGCTACCATCGACGCGTGAGGCGTTCCCGATGACTTTGGTGGAGGCTCAATATAATGCGTTGCCTTGCGTAGTGAGTTCTGCTGTGCCGAAGGAAACTGCAATAACGGACAATGTATTCCCATTACCGATAGATGATGTTAAGCCTTGGTGTGAAAAGTTAATCTCGTTAGGCGTGGCTTATAATCGCGAATATCCGCTGATTAAAAACGAACGGTTTGATATTAGAAAATGCTATGGAATGCTGGAGACTTTGTATGCTGAAAAATAAAATATGCAAGTTAGCGATGCCCTTGTCGTTTTTTTTCAAAAAAAGTATTAAGGAAATTATTTTTGGACTTTATCTGACAATCGTATTGTTAGTTAGTGTTTTGGCCACAATGCAAAGTGGTTCTGGTTATGGAACATTAATGTTCTTTTGCTTGGTTCTGTTGTCTGTTGTTTTGCTAGTTCCGAAAATTTCTCGCTTTATAATGAATTTAAAAGACTATAATTCTGAAATTTTAGATAATAAATGGAAAATTTTTGGCCTTTATTCGTTGCTTAGTTTTTGCTTATTCTTTTTTTGGTTTATTGCTTATTTACCGGGAGGATTTTCTCCAGATTCTATTGTTCAGCTTCAACAGGCTTTTGATGGCCGTTATGATGATTGGCATCCTGTATTGCATACTCTCTTGTTGTTTACATTGCCGTTAAAATTGACCGGTTCTGTTGTTTCTATTGTTTTTATTCAATTAATTCTCTTTTCGTTAGTATTGGGTTTTTTGGCGAGTTCCGTTTATATGTACATAGGGAAAAAGTGGACGGCCATTTGCCTGCTGCCAATAATAATAAGCCCTTGGACATTGAATATAGCCATGTTCCCTTGGAAAGATGTGTTGTTCTCCCTGGGAGCTGTATTATGTATGGTTTGTGCTGCTTCTATTTACTTTAGGCATGATTTGCAAGTGCTTTGTATTTGGAAAATAGTTCTTTTTTCGGTCTTGTTAGCATTCACGACAATATTAAGGCATAATGGAATCCTGTTTACGGCGACTCTTGTCTTGGCATTATTTTTCTATATGCCTAAAAAGCGTTGGATTTTTCTTGTTTCGATTTTTATTTTCGTGGTTGGAGCAGTGCGAGGGCCTTTGTATTCGGCTTTAGATGTAAAAGCTCCTGGCTATAGAATTGTTGAAACGATGGGATTTCCTTTAACGGTCATAACGCATGTCGCTAAGTCCTGTCCAAGTTGTTTAGATACTGAAACAGCAGGTTTTGTTGATTCTTTGACAGCTCCTGTACCTAATTGGAAAAATAAATATGATTTAACGGGCTTTAATTCAATAAAGCATATTGATGATGGTGTTGATTTTGATGTCATAGAACGGGCTGGACGTATTAAAATAATGAAAATGATGCTGAATTGTTTTTTGAACGCTCCGGTACAAAGTGTTGTTGCTGTAGGTGCGATGACGTCGATTGTTTATGGCTTAGAAGTTAATTGCGATAATGACCCAGAAATTATGTCAAATAATTTCGGAATTACTTATAGTGGAAGTAAAACATTGCAATCTTTGGTGGTGTTCTATACGAATGTGGTGCGAAAGACTCCTGTTCATTTCTTTATTTCTACTATAGGAATGCCACTTATTATAATGATTGCATTTATTTTATTTAGGAGTCGCTTTACAAAGCGTGATTTAAAAAGAGCTTTGTTGTGTTCCCCGATTTTTGCTTATGATTTGGGAACAATGCTCTTTTTGTCAGGGGCTGAATCAAGGTTCTTTTATGTTAATTTGTTGATTTACCCTTTAGTGGTTGTTATTATGCTTCGTAAAGCGGTTGCTGAAATTCCAGAGGGAAAGAATTAGTTTTTTTCCGAAAATTCTGATTAAAAAATTCGCAAAACGTTGTTTTTGTCCAATCCATGATGCCGCGTAATGGTGGATCGTTCGAGTGTTTGCTGTAATTTGGATTTTCCCAAATTCCGAAGGTTTCGGACAGAAAAAGTCTGGAGGATAAATGTATGCTCCTTCAAATTTCATAATGCCGGATGTTGGCTGTAAACCCATTGCGAGAAGCATTTCTGAAAAATGTTCAACAACTGTTTTTTGATTTAAAGAACCGTCTGGTAGCTCAAAATCAAGATTCTTATATAGTTCCAGCATTTTTCGTAATAAATCGAGACCTGGGCTACAGGCGAAACCGAGGCCAGGAGCGCAAGCGAAATGATCTTTTACATCTTGCTCTAAGCCGAAAAAAGCTCCTTTCTCAAGAATGTCATTTAGAGATTTGATGACCTCAACATCTGTGTCAAAATAAATTCCACCGTGTTCATAAAGAATTTTGAAGCGTGCGTAGTCACTGACGAATGCGTATTTCTTATGCTTGTATGCTTGTGCTGTATAGGGCGTGCTGTTTACGTCAAGGTTGTCTTCGTTCCATTCCTTGATTTCATAATCAGGTAGAAACCTGCGCCACGATGTAATGCATTTCTTTGCAAGCGGAGGCAATTCGGTGCGACCAAACCAGCAGTAATGTATGACTTTGGGAATCATATTTTATTTTCCCCATATGCTTTTTTCTTTAAAAACACGTTTTAATCCCCTGATATTTGTGCTGAGGGGGCGTTTTAGGATCCAAAACAATAATGAAATGTAACGATGACTATTAATCCAGCGTTGTCTTTTAGATATCCAAGAGGATGCGTAGTGATGGATTGATCTTGTATCTTTTGTTATTTCTGTGGAATACGTTTTTCTTGAAAAAGGATTGAAGAATGTTCTTGGATAAATGTTTATTCCTGCAATACTTGTAATAAGTCCTTCTTTGGGAGCGAATCCTTTTTTTAATAAAAGTTCGGATGTGAATCTTGTTATTGATATGTTTTGGTCGAGTTTATCTTGTTTTTCATAGATGCCTAGCATTTCTCTAATGAAGGGGTGTTGCTTTGGAACCGCAAATCCAAGTCCAGGGTTTACACTGTTGAACATGTCTTCTTCGCTAGCATTTTGAATGTCTATTTCAAGCCCCATAAACGCGCCTTTCTCTATAATGTCGTTAATGGGTTTTATAACTTCGACATCTGTGTCAAAGTAGATGCCCCCGTATTCATAGAGAATTTTAAACCGGGCGTAATCGCTGACGAATGCATATTTCTTGTGTTTATATGCTTGTGCAGTATAAGGAATGCTATTTACGTCAAAGTTGTCTTCGTTCCATTCCTTGATTTCATAATCGGGTAAAAACTTTTGCCACGATGCAATACATTTTTTTGCAAGCGGAGGCAACTCGTTATGGCCGAACCAACAGTAATGTATGACTTTGGGGATCATGGAGGGTTATTTGGAAAACAAAAGGTTGTGTAATGATAATAGTATTGATGCTAAAAATACGGATGCTCTAGAAACACCAAGTTCATGCGCGGTTTTACTTATGGACTTTGCATCGCTGACAGCGTGTCGGTATATTCCTATAGCAAGGAATCGATCTCGCCATGAATTAGGGAATGTTTCTAGCTGCCCTTTTGCCCAAAGCAACCTGCCTTGCGGATTATCCCGATCTTTGGAGTTATCTTTAGTTAATCCGCCTTCAAGGTAGTCGCAGATGTAGATGATTTCGTTAAACCACCTTAAATAATAGCCATCACGAGCAATTGCGTTCCATACAATTTCTTCGGAAATGAATTTCTCGCCCGGAATTTCTGGGAATGGGTGTTTTTTTAAAACATTTGTGAAATAAACCTCGGCTTTGTCACCTAATAAATTGTATTTACGTCGTTCGCTGTTTTTGGCGTCAACATAAGTGGCTTCGCTGTGCTGCCCAACGATAGATTCTTTTGAAAAGCCCTTCAATCCAGAAATACCAGCCCATTTATGAGTGCCGTCTAGTGTTGTTGCCCATTGATTGATTTTTTCAATTGCATTTTCGGTTAAATAATCGTCGGAATCTACAATGAAAAATAAATCACCTGAAGCATTTTTTAGACCGTTGTTTATCGCCCTGTGTTTGCCGCCGTTTTCTTGCTTTATGTAGCGAATGGGGAATGGTTGCTGCTCAGCAAGTAAATTGGAAAAATATTGTTCTGTATTGTCCGTGCTGCCATCGTCTACAACCAACCACTCAAAATTTTTTTGAGTCTGTAGCAAAAGAGACTGATAGAGTCGTTCTATCAAAGCTTTGCGGTTGTGGCTTGGCGTGAATACAGTAATGGACAGCATGAAAATAACTAGAAAAGTTTTTTATATAAAAGATAAATAAAAGGAAAACGACAAAAGAAGTTTAAAGAAATAGAATGTTCATAGTTGATATTATATTGATTGAAAATCTTTAGATATTGGGTGATTTTATTGTTTGCGTATTCGCGCTTATCTTTCTTCACGCTGTACAATATTAAGCATTCCCATAACAATGTAGCCAAGGTATATTGAAAGAAACCTTCGTCGTTTCTTTCTTTGAAGAATCGATATTTTTCTTCAAAAACTAAAACAGCGTCCTCGGGATGATTAGGACATACGGACTTTGTCAATCCATTTTTTGACTGAAAGTAAAAATACGCTTTGTAATTACATTTTGCGATTTGCTTGGAGGCGTAAAAAAATTTGTATATGGTGGCTTCATCTTCAAAATGAAGCCCTTCAGGAAAGAATATACCTGATATAATTTTTTTCTTGAAAATTTTGCCCCAAGGAACGATTGTTGTGAGATTACTCTTTTTTTGGTTCTCAAGTAAATATTCTCTTGCGGCTTTTTGTGAAAAAATGTGATTTGATTCAGACGGTGTTGATATGTAATCATTGCATATTTGATAATTGCATATGGATATATCGATATTTTCATTTTTAAATGGTTCCATTAGTTGCTCGATGTAATTAGAGGCTATCCAATCATCTGCGTCCATAAATGCAATGTATTCTCCGCGGGATTTCTGAATACCAGTATTTCTTGCTACGGAAACGCCCTCGTTAGTCTTGTTGATAAGTACAATTCGTTTGTCTTTTTTTGCATAATTGTTGCAAATAGTTAGGCTAGTGTCGGTGGAACCATCGTTGATGAGTATGATTTCCAAATTGGTATACGTTTGATTTACGATAGAACTTAAACAGCGAGTTAAATATTTATCCGCATTATAAATGGGGACTATGATAGATACTAAGGGATTCATTTTCTAATAAGGAATGGTGAAATTTTTCGAAGGATAACGTACAAATAAGGACGCTTGCAAAAAAGTTTTAGCAGAAAGTAATGAATAATGGGGCTGTTTTGTTTTTTTAGATGTTTTTTGTAGTAAAGGAGCATTGTTTTAAGGCTGGTGCTAGGCGAGTTGATGTAAATGTATAAAATTTGCCAACATATAAGTCTAGCTTGGTTGGACAGTAAATCAACCATGTTGTTTTTTATTATAAAATCAAATTGCTTTTCTTCTGCTTCTAGCAAATCATGTGGGTGTTGATTTCCCATGATGCTGTTGGGACGTTGAAAATAGAAATAGAGAATTATGGAAGTGTAGGATATTTTTTTTGATTTATTAAACAGGAGATAAGTAGTGAATTCATCTTCATGGAATTTTCCTATGGGAAAACGTAAGGTAGAGAATAGATTTCGCTTATAGATTTTTCCCCAAGAGACGATAAATGCAAGGTGGTTTTGGCTGAATAAGTGAAAGAGTGCTTCTTTGTGTGAATACGTTTTTGTGATCGATTTTATGTTTTGTTTTTGAACGACTTGTTTGGTTTGTATGTTTTCTCCAATTGCAATGTCTGCATTTTCTTTTATCACTAAATCAAGTAAAATTTCAATATATTTCTCATCCACCCAGTCATCGCTATCTACAAATGATACATATTCTCCCTTGCATATATCTAGGCCCGCATTCCGTGCATCGGAAAGACCACCATTCTTTTTGTGAATGACAACAATACGCCTGTCTTTAACTGCGTACTCGTCACAAATTTGTGGACAGTTGTCGGGAGACCCATCATCCACTAATATCACTTCCAAATTCGTGTAGGTCTGATTAACGATGCTGTCGAGGCAACGTCGTAAATAGGGCTCTACTTTGTAGATTGGAACAATTATGGATACCAAAGGATCTTGCATGCCTATTTCCTGAAGAACTTTGCACGAATATTTGTGTTGGGCAAGTGAAGAAAATTCCAAATTTTATCGAACAAAGACATATTGTCGTATTTGTTCACCCAAGATGCTGCATAATGGTGAATTGTGTATGTGTTCTGTGTAATGTTTGTTTTCCCTGTATTATAATTTATAGGACTGAAATAATCAGGTGGATAAATGTATATCCCGTTTAATTCAACTGGAAATGAGGATAAAGAAAGACCATTGCTCTCTAAAATTTTAGAAAAAACTTCAACCACTGTTGTTAAATTGTATTTCCTATTTGGATAAATGAACACTTCTTTTTCATAATGATTAATCATCTCTTTACATAGGTCTAGACCGGGCGGGCAGGCGAATCCGAGGCCAGGATTACAAGACAATCCTTCTTTAGATTTTTCTAGTCCCCAAAAGGAGCCTTTATTGAGGATGTAGTCTAAAGGTTTGATAACTTCTACATCGGTATCAAAGTATACGCCCCCATATTCATACATAATCTTAAATCTTGCATAATCACTTACAAAGGCATATTTTTTGCATTTATAGGCTTCTGCTGTATATGGGATTTGATTTATGTCGAAGTTGTCCTCGTTCCATTCTTTAATTTCATAATCGGGCAAGAATTTTTTCCATGATGCAATACATTTTAAAGCCAATTCAGGGAGAGGCTTTTTTCCGAACCAGCAGTAATGAATTGTTTTGGGAATCATAAAATTTGGTTAATACTATGTTTTAGAAAGTTGAATGATTTTTCTCGTTCATGATGCAAAATCTTATTCGCTTCTTTAAAATCGCAGGAAAAATCTTCACTGAAGTCGACAGATTCTTTCAATCTACATGATAAGTGGAATAAATCCAGCAAATCAATAATTCTGCTATTGTCGGAAACCGAAGAGTTTCCGGTTCTTTTAAAAAAAGAATAAAATGGTATGTTGAAATTTATCGCAAATGCTGTTCCATGAAAAGAATCTGTTAAAATGCAAGAACTTTTATTTAGAAGAAAAAGGAATTCTCGAGGACCTACATTGGACATAATATATTTTTGGTATTTTTCTATAATCACCTGTGACATAGATATTATTTTTAAATCAAGTGAATGCTTCTTTGCTATTTGTAGGGATTTTTCAACAATCTTGGTTTTATCACCTAAGATATAGCATAATACGTAGGGTTGTACTTCTTTATTTTCTGCGATGGATAACCATTCTTCGCGAGTCATTAGCAGCGTTGGGTCGATAACTCGCGTAATTTCTAATTCTGTAGTTTTGCGAAGTAATGAGCATCCAAATTCTTCTCGACAACTTAACGACTGAAACTGAGGTAGGTATAATTTAAACAACTCTTTTGCTTTTGCATCAATATTTTTTATTCCAATACTTGGTGCATAGGAAATTTTTTTCTTTTTTTCTTTAACAAAATCTAAAAGAAAATGTGCGAAGTATTTTTTTTCGCAGCAACTAGGATTCCATACTTGATCGCTGCCAACGATAAAAAAATCGTAATTTTTTTCTATGTTGTTTAAATCTTTTACGTGAGGAGATTCTATAATGAATTGGTTGTGGAATTTATCAAAAAGTTTGTTGTTTGTTTTATATATAAAATCTCGAAATAATGTTGAATAGAGATTGTGATTAATGATTGCTCCTGCATATTTGTAAAGGTTCGTTTTAAGTGTACGGAAAAGATTTGTGTTTGTATTTGTGTAAGTCCAAAAATTCTCTATCAAGGTTTCAGTAACTATTGGATATTTCCATCCAAAATCAATATATTCTGATTGATATCCCATTTTCTTTAGAATATACTGAAGAGCGTATGCCTGTAGACATGTTCCATAGTTGTACCAAAAATGGTATGATAGTAAGCCTATCTTTTCCATAACGAGACTATTCCATTTTATCTAAATCTAAATCTTTTTTTTGTTTTTTAGATAATTTTATTGCGTGATAAATCGGGAAAACACCTCTTTTTATAAAATTTATTTTCTCTATCAAAGGGAATTCTGTACCGATAATAGCATATGGTAGTAAAAAACGAATCATCACAAGGCATTTGAGGAATAATTCTAAATTCTTTTTTATGCTTTGGGTTGAGATTATAAGGCGAAGTAAAAAATTATAGTTTTTCCAAATATGCCAATGTACAGAATGCATGACCTTTGGGGTTCGTATGGTAAGTTTCTTTTTGATGTTTTTTATGTTGTATAGAGCATTAATGCCAATCTGCACATTATAATTGGTCATTGCGCTATTTTTGTTGTTCATTCTGTAATGATATACTTTTCTATGTCCATATCCAACTTGATTGGAAAAATTTGCTGCCATGGTTGCGAAATACATGCCCTCCCCAGACCATGGAACGTCAAATCTGATGTGGTGTTTTTTTATGAGGCTTAGCTTATATATTTTGTTCCAACAGCCTACAGAAAATCTAGGGTATAGAATGGATGAAATTGCTTGTTCTGATGTCCATATTCCGATATTATCGTGTTTGATTTGTTGTTGATCTCTTGTTGTGAAGTTTGCGTCAGAAAGAGCCATGTCTGAGTTCGTTAAAATGGCTATATTTAAAAGGTATTCGACGCAATCTGTTGAAATCCAATCATCTCCATCGATAAACATTATATATTCGCCAGTAGCTATATCCAATCCTGTATTTCTAGCTTCGCAGCCACCGGCATTTTTTTTGTGAATGACAATAATTCTAGAATCTTGCTTTGCATAATTGTCGCATATTAAACCGCTACTATCTGGAGAACCATCGTCAACCAAAATGATTTCAATATGAGGATATGATTGATTGATTATTGATGTAATCAACTTATCTAAATATTTAGCGACATTGTATATTGGAACAACTATAGAAACTTTAACAGTATTACTCATTTTCATCGACAAGTTTGGCTCTTGCGTCTTGAAAAGCGCAACCACCAAGATTTTGATGCCATGCAATGAATTCTGTTTTGGGATTTAAACCAATAGAATTTACATTGAAATGTATGACATCGCGTACGAGGTCTAAATCACTTCCAAAAGAAGCGTAATTGAAATTCGACAAGTTGAAGTTTACAGAATATTGTCCCTTGGCTAAATTGTGGTTTTTTAAGACAATATCAACAACCCAAAAATCTTTTGCACAGTTGGTTTCAATTGTATTTGTATATGCTGTTCCAACCGTGATGCCATAATTATTGCTGATAAACAATCCGATTTTAAAACTTTGGGAGGAGGATGTATTGTGTTTTAGCTTTATGACAAATTCTAATGGTTCATTGGTTGATATGTTGCTTGCGTCATTGAGTAATCTTACCTCTATTATCTCTACAGATCGAGAAAAGATTGTTTTTCTGTTGATCGTAGATATTATTGTATGGTCAATTTTATTATTAAGCGAGGAACTTGCATAATGTTCTACACTGTCCTTTGCGGCTCCTATAAAATCAATTTTTCCCTGATTCAGGACAATTCCCCTCTTGCACAAATTCTTCACCGCGCCCATATTATGGCTTACGAACAGCACTGTTCTGCCTTCGCCGCGGCTTACGTCTTGCATCTTGCCGATGGCTTTCTTCTGGAATTCGGCGTCGCCCACGGCTAGCACTTCGTCCACCACGAGAATTTCAGGTTCCAGATGTGCCGCGATGGCGAATCCGAGGCGTACGGTCATGCCGCTGCTGTAGCGTTTTACGGGGGTGTCCAGGTAGCGTTCGCAGCCGCTGAAGTCCACGATTTCGTCGAGCTTGCGGCTAATCTCGGCGCGGCTCATGCCCATAATGGCGCCGTTCATGTAGATGTTCTCGCGGCCGGTCATCTCGGGGTGGAATCCGGTGCCCACTTCGAGGAGGCTCGCGATGCGGCCCCGTGCGCGGATGGTGCCGGTGGTGGGGGCGGTCACGCGACTCAGCAGCTTGAGGAGTGTGCTCTTGCCGGCGCCGTTCCTGCCGATGATGCCCACGACGTCGCCCTGTTCCACCTTGAAGTTGATGTCTTTCAGGGCCCACACGTATTCGCTGTCGCCCTTGTGCGCGCGGTCGTTGACTTCGCCCACCTTGAGGTAGGGGTCTTCGCGGCGCAGCACCTTGGTCTGCCAGAACCTGTTCAGGTCGTGGCTGAGCGTCCCGGTGCTTACTAGCCCCAGGCGGTACTGCTTGCTGATATTTTCGAATTCAATCGCGGTCATCTTGTTGAGTAATATAGATTAAATGCGTTAATTTTTGTTTGTTTTTATTTGAAAAATACACTCTCGTATGGGCTTTATTTTTAAAATCATGTAAGCAATGAAAAAAGTTATCGTTATACGTGAAATGATTTGGAAAAAGTCAAAATACTCAAAGGAGATATGAAGGTGATGGGCTAAAATTTTCCATCTTATTGTATTTTCGTCTATTGCGTGAAAGCTGTAGATGGCTATGCTGTAACGTCCGCCCCAAAGAATAAATTTCCAAAAAATGGATTTTTTGTTGAAAAAATACTGTACGAATTTATATAGGGAATAAAACGCTCCGAATGCTCCGAGTAAACCGAATATATATCCAGTTGGATAAAGAAATAAGGCTATATCTATTCCATTTCGCATCCAGCTATAAAGCTATAGAATGAGAAGTACTGGAAAAAACGTTGTAATCTTTGCTGAATTTAGTAGGTTGTATTTGCGAATTAGAAATCCTGCATAGACAAAGCCCGTTGCTGATATTCCTAGGGGAATACAGAACGGCACAAAGAAATGTTCTCCACAGAAGGCTCCGAGAAGGCTTAGCATGAGGATGATTATGCAACGAGCTGGTGCTGATTTAATCGAGTTTATAAGTACAACAATAATGGACCTTGCCCAAAATAAAGCAAGAAAGAACCATAGCGCGCGGATTTCTCCATGTAGCCACTCTGGGGCTGAACCTCCTTTGAATCCAAGTAAGAATCGCAAAGAGTTGTCTTTGAAACTTGCAAGGTCTATCCAGCCCTTGTCGACAAAATCTTGGAATGAGATGATGGTGAGAATGAAGAAAACGGAAAAAATATAGGGAACCATGAGCCGTTTTAGGCTTATGCCAATTTCTATACGCAATGGCCGGATCTTTAAAAAATAGCCTGTCACAAAAAAGAACAGTGGCATGTGGAATGAGAAAATGAACGCGCGTAAATGGCCTACATTGCAGTGCCCCAGAATCATTAGGATAATTGCAATACCCTTTAGAACATCAAAAGCATCGTCCCTGCTACCATTTTGCTGCAAAGTAGGGGGCTCGGTCTCCTCTTGATTTAGGAAAAATGGCTGGTTAAGTTTGCGTAGCCAGGTGGAGAGAGTGCTTTTTAGGTTGTAAACGGTCATATCTAAGATTAATATAGATTAAGTGTGTAATAAAATGGTAACTTTTGCGGGGTGTTTATGTTATATTTCAAGAAAAAATGAGATTCATGGAAAAATGATTGTAGAACGGATTAAATCATTGCGAGATGGCTTTCCGCGCAAATCCTTGTTAGGGCAATTCCTGCGTTACCTAATAACGGGTGGTCTTGCGTTTGTGGTGGATTTTAGTCTATTTGCTTTTTGCCTTTATGTTTTTGATTGGCACTACTTGTTTGCGAATTTTGTGGGCCTTGTTGCAGGGCTTGTGCTCAATTACACAATGAGCATCCTGTGGGTGTTTACAGCTTGTCATCGTACGTTTGAAAAGCGAAAGATTGCTGAATTTACCCTATTTGTGTTAGTTGGCTTTGCTGGTGTTGGTATAAATCAGCTGCTTATGTTCTTAATGGTTGATGGCCTGGGTTTGAATGAAATGGTTTCCAAGATGGTCGCTGCGGTTCTTGTGCTGGTGTGGAATTTTGGTGCGAGAAAGTTGATGCTTTTTAAGAAAAAGAAGGAATAAGATGGTTGCTGAGAAGGAATTCAAAAAGATTGCTGTAATCGCGGGTGCTGGCCCTGCAGGCCTCACTGCTGCATTTGAACTTTTACGCACGACTGATGTAAAGCCTGTCATTTTTGAAGCTGAGGACGTTGTCGGTGGAATTTCTCGCACCGCGCGCTATAAGGGCAACCGTATGGATATCGGTGGCCATCGCTTTTTTAGCAAGAGCGATATCGTGATGGACTGGTGGCAGGGAATCTTGCCGCTGCAAGGTGTCGCAAGTAAGGATGATCTGGCCATTGGCCGCAAGGTGCCGTTGGTCAAAGGTGGTCCTGATCCCGAGAAGACGGATTACGTGATGCTCTGTCGAAGCAGGCTTAGCCGCATTCTCTTCTTGCGTAAGCTGTTCAACTACCCGGTGAGCCTGAACGGTGATACAATCCGTAATCTTGGTCTTTGGCGTATGTTCAAGATTGGCATGAGCTACTTGAAGGTGCAACTGTTGCCCGCCCGCAAGGAGAAGAGCCTCGAAGACTTCATGATCAACCGCTTCGGCGTGGAACTCTACCGCACGTTTTTCCGCGACTACACCGAGAAAGTGTGGGGCGTGCCGTGCAGCAAGATAAGTCCCGATTGGGGTGGGCAACGCATCAAGGGGCTTTCCATCTCGAAGACCGTGGTGCACGCTGTAAAGCAGCTTTTTGCTGGCAAGAAGAAGGCCGAGGCGGGCTCCGCAAATGGTGTGGATATTCGCCAAAAGGATACCGAGACAAGCCTTATCGGTCAGTTTCTTTATCCGAAATTCGGCCCTGGTCAACTGTGGGAAACTGTTGCCGAAAAGATTCAAAAAATGGGTGGCGAAATCCGCATGGATACGAAGGTCGTGGGGGTGAATCGCTCCGTTGATGGCAAACGCATCGAAAGTGTTGTAGTTGACCATGGTCAATATACTGAAACTGTTCCTTGTGACTACTTCCTCAGCACCATGCCGGTCAAGGAGCTTATATCCGCGATGGATAACGAAAAGACTCCTGTTCCTGCCGAAGTGAAGCGAGTTTCTGAAGGTCTCGTATACCGCGACTTTATTACCGTGGGTCTGTTGCTCGATAAGTTACTCATCAAAAATCCGGCGAAGTTTGGTACTCCCGAGAGCAAGCTCAAGTTCGTTGCCGACAACTGGATTTACGTACAAGAATCCGATGTTAAGCTTGGTCGTATTCAGATCTTTAACAATTGGAGCCCTTATTTGGTTGCTGACCCTGAAAAAGTTTGGATTGGTCTTGAGTACTTTGCTACCGAGGGTGATGAAATGTGGTGTATGCCTGATAAGGATTTCATCAAGTTCGCTATTGACGAACTCGACAAGATTGACGTGGCAAGATCTGATGATGTGCGAGACTCCGTGGTATTCCATATTAAGAAGGCGTATCCAGCCTACTTCGGTACTTATGGCGAGTTTGGTAAAATCCGCGAATACGTGGACCCGATTGATAACCTGTTCCTCATGGGCCGTAACGGCATGCACAAGTACAACAACATGGATCATAGCATGCTTGCTGCCATGGAAGTCGTGAAGTGCATTCGCGAAGGGAGCACCGACAAGACAGCCCTCTGGAACGTGAACTCCGAAGAGGAATACCACGAAGGGAAAAAGTAATAGAAAAAGTTGATGCTTTCAAAAGCTTTATGACCAAGCGATGAGGAGTTGCTGCAACTCAATCGCGCACATCTTCTTGAGTAATATAGATAAAAGCTGCCTAGTTGCGAACTTATGTGCATAATGTGGCCAAATTTGCCCCTTTTTAGCCAGTTTTGACATTTTTATGAAAAGAGTGTATTTCTTGCCATAGGGATTGACAATGTCGGTCCTCGAAATTATATTTGCTGGTGAACAAATGTTCTAGTGCTCAAAGTTTCAAAACGCTGCGGTTTCACGCTTGTCCGCAGGGAGGTAATGATGAAGAAAAATGTGGCCGTTGTGCCAACCAAAGCCAGGTTTTCCCTTATAGACGAAAATTTGCTCAAGTCGCTGATTTATAACATCTGCGGGCTGAAAAAGTTTGAAAAGTTCTTGACCTGGATTCGTAAATTATGTATATTATAAATATAGAGATGAAGGTGCGTTTTGATCCTGGAAAGGCTCTAGTGGTCAAACAGGAGCATAACATCGATATGGAATCTGTAAGGCAAGAAATTCTTGCAGGCAGATTCGATGGCGATGAGGTGAAAAATCAGAATGGTCATCCTGGGCAAAGAATGTTTCTTGTTTTACTAAACGGATATGTTCATTGTGTGCCTTACGTTGTTGAGGCGGATGGAACGTATTTTCTCAAAACTGCTTTTAGAAACAGGGTTTATCAAAGGAGGTATGAAAATGGCGAACTCGAAATTCATAGATGAGCCGATCGACGAAGAAGAACGTGCTTTGATGGAAGCTATCGAGAATGGCGAAACAGAGCCGATACCTCGTGATGAGCTGGAAGCTATGCGTGCGGATATCATGTCTGCTTCGGCGAAGAACATTACCATTCGTATGCAACTTGATGATCTGAATGGCATCAAGAAAATGGCGAAGGCTGCTGGCATGCCGTACCAGACGCTAATCAATTCCATCATCCACCGTTACGTGACGGGTGGAATTGTGTTCAAGGTCGCGGTATAATCTACACCGTATCCATGAAGGTGCGCTGGATCTTGTTGAATACGATGACGCCGAGTGCTAAGATGAAGGCGGCGAAGCCGGCGGTGTAGCCGAGGGTGGCCCAGCTGAATTCGCCCACACCGAGCATGCCGAATTTGAAGGTTTCCATGATGCTGGTGAGCGGGTTTGCCTGCATCAGCATTTTGAGGCGCGGGTCTTCGATGGTGCTGAGCGGATAGATCACCGGAGTGGCGTACATCCAAAGTTGCACGATAAATGTGAGCAAGAATGTCAGGTCGCGGTACTTGGTGGTGAGGCTACTGAACAGCACGCCAAAGCCGAGTGCGAGTGCTGCGATGAGCGCGATAAGTACGGGCGTGAGCAGTAGGTATATATTCGGGTGCACTGGCGCATCAGTGAAAATCAGATAGTACGCAAATACAATCAGGAAAAGTCCCATTTGGATGCTGAGTCGCACTAGGTTGCTTGTGACGGTCGCGAGCGGCACGACAAGTCGCGGAAAGTACACCTTTCCAAACATGTTTGCGTTTTCGATGAACGTTTTGCTAGTCTGGTTTAGGCATTCCGAAAAATAGGTCCACAGGCAAATGCCCGCAAGGTAAAAGAGCGGTTGCGGGAGCCCGTCGGTGCTGATTTTTGCGATGCCACCGAACACGACCATGAACATGATGGTGGTCATGATGGGTTGGATAAAGAACCACAGCGGTCCGAGAATGGTCTGCTTGTACCAGGTGACAATGTCGCGTTTTACGAACATTCGGTACAAATCTCGGTACTGCCAAAGTTCGCCAAAGTCCACTTCGAATAAACTCGATTTGGGCTTAATGACGGTGGTCCATTCGCTTGTCTGCGCTGCCATTTGCTTTACCTAAAACGTTCTTTCTCGCACCACGTATTGTGGCGATTGGTTGATGCTGATATAGATGCGGCCCACATATTCGCCGATGAGTCCGAGTAACAGCATAATCATGCCGCCCACAAACAGGAGTGTGGCAAGCATGCTGGTGTAGCCAACGGGGACTTCGGGGAACATAAGTTTTTTGTAGACCACGAACAAGCCCGAGCCAAAGCCCAATAGGGCGCATAAGATTCCGATAAAGGTTGCGGCGCGAAGCGGCTTGACGGAGAATGCGGTAAAACCGTTGATCCAGAGCCCGATAAGGCCTGCGAGCGTGTAGCCGGAGCGGCCTTCGAGGCGGTGGCGGTGTTCCACGGCAACGTTGCCTAAGTTCTTAGTGGCGCGGAAAACAAGCCCGCTAATGTAGGCGAACGGGTTGGGGTAGCGCACGATTTCATCGACGATGAATTTGCGCATGATAAAGAAGCTTGTGGTGCGAAGCGTTTTGGGTTGCCCAATAATCGCTTCAGCCATTTTCTTGTTGACCCAGGTACCAAAGCGACGGAACAGGTGCTGCGCCGAATGCTGGTAGTAGCCGTAAACGACGTCGTAGCCTTCTTCTAGTTTATCTACAAGTTTAAAACTTTCGCTGGCGGGTGTTTGGCCGTCATCATCGAGGCTGATGATGTAGTCGCCGGTGGCCTGGCCGTAGCCTGCCATTAGGGCACTGTGTTGCCCGAAATTCTTGGCGAGACAGATTCCCTTAATCTTGCTGTCGTCGGCGGCGAGTTTCTTGATGACATGCCATACGCCATCGGGGCTGCAGTCGTTGACCAGCACGATTTCGTAGTCAAAGGTCTTGCCGTCGGAGCCGTTGCCTGCTGCGTTGCGCGCGGCCACGGTTTCGCGGATTTCTTGCACCACGGTTTCGATGGTGTTTTCGCTACGGTAACAGGGAATTACAAAAGAGAGTTTCATTTAAAACCTTTGCTGAACAGATTCCCACTTGTTACTTTGTGCGGATTTCGCGGCGGCTTGCATCATGGCGAGGCCTTCGAGCGAAGTGTGAATGCCGCATACATATTGACTTGTAAAGCTGCCGGTTGCGAAATATTGGCCGAGACAGTCGGCGATGTCTTTGTAGTAGTTCGCGAAGGCTTCGATGAATCCGGCGGGGTGGCCTGCTTTAAAGCGGTTGTAACGCTGTTGGTTTGCGATTTTGACGTCGCCGGTGCGGTCGCGCAGGCTTACGTTGCCGCGCAGGTCGCAGGTCTTGAGTGTTTCGGGTTCTAGCTGGAACCATTCGGCGCTGCCTTCGCTGCCGTACACGCGGATGCGCAGGCCGTTGCGGTTGCCGAGTGCGGTTTTGCTGAACCAGATTTGGGCGCGAACATTGTTGGTGTATTGCACGAGGGCGCCCACGTTATCGACAATTTGCGGGAAAAGCCCGAAGGTGGTTTGGTCGGCCACGATGTGTTCGGGACGTTCACCGGTCAAAAAGTAAATCATGTTGTGCAGGTGGCTGCCGAGGTCCAGCGAAATTTTCGGAATCACGGTGTCCTTGAGTCGCCAGCTTTGCGGCTTGGGCGGTTCGTTGTTGGCGCCCAGGCGCATAAAACCTTCTTGCGGCATTTCGACTTGCACTTGCTGGATTTTACCGAGCTTGCCATCGGCGATGAACTGCTTGAGTTCGCGCACCATGGGGTAGCCGGTGTAGTTGTAGGTGGTGCAGAAGAATCCTTTGGTGTCGGCGACAACTTTTGCGATGGCTTCACCTTCGGCCACGCTGGTGGCGAGCGACTTTTCGCAAATCACGGGGAACCCGGCGTTCAGTGCGTCAATCACGATGTCTTTGTGGTAGTCGGTCGGCGCGAGCACTACGACGGCGTCGAGCTTGCCTTTTTCGGTTTTCAAAAGTTCGTGATAGTCGGCGTAGGTGCGTTCGTCTGCGACGCCCCAGGTGCGTGCGGTTTTTTGGTTGGTTTCGGCGTGGGTGCTGAATGCACCCGCTACAAGTTCAAAATGGCCGTCCATCTGGCTTGCGGCCTTGTGGACTTCGCCGATTGCCGAATTGATTCCGCCTCCGATAAACGCAATCTGATAAGGTTCCTTCTTCATATTACGGAATATAGGATAATTTATGGCGGAAAGCGCGGGCTCTGTTAAAAAATCTTTATTCTGCCACGATTTTCGCGAGTTCGGTCATGCGTGCGGTTTTGTCTTGCATCTCGGCGAGGGAGTTGAACTTGAAAAATACGATTCCAGCTTTGTAGGTGAGTTTATCTGTAATGACTTCGCCGGGCTTGTACCACAGGAATTTTTCGATGATGTTGCCTTGAATTTCAGGCGCGAAGGTGACGTCGCGGACGATTCCTGAACTGCCGTTTTCGCCGGCTTGGGTGTCGGACATAATGCAGTGGCGCAGCCAGAATCTTTGTGTAGAAACGTCGGCGATGCCGGAAATGTCTTCGCCTGTTTCAGCCTGCACGATGAATTTCGGGTAGTCGATGCCTGTCGCGTACTTTACGAACTTGATGTATAAATCTCCGGGCGGGCGGCGACAGATTTCAATGATGACGGGTGTGCCGTCGGCCCGTTCGATGTACTGGATGTGCAAAATGCCGTCGACCAAGTGCAATTCTTGTGCGATGCGTTCGCTGTATTCGCGGAGCATGGCGAGAGTCTTGTTGCTGGAGGTGCTCGGCGAATTTGCGCCCGAGACCATGTACTTGTTGATATAGTACTGCTCGTTGTCAGAGAAGGCGAATGCAACTTTGCCTTTTACGAGCATGGCGGAGAACCCGTGGTTTGATCCTTGCACGAATTCTTCGACTACGATGTGGTCTTGGCGTGTGCGGCTGCAGGCGTCTTTGTAAGCTTCGCGGGCTTCGTCGACGTTTGCGGCGCGGTGAATGCCCTTGCCGCCAGTCAAGTCGACGGGTTTCACGATAATTGGGAAGGTTAGTTGTGTGATGGCGGTTTCGAAGTCGGCGCAGTTTTCGGTGCGATTCGAGGCGCGAACAGTAATTGCGCGCGGTGTCGGAATGCCAAGTCTAGTAGCGAGTGCGCGGTACTTGTCCTTGTGGTGGATTTCGAGGCTAGTTGCGTAGCTGTCGTGGCCGGGGAGTCCCAACTTTTCGCAAACGTACACGGTTGAAAGCAAGGCGAAATCGTTGCAACCGGAACAAACCGCTTGAACACCCTCGCTCTTGGCGAGTTCTAGCATGGCGTCTTTGTCGCTAAAGTCTGCAAAAACGTTCTTGTCGGCGTAAGGGTGGCCAAGGCCTTCGCGGGCGTTGCCCGTGGTAATCACGTACCAACCCAAACTTTGCGCGGCCTGGATCAGCGGAATTTCGGCATGGCCGCCGCCGAGAAGCAACATTTTCTTTTTAAAACTCATAGTGTAAACAATATATCTTTTTTATGTTGATCAAATTGCTGAGTCATTCTGCAAAAGGATGGTGTTGTATACAGCGTAATACTGCAAATGATGATTGGTGTTCCGATGTGGCGTATAAAAAATGTGCCCGATCAGGGCAATGTATTTAAGGATGAAACGTGTTTGATAGGGAATATAGAATCATTAATCGTTTTTATCATTCCCGACAGTGCTGCATGGCCTCTTTCAGGGTCTTGAACCGGGGCTTCTTGAATTCTTCGTACCGGATCTTTTTAGCCCCGTCGTAGAAGAACATCCCGTGGGCTTTTTGTGCAGCCTCATCCCCCATCCGCATCACGTCTTTTTCGGTTACGCCTGTGGGCAGTATCACGCCGTATTTTTGTTTTGGCGACTCAAATTCGTTGAAGATTCCCTTTAAGAAATCGTCTAGCTTGTTTTCTTGCTTCTGCTTGAAATAGTAGAGTATTCCGTCACGGGTCCAGCCTTCGGGTTTAAGGTTCTCGTCTACCACAAAGTCCACCCCATGGTACTCCGTTTTGCAGCCGCCATCCTTAAGGTCGAACTCCTTGCAAGAATAAAACGGCACATTCAGTTCAGGGGCAGAATATCCGTAGTCGCATTGCGTGCTGTCGGTGAAACACCCAAAGAAGTCAATTTCTTTTCCGTAAGAGATTCGCGGCACATTCGTGCCGAAATTCAAGTAGTGCTTTCCGTCGATCTTGTAGCATTCCAGGCTTTCGTCTATGCCAGCAATTTTGCCGCGGACATACAGCGGTGTCTTGCTTGCGTAATTACCGATTTTGCAGCCGGGTTTGCTGTAGCGTTGTGTGTAGCAAGGAATCCAGTCCGGGTTTTCTATACGGGGTAGATCTTGGTCATCATTGTCTTTTGGCGTGGTGTCTTTAGGCGGTTCATATTCCGGCGGAAGAACCCGTTTTTCTTTTTTGAAGTTAGGTTTGCATTTGCCCACAAGCCTGGCCGTGAAAGTACGCGACTGATGCGCCGTTTCAAAGTGGGGGCAGGTACAGGCAAGGTCTGCCATCCAGTAGCCTGTGAAAGTCTTGCCGTAAAAACGGCGGACGAATTTTTCGGCAGAATCCCTTTGATACAGCGAGGCGTCGATGGCGGCAAAGTCCCATTCTAATCTTGGCGAGGCAACCTTCTTTATGGGGCCGTCTGCACCAAGAATCTTGGCTTTACATTGCCTTTCCAGTTCTTTTGGGTCGCCCAGGTCGTAATTAATTCGTTCGAAGTTGCTTCGCTTGTCTCCTTCGAAACTGGGCCACAAGGAATGGGCCCAGAACGGGCTTTCACAGTATACAGAATCAGAAATTTTGGTGGCGGTCGTCTTTTCGTCGGCAAGGGGCTTGGGCGTATCAATGAGCAATAGCCTGTAATGGTTTTTGTCTTCGAACGAAGCGCAAAACTGAACAGGCCCTTTTGCAAAAGCATATTGCGCAAGGAGGCTCATCAACAAAAACACCCCAAATACAGAAACGATGCGGTTTTTCATTTGAGCGTCCTCCTTACCTTACAGGCCTCGACCATTTCAAATTCAGGAATGTCTAAGGGGTCCAACCCGTGCAAATTAACTTCGAAGAGCCTCCAGGGATTTATTTTGTTCAATTTTTCAGAATCAATTTTTACTTCAGAAGGGCATTTCCCTGTAAGCAAAACCTCGTATTCAACGTGGTGTGCTTCCTGCTTGAAGCCGCATTCCATAGAAACATCCCAGGTAACCGCGATATTCTTGCCGTAGAACCTTTTCAGTTGGCTTGTGGTAATCAAGAAGGCAGGGTCGCCAGAGAAGTCGACGTACTTCGGGAGCTCAGCCATATTGTAGTTGTTCCACTTACTTAGTGCATGGCACGTGTCCTCTTCCAGGAACGCGCCCAACTTGAACCGGCCAATTCCAGCAAAGTCCCATTCTATCTTGTGGTGCACCCTGGCGGTTCCGCTGCAGCGTATCTCCTGCTGCTTATCCTCTTGTATGGAAACTTTTGTAGAATCGAAAAGGTAGACCATAGGAACATTGCCAAAAATTTCGGTACGGTAAAGTGCCGGTTTTCTGCCTTCGACAACACAATAGTGGGCAACAGGCATGGTCTTGAGGCAGGGGCCCACAAGCAGAATGTCGAATTCCTGTTCCTTGCGCTCGAAATCGTCACCCTTACATTTCGTTTCACTCTTGTTTCCGCGGAAAGTCTGCCCATAAAATTCAGGGAGAACCCGTTTTGCGTTTTCCAGGTTATAGGTCATCCATGTATAGGATTTCTTGTTCAAGTTCCGCGGAAAGTTGATGAAAAACTCATCCTTGTCTGAATGGTTGGAACAACCGCAGCCATAGTTGCTCTGAAAATCTTTTGTGTGGCGGATCAGGTGTATCCTGTAGCTTGAATCCGTCGGGAATGTGACGCAGTAAGCCGGGAGACTGTCTAAAGGCTCCACCGCATGTAGCGTTGATGCACATGCCAACAAGAACAGGGCTAGGACAAGTTTTGCCTTCGTCATTTCGTCCCCTTGGCTTTCCACTCTTTGCAGGCCTTTATGGCGTCTTGCATTGTGGGGAATTTTGCGCTGATGCGGTCTACTTTCTTTAGTGCCGAAAAGACCTGCATCCCCTTTGCCCAGGCAACTGAGGCCTTGGCCAGACTGTCTGTAGGGCCTTCTTCAAAGTCATATGGCAAAATTTGGGTGTACTTGGCAGCACGGGAGTTTTCTCTTTCGGCTTTTTCTAAGAATTCCGTGACATTAGTGATTGACTTCATGCTAAAGAACAATCGCAGACCCTCGAGATTCCATATTTTTAATACCCCGTTTTCGCCATATACAAGGGCGAGGCCATTTTTTGAAAAGTGGCAACCTTCAACCGTAGTTTCCGTGTTCGTGCAGGAATAGAACGTCTTTGCCCATTGCGCGACGCTGTCGGGGGATATCTGAGCTTTTTCGCAATCATCGATATAGTGGTAGCACTTTTCAGGAGGCCCGTAGTGGAATATGGTATCTTCAACCTGTTCCGGAATGGACGTTTCTATGACAATGTAGGCTTCGTCTTTATACCGGTAACAACCGATATCTTTGTCTAGCGTTTCGGGAGCCCCAACTGCAGGCAATCTAGATCTGCTAGCGAAGCGAGAACTAGGGCGACAGACGCCCTTTTCGTCGGGAGCGTAACATTGGAAGATGTCTTCGATGCCACTTTCTATGGGGCCGCCGCATGCGAAGCCGAAGGAATGTCCATCCCCGCTGCTGTTGCTGAACCACTTGGCTCGCGGCTCGCATTTGACCTGTTCTACGGTTTTCCAGTAGTCGTTGGCAAAAAGCGGGCATACCGCAAATATGAGCAATGGGAACGCTGCTGAAAATAATCCCCGAATGTTTTTAAAACCATAGAGCATCTAGTGAATAATATAGAATTAATAAATATTTTTTTTACAAGTTCTCTAAATGATGTATATTTTCGGGCGGAGAAAATCTTATGCAAAAGATTCCATTCAACAAGCCGCCGTTCGTGGGGCTCGAACTCGATTATGTGAAGCAGGCCGTCGAAAGTGGCCGTATTTGTGGTGATGGCACTTACAACTTGATGTGCCATGATTGGCTTGAAAAGCATACCGGTACGGCGAAGGCGCTGCTGACCACGAGTTGCACCCATGCGCTTGAAATGTCTGCTCGCCTTTGCGATATTCAGCCCGGCGACGAGGTGATTATGCCGTCGTTCACGTTCGTGAGTACGGCCGATGCGTTCGTATCGCAGGGGGCCAAGTGCGTGTTCGTGGACATTCGCCCCGACACCATGAACCTGGACGAAAACTTGATCGAGGCTGCCATCACCGAGAAGACGAAGGCGATTGTGCCGGTGCACTACGCGGGCGTGGCTTGCGAGATGGATAAAATCAACGAGATAGCAAAACGCCACAATCTGTTCGTAGTCGAAGATGCCGCTCAAGGCATGATGGCGACTTACAAGGGCAAGGCGCTCGGAACGCTCGGCGACTTTGGTTGCTACAGCTATCACGAAACCAAGAACTACAGCATGGGTGAGGGTGGTGCGCTGCTCATCAACGACAAAAAGTATTGCGACCGCGCCGAAATCATTCGCGAAAAGGGCACGAACCGCTGCCAGTTCCACCGTGGCGAAGTCGACAAGTACACTTGGGTAGAACTTGGCTCCAGCTATCTGCCGAGCGAACTCAACGCCGCTTACCTTTATGCAGAACTGGAATGCGCCGACGAAATTTATGACAACCGCATGGCGAGTTGGAACGCTTACCGCGAACGCTTGCAGCCGCTGGCGGACAAGGGCTTGGTCGAGTTGCCGTTCATTCCGGAACATTGCACGCACAATGCGCACATGTTCTACTTGAAGGTCGAAGACCTGCAGACGCGTACGGCGCTCCTCAAACACCTGGTGTATAACGGCATTCTGGCGGTGTTCCACTACGTACCGCTGCATTCATCGCCTGCGGGCCTGCGCTATGGTCGCTTTAGCGGCGAAGACAAGTACACCACCAGCGAAAGCAATCGCTTGCTACGCCTGCCGATGTTCTTTGGTCTGAAAACCGAAGAAATCGACTTTGTCTGCAGCAAAGTGAACGAATTCTTCGGAGTGTAATTTAAGGCTCTATATTTTATTTTTCCGATATCACTTCCCAGTGACCGCCTTTAGCTGGGCCAACGCGCTTGATGACGCCTTTTTGCTGCAGGGCTTTTAAATGAACCCTTATTGTGTCTCTGTTCTTTGCGCAGATGACAGACAAAAGATTGGTTGTTGTTTTGGCGTTTTTCTTTATTTCTTTGATAATCTGATTGTCTAGATTAGAATGGTTTTCGTACGGATTTTCGTACGGGTTTTCGTGCGGATTTTCGTGCGGGGTCGCCTTAGTCTTTTTCTTCTTTTGAGACTGATCTAAATGTATGATTTCTTCCAACGAAATGTCTTTGTTGCTTGCCAGTTTTCTAGCGTAATTGATATCAAGAATTTTTCCGAGAATCGTCAATGTAACCGAATGCCTTGTCAAGTCAAATTCCGGCAAAGGAAAGTATCGGTTCCGTTGGATGTCAAATAGGCGTTTGATGCCGCTACCGACAGAATCAATCATGTTCAGATTCACCATTGCTGCAACAAGGAATGGGTTCCTGTAAACAGATTCAGGCGCGTCCGACTTTATGACATTTTCGATTGAACCTGGAATAAAATCGCCTGCGTTCTTGAATGTCAAAAATCCGTCTTCGCTTTCTACCACATTAATCTTTCCGCCCATAGTGTAATCCTGGTGGGCGATGCAATTGTTCAAAGCCTCGCGAATTGAATAAGGGTCGTATTGCAAAACTTCTTCTGGGAACAGAGATCCTTCCTGCATATAGCGATATTTGTTGTTTCGAATTTTTTGAAATACTTGCTGAGCACTGAGAATGATGGGGCATGAGTAGTGCTCGTAATCCTTTTCTACTCCATCGCGGTCCTTTAAAATCCAGGTAATTCTTGCTTGAGCCGGACTTATGAAATGCTCTGATTCTGGTTTGCCTAGCAGCAAAATTGCTGCGTTAGTAATTTTTCCGTTGATGGTAATCCTCGCTCTATTCAAGAACACCTTGTCGCTCCAACTAAGTATTTCGCCTTTTAAACGCAGATTTTTTTCTGCGTATTGCTTACGAGCGACATCTATAGCCTCTTTTGACCGGTCATCGATTGTGGCGTCCTCAACGATTTTCACGCTCCAATCTCTAAATAGAGTTTGGTTTCGAATTCTCTCGATTTCCACGATGTCGAGTCCGCCTAGACTTTCGCCTTCACGACCGTAGTAGTGATTTTTCCAAGCGATGGGCATGCCTTGTGGCGCAGCCGGAATGATGAAGCAAAGAATGTCTTTTCCTTCGATATCCGAACGCTCTACATTAATAAAATTCATGGTTGGGGAAGTGTTCTTCGCAAGCTCGTGCTTGAAGAAATTTATTGTCGAATCAGAGATTTTTGTACCGACAATTGATCTGTTGTTGTGTACGCCCATCAACAGATAAGCGCGGTCTTTCCCAGCAAGGTTAGCCTCGTTGCTCAATGCCGAAAAATATTTGCCAAGTTTGTCCATATCGTAATTGAACTTGGCTTCCTTGAATTCAAGAATTTCCGATTCGGTACTTGCGTTAAGTAGTTCTTTTATTTCGACCATGATTTGAATCTTGTTGTAATGTTGTTTTGTATGGTCTAAATATATAAAATCATCTAGAAAAATGATATACTTATTGCTTTACTTGAAATTTTAATATATATTTTGGGTGTATTAAAATTATGGGTGCTTATGCAGGTTTATAGATGTGATGAATTAGCTGTAGTGACGCCGCCGGGGCGGCATCTTTCTGAAAAACTTGAAGAAATGGGTCTCGATGCCAACGACTTGGCCGCTCGCATGGGCTATACTCCCAAGGCTGTGAACGATATTTTGCAGGGTAATTGTCGAATTACGCCTGAATCGGCTATTTCGCTTGAAATGGTTACTGAGATTCCTGCTGGATTTTGGCTGCGTAGTCAGATGGCCTATGACGAATTCCTTTCTCGCGAAAAAATCAAGGCTTCGCTGACGGACCAGTCCCTTTGGAAAAAGTCTTTCCCCGCAGAAATTAATGTCCGCGAATGGGTGCAGCAAAAAAAAGACGAAAGCAAATCTTTAATGCCCTTGCTGAAGTTCTTTGCCGTGGCTTCACCCCAGGCGTGGGATGGCTACTATAAGAAAGCTCAGTTGAAGGTAGCTTTCCGTATATCCCTGGCCGAGGTTAAGGATCCTTATGCCACATCGGCGTGGATTCGTCGAGGCGAGATTCTTTCGGATCGCGATCCGATGGAAAAACAGGAACAAATACCCGTCCGCAAGCGATTGAAGATTGCCCTTCCCGAAATCATCGCTTTTGCTGCGGCGAACAAGATTTTGCCGAAAAGAGCAAAGAAAATTACTTATTGGACGCCCGAGGCAGAGGTGGTTGATGACTGCATGACTGGCTTACAGAAGTTATGCCGTAAAATCGGAATTCGCGTGCTGTTTGTGCAGAATTTTAAGAGTGCACCGATTCATGGCATGTATCGTTGGTACAAGGATGTCCCACTTATCCAGCTCCATGACCGCTTCAAAGAGCGGGCGACCATGTGGTATACCTTTTTCCATGAACTGGCACATGTACTTTATCATGGTAAGAAGGGCATCTGCTTGCAGAACATCGAAATCACGCACAACCATCCTGAGAAGGAAGACGAAGCAAATTGCTTCGCGCAGAAATGCATGGTCGATGCAGGGTTTGAAGTGTAGTTAGTACGTCAGGCAGCTGTTGCGAAAATAGTGATTTCCCGTGTACATAAGAAAACGGCCTTATTTCGCAAGGAAATAAGACCGAATCTCGGTTGTGGCGTGCGGATTACAGCGCGTCGATGACGGCGTTGAATTCTGCAACCGGGCGGAGCCACTTCTTCAGAAGTTCCGGCTTCGGCAGGTAATAGCCACCGATGTCGGCGGGTTTGCCCTGCTCGGCGGCAAACGCGGCGACAATCTCGTTCTCGCGGGCTGCGAGGGCCTTCGCGACCGGGGCGAACTTGGCGGCAAGTTCTGCGTCGTCCTTTTGGGCGGCGAGAGCCTGCGACCAGTACAGGGCCAGGTAGAAGTGTGAGCCGCGGTTGTCGAGTTCGCCAATCTTGCGGGCGGGCGTACGGTTGAATTCGAGAATCTTGCCGTTCGCCTCGTCGAGCGTGTCGGCAAGGACTTTAGCCTTGGCGTTACCGGTTGTCGAGGCGACCTGCTCGAAAGCGGGGACGAGCGCGAAGTATTCGCCGAGGGAATCCCAGCGGAGATAGTTTTCGGCGAGGAACTGCTGCACCTGCTTGGGGGCAGATCCGCCTGCACCTGTTTCGAAAAGTCCGCCGCCAGCCATGAGCGGCACGATGCTGAGCATCTTGGCAGACGTTCCGACTTCGAGAATCGGGAAAAGGTCGGTGAGGTAGTCGCGCATCACGTTGCCCGTGACGCTGATGGTGTCGAGGCCAGCCTTTGCGCGGGTCATCGTTTCCACGATGGCATCCTTCGGACTCATAATCTTGATGCTGAGACCATTCAGGTCGTGGTCCTTCAGATAAACTTCCACCTTCTTCTGGATTTCACGGTCATGGGCGCGTTGCGGGTCGAGCCAGAAAATGGCCGGCGTGTTGCTGACGCGAGCGCGGGTCACGGCAAGCTTGACCCAGTCGCGGATCGGAGCGTCTTTCGCCTGGCACATACGGTAGATGTCGCCTGCTTCCACATCCTGCTGCAGGAGCACTTCGCCATTTGCATTCACGGCGCGGATGACACCCTTTGCTTTAGCGATAAAGGTCTTGTCATGGCTGCCGTATTCTTCGGCGCCTTGGGCCATGAGGCCGACGTTCGGAACAGTGCCCATGGTTTTCGGGTCGAAGGCGCCGTTCTTCTTGCAGAATTCAATGGCGGCTTCGTAGATGCCTGCATAGCAGCGGTCCGGAACGCAAGCCTTCACTTCTTGCAGCTTGCCATCCTTGTTCCACATGCAGCCAGAGTTCCGGATCATCGCGGGCATCGAGGCGTCGATGATGATGTCGCTAGGCACATGCAAGTTGGTGATACCCTTTGCGGAATCAACCATCGCGAGGTCCGGGCCAGCAGCGAGCGCAGCGTCAATGGCGGCCTTGACTTCGGTTTCCTTGGCGTTGCCTTCCAAGCGCTTGTACAAGTCGCCGAGACCGTTGTTCGCGTCGATGCCGAGTTCCTTGAACAGGTCGGCGTACTTCACGAAAACATCCTTGAAGAACACGCGCACGAATGCACCGAACAGCACCGGGTCAGAGACCTTCATCATGGTGGCCTTCAGGTGCACCGAGAACAGCACGCCCTTCGCCTTGGCATCGGCCATCTGTTCGGCGATGAACTTTTCAAGAGCGGCCATACGCATCACGGTGGCGTCGAGGATTTCACCTTCGAGGAGCGGCTTTGCGGCGCGCAGTTCCGTGACAGCACCAGCTTCATCCACGAATTCAATCTTGAACGTGTCGGCCTTCGCGAGCGTGATGGACTTTTCATTGCCGTAGAAGTCGTTTGCCTGCATGCTCGAAACATGCGTCTTCACCGATTCATTCCACACGCCGTTGCTGTGCGGATTGTTGCGGGCGTAATTCTTGACGGCCTTGGGAGCGCGACGGTCGGAGTTGCCCTGGCGCAGCACCGGGTTCACGGCAGAACCCTTCACCTTGTCGTACTTGGCACGGATGGCCTTTTCTTCGTCATTCGCCGGAGCATCCGGATAGTCGGGCACATCGAAACCGTTCTTCTGAAGTTCGGCGACGGCGGCCTTGAGCTGCGGTACGGATGCCGAAATGTTCGGGAGCTTGATGATATTTGCGCTCGGGTCCAGCGTGAGCTTGCCCAGGAAATCCAGGTCGTCAGAGGCCTTGCCGAAAGCGGCCAAGATGCGGCCCGGCAGGGAGATGTTCTTGGTTTCGACATCGATGTCAGCGGCCTTTGCAAAACCGCGCACGATGGGGAGCAAGGATTGAGTCGCCAAGAACGGCGACTCGTCAGTCAGGGTATAGTAAATCTTGGTATTCATACGGAAACAAAGATAGAAAATTCATGGGTTCGCTCAACGATTTCTCTTCTTCTGCCTTATTCGCTTAATAGATTTGCTACAGGATTTTGTAGTGTAGACATCAATTTGTGTAAAAACTTGTAAAATGTGGTCTTTTTTATCTGAATTTTGGCTTAAAATGTAGACTAGAATATTTTTGTAATTACCGCTTTTCCCGAAAATAACATAGATTTAGAAGAGAATTTGCGCGGTTTCGCGGGATGAGGTTTTTATGAGTGTTTGGAAATGTTCGGCGCCGGTATTGGGCGTACTTGGTTTAGCGTTGTCGTCTTTTGCGGCTGATTACGCTCCCCCTTCGACTGCTGTGGCAAAATTGAAAAACTATCGTAGCTATTCGGAGTTGACGAAGGCTGCGGGCAGTATGGATATCGACCAGTACACCTACAACATGACCACTTGGCAGATTGACAACGGTGGTTTCTACAAGGCGATGGCCGAGAGTTACAAGAGTCCATATGCGGGTGGGCAGAAGTCCGGCTGGCGTTCGGCGACAGGTGGTGATGTCGGTACAATCGACAACAATGCGACTACTCAGGAAATGCGCTTGCTGGCGGTGCGTTACAAGGAAACGACAAATTCCAACTACAAGAATACATTCAAGTCGAGTTTCAATAAGGCGGTGAACTTTTTGCTGACGATGCAGCGCGCCTCGGGCGGACTTCCGCAGGTATGGCCCAAGCGTAACGATTATTCGGACCATATTACGCTCAACGATAACGCAATGGTGCGTGCGATGGTGACGATGTGGGATATTGTAAACAAGACGAGTCCGTTTGACAGCGATATTGTGGATGATGCGGCTCGCGCCAAGTTGAATACGGCGTTAGGAAAGGCTGTCGATTATCTGCTCAAGGCCCAGATCGTGAATAACGGGGAACCGACGGTGTGGTGCGCCCAGCATGATACGGCGAACTATGCTCCGCGTCCGGCGCGTGCCTACGAACTGGAATCCAAGTCGGGTAGCGAATCGGCGGGCGTGGTGTGGTTCCTGATGAACTGGCCGGAACAGACCGAAGCGATTCAGAAATCGATCAAGGGTGCCATTGACTGGTACAAGCGTACCAAGGTGACGGGACTTTCGTTCAGTCAGAGTGCCGGGTTCCAGGAAAAGTCGGGGAGTGTTCTTTGGTATCGTTTTTATGAAGTCGATAACGACAACTTCTTCTTCTGCGATCGTGGCGGCGCAAGCACCAAGACGCAGGACTTCAGTAAAATTAGCGAAGAACGCCGCACGGGTTACCAGTGGGCGGGTAATTACGGTTCGGATCTGCTGAGTACGGAAGCAGCGTACTTGACCGCTATTGAAAAGTTGAACGGAACTTATGTGGAACTGCCTCCTCCATCGGTGATGTGCGGGACTGATTCCTGCAAGTCGTTCATCGATGGCGTGAATTTTGTCGAAATTGATGGCGTCAAGGAAACGACCAATGCAGGCTTTGTGGGCGAGGGCTACGCGAATGTTGCTAATGCGGTCGGTAGCTTCGTGACCTACGGTGTAACTGCTGCAAAGTCGGGTAAGTACACGCTATACATCAGCTTTGCAAATGGCGGTGGGTCTGCTCGCGGGTACAGCATCAGTGTGGGCGACAAGACACTCTTGGCCGACGGCAACATGGAATCGACCAGCGCCTGGACTACTTGGAAAACTCAGTCGGTAGAAATCGAACTAGATACGGGCTACAGCGAACTCAAGTTCACAAGCCTTTCGAAAGACGGCATGGCGAACATCGATTACCTCGGCTGGATGAGTTCCGACTTGTACGCTGGCAAGGTAGACTTGTCGAAGTTGCATGATAGCACGACTGCAATCGGCTCGCGCGCGGTGCTCCCAGCAGGGATGGCAACGGATCGCTACTACGTAGACTTTGGTCGCGTAGGTGGTGCAAGTGCAGGTGTTTATCTGCAGCGTAAAAACGGCAAGATTTTCCGCGTGAACGGAGCGAGGTGACGAACGTCATTGCGAGCCGAAGGCGAAGCAATCCAGGATTTTGAATATGAATAAAAGATTTTTTAAATGCGCTGTTGTTTCTACGCTTGCTTTTGCAGTCTCCGTCTCCGCCGTCGAAAAAAAGAGGATTGATTTCGTGGTCGGTGTCGATGGTGACTTTAAGGCGGCCTTCAGCAAGGCAGGCTCGGCTAGCGCCACGAACCGTTTCGTGATTTTTGTGCCCGATGGCGAATACGACCTCACGAAACTCACGGCTGATTCTCATGGTAAAACTACGGTGAGTGCTTCGTACCTCTCGATTATCGGGCAGAGCCTTGAAAAGACAATCATTGCAAACAAGACCGATACCGAAAGCATCGGCCACACGGCAACGATTTATTTCCCGAAAAACAATGACATGTACATGCAGGATATCACCTTGCAGAATAAGAGCACTTATTGTGGCTCGAGTGCATGCCGTCAGGTGGCTTTGCAACAGAATAACGGCGACAGGTTTATCTTTAAGAATGTGCGCCTGTTGAGCGGACAGGATACCTATTACACCAAGAAGGGCCGCACCTATTGGGAAGGCGGCGAAATCGACGGAACGGTTGACTTTATTTGTGGCGACGGCGATGTGTTCTTCGAAGGCACCAAACTCGTGATGACGCGTAACGGCGGCTACATTACGGCTTCGCAGAATAATACCGATTGGGGCTACGTATTTAACAATACGACCATCACGGTCAGCAACAACAGCTACAACGGAACTTTCTATTTGGGCCGTTCGTGGGCGCGTGCCAAGACGGTATTCTTGAATACGAAAATGATTGCGCAGCCTAAGGCTGAAGGCTGGGGCCCCGACATGAATTCCGCTCCAGTGGTCTTTGGCGAATACAACAGCAAGGACGGCAACGGCAATGCGGTGAATACGAGTCAGCGCAAGACGTATTTTGCTGGAAGTAACCAAAAAGATGGTACATCTTGGGCTGAGAATCTTAAGACGGTGTGGAGTGCAAGCGATGCCGCGAAGTACACGCTCGCGAATGTGATGAAGGGCAGCGACAACTGGGATCCGACTAAGTTGACGGCTCAAGTGAGTGCTCCGAAAATCGAACAGCAAGGTGCCGAAATCGTATGGGCTGATGACGATAACGCACGCGCCTGGGTTGTGTTCGTAAACGGCAAGTATAAGGCGAACGTGATTACGCCGAGTTTTTCGCTCGATGGCGTGGCCACGGGCTCCAAGATTACGGTGCGTGCCGCCAACAGCATGGGCGGTCTCGGCACTTATTCCAACGAAGTCGCGACGGTCGAAGCGAATGTGACTTATTATAAGGTGACGCTTGGCGAGGCTATCGGCGGCAAGGTCGAAACCTCGTTCACGGGCAATAAGGTGGCTGAAGGCAAGACTGCAACATTCACGGCTAAGCCGAATGACGGCTGGACTTTTGCGGGCTGGAGCGGCAAGAGCGCTGCAGGCATTGACGCAAGTGCGGCCAAGGTTGAAATTGTCGCGACAGGCGATATTGAACTCATTCCGAGTTTTACCGCTAAGGGCACGACGGTGTTCCAGGTAGAAGACGGAATCATTACAAATGCTGCTGCTGAAAGCAATAATGCGGGCTTTAACGGGAATGGTTTTGTGAACTTTGCAGCGGGTGATTTGAGTATGGTGCAAGTTCCGATTTATGCTGAAGTGGCGGGTGAGTATAAAATTGTGATTCGCTATGCGAATGGAAGTGGCAAGGCTCGCAACTTGGCTGCTGCGGCTCCGGGTGTATGCCCAGCCGGAATTGATGGTTGCAAGGGTGCAGAGTCGCTCGCTTTCGAAGCGACTGAAAATTGGACTACTTGGGATACGCTTTCGATTGGTGCGAAACTTTCCGCCGGAGCGGGGTACTTCACATTTGCGACGATTGGCGGTAACGACGGTCCTAATCTCGATCAGGTAGAATTGATTCTGATCAAGGCCGATTCGACAACTTCTGTTCGTGGGCTTGCAACGCCCAGTCTGCAGCCGGTTCCGACAACTCGTGTGCGCCTGTTTACTTTGACGGGCCAGTTGCTACGCGAAAGTTCTTCTTTAGAAACAGAGAATCTTGCTCCGGGTATGTACCTGTTGCAGCGCGGCGACGGCTCCTTACTTCGCCAGCAAATCATCCGCGTGAAATGACAAAAAGCGTTCGCTTTTTTGTCATCCTGAGCTTGTCGAAGGATCTCAGTTGTGTTTAGATTCTTCGACTACGCAACTACGTTGCTCCGCTCAGAATGACACGTTCGTGTCACCTCTTATTGTCAGCTTTTACTATATTGCTCCCTGTATGTTAGGTATTGAGCAGAAAAAAGGAAACGACGATAACCTGTGTGGGCGCATGATTGCCTACGCCAAGATTTTGCCGAACCCCGATGAACGGGATAGCGGCACTCCGTTCGATGACATGATCAAGAACGGGCTCTTGGCGCTCGAAGGCGATTTCCGCATGTTCTCGCCGCGTGTACCTAGCAAGAAGGCCCTTGACCGTGCTGTCGATGACAAAATCAACGACATGCTGGAATCCATGGAAGCCGATGGCGTGGATCTTCCTCCCGATATGGATGTGGAAAAAATGCGGGAACGCCTGCATGAACTTTCGAGTATGGAAGTCATCCCGATTCCGGCGAAAATCGGTAACTTTACTCGCGAAGAAGATATCCTTGCTGAAGATGCCGACATCTATTACATTGGCGAATTCATTGGCGCAGGACAGGCCCATTTTTGCCTCACGACGCTCCCGATTTATTACCAGGCGCGTTTTCGCGAGCAGGCCCGCAAAAAGGAAATGGATTTCTTGAACGAGGCTCTCACTCAGATTGAATCGGGTGAATTCCTGGATACCGAAGACCTGCAGAATGACTCCGAGGAATTGTTTCCGAAGGGTTTGACGCTGAATACTTTCGTGGGCGATTTGGGCAAACTTTTGAACGTGCGCGTGATTCCGTTTTTGCTGGCTCTAGAAACCGACGCCCAGTATAATGAGCAGATTAAGCTGTTTTATGACTTTATGAAGGGCTACCCGGCTCAGGCTGATGTCAAGTTGATTGATTTGGCTATTCGCGACTTGCGCAGTCAAAAGGACTCTGCGTTGGCTCGCCGGATTCTGGAACTGGGTTGCAAAAAAATTGATGCTATCTACAACGAAGATGTGCAGAAGGCAAACGAAATTGCGGAAGAAATCGTCAAGTTCGCAAAGGAACGAAATAGCGGGGAACATACAGCGTGATGAATTGGCTCAATAAAATTTCGTGGGGTGTGGCGCTGACCGCTGCATTGTTTACGCAGTCTTTTGCCCAGGTGAACTTGGTTGTTCACAAAGAAGTTTTGCCGAATGGCTTGACGGTGCTTTTGCATCCGAACAAGCAGGCTCCTACGGTAAGTTGCCGCCTGTTTTACGTGACGGGTTCCGTGCACGAAGTCCCGGGTAAGTCGGGTCTTGCTCACATTCTGGAACATGAACTTTTCAAGGGCACCAAGAAAGTCGGCATTTCTGACAGCATTGCCGATGTCAAGTTCATGGCAACCCAAGATAGCCTGCAGGCTTTGATTCGTCCGGCGATTCTCGCTGGTGATACGGCGAAGGTTCAGAAGCTTACGGCAGAACACGATTCCGTGGTGAACGAACACCGTAAGATTTTTGTGAAGGATGAACTCTGGAGCGCTTACCAAGCCGCAGGTGGTACGGGCTTGAATGCCTTTACCAGTGACCTCATGACTGCCTATATCGTGACGCTCCCCAAGAACAAGGTGGAATTGTTCATGTGGCTGGAAGCGGACCGCATGCAGAATGCCGTGTTGCGTGAATTTTATTCGGAACGCATGGTGGTTCGTGAAGAACGTCGCATGCGTTACGATGACAAACCCACAGGTCGTTTTTACGAAACGTTGAATTCCATGATTTACGAGGCCTTCCCGTATCGCGTGCCGACCATTGGCTGGCCCAGCGATATCATGAACTTGACTCGCGAAATGGCCGATGAGCATTACCGCAAGTATTACAAGCCGCGCAATGCGATTCTGGTGCTGGCTGGTGACATCGATACGACTGCCACTATGGAAATGGTGAAGAAGTATTTCGGCCCGATTCCCACGGGTGAAGCATTCCCGCCGCTGACTATTCGCGATCCTGAACAGGCCGGTGAAAAGCGGCTGACCGTGAAGCGTCCTGATGCTCCGAACCTTTATACTCTAGTGTTTACGACTCCTGAAGTGGGTGATCGGATTCTATACCCGCTGGACATTGCCGAGGGTGTTTTGAATGGTCGTTCCGGCAGACTTTACAAGCGCCTGATTCAAGAAGAAAAACTCGCCGTAAGTGTGAAGGCTTCGAATTCGCCCAACAAGTACGTGTCTGAATTCGGCGTAACGGTGAACATGCGTCCGGATGCTGACCCTGCGAAAGTCGAAAAAATCGTATGGGAAGAACTGGATCGCCTGAAGACTGAAACCGTAACTGAAAGGGACTTCCAGAAGGTGAAGAATCATGCCTATGCAGGCTTGGTTCGCAGCTTGACCGATATGGAAAATGTAGCTACCATGCTGGCTTGGTACGAAATGTACGGCGACTACCGCATCTTCTTGAACTGGGCCGATGAACTCAATAAGGTGACTGCCGCGGACGTGCAGGCCGCCGCCCAGAAGACCTTCGTGCGTGAAAAGAGCGTCGCGGGCTTTCTGCTGAAAAAGTGATCACGTCATTGCGAGCCCCGTAGGGGCGAAGCAATCCATTAAACTTTATTAGGATCGTACGGGTCGATGTGCACGAGCGCATCGACTACATTTTCGCCGGCGTCAATAATGCGGCGCTCTACTTCTTCGGCCAAATCGTGAGCGGCCAGAAGCGTCATGTCGGCGGGGACGACTACATGCAAATCGACATGCAGGTCGGAACCTACGTAACGGGTGCGGAATCCGTGAATACTGATTACGTTCGGGCAGGCGAGTGCGATGTCCTTTAGCTTTTGTGCAACCTCGACGCTTGCGCCTTCGTCGGCTACCCGGTGAATGCCCGGCCAGGCAATCTCAAAGCCCGAATGCAAAATGAAAATCGAGACGATGATGGCTCCTATGGAATCTGCAAACCATAGTTCCGGCACGATGATTCCGAAAAGTACGGCCACCAGTACTGGAATGGAACTGTAGGCGTCGCTCCGGTGGTGCCAGGCGTTCGCTTCTACAGCCTCGCTGCGGATGGCGCGGCCCTTCGCCCGCGTGTAGCGGAAAAGGGCCTCTTTTATAATGATGGAAACGAGCGCCATGATGGCGGCAATCCATTCTGGGTGGGACTGTTCCCCGTTCTTGAGGGCCACGACGGCGTTGTAGCCAAGACCGAGGCCTACGGCACAGACGGCAAGGCCGATTCCTACCGATATCAGAGTCTCGAAGCGGCGGTGGCCGTAAGGGTGGTCTGCATCAGGTGGTGCGTTCCAGAAACGGGCCCCTACAATAATGGCGATGTCGGTGGTAAAATCCGAGGCGCTGTGGATGGCATCTGCGATCAATGCCTGGGAACCGCCAAAATAACCGGCAAAAAATTTGCCTACGGACAAGGCGACGTTCCAGCCAAGACCCACCCACGTGACGCGGCGGACTTCGGAACTGTCATCTTTTTTCGCGATACGAGTCATTTTGTAAAAAATATAACAAAATGCCCGATTTTTTATTATATTTTACATATTAACTAATGGAGGAAACATGCATCTCAAGCATATTATTTCGATTCTTGCATCCGGCGCGTTCCTTGCTGCATGCGATAGCACTGTAACCAATATCAACGATGAATCCAAGGCTGACGGTACTATCACCATCAGAGTTGTTGACAATCATTCTGGCGCCGCTTTGCCCAGCGTGACTGTTTATTCTGTCGTAGATGACGAGACTGTTGTTTCCGATGATCTCGGAAATTCGACTTGGGAAGAAAGTGCTCTCGGCGACCATGCATTCCAGATTTCTAAGGAAGGCTACGCCACGGTGCAGACCACGGTCACTCTCGCAGAACAGGGCCAGGGCGACGTTCCTCGCGTAGGTGATGTCGTTGCTGTCGTTCCCATGTACAAGGCTGGTGTCGTTGCTAAGGGTATCGTCCTTTACACCGACGACAAGGGCAAGGTGGGTGCAGCTAAGGGCGTTACCGTTTACGCTAAGCTCCCGAACTACTTTGTTCCGTCTGAAATCAGCGTCAAGACTTCCGATGAAGGTGAATATACTTTCGAAAGCCTGCCTGAAGGTACTGAAATCGCGGTCTATGTGGGTCAGGAATCCATCAATTCCCAGAAGTACATCGGTGCTGACGTAAGAGCCATCGGTGGTGAAACTTACAGGGCTGGCGATCAGATCAACGTTGCTACCATCAACCTTGAAAAGCTGTCTGCTTCTATCGTCAAGGTTTCGGACAACGCTGCAGAAATGTCTGCAACCTCCGACTTCTCCATGACGTTCGCTGCTGAACTTCTGAAGGATTCTGTCACGAAGGATCACTGGACCGTTACCAACGGTAGTGGCTCTGTGGTGCTTTCTACGGTGTCTCTGAGCAGTGACAAGCGCACCATTAAGATTACTCCGTACTCTGGCAAGTGGAATACCGAAACCAGCTACTCTGTGCGTGGTACGGTCTACTCTGTCGAAGGTGCAACCTCCACGGTTTCTACATCCTTCAGTGTTGGTGCAAAGTCCAGCGCCGACGCTCCTGCACAGGTCAAGAACCTGACTGTTGAACAGGATGAGGACTACACTTACATTGCAAACCTGTCTTGGACTGCTCCTAAGGGTGACATTGACGGTTACAACATCTACTACATGACAGACGAGAATCCGGACTTCGTGAAGTTCAGATCTGTTTCTTCGACAAGCACCAGCTATTCTTTCGATGTGGACGACTATCTCCCCAACTCTGTGAAGCAGGTCAGCTTCATCGTGTTGCCCTACAACGAAGACGGGGTCGAAGCTAACATCGAAGAAGCTCAGTCCGTTACCTACAAGATTCCTGCTACTACTACTGTAGATGACGAATAAGGCTTGATAGAATTGTAAAGCAAAAATCCTGGTTTTTTAACCAGGATTTTTTTTGTAAAAAGAAAACCGCCGGGCTATGCCGGCGGGAATCTTTTTGTTTATTGAATAAGAAAATTAGTTGTCGTCAACTTCAAACGAAGAAGAACTTTCTTCTTCCTCTTCACTGGAGCTGGACAATTCTTCTTCTTCAGAGGAAGAGCTTTCTTCTTCCTCTTCGCTAGAGCTGGACAATTCTTCTTCGGAGGAAGAGCTTTCTTCTTCGTCCTCGCTGGAACTGGACAGATCTTCTTCTTCGGAGGAGGAGCTCAGATCTTCGTCTTCGCTGGAGCTGGACAGATCTTCATCTTCGGAAGAAGAACTCAGATCTTCCTCTTCGCTGGAGCTAGACAGTTCTTCGATGCTGGAACTGGAAGCAATAGAAGAAGAACTTTCCTCTTCTTCGTCATCTATGGAGCTGGAGCTTCTGGCAGACGAAGAAAGTTCTTCGTATATGGAACTGCTAGAGGGTGTCGGCAGGTCCTTCCACCAACCGTTATTGACCCATTTGCCGTCAGTGCACAGGAAATATGCTCCTTCGGCGATAACCTGAAGACTTTTTCCTTCGTGGGAACGGTCGCAGGTACCGAGATCGGCTGTAGTCCTGACAACGCCATCGGGCATTGCGGTAGAATCCGGAGAGGAAGTTGAATCACTGTCGCCACAGCCTGAAATGAAAGCTATGGGCAAAATGGAAAGCCCCCAAAACGCTTTTTTCATTTTTTTCCCTATTGTTATCTATAATAGATGGTTGGTTTAATTCCCTCTAAATATAAATAATTTTCAACAAATTCTGCAACTAAACCCTACTTTCGGGCACCTAAATATGCGAAAACATTGATAATTCTTTTTATTTTTGGGTCTGTCGTATGAAAAAATTGCTGAAATTCATCATTTTGCTCGCCGTTATTGCGGGCATCGCCCTTGGGGTGAAAACCTTCTTTTTCGACGTCAAGGCCGATACAGCGGCAGGTCCACTCGTAAGCACCAAGGTGGTGCAGACTACGATTTCGACCACCATTTCGGCAACAGGTACGCTTGAACCGGTAGACCAGGTAGAAGTGGGTACCCAGGTTTCGGGTGATATCGCCAAAATCAACGTTGACTTCAATTCCAAGGTCAAAAAAGGTCAGATTATCGCCGAACTCGACAAGTCCAAGCTCAAGGCTACGCTCACGCAGGCCGAGATTGCCTTCCGCAGTGCCGAAACCGACTATAAGTATAAGGAATCGACCTACAATCGCGTCAAGAAACTTTCCGAAAGCAACTCCGCAAGCGCTGTGGAGCTGGAAACCGCCGAATACAACATGAATTCGGCAAAACTCTCCGTAGAACGCAGCCAGAACGAAGTCAACCAGGCTCGTCTCAACTTGAGCTACGCGACTATCAAGAGTCCCATCGACGGCGTGGTTCTGAAGCGCGCCGTAGAAGTCGGCCAGACGGTGGCCGCCTCCATGAGTACTCCTACTTTGTTTGTAATCGCCAAGGATTTGAGCCAAATGAAGGTGATGGCCGCTGTAGACGAAGCGGACATCGGTCAGGTGAAGCAAGGCCAGCGCGTTACCTTCACCGTGGACGCTTTCCAGAACGAAACTTTCAACGGTTCCGTGCAAGAAGTCCGCCTGAATCCGACGACCACGAGCAACGTGGTGACTTACACCGTCGTGATTACCGCCGAGAATCCGGAACAGAAACTGCTCCCCGGCATGACGGCAACTTGCACTATCGTGACCCAGGAAATCACCGACGCCATCGCGATCCCGGTGAAGGCTCTCAAGTTCACGCCTGCAGACGGAACCCCGATGGCTGAACCGCCCAAGGGCATGCGCCCTCCGCACCCCGAATCCGGCGACAGTACCTTTGCGGGTAACTTCTCCAAGGGCGACTTCAAAAAGGGTGATTTCCCACCCATGCCGCCCAAGTCCTTCAAAAAGCGTGCCAACGGCAAGAAGCCGAGCGGCAACCTCGTGTGGGTCAGCATCGATGGTAAGGCCGCTCCGCGCCCCGTCAAGACCGGCATCAGTGACGGCGTGAACATCCAGATTCTCAAGGGTCTTTCCGTGGGTGACTCCGTAGTGGTAAGCCAAGAAACTCTAGGCGCCACCAAGGAAAAGTCCGCTGCCTCTAGCCCCTTCATGCCCGGCCCCCCGGGCAAAAAGAAGAAGTAAACGCAAACTATAACCGGGAAAAACGTCAAACATTGACTTGTATTCCGGTTTTTACTAAATTTGGGCTACTTTGAGATTAGATATCGCACAAAAACTTGTTGATTCCGAAGACCGCCGGGTGGTCTGGTCCCGCTCCGATGCCCCCGAAATCTTCGACGAACTGCACCTCAAGGGCGACCTGGTAGCCGAGGTGTTGGTAAGCCCCGAAGGCGAAAGCAAGTGCCTTGTGACTGGTTCTATCTCCGGAGTGCAAACTCTGACCTGCTCCCGCACCCTGGAGCCGTTCGACCGCCCCTTTACGACCGAAGTCGTTATCGAGGTGACGCGTACCCAGGTGGCCAAACAGGAACTGGACGAAGACGATGTTGACGTTTTTGCCTACCAGATTCCCCAGGGGCAGAGCTTCGTAGATGTTTCCGAGTGCGTCCGACAGCTGGTTATATTGCAAGAACCAGTCGCACCCGTGAAAAATCCTGACGAAGATTTTATCTTTGTAACAAACAATCAAGCCGACGGTGGCGAATCGGGCGAAAAACCCATGGACCCCCGTTGGGAAAAACTCAAGGCTCTTAAGAGCAAAATGGAAAATAGGAGTTAAAAATGGCAGTACCTAAAAGAAAAACCTCGACCGCCCGTCGTGACAAGCGCCGCACCCACTGGAAGATGGAAGTGCCCGCTATGGCTACCTGCGATCATTGCGGTTCCGTGAAGCGCCCGCACCGCGTGTGCCCGGTTTGCGGCTACTACAATGGTGTCGAAGTGATCAACATGAAGGATGCCGAAGCCTAATTAACGGTTCTACTGTTGTAAGGAGATGTCCATGGTTAAAGTTGCTCTTGATGCACTCGGTGGCGATTTCGCCCCGGACGTAGTGATTGAAGGTGCGGTTAACGCCGTCAACAAGAATGCTAACCTGCATGTGGTTCTGTGCGGACCGGAGGCCGAGGTCAAGGCTAAGCTCGAAAAGCTTGGCTATGCTGGCAAAGGTATTTCCGTGGTCGATGCACCGGATCCTGTGGCCATGGATGAACATCCAGTCGAAGTCCTCAAGAAGAAGCCCCATTCCGGTTTGGTGACTTGCGTTGCCTTGCAGAAGAAGGGCATGGTGGATGCCTCCGTGAGTGCCGGTAACTCTGGCGCCATGATGGCTAGTTGCCTTATGCTTCTTGGCCGTACTACAGACAAATTCAGCCGTCCGCCTATCGGCTGCGTGATTCCGACTGCTGACCGCCCGATCATCTTGGTCGATGCCGGTGCTAACGTCGATGAACGCGCTGCTACCTTGGTGGATTTCGCCATTGCAGGTTCCGCTTTCGCCGAGACCTACTTCGGTTACGAAAAGCCGAAGGTTGGCCTCCTCAATATGGGCGAAGAAGAACACAAGGGCCCGGCTGTGCTGCAGGAAGCTCACCAGTTGCTGAAGGCTGCTCCGGTGAACTTTATCGGTAACATCGAAGGCGAAACGCTTATCGAAGGTGTTGCCGACGTGGTGGTGACCTCCGGCTTTACAGGCAACGTTGTCCTGAAGATGCTCGAAGGCTTCTACGAACTGCACAAGAAGATGTTCGGTGTCATCGATACCCCGAATGGTCGTCGTTTCGACGAAATGTGGGACTACCGCATGACGGGTGGCGCCTTGCTGCTCGGCCTGAACGGTACCGGCATTATCGCTCACGGTCGTTCCGATGCTCTCGCTATCGAAAAGGCTGTGGAAGTGGCTGCCAAGTACGCCGAAAAGGGCGTGTCCAAGAACGTCAACGAACGCCTGCTCGCTATCAAGGATGATTCCTCCGAAGCAAAGTAAGCTTACTAATTAGCTTATTGAAACCAGGTTTCAGGGACCCCGAAGACTCGGGGTTCTTTTTTTACGCTTGAAGATCCGTAAATTCATTTGTTACGAAAATATTCTAAAAACCTTATATTTACAATTTCTTGTATACAGGGCTATGTAGGACGCAGTCACCGTTCCTTATTTTCTAAATTGTTGCGCGAAACAATAAAATGCGGTCTAGCCGCAGAGGTTTATCTATAATGTCTAAGACGATTTTGCTTTTCCCCGGCCAGGGTGCCCAGTACGTGGGCATGGGCCAGACGCTCGCTTCTACTTTTGAACCTGCCAAGAAACTCATGCAGCAGGCCGACGAAATCCTCGGTTTCTCGCTCTCCAAGCTCATGGCCGAAGGCCCCGAAGATGTTCTGAAGAGCACCGACAATACCCAGCCGGCTCTGTTTACCGTGTCTGCCATGGTCATGGAACTCCTCAAGTCCGAAGGCTTTGCCTTTGACTACGTGGCCGGTCACTCTCTCGGTGAATACTCCGCTATTTACGCCGCCGGCGGTTTCAGCTTCGAAGAAGGTCTCCGCCTGGTGCGTACCCGTGGCGAACTCATGGCCTCTGCCGGTTCCAAGAATCCGGGTGCCATGGCTGCTATCATGGGCCAGGACGAAGCCAAGATTCTTGAACTTTGCGAAGCCGTGAAGGATGCCGGTACCGTGGTTCCGGCAAACATCAACTGCCCGGGCCAGATCGTGGTGTCCGGTGCGGTCGCTGGCGTGAACAAGCTCGTCGAAAACTGCGTTGCCGCCGGTATCAAGGCTATTCCGCTCGCCGTGTCTGGCGCCTTCCACAGCCCGCTGATGCAGTTCGCTCAGGCAGGCCTTGCCGAAGCGATTGCCAAGACCAAGTTTAACGACGTCGAAAAGCCCGTGATTGCTAACGTGATTGCCGAACCGGTTACGAAGGGTGCTGAACTTGCCGAACTTTTGGTGAAGCAACTGGTATCTCCGGTTCGTTGGAACGATTGCATGAACAAGGCCATGTCCTTGGGCGTGACGCAGGGTGTAGAAGTGGGTTCCGGCAAGGTGCTCATGGGCCTGATGCGCAAGATCAGCCGCGACGTGAAGGTCACTCCGGTGGAATCGATCGAAGCATTCCAGGCTCTCAAGGGATAATTTTAACTACAAACCACAGGTAACTACTATGGGTAAACTTACTGGTAAAAAGGCAATCGTGACCGGCGCCTCCCGCGGTATCGGTCTTGCCATTGCAACCAAGCTCGCCAGCGAAGGTGCTGACGTCGCCATCCTTTCCACCTCGGTCAAGGAAGATTTGGCCGCCAAACTTTCCGCCGAACTTGGGGTGCAGGTCAAGAGCTATGCTTGCAACGTGGCCGACTCCGAAACGGTGCAGAACGTGTTCAAGCAGATCATTGCTGACATGGGCACGGTCGACATCCTGGTGAACAACGCCGGTATTACCCGCGATGGCCTCCTGATGCGTATGAAGGACGAAGACTTCGACGCCGTGATTGCCACGAATCTGCGTTCCGTGTTCCTTTGCACCCGCGCGGTCGCCCGTACCATGATGGGCAAGCGTACCGGCCGAATCATCAACATTTCGAGCATTAACGCCCTGCACGGCCAGGCCGGTCAGGCTAACTATGCCGCTGCCAAGGCTGGCATTATCGGTATGACCCGTTCTAACGCCATGGAATTTGCTTCTCGCGGTATCACCGTGAACGCCATTGCCCCGGGCTTTATCGGTACTGACATGACCGCCGCCATGGACGACGCTACCAAGGAAAAGTATGCAGCCCAGATTCCGCTCGGACGCATCGGAAAACCCGAAGATGTGGCCAATGCAGTCGCATTTTTGGCATCTGACGACGCCTGCTACATCACCGGCCAGATTCTTGGCGTCGATGGTGGGTTGAACGCCTAGGCTTTTTTTACTAAATTTGAACTCAAACAATCAAATCCAAATGGAGATTACAATGAACGAAGAAATTTTCAAGAAGGTCACCGCTGTTATCGTTGACAAGCTCGGCGTTAAGGCTGAAGATGTGAAGCCGGAATCCGAATTCGGTAACGACCTCGGTGCCGACTCCCTCGACCGCGTGGAACTCGTGATGGCCCTCGAAGACGAATTCGAAGTCGAAATCCTCGATTCCGACGCCGAAAAGTTTGCTAAGGTTGCCGACGTGGTTGCCTTCATCGAAGCTAAGAAGGCTTAATTATTAGCCTCTTTCGATAAGAAACTAGATTGGGTGGCCCGGAAGGGTTGCCCTTTCTTTTTTTAACTTGAAGCCTATCTATGGAAAATCAGAATCTACTCCACAAAGTGCTTAAACTCTGGTTTCGCCAGAAGTCCGATGGCGGGCTTGAGGCGAAGCTCGGGTACCGGTTCAAGGATCCCGAACTCTTGGCGCACGCCCTGGTGCATCGTTCATTCCTGACGGGGACGGATATGCCTTACGTGAGCAACAACGAGCGCTTGGAATTCCTGGGCGATTCCGTGCTGAACATGCTCACCACCGAATACCTTTACAAGACTTATCCCGACGATCCGGAAGGTGAACTTTCCAAGCGCAAGAGCGCCATTGTGTCTGGGCATGCCTGCGCCCAGTCCTCCAAGGAATGGAGCCTGAGCGAATATGTGAAGGTGGGCAAGGCCGAAGAGAAACTCGGTGGCCGCGGCAAGGAAAGCATTCTGGCCGATGCCTACGAAGCGGTTCTTGGCGCCGTCTACTTGGATGGGGGTCTCGAAGAAGTTCGTGCCATCTTGAATAAGTTCCATTTTCCGCGGGTGCAGGAAATTATTTCTGCCGAAGACTTCATCAACCACAAGAGTGAACTCCTGGAATACCTGCAGGGCAAGCTCCGTACGGTGCCGGAATATGTGGTGGTCGATGAATCGGGCCCGGAACACCAGAAAGTATTTACGGTCGAAGTCCACGTGAATGGTCGCGTGTACGGTCGCGGTCAGGGTGGCAACAAGAAGAAGGCCGAACAAGAAGCATCTCGCGTGTCGCTGGAAATGCTGCTAGCCGAAGCCGCTAAGGTCGAAGCTGAAAAAGGCCCGGAAGAATCCAAGCCTAAAAAGCAGAAGCAACGCCACATCGGATTGCCCTAGCGGGCGGTTAATCTAGCGGTCAATAAAATCGCTGGGCTTGATGCCGTAGAATACGACATCGTCAATCCAGAATTCAGTGCTGTCGTAGGCGGCGATTGAAATCGTCGTCACAGTTTGACTGATAACTTCCCAGCCGAGGTTGCCGTACAAGTCATCGCGTGGCTTGAAGTTTTCGGGCTTTATGACACGGCGTTGCCATTCGTCGATGGTCTTGAGCGTATCGTAGGCCAGGGTCTTGCCTTCGGTGTTCGAAGAACCCAAGGTTTCCAAGGCAATCGAGATGACTCCCTTGCCGCGGGCATAGTAAACGATGGAATCCGTCGCGGACAAGTTGCAGGGCGATTCTTCTTTGCAAATCCAGATACCGTAGAAAGACCAGTTGCCATATTTTGCCGAAGACAGCCAGTGAATGGCGTTTCCTTCACGACCTGCGCCTGCATTGCCGATGAATTCCGTGAGGTCCTTGCGGGTTTCGGGGACAGTTTCGACGGAGGGTGTCGTCTGTACGCTCGTGTCGGTAGAAGACATGTAGCCCGTTTCGCTGATGCCAAGTTCCTTGATTATAAATTGGGCTTCGGTGGATTCAAAGTCCAGCACTTTGACCGAATCGGGCTCGAAGATGCACACGTTGGCCGAAGTCTCTTCGCCTGCATCGATTTTTGCGGATTGTTCGATAACTTTGTTGCCAATAATCACACGCATGTCGTATTCATATGGCGGCAAGGAATCCATTTCGTAAAAGCCTTCGTTGTCTGTTTTCACAAGTCGGTCGGTGCCGTACACTTGAACCCAGGCGTAATCGACGCTGTCGGGCAAGTAGACCTTGCCGCGGAGGCTTCCCGTTTTTTCGAGGGCGTACTGTACGGAGTCTCCGCTCTTGATATCTTTGGCGGAAATCTTGGTGAACAGGCCTTCGCCTGCATTGACAATTTCAATCGTAGCCTCCTTTATGGTAAGGCTATCGATGCGGATTTGACCGAGGGAATCGGTCGTGAATTCTTCAAAGAATTCGGTTGAAGAATTGGCCTTTGAGGAATTGTCTTCGATGTCGCGGACAAAACTTGCGGCACGCATGCGGGCGACCACACCTACCGCGGGCAAAGAATCGTCGCGGACAATCTGAATCAAGAAAGCATTCTCGGTTTCAACGGTACTGATGCCTGCCACATCTTTTTCATTAGAACAGGCCCAGAAGGCGAGGGGTACGAGGAGTAATGGTAATCGTCTCATCTTTTTGTCCCCACTTTTTTAGGCTGTGTTTCCTTGGAAACTTCGGCCACTGGGTAAAAGGCGAATACGAATTGCATGGCACGATTCGCTTCTTTCACTTCGGCTACTCTCTTTTGTACCTGGCGCCTAAATTCAATGGTCATTTCGTTCAGGTCGGTAAAGCAATCGTCATCGACGCCCACCAGCAACGAAGAAATATTTCGCTTTGCAGGCTCTATGGCAATCAGAGCGTTTTGTGCCAGCGCCAAGAGCTGATTCTGGTAGCTGCGAATGGCGGCGGTCTTTGTAGCGGACCCTGCCGAGGTGAAGTTGGCCGTTGTTGCGGCGTAGCGCTCCGAGGCTAGCGGCGTAATCAACTTTAAATCTTTAAGGACGGTAATGGCCTCGCGGACTTGGTCTTCGGATACTGTCGGTGAAATCTGCTTGACCAGACGAGAAACTTCGGCGTGACCTCCGTTCATTTCGATGAGGGCGCGCACCACGGGAATCCACCATTTGCTTAAGAACAGGTATTCGCTGGCGCTGAATTTTCGTAGATCCACATCTTGGAGTGAAAGGGCCATCTTGTAGAGTTTTTCTTTTTTTGCCTGTGACTTTGCCTTGGCTGCGGCTACCAGGATTTCAAAGATTTCTCCGTTACGCCCCTTTAAATCCAGCAAGTTCTTTGCCAAAGGAATACTGTGATTGGGTAAATGAAGTTCCTTGTTCAACACGCGGAAAATCTGGCTCGTTTCTAGTCCCAGCTTTTGCCCCATAAGCTTATAGGAATACAGAGGCATATCCAGCTTGCGCTGGGTATAGTAATTCTTGAGCAAATCCCTGTAATCACTGATTTCATTAATGTTGAGCATGAAAATAAAATAACCTTTTCTTGCTCCAAAAGGCGAAAATAGGGGGAATTACTTTTGATAAAAATTCAATAGAAAAATCCCGCCGGTGAAAATCGGCGGGATTATCTAGATCCTTCGACTACGAACCTGCGGTTCTTCGCTCAGGATGACATTGCTGGGGACTAAATCAAGCCTTCGAAGAAGTTGTTGCCCTTGTCATCCACGAGGATGAAGGCGGGGAAGTCCTTGATGGTGATCTTGCGGATGGCTTCCATGCCGAGTTCCGGGAAGGCCACGATGTCGTTGCTGAGGATGTTCTGTTCAGCGAGGATGGCTGCCGGACCGCCGATAGAGCCGAGGAAGAATCCACCGTACTTCTTGCAGGCGTCGGTCACGTCCTGGCTACGGTTGCCCTTAGCGACCATGATCATCGAAGCACCCTTGCTCTGGAAGCGCATTACGTACGGGTCCATGCGGTTTGCTGTCGTCGGGCCAAAGCTACCTGTGGGCATGCCTGCCGGAGTCTTTGCCGGGCCGGCGTAGTAAATCGGGTGGTCAGACACGACCTTGAGCACGGTCTTTTCTTCGTCCGTGAGTTCTTCGCCGCGTTCCTGCTTGTCGAAGATTTCTGCAATCTTGGCGTGGGCCATGTCGCGGGCCACAATCATCGTGCCCTTGAGGGAGAGGCGGGTCTTCACCGGATACTTGGTAAGGTCTGCGAGAACTTCCTTCATCGGGCGGTCGAGATCGATTTCAACTGCCGGAGCGAGGTTCACGGCGTTGCCAGCCGGGATGTAGTTTTCCGGATGGTGCTCCATCTTTTCGAGCCAGAGGCCGTTTTCGTCAATCTTCGCCTTGATGTTGCGGTCAGCAGAGCAGCTCACGCCGATAGAAACCGGGCAGCTTGCAGCATGACGCGGAGCGCGAATCACGCGAACGTCGTGCACCAGGTACTTGCCACCGAACTGGGCGCCAATGCCCGTCTTCTGGCAGATGTGCAGAACCTTTTCTTCCATTTCGAGGTCGCGGAAAATACGGCCGCCTTCGGAACCGCTCGTCGGAATATCGTCGAGGTAGCCGCAGCTAGCGAGCTTCACCATGTGCGTGTTCATTTCGGCAGAGGTACCGCCGATCACGATAGCGAGGTGGTACGGAGGGCAAGCGGCTGTACCGAGAGTCTTCACCTTTTCGGCGAGGAACTTTTCCAAGGACTTGGGGTTGAGGAGCGCCTTGGTCATCGGCCAGTAGTAAGTCTTGTTGGCAGAGCCACCGCCCTTGGCGACGAACAAGAACTTCATTTCGGCACCTTCTTCGGCGTGGATGTCAATCTGTGCCGGGAGGTTGCAACCGGTGTTCTTTTCTTCGTACATGGTGAGCGGTGCAATCTGGCTGTAGCGAAGGTTCTTGGTAGTGTAGGCGTTGTAGACACCTTCAGAGATCGCTTCGGCATCGTCAAAGCCAGTCCAGACCTGCTGGCCCTTGTGGGCAACGCAAATAGCAGTACCGGTGTCCTGGCAGAACGGCAGGATGCCCTTCGCGGCAACGCAGGCGTTCTTGAGCATAGTGAGGGCGACAAACTTGTCGTTGTCCGAAGCTTCCGGATCTTGGAGAATCTTGGCGACCTTGGCCGTGTGGGCCGGGCGCAGGCAGAATTCAACTTCTTCGAAAGCGGCCTGGGCGATTTTGGTCAAAGCTTCCTTGGAAACCTTGAGGATCTTCTTGCCTTCGAATTCGGCGACGGAAACGCCGTCTTTGCCGAGGTTTACGTATTCGGTAGTATCTTCACCGTGCTGCACGGTAGCTTCGTACTTGAATGCCATAATTGTGTCTCTGTTGATGGGGTTGATCTTTTTTGCCGTTTAATTTAAAATTTCTTTCGTCACTCGTCTGTAGGTCGAAGCCCGTTCTTTCGTCTAAATGTTTGACCAAATAGAGCGGTCTTGCCGATTTGAGTGTGATATATTTCTCAAATTTGCGATAAAAGGTACAAAATAGGCGACAATTTGAACTTTTTTTATGAAAATGTTGGCGAAAGCCCCAAATATGTACTATTTTTTACACCGTAAAAGTTTAAACTGAAGAGGATACTATGAAGATCAAGACTCTCATGTTGGCAACCGTGCTTGCCTCTGCTGTTGTTTTCGCAGCCCCCGCCGCTAAGGATGCCAAGGCTGCTGCCCCGGCTGAAAAGGCCGCTCCTGCTGCTGCCGCTGCTCCTGCCGAAGCCCCGAAGGCTGAAGCTGCTGCTCCCGCTGCCGCAGCCCCTGCTGCACAGCCTGCCGCCGAAGCTCCGAAGGCCGAAGCCGCTCCTGCTGCTGCCCCTGCTGAAGCCCCGAAGGCTGAAGCCGCTGCCGCTCCTGCCGAAGCACCTGCTGCTGCTGAAGCTGCTGCACCTGCAGAAGCCGCTGCTCCTGCTGAAGCTGCCGCTCCCGTTGCAGCCCCGGCTGACTCTGCTGCCGCTGCACCTGCTGCCGAAGCCGCTGTAGCTGCCGAACCTGCCAAGGATACTGCCGCTGCCGAAGTGCTCGAAGCTAAGGCTGAAGAAGCTCCGGTCGATAGCGCTGCTCTCGCCAAGGCCGAAGAAGAAAAGAAGGCTGCTGAAGAAGCTGCCAAGGCCAAGGCCGAAGAACAGGCTGCTCTCGAAAACAGCTCCGCCGGTTCTGCAAAGTCCACCATCATGGAAAACCCCTGGGAATTCCTGATTGTGTCTGCCGCCTTCGTTGCCTCCGTGCTCGTGATTATCTTCACCGGCAAGGACTAATCTAGCGGTTTAAAATCCACAGATTTTTAGAGGTCGATGCCTACGGGTGTCGGCCTTTTTTGTTTTCCTTTATACAGCCCGTTTTGTAAACTTCTCTAAACTTTGCTCTGCGCATTTCTTACTAAAATCTGTTATGTAAAATAGCGTGCTTCAAATCATCGATTTTTGCCGTTTTTGAGAGCAAAAAGGGAACATTTTCTGTTTTTAGGTAGTCCGTTTTGAGCATTATAAATCTATTTTTAGATTTGTGTATTTGGGATCTTTGAAACGGGTATCAGCAGTACCCGTGTTGGTTGTATTATAAAGGAGGCTTTTGTGCCTGTTAAAAAGAATCTGTTTGCCGCACTAACCATGGCTGCGTTTGTTTCGGTTGCGTTTGCTGCCGAACAAGAACAACCTACTCCCTACGACCTGATTCGCCCGATCTATCCGCTGACTTGGGATAGCACGGTCTTTGACCATTACGACACGTCGGTTACGGTAAAGCACAACATGGTGCCCAAGAACCGCACCCCGGCCTCTTACGTACCGAATGCGCTTATTCCCGATACCTTGAACCAGGCTTATTTGGATGCGATTAACTACCGCATGTCGCCGATCCGTATTAATCAGGCCGGTTATTTGGAAAGCGACCCCGAAAAGCAGTTCTACTACATAGGTACGGCAAGTTCTTTTGAAGTAGTGGATATCAATGGTAAATCCCTCAGTCCGAAGGTGACAGGTTCATTTGCCACTAGTGGTCAGCAGACAGCGTCTGACTGGACGATTATCGCAGGTACCAATGCTGCTACCAATGATAAGAAACGCTATAAGGTGGATATTGTCGGTCAGTCCGGTATCATCCAGGTTGGTCGTATTCCGGGCAACGTTCCTACGGAAACCCGTTTGCGTATCAAGGTGGGCGACGATATTTCTAGCACCTTCATTGTGAGTAATAGGGTGTATACCATGGTGAAGGACGCTGCCCTTAAGTTCTACGGAATTAACCGTAGTGGTAATGGCGATTCCTGGTTCCACCCGGCAAGCCATACCTTAGATGGCGGTGCTTCTTCGGATTCCGGTGTATATTCATTTGATCAATCTCTAGCAGGAACTCTGGAAGGTGGCTATTATGACTGTGGTGACCATCTGAAGGAATCCCAGACCCAGATGTATGCCTTTATGGTGGCAGCCTTGATGGCCGCAACGAATGCGGACGCTGACGAAGACCACTACGCTTTTAACCATGGCGAAACCGTCAATAGGGATGGTATCCCAGACATGTTGCGTGAAGCGAAGCATGGTGCTGACTTTGTGTTGCGTGCTTACAGACGTGCAAAGGGTGTCATTGACGATATGGCACTTTCTGTGGGTGATTTCGGTTCGGACCACGGCTGGTGGGGGCGTCCGGAATCTCAGGACAAACTGCCTTTAGACCCTAGTAAGGGTGATCCGGCTCTTCGCAGAGGTGGTCCGCTTTCTAGAACGGTGCGCTTAGGCGAAATCGGTGCAAATATCGGTGGTGAGACTGCTGCTGGTCTCGCTATTTTGAGCAAGATGTATGCCGAATACGACAAGTCTTTCGCTGACAGCTGCTTGAAGGTTGCTAGGGAAATGTATAAGTTCGGTAAGGATCTTGCCCAAGGGAAAAAGTTCACGCACAATACGAAGGCTGCGGGATGGTCTAGCCCGGCCTATAACGGTAACAACGAATTCGTGGATGACATGGCTTTGGCTTCTGTGGCCCTCCTTTATGCGACGGGCGAAAAGGAATATGCCGATGACATGATCCGTAATTCGAATATGTATACCGGTCAGGTGCTGCCTGATCAGGACGGCCCGGGCTATTTCAAGGGCGGCTGGTTCGTGTCGCCGGACAAGGGCTTCTTGAAAAATGGCAAGAATACCAGCTGGGCAAACTCTTATGCCTATGCGACCTACGCCCTTTATAAGTTGATCCTTGCTGACGAAAATAAGGCCTTGCATGAATATGGACTCACTGCAGATGAACGCCTGAACGCGATTGAAGACTGTATCGTGAACATGATTTTCAATTTGGGTGATGTCAGTAAAGGCTCGGCGACGATTGTATTGCCTAAGAGTACTGGCTGGAATGGAATTGGCTGGAAAATGAATGAGGTGAAATACGATCCGATTTGGTATTCTATGCAGACGGACCAGGATTGGATTTACAACCGTTATCAGGCGGGCAACATTTTTGAAGTTCTGGCTTATGCCGATGTGGCAAAGGATATTGAAAAGCAGAATCTGACTCTTCCGAATATGGGAGCCGTGGATTGGAAGGCTGATGAAATGCACCAGCTTGCCATTAACCAGCTGAACTACCTGTTGGGCGTGAACCCGTGGGATGTGTCGTACATTTTGGGTGTCGGTGACAAGAACGATGCCCATCCGCATCACCGTGCTGCTAACCCCGAAGGCAAGAATATGCCGGGTGCCTCTTACAAGTACAAACCGCCTGTAGGCGCTTTGTATGGTGGCGTGGTTCCGGGAACAGACAACTCTATTGTTCCTGACAATATAAGCTGGGAAGACTATCATAAGTCTGAAACCTGTATTGACGCTGCGGCAACGCTCGTGAGTTCGGGGATGCTTGCCTCTGCCAAGTTCGATCGTACGATTGCTCCGGGTGTGAGTGTGGAAATTCGCCACGTAAGCATGGACTCTGCCATTGTGATGGTTAAGCTTTCTACTCGTGGTACGGTGAGCCTTTATTACGGTACTAGCGAAAATGCAATGAACGAAACGGTGGTGCCCGATAGCAATGTGGCGGGGGTGCAGCACGAAATTGTCTTGCGCGGACTCCAGAACGGTACTACCTACTACTTCTATACGGCGGGTGCGAATGCCTACAATCCGGAAAACATTACGCTCAAGTACATGGTCGATAGTACCAAGACTCCGTTCAGCTTTACCACTCTCAACTCGGTTGAAAGTGCCCAGATTACCAACGTGACTGTCTGTAACATGTTTGGCGACAGTGCCGAAATTATGTGGTACACCCCGAATGGTGAATACGAATCTAAGGTTTATTGGGATACGGTTCCCCATACGACAGCTGCTGAATACGCCTTTAACAGCGGTTCCGGCAATGCCGACGTGTCTGGCATTCCGACCAAGTTCCATTATGTGAAGATTGGTGGCCTTAAGGAACAGACAACCTACTACTACATGGTGGAAAGCAATGGCCAGTTCACCAATGTGGATGATAAGACGGGAGACATGCTTAGGTTTACTACTCCGGTGGGGTGGTACGACTTTAGTGTCCGTGCTTATCAATATGTAGATAATGGCCTCGACGCCTTGGATCTCAATATTTACAATAACGAATCCAGACCCTTCGATAGCCTTGAATTGCGCTTGTACTTTACAGCCTTGCCCGAAGAAGTGGACAATTGCGCCTTCCTTGTAGATACGGACATTCTGCAAGCATATGACGAATCTGGCTTTAACCATCCGCTTCTTGATAAAGAAGGAAATGATGTTGGAAATACAGTCCGCTACCTTATGAGAAATGCAAGACCGCAGCCATTGGATGATACCTACGATCCGGTGACAGGCAAGAAGTCTTACTATTTCCCTGTTCCGCTTGGTCCTACGGAAATGAAATCTGCTTCTAGAATTCGTTTGGATTTTGATTTCTCTTATGGTATTTCTAATGATGGTTACAAGACTTGTGAAACGCTCCGCCAACGCCAGAAAAAACAGTTGAGCGCAAGTACGGGGGACTGGTCTTGGCGCCCGCATGAATTCCTGGTGGACGGTGCCGATTATGCAGGTATGCCGGTTGAAGGTAAAGACTATGGTGACTATGATACGGAAATTCCTATCAACCAGTTCATTACGGTTTACCGTAAGAACGAATTCATTTGGGGTTACAGCCCGTCTCATCAGGAAATGACCACTAAGAAGGCTCATTACGAAATGAATGTGACCCTGGATGCTCCGTTCAATGTGTCTAACAATTCCTATGTGCAGATTGACCAGACCAGCAGCACGGTGTATGTGAAGGGTTATGCCCACATTACGGAAGGTGGCTACATTACCCGCATTTGGGCGAACGGTACCGAAATTAAGGCCCATGTGGATCGCATTGGTAACGAAATCTTCTTGATTTCGGATAACAGCGAAGTGATTGCTCACTATAACGTGACCGACGGCGGTGGCGTAATTGACTCTACTGGACTTTGGTCTCTCAATATCCCGGTGAAGATGAAGATTGGCAGTAACAAGATCGACCTGACCATTTTCGCGGGCTCTGACCCAGAATGTGAAGAATGTTCCGAAAACGGTGGTTGTACCTTTGTGAACCGCACTTACTACGTGCAGTTTACGCGTGGTGACCTTACGGCTTCTAGCCTTACCATTAAGGACGAAAAGGGTAACCCGGTGACATCTCCTGCGGATCCGTCGAATACCCGCTTCTACATTTACCTGAACGACAAGGATAAGGCTGGTTCTTCGGCTCCGGTTGAAGTCCTGGTGATTAACGGTAGAAAGAATGACACCTTGAAGGTCAAGATGGTGGAAGACGCCTCGAATCCGGGTAGCTTCAAGAGCTCTGCCGCAATTACGGCTTTGTCCGTGGCTCCCGAAGCAAGAAACGGCACCCAGATTTCGTTCTTTGCAGGTGATACGATCCAGGTGATTTATATTGACCCCGATGACGAAGAAGATGTTTCTAAGCAGAGCTTCTACTCTGAGTCCAAGTATCCTGAACCGACCAAGGTCTTGGCCAAGGATAGCGACTGCGACAACATTGCCGACAAGCTGGAAGTTTCCTTTAGCAATGTGCTTATTGACGAATACAGTTTCGACAGTATTCGCGTGTACTTGCCTGGCATGGCCGATACGGTTACGCTCAAGGTTGACGCCTCGAAGGCTCGAGACAAAGACATCGTGACTATTGACCTGCCTGCAACGCTTGGAATTGAAGCGACTGCAGCTCCCTCGGGCATGTCGACTGTTTACATGAAGGCTGAAGGTGCTACCAATGCTAGCAGGATGGCTATTACCGATGGTATTTTGCCGCAGCTTTTGAGCGTGACGATTCTTGAAAATCCTGACCATCAATATGAACAGGATACCTTGATGATTGCCTTTACTGAACCGGTGATGCTGAATTCGGCAAGCGCCTGGCCCCTGGAAATTATGGGTGCCACGGGTGCCGCCATCAACGTGGTGGGCAAGGCAACAACCAGTAACGATGGCAAGAGCTGGCTCTATGCTATCACGGGCAATACTGATGGTAACATTGTCAAGGAAGGTGTGACAGTAACGGTCAAGCCGAATATGGTGGCCGACAAGGCTCTCAACTTGCTGGATCCTGCCCAGGCCTGTACGCAGATTAAGGTGGTTGAAACGCCGAGACCGGTGCCTGTTACCCTTGCCGAAATGCGTGACCCCGAAGGTGACGGCTATGTCAACGAACTCTATCTGCGATTCGAAAAGAAGCTCCGTCCCAAGGACATGTTGGATAGCTTTGTGGTGGAATGGGGCCTGAATGGCGAAGTTAGGAACCTGCTGCCGGAATGGGAACATACCTATGAATACGGCCAGCATACCGAAAACGTATTGGGCCCGGATTCTTCTGTCGTAGCTGTGACGGTGGACGATACGGTCTCGGTGATTACAATCAAGTTCACATCCGAAAATTCCTTTGCCTATGGGTCGACTACGGGACCTTATGAAACTTATGGCCGCGTGACACCGCGTCTTGGCCCTGAAGGTGGATTCTTTGACAAGTTCTACCCGGTTGTAGATAAGTGTCCGCCTGTTATTTTGAGCGCCGTATGGCAGGATATTGATTCAAAGGAAGACGATTATGGTTCGCAGGACTTCCTGACGCTTACGATGTCTGAACCTTTGGATACGATATCGGATCACCCCTACGTGGTGGAACGCAATCGTGATGGCAAGGCGGGAGTGTTCTATAGTCCCAAGCAGAATCCCAAATTGTCGCTCAATTATGCCATGAATTCAACTTCGGCTAAGCTGACTTACAGGCACAAATACGATGAAGCCATTTGGATTGCGGACTCGGTGCGCCTGATCTCGGATTCCGAAACGAGCTACTTTAAGGATAAGTCCGGCCAGTATGCCGGATATGCAACGCCTTGGGTGCCGGTGACGGGTTCTGTGTCGAAGATCAGGTTTACGATTTCGGCTGTGGATGGCGTGACCAAGTCCAGGAGCCCGGATTCTGTTTACTACGGAGGCATTCCGCTGAGTCAGGATGTCAACTTCCGCTTGACCACTCTGGATAAAGTCGGAGAAACAGTGGTGTTGGCCGAAGGTGAAAGCGAACTGCACGATGTGTTCAGTGCTCCGATCAGGAATTACCACCATGCAGGTCCGGTGTTTATGATCGAAGTTGCGTTGCCTGATGTGCTCGAAAAGACAGAATTGGGCGAGGCAAAGCGCGACTACAAGGTTAAGTTGGAAATGGATGCCTTTAGCAATATGGGCTCTTACGTGAACAAGGCAACTTATTCCTTTATGTCGTCGCAGATGCAGGACTACATTTCTGCGGGTAGCGTCTTGACGCTCTACCTGGAATGGTGTGCTCCTGTGGATTATCCGGTTAGCTCCAAGGGCAAGAAGATCGGTACAGGTCCTTACATCGCGAAGTTCCTGACCGATGCGAAGAGCGATTACCTGCCGCAGAAAGCTGACGAAGGTGACCGCACCGAAACGTTCAAGGATAGCGATACGTTTACCAAGACGTTCGGTTTCAGAAGAGCTAGAAAATAAAAATGGAAGAGAATGTGCCAGGGGGTGGCGCATTCTCTTTTTTTAATTATTTGTGGGAGGAAAAGTAAAATTATGAAGAACGTGTTAAAGACTGTTTTGTTGCTGGTGTTCTTCGCCGTGGATTTTGCCCTGGCGGATGCTTTGCCTAACATTGACCGTACCGACAAGGTGCACAGCCGTCGCTATTTGGACTCGATGAATGTCTTCCATCGCAGGCCGATTCGTGTGAACCAAAGTGGCTTTAGACCGCAGGACTACAAATACGCTTATGTAGCTGATCCGAGTGATACCAAGTTCAAGGTGATTGATGCAAACAGCGGTGCCGAAGCTTGGAGCGGTTCTTTGAGTTTGATTAATGCCAATGTGGTGAAACCCAACATGTACGTGAATGGTGCGTTCAATTCCCTCTCGTCTATTTATCATTATGGCTCACTAGATAGCAACACTACGACAGAAGCTCTTTATCGTGCAGATTTTACGGGACTTAATCCGAGTACGCCGGGTGAATACTTTGTGGTAGTAGGGAACGATACTTCGGCTACGTTCCATATTCACCCCTCTATATTCAATGCTCTCCTCGAAAAATCGTTGATGTTTTTTGGTATTCAGCGTTGTGGTAATACCGATTCCCATTTTCATGCGCCTTGCCATTTGAAAGACGGTTCCGAAATCGGGCGTGACTTGACAGGCGGTTGGCATGACTGCGGTGACCATTTTAAGGTGGCTGAAACGGTGGGCTATGCCGCTTATGTACTTTCCATGGTTTATTTGACATATCAAGACAAGGCTGAAGACCGTTTTGGTCATTCTTACGGTGACACAATACCGGACGGCTATCCAGATATTTTGTGGGAAGCTAAAGTTGGTGCTGATTACATTATGAAACTCTATAATGCGTCGGTTGAAGACGGCCTTATTGAAAAGGGTGATATGTATCATACTGTGGGTATGAGTCATGAAGACCATGCTTATTGGGATCTGCCGGAACGTCAGGATAAACAGCCACGTGCTCAGGGTGGGCCAGACCGCTTTGTGATTAAGGATATTGGTACGAATGTGGCGGGGGTCTATGCGGCGACATTGGCGAATGTGGCAGCGGGATTCAAACCTTATGAGCCGGTTTATGCTCAAACCTTGTTGGATGCGGCCAAAACAATTTATGCTAAAATCGTCAAGCCGACATTCCAAAATTATTCAGGGAGTTCTCCTTGTTCGAAAAAGGGTAAGGCAACCACTTATAAACATGGAACATTTGATGGAAAGGGCTACTATTCTGGGGTAGGACTATGCGAAGACGATGCAGCCGCTGCTGCTGCGTCGCTTTGGTATGCCACTGGTGATACAATCTATGCTTATGATTTGTATAAAAATAAGGATCTAGATTCGAATAATATTGCTAGGTACGATTTGGCTTTCTTCGAGGCGGGGTATATGGGTTCGGATGCTGGTTTCAATAACTCCTGGGCTACGGACTATCAGAACATCTTTGCCTATGTGCTGTTTACCATTCAAAAACTGATTTTGAATGATCCTGATTATCAAACAAAGTATGGCTTGAGTGAAGCGGAAAGAGATATGCTTTCTAAACGGGTCATGGCTTCAATGCGCAAGCAGATTCAAACCAATTCGATTGGTGATTCTATTGCTGCTGTGGGACCCGAAATTACTGGAGAACCTCGTGAATCTCCGGCTACGCTTCAATTGACTAAGCCTTACAATCTTGTTTGGCCTGGCTTTGACTGGGGCTTTAACCGCTACAATATGGGCTCTGCAAATGCTGTATTTTTGCTGTATGAAATGACGGGTGACGAACGTTATTTGAAAGTTGCTCTTGATAACATGTATTATAACTTGGGCGCCAACCCTTGGGATATTTCATTCTTGATGGGAACTGGTGACAAAAATGAGAATCATCCGCATAACCGAGCTTCGAACCCTGATGGCTATAATGCGGGAGGCATACCCTATGAATACAGGTGTCCTATTGGAGCTTTGATGGGTGGCCGTGATCCGAAAATGACTTTGATTGATGACTGGGAAAAGTATACCGCTACTGAAACCTGTATTGACTTCTCGGCACAGTTCTTGTTCCCGGCGCAGAGCTTGGCTAAGACCCTTCCGCCTGATAATGATGGTCCCTTGTTCAGTAACATTCAGGGAACTCCCATTACGGAAACCTCTGCCATTGTAAGCTGGGATGCCAATGAAGTTGCCTTGGTGACGGTGTTCTATAATACCACGCCCGAAAAGATGGGGGCCAAGTCCGTGCAGCAGGAGAAATCCTCTAAGGGAGGCGAGGTGACTCTCGAAGGCTTGGTAATGGGACAGACTTATTACTTCTTCTTGGAAGGCATGGATGTCAAACGTAATATATCGACCGATGATAACCATGGTCAATGGTATCAGTTTACTATGACCGATGTGAAGCCCAATATTAGCGGCGTCACCATTTGCCAGGTGGATAACCGCAGTGCCAAGATTTACTGGTGGACAGATATTCGTTCCAATGGCGTGGTGAATTATGGAACCTCTATGTCGGCGCTTAACGAAACTCAAACTTCGAGCGCTGGGGCAGTGATGTTCCACGAAGTGACTCTCACAAATCTCAAGGCGGGAACCACTTATTACTTTAGCGTTTCTTCGGGCATGTCGGACGATAACAATGGCGGTGCTGGTTACAGCTTTACTACCGAAAGTGAAGCCTCCTATGCGGATTTGGCCATTTTCATCAAACCCAGTAGTTACCAGGCGGATTGCTCTAAGTGGGAAGATTGCTTTGAATTCTGGGTTACGTTGACGAATAACGATACTTTGGATTTTTATGATTTCGAAGTACGACTTTATTTAGGAGATACAAACGCTATTAAGTCTCCTAGTACGATTAAACCTTTTGAATGGGCCAATATGAGCCAGAATTGGAAGGGCAATGGACAAATGACGTCGATCGTACAGGGTGGGCTTATCTATGGAAGTTTGCAATTGGATGGCATCAATTATTATTTGCCTGTAACGATTAAGGATACGCTGACGGTTTCTGGGCGTATGATTTTCCAGCTTAAGTTTGAAAATGGAACATTTAAGGACTTTGAAAATGGATGGTCGATTAAACCTCATAAGGCCGATGGTGATCCTGAATATTTCGAAGGAATTAATCTTAAGAATGGCCCGTACTTTAATTTGGCCGAAACGGCTGACTTGGAAGTAGACAGCCAGGGCGACACGGTTGTTGCGTATACTCGTGACCCCTATGTGACGGTCTATTACCATGGTAAGCATATCTTTGGCTACGGTCCGGATTATTCGCCGGAAAATGGTCCCCAGGTACACCGTACGGTTACTCTTGATTTTGAAAAGCCTTTCATGAGTCCCTATTATTCTATTGAAAAAGAAGATTACAAGACTACTTACCAGGGCTATAGCAAGGTTACTCCGACAGGAATTCTGGATGACCTGGAGATGAATGGAAAACCGCAGAATTTTGTTTATGACAATGGAACGCGAATGGATTCTTACGTGTTCAATAAAGATACGACCCTTGCTTATGGCAATAACTATATGGAATGGGTAAGCTGGCACAATCACGTTGCGGGTTTGCCGGGTTACACTGGGAAGAATAAGTACGACTGCGCTTGCGCCGTGGTGCGTAGTAATGTGGAAATTGATACCATTACCACGCCGCTGGAAAAGCGATTCCTCACTTTCGACAAGAATGCTTATACAACTTACCGGACCTCGGATCCTTCGAACCCCAAGAGGGTTGAAGTCCATGTTTATCTGCTGGATTCTCTTGCCCAGCTTTTGGATACGGTGAATATTTCTGTTGAATTGGGAACGACTTCTGGAAACGTTCGTTTCTGGAGTTCCATGACAGCAACGATTCCTGTTACCAGCATTCAGCTGGTGAACGGCGAAGCCGTATTCTATGTAAGTTCCGAAGAAGTCCTGACGACTACCTTGTTTGCGAAGGCCGCAGGAACATCGACTCAATTCGATTATGATGTTGCCTATGCAAAGTTGAATATCGAAGAACTTCCGCCCTGGCCCATTATTGACTTGGCCAAGATGGTGGATACCGACTGCGACAATGTACCTGACGCAATCAATATTACTCTTTCAAACGAGTATCAGGAAAAGCAGTCCTTCAAGTCGGTGAGCTTTGTGTACGGTGCCGATACGATTACCTCGACCGATGTCATTAGCCTTAGTGGCAGGAATCTGGTGGTAAAGGCCAACATCAAGGACACCTCTGCCAATACTGCTCCCAGCGGCTCCATTACGTTGTACACTAATGTGGGCTCGTCGGTTGAAAGCCATACGGACTTCTACCAAGACGGTGTCGCTCCGACGCTCTTGGCGGTGGCTGTGTTGGAACGCCTGGATACGGCAAAGAGTGACCGCGTGTATATGCAGTTCAGCGAACCGATTTCAGCTCCGGGTACCGATTGGCCGGTGAATTTGTTCGCTAAGAATGGCACTACCCAGGTGAATGCACCTACGGTCAGGTTCTCGCAGATTTATAATGAATCTATGAATGTGTGGGAATTCGAAGTGGACTTTGATGCAAACGGCAATTCCGTGGTGACCGAAGGCATGTTTGCCCAGCTGTTGGCAAATGGTGTCATTAAAGACAAGGACGGCAACGAAGTTTCTTCCACCTGCGGTCAGCCAAAGCTCCCCATTACGCTTAAGTTGATTCCGGTGCCTATGACGTACGCTTCTATTTCGGATAAGGACGAAGACGGCTCTGCCGAATACATTTACATCGAATATGAACGTCCCATAGATCCTAAGCATTACCCGGATAGCTTGTCCCTTGTGTTCGGCATCCAGATTCCCGAAACCCTCTGGGTATCAGGATCTGTTCCGGAATATGCTGCAGACGGCATGACGGCAACTATCAGCCTGCCTTCGCCCTTCAGCTACGGTATTACTGGCGGAACCTACGAAGGCACGCTCAAGGGAATGCCGGTCTCTGGAGCTGGCCTGGTGGCGCAGCATTTGGGCTCCGGCGCTTCGTACGAAATGAACTCGGTGCTGGGACAGGATTTGGTTGGTCCTGTGATTGTGGCAGCCTCCGTTGACATGTCCAAGTCCGACCTGATTGATTTCCTTGACCTTGACTTGAGTGAACCGGTAAACGTTACGGATTCTTCGTTGGTGTATTACCGCGAAAAGATTTCTGACAGCGATACGGCCATTTACAAGCATTCTGTCCAGACGTTGACTATTTCGGCGTCTAAGATGGGCATGAATGCGTTCTATGACAAGAAGAGTCCGCTTACTGTAGGTGATGGCGACTATGTGCGCCTGCAACCGAAGCAATTCAGCGCCCTGCGGGATGCCTTGGGCAACATGCCCGCGACGGATGCCCCGTGGGTTCCGATTATGAGCGCTGGCGATCCGAAAATCAAGTTTGTCGTGACCATGCAAAATGAAGCTGCTCAAAGCGGCGTAGCTCGTTCGGGTGGTGATTTCCGTTCTCAGGTGCAGGCTCAGGATAATATGCGCCTGTACGTGCTGAACCCCGTAACCCACAAGCTGGACTTGATTCGTGGCGGCCAGGTGATTGCCCAGGGTATCGATACTACCGGCATTCAGGGTGCTATCTGGAAAATCGAGATGACCGTGCCGCGTGGCTCTGCGGGTGGCGATCCTGCCGCCTGGGATAGCCTGAAAGTCAACTACGATATGCCGATTTACACGAACCTGGGCAGCTTCGTGAACAGAGTGTCGGGTAAATACGTTGTACCTTCTGCCGAATACCTTTCTTCGTCGGGTAAGGTCATTTTCTATGTGGAATGGGCCAATACCCAGGTCGGAATCCAGTCTGAAAAGGGAAGGGCTGTTGCCACGGGCGCTTATATTTATAAATTGCAAGTGGATACTAAGTTCGTTGCGAACCCCAATTCTGAGAATGCGGATAAGTTCAGCAACAAGAACTCCTACGATAAAACGTCCACATTTGGTGTCAAGCGGGTAAAATAAAATGTCTGAGAGCTTGTTTTCCGATTCTCCATATCTTTTGGTGCTTTCGGTACTAGCCCTTATTGTATCGTTTTATTACCCGGTATTACTAGAGCGCAAGATGACGGCACGCCGTTTGCCGAAACCCTTGCGCATCATGGTGCTTGCAAATATTGCCTGGAACGCTTGTAGTATTTTGGGCATCATCTTTTTCAGTGGACCCATGTCCCCTGACGATTCGAGCCTCTACATTGGCCGTCAGCTTCTTTTTGGCTTGCAGGCTTTATGCTGGGTGCGCGTAGGTGTTGCCGTTTATGACATGGGCGAATTGGTTCTGTACACTCGCCGGACGATTTTCAAGACCATGTCCGGCTTTGTGGGAACCTTTGTCATTTTGGCGCTTACCAGCGTGTTTGTCTTTTGCCCCAATGTGGTGTCTGAATTTGACTTTTTCGGATTTCATCCCTTTGATGGACTTCCGATTTTCAAGACATTCACCATTGTCTATGTGTTGTTCTTTTTACCCCCCTGCCTGATTATCATCTACCAGCTTTTGCGTGGATCGATTCACTCCCTGGACTTGACGGTGCAGTATACGGGAGCATACATGGCCGGTAGCTTTACCCTGTGCTTGATTGTTGCCGTCTTGTTTGACTTTGTGATTCCGGTTGTCAAGGATTTTGGCGCATGGCATGGAGGATTCCAGTTCTTTGTGTGGCACCAGTTCCTGACGTTGTTCCTAGCCCTGCTTTGCGGTCAGTACTATACGTCGGCTAGATTCCGCGATTTGGGAGCCTCTTGGCTTTTGCAAAAGCTGATTACCAAGATTGAAGATGGTGTTATCTATTACGATGATGCCGGAAAAATCAAGGCTGTTAACCACGGAGCATCCAAGCTCTTGGGACAGTCATCCGTTAGTTTGTGCGGAAGGTCCATCAAGAATGTTTTGCCGCCGAATTTGGATTTTTTCAGGGAGTCGGTCTATAGTGATGTCCGTATGAATATTAACGGCGAAACCCACGTGATGAAGATTTACTTCTTCAAGTGTCGACAGACCCTTTTGACGATGGTTAACGTAGCCCTTTTTACAGACCAGTCCAAGACCTTGTTGTTGCAACAGAACTTGAAAACCCTTAACGAACAGTACGTGGAATATACTCATGACTTGGTGCGTTACCAGGATCGCTTGAACAAGGAAGCGTCTATCAAGGCCGAAAAAGAAAACGTGTTGAATACCTTGATTAATGCTTTGCCCTTTAGAGTGTGGTACAAGAGCGAACTGGGTGTGTACCAGAAGCAGAACCAGCTGGACCTTGCCAAGCGTGGTTCTCGCGAAGGTGCCCGCGACAACAACGAAGACATTTCGATATACGAAAAGGAAGCCCGCGAAAAGGGTGAAGTTAGGGTCAACACCTCCTTCGAAGATAAGGACGGCGTGGAAATTTCCCAGGACGAGGCAAACCGTCTTACAGGTTTGGGTGAACTGGTGCAGACCTTCGACAACATGTATATCCCGATTATCCAGCAGGGCAAGGCTCCTTACAAGACCTTGTGCCTCAAGGTCGACATGACCGAACAGCGTAGGCTTGAATACGAACGGAACGTGTTGCGCGAGCAGAAGTTCATCCATTCCCGTCTTGAAGAACTGGGCACCATTTGTGGAGCTTTTGCGCACGACTACAACAATATTCTCGGTTCGCAGTTGGGCTTCTTGGAAATTGCGCAAGAAGTTATCGAAGACAAGCAGTCACAGGTTTACACCTTTATTTCGGAAGCGAAGAAGGCTGCCCAGCGCGGAAAGGATTCCCTCAACGAACTCTTGAATGCCATTCGAGGCAATGCCAATGCGGCTACCCCTGCTATTGTGTTCTCGCCTTACATGATTATCGAAGATGTGGTCCGCAAGATTTCCTTGACCTTGCCGCCTAACGTCAAGGTGCACAGTGAGGAACTAGACAAGAGTCTCAAGGTTCGCGGCATTGTGGCTTCTCTTGACCGCATTATCAGCAACCTTGCGAACAACGCCTTGTTTGCCATGAAGCAGAAGGGCGGTTCTCTGACCTTTAAGTTGTACCCTGAAGTGCTTGAAACCCAGCTGGTGACACCTTATGCTCCGCCTGTACCTGCGGGTAACTATGCCAAGTTCGAAATCTCCGATACGGGTACGGGCATGGATTCGGGTACCCTGGAACGCATTTTTGCACCGTTTTTTACCACTAAGGCCCCTGGTGAAGGCCTGGGATTAGGGCTTTCTTCGGCCTTGAGGCTATTAAAAGAGGGCAATGCCTATTTTACAGTGCAGACAACATTGGGTGAAGGAACTACATTTTATCTATATTGGCCAATGGAAACTGAAACGAAGGAGGGCTAGTGCCTACTATCCTGATTATCGATGACGATGAGCAGTTCAATCTGATGCTCAAGTCCGCTCTTGAAATCAAGGGCTACAATGTGGAAACGGCAAAGAATGGTAAAGAAGCTAAGACTCTTTACCAGAACAAGACCTATGACGTAATCATCACCGACATTATTATGCCGGATGTGGATGGTTACGAAGTCATTCTGGATCTGCGCCGCTTGAATATGAGTGACCGCACTATCGCCGTGAGCGGTGGTGGCCGTACCTCTGCCGAAGACTACCTGATGACCGCCCAGCACTTTGATGCCGCGGCAACCTTCAACAAGCCTGTGGACTTGCAAGCCCTTCGTGCGAAGGTCGAAGAAATCATCAAGAGCCATTCGTAGTAGGTTGCGATGAATATCCTGATCGCGGACTTAGATCAGAAATTTATCGACGATATCCAGCACTCTTGGTCGGTTGCAGGAACGACCTTGTTCGCCTGTACCCGCGAGAGTGATTTAATGCCCATCGTCAAGAAGAATTCGATAGACCTGGCGTTTATCGAAGTTCCCTTTTTAATGCAAGACAATATGGATATGGTGAGTTTCTTGAAGGAGCGTCACCCGGGCATTGAAATCTTTGTGCTGTGCGATGATCGGAACTGGCAGGGGGCGGCTTCTGCCATTACCCGCGGTGCAAACACCTTCCTTAAAAAGCCTATCTCGATTTCGCAGCTGGAATCGACGGCGCAAAAGGTGCGGGCCCAGCAGCTGAACAAGTCCAACAACCAGCTCATGGAATCCCAGGTGCTGGACGGCCTCTTGGGGAACACTCCCGAGATGCGCAAGATTCTGAAGACCGTCTACAAGGTGGCTCCCACCAACAGTACGGTTCTTATTACCGGTGAATCCGGTTCGGGTAAGGAATTCCTGGCCAACGTGATTCACCGCTATAGCAAGCGTGCCGCCGAACCTTTTGTGGCGGTAAACTGCGGTGCCATTCCCGAAAACCTGGTGGAAAGTGAACTCTTCGGTAGCAAGAAGGGTTCTTATACCGGTTCCACCGCCGACAAGAAGGGCTTGTTCGAATCTGCCAACGGCGGAACGCTTTTCTTGGATGAAGTGGGTGAACTTTCTGCTGCCACCCAGGTCAAGCTTTTGCGCTTTTTGCAGAGTCATGAAATTAGGCGTGTGGGCGATACCCAACCGCAGTACTTGGATGTACGTGTTCTGGCTGCAACCAACCGCGACTTGCAGGAGTCCATGCAGGCCGGCCGGTTCCGCGAAGACTTGTATTATCGCTTAAACACCTTCCATTTGCTTTTGCCGCCGCTCCGCGAACGCAAGCCTGCGCTGCCGAACCTGATCAAGTATTTCATCTTGAAAAACAAGGATGCCCAGGGAAAGGACATTGTGGATCTTGAACCGGCAGCCTTGTACGCGTTGACCAAGTATTCATACCCGGGTAATATCCGCGAGCTGGAAAACATTATCGAGCATGCTACCGTGTTGGCCGAAGGTGGCGTAATCCGCCTGGAAGACTTGCCCGAAGAAGTCCAGCAATGTGCCCGGGAACAGACCGTGGCGATTCCGCACATTAAGGGGGAACATAACGCAGAGCCCCAGGTGATTGACGCCGAGCCGGTGGAACTGCCGGGGATTTCTTTTGAAAGTAGTACGAAATCCGAAAAGAAATCTGCAGTCGAAACCGAAGCCGACGATGAGTTACTGTCGCTGGAAGAAATGGAACGCCGACATATTCTGCGTGCCTTGAGCGTGTGTAACGGTAACCGCACCGAAGTCTGCAAGCGCCTTGGAATCAGCCGCGCGACTTTGTGGCGTAAACTGAAAGAACTTAAGATTATTATGGATGGCGACGATGCCTGATTTTGAAAATCAACAGAATTCTTACGAAGGCCGCCAGGTCCCCATGGATCTGGATGCTGAACGTTGCCTGCTTGGAAGTATTTTGCGCGATCCTGACGTGATGGGCGAAGCCATCATGACGATTAAGGACGAAAGCTTTTTCTACCTGGAAAAGCACCAACTGATTTGGACAGCCCTTTGTACGCTGAACCGCAACGTGACGCCGATTGATTTGGTGACCCTTGCGGCAGAACTCGATACCATGAACAAGCTTACGCTTGTGGGTGGTCGCGAATACCTGTTCGAACTGATGGAATCGGTGGCATCTTCGGCGAATACGGAATGGCATATCGAACTGTTGCGCAAGAAGGCGACGCTCCGTAAGCTGATCAAGTCTTCGTCTGCGGTCATCAAGAATGCCATGGATCCGGCGGCCGTTCCCGACGAAGTTCTGCAAGATGCTGAACGCGATATTTTCGCCATTGCCGATGACCAGATTCGCGATTCCCTGAAGCCTATCCAGAATTTTGTGACTCCGCTTTTGGAACGCCTGAATAACCGTAAGGACGGCATCACGGGCATTCGCACGGGCATTACGGAACTGGATGAACTTACAAACGGTCTGCAAAAGTCCGACTTGATTATTCTGGCGGCGCGCCCCGGTGTAGGTAAGACGTCTTTCGCGCTCACCATTGCTGCGAATGCGGCTATCAACTTCCAGCAGAATGTGGCTTTCTTCAGCCTCGAAATGGATGGTGTGCAGCTGGCCCAGCGTTTGCTTTGCTCGCAGGCTCAGATTGACCAGAGTAAGCTCCGTAACGGTTACCTCAACAGCGACGAGAAGAAGAAATTGATTGCCGCCGTGACGCCCATTCAGAAGGCCCCGCTCTACGTAGACGATAATGCTGACCTTGGCATTATGGAACTCATGAGCAAGGCACGCCAGCTCAAGCGCAAGGGCAAGTTGGACTTGTTGATTATTGACTACCTGCAGCTCATGAAGACGGGCAAGGAAGAAAACCGCGCCGTGGCCATCGGTGCCATTTCCCGTGGCTTAAAAATCCTTGCCAAGGAAATGCAGATTCCGGTGATTGCGCTAGCACAGCTTAGCCGTAAGGTCGAAGAAAAGGGCCGCGAACGTCCGCAGCTTTCTGACTTGCGTGAATCGGGTTCTATCGAACAGGACGCCGATATGGTGTGGTTCGTGGAACGCAAGTTCGTGCAGACCCACCGCGAAGAAGACAAGCACACTGCAGAACTCATTGTGGCGAAGCACCGTAACGGTTCGGTGAAGGACATCCCCATGACCTTCATTCCTGAATATACCACCTTCTACGATGCCGCTCCCGAAGGGGATGGCGGTGGCGAAGCCTACGCTTACGATGATGCAAGCGATATGGGACCAACTGATTTCGGAAGTTATTAAGGAGTTTTGATGCAGTTTCTATTAGCCCCATTTATCTGGTTTGGCGAGGTTCTCGTAACCGGTATTTCGGCTATTGGCGAAGTCGTTTGCATCTTGTTGAATACCCTTAAGCAGCTGCGCTTTATCCACAAAAATCCGGTGCTTATTGTAAAGCAGATGATTTCCATTGGTGTGTCGTCGCTTCCGCTGTTGTTCGTGACGTCTATCTTTACGGGCATGGTGGCTACGGTGCAGGCTGAATTTGAATTTCATAATCTGGTGGCTGACAAGTTCGTAGGTACGGCCGCTTGCAAGATGATTCTGATCGAGCTTGGTCCCTTGCTTACGGCCATTGTGCTTTCGGGCCGTGTGGGTTCTGCTATCGCTGCAGAACTGGGTTCCATGAAAGAGAAGGAAGAACTGGCTGCTTACACGGTGCTGGGCCTCGATACTTACCGCTATTTGGCCATGCCCCGCTTTGTGGCTTTCTTTACCATGGTGCCTTGCCTGACCATTATCTCTAATGCCTTGGGCATTATCGGTGGCTGGATTGTTTGCGTGCTCGGCCTCGATATTACCACCTACACTTACGTGACCGGCATGCAGTACCTGTTCGATCCCATGGATTTGTGGTCGGGTACGCTCAAGTCTTTTGTATTCGGAACTTTGATCTTTTTGCTGGGTTACTACCACGGTGTTAATGCCAAGGCGGGTGCCCGCGGCGTGGGAATCGCTACCATGAGCGTGGTGGTTTCCAGCTGCCTTATGATTTTGGTTGCAGACTTTGTTTTAGATGCTATATTGTTCTTCTAAGGTGTCACTATGCCCAACGTAAAAATAGACCCAAACGATATCGCTATTCGCCTTAAAGGGCTCAAGAAGTCCTTTGGCCCGCAGGACGTTCTTTGCGACGTGAACCTGGATATTCGCCGTGGCGAGACTATGGTGATTATCGGTAAGTCCGGTGGCGGCAAGTCCGTGATTCTAAAGCACATGATTGGGCTCTTGCAACCGGATGGTGGCGAAGTGACCGTGGACGGCGTGACTATCAGTACGCCCAAGTTCTTTGACACTCATACGATCCGCCGTAAAATGGGTATGCTGTTCCAGATGGGCGCTCTTTTTGACTCCATGGACACCGGCGAAAATATTGCCTTTGCCTTGCGCGAACATCACCCGGAAATGTCTGAAAAGGAAATCCAGGATGTGGTGACCGAAAAGCTCAAGATGATCAACCTGGTGCCGGAATTCCGTACCAAGATGCCGTCTGAACTTTCGGGCGGTATGCGCAAGCGCGTGGCCCTTGCCCGCGCCATCGCCTTGAATCCTGAAATCCTTTTGTACGATGAACCCACTACGGGTTTGGATCCCATTACCAGCGACGTGATTAACGACTTGATTCTCGATATGCAGAGCAAGCTTGGCGTGACCTCGGTGGTGGTGACTCACGACATGGTGAGTGCCTTCAAGGTGGCCGACCGTATTGCCATGCTGTATAATGGCCGTATTATCGAAGTGGGTACGGTTGATGAAATCAAGAACACCAGCAACCCTTACGTGCACCAGTTTATTACCGGACAACGTAAGATTTCGGTGGACGAAGAGTAAATAGATAAAACGTCATTGCGAGCCCTGTATAGGGCGAAGCAATCGCTATTTTCGAGAAGCGTACTGGTTTGTAAACTGCCTTTTACGAAAGGTCCGCTAGTTGATGGCTTGTATGCAAAAAATATGTGCTTTTAAGCACGAATTTTAGGCTGGTTGTAGCATTTTCTATTTGAATAATGTATTTTTCAGCCAAAGAGGTTTTATTATGAATAAGAAACTTATTGCAGGAATTTCGTTTGCTGTTGTTGCCGGTGCAACCTTCTGGGCTTGCGGTGAAGGCGAGGTTAGCAAATGGAATTCTGATGATGATGCTCTCGGCTATCTGGTTTCGGGCGATGCAGACGCAGAAGCTCTTAAAAAGGAAGGGCTGGATAATTGTCTTGCAGATGATTATTGCAAGATGGAATACGCTGCATACTTTGCTAATCCCAACGGTGATACTCCGGATGATATCCCGAGCTCGAACGACAATGGCAACTCGGGAACGAACCCGGGCCAGTCGTCCTCTTCTATTGGCGGCAACAATCCGTTCGAAATTGTGGATGGACAATCCAGCTCCTCTGCTGCCAGAATAGATGATAATCCTCAGGGAGACCAGTCTTCTTCGTCTGTTAAAGTAATTACGGGCCTCGGCATGTGCGAACCGATGACTACCCCGATAGAAAAGAATACGGGAAGCACCAAGTGGAAGTTCACTAATAATCCGGATGCCGGATACTCGCCTGTAGACTTTGCGAAGGCCTCCTATGTATGGAACTTTGGTGCCGGTGCAACTCCTGCAACCGACGCTACTCCGAGTACTTCTGCTGCGGTTTCTTATGCCAATTCGGGTACTGCCGTTGCTTCGGTGACTGTAACGATGCAAGATGGAAGTGCCGAAACGATTCAGTGTGAACCGCTTCAGGTGAACGGTGATCCGATTACGGGTTGTACATGTGCACCTGTTGGTGTAACAGGTTCTGTTGACTATACGACAACTCCTGATGTTTCTTGGTCTGTGACGGGCTGTACATCTGCATCCATGCCTTTGACCTATAATTGGAATGGAACTGACGGTGGCGAAACTTTCACCAATTCGTTTACAGCTGCAACGGCTTCTTATGCTCCGACATTGAAGGTCGGCAATTCCGACAATACGGTGATTGATGTTCCCTGCTCGGCCGTGAAGGTTACTGAAGGTGCTGAGTATACGATTAAGAATAATACGGATGCCGGAAAGATATCCTTGCCAGGTGAAGGAACCTATAATGTAGTCATCGCCTTTGCATGTACGAATAAAACATTCTTCTGCAATGGTGTTGGTGGCCCGGTGGGTGGTTCCGTGAATGACACGCCGATGAAAACGGACTGGTATACGACTGCTAGCTTGACTGATGCAGATTGCACTGGTTCCGCGTCAGTTTCCGTTACCGTGACTGGTCCCGCCACCTGTGGTGCACAGTAATAGAATCAAACAGAATTGAAAAAAGCTCCCTTCGGGGAGCTTTTTTTGTATCCCCAAGAAGCAATCATCTTGCGGTAATAGTGAGATTTGTCATTGATTATTGTAAAGGAAAATTATAAATTGTTCTAGTAGATTTTTAGCTAGAGGTTTTATGAAGCGTCCTTTCTTCGGTGGTGTTTTGCTGGCTTTGCCGCTTTCTCTGTTGGCTTTTACGGCCTGCGGCGACGAGAGCGTCGTTAATTCGAATATCAAACAGATTTCTGAAGACGAACCGCAGTCCTCAGAGTCTTTATCCTCTAGTTCTGCTAAATCTTCATCTAGCTCGGCAAAATCTTCTGAAAAAAAGTCTTCTTCGTCGAAGGCGGAAGAAGCCTCTGAAGAAAATGATATTGTGGAATCCGAAGAAAACCTACCCAGATGCTCCATCAAGCGTGAGGGTATGGAAGTCTATGTAAAAGAAGAAAAGAATCTCTATACTTGTGAAGAAGGGGAGTGGGTCCCTGAAAAGAAAACGGAGGAATCGTCCAGCTCTTCAAAAAAATATTCTTCTAGCAGCAACAGCAGTCCGTTTGAAATTGTTGGTGGAGTTTCCTCTTCGGCAATTTATATTGATGTCGATTTTTCCAGTTCGTCCAAAGTGAATCCTGTTGTTGTGACGGGGCTTGGTTCTTGTGCTCCGGTCAATACCTCCATCGAAAAGGGTTCAAGCACCAAGTGGAAGTTCTCTTACAATCTAGATGCCGGATTCTCGGCTATTGACTTTGCGAAGGCCTCCTATGTATGGAACTTTGGTGCCGGTGCAATTCCTGCAACTGATGCCACCCCGAGTAATTCTGCTTCGGTTGTTTATACCAATTCGGGAACTGCCGTTGCGTCGGTGACTGTAACGATGCAAAATGGAAATACCGAAACGATTCAATGTAAACCGCTTCAGGTGAATGGCGATCCGATTACAGGTTGCGAATGCACCACTGCTGCAGCTTCGGTTGACTATACGGCAACTCCCGATGTTACCTGGTCTGTAACGGGCTGTACGTCAGCATCTATGCCTTTGACCTATAATTGGAATGGAACTGACGGTGGTGAAACCTTCACCAATGCGTTTACTGCTGCAACGGCTTCCTATGCTCCGACATTGAAGGTCGGTAATTCTGACAATACGGTGATTGATGTTGCCTGTCCTGCTGTTAAGGTTACCGAAGGTCCGGAATTTATATTGAAGGATAATATAACAACTGTATTTCCGATAACAGTTGGTTCTTATATTATGATATACGACTGCAATACGAGTGAGTATCATCAGACTCCTGTGATAATTTATGCTTCTAGTGAGTCGATGCAGGTAAAGGTGAACGGAACTATTCATACAATTAGGCAATATGCACAAGAGTATGTGTTCTCGTCACAAACTTCAAATGAATCATTTTGGGTAGATGTGTTGTCTGGGTCTGGTGAAATACGTTGTCAGTAAAAAATAAATAGCTCCCTTCAGGGAGCTTTTTTCATACCTACAAAAGAATCACGTTTGTGATTCCAAATCCGTGTGGAACCAAATTCGATTTTTATTTCTTGCGGGGCTTAACGGCGTTCCAGACCATGTAACCGATAAACAGGGCGCCGAAGGCGAGCAAGGCGATAGCGAGTTCGGAATTGTATTTCTCGATGATGTCCTTCTGTCCGTGAGCGAGGTAGCCCAGGCCGGCCAGTACGCAGTTCCAGACGGTGGCTCCCAAGAAGGTGTAAACTGTAAACGGAACCAGCTTCATGTTGGCGATACCTGCCGGAATCGAAATCAGTTGGCGAATAACCGTAATCAATCGGCCTACAAAAGTGGAAACGGCGCCGTGTTCACGGAAGTAGTCTTCGGCCTTTTGGACTTTGCCTGTGTCTAACAACAGGAAGTGCCCGAGGCGGCTGTCGGCGAACTTGTAGATAATTGGACGTCCCAGGAACTTGGCCAAGAAGTAGTTGATGTAGGCGCCTACGAGTGCGCCTACGCTTGCGGCAATAACAATCAACACGATGCTCAAGCCAGAATCAGGTTGCAAGGCCTTGTAGGCTGCGGGGGGAACCACCAATTCCGAGGGAAAGGGAATGAAGGAACTTTCGATGGCCATCAACAGGGCGATAGACCAGTAGTTCAAATGGGCGTTGTACCAGTCGATAATCTGGGTATAAATGCCGGTAGACTTTGTTGCGGGGACTGCTTGCGAAACGGTGTCGGCAAAAGTGGGTTCTGCAAAGGCAATGGTTGCGAACAAGGTAACGAGAGCGAATGCGATGAGTTTTTTATTCATGGGGCTAAATATAGAATTTGACGGTATAGGGCGCAAAAAAATCCCCGGCGGTTGCCGGGGATGCTGTTCGTAAATTCCTGCGAATTACTTTTTCTTCTTGCCTTTCTTGGCCGGCTTCTTCGCTGCCTTCTTAGCCTTCTTGTTGGCTTTCTTGGCTTTCTTGTTCTTGGAAGGCTTTACTTCTTCTTCGTCTTCTTCAACTTCTTCGGCAGAGGATTCTTCTACAGCCGGCTGTTCCGGTTCGCTGTAGCTTTCGCCGGTCTGGTATTCGATAATCGAAGTTTCTTCAGAAGAAACGTTGCCCTTCTTCAATGCGGCCTTGGCTTCTTCGACGTACTTGCCGTCCGGGAAGCGCTTCAGGTAGATTTCGTAGTCCTTAAGACGGTTACCGGCCTTGACCAGTTCGAAGATACCCGTTTCGGCTTCGTCGCGGAATGCTCCGTTGGGATTGTCGTTCAGGTAGGTCAGGTATGCCTTGAAGGTGTTCTGAGCCTGAATAGCGCGGAACTTGTCGTATTCGCCGAGGCCGCGGAGCTTGGCTTCCACTTCGGCTCTACGCGGAGAATCGGGATAGTACAGCAAGAACATTTCCAGCATTTCGGGGTCGTTGCTTGCCATGACCTGGTCGAAACGAGAATCTTCCTGGGCGCTCTGGTATTCCTTGAGCTGAATCTTACCGCTGTCGAGGGTTGCGTAGAGCTTTTCCTTGGTGGCCAAGTCTGCCGGGTGGCAGAAGGCGAGGAAGCTTTCGAGAACGTCTGCAAACTGCGTACGGGTGTAGGCTTCACTCATGTCGGGAAGTTCGCCGTTTTCGTCCAGGTAGAAGCGGTAGTCACGTTCGATGGCCATGCAGTCCCAGTCACTGAGCGTGTCCTTGACTTCGCTGTACTTGCGGAGCACGCCATCGCGGTCATGCAGATTGTAGCGCATGCGGCGGTCACGGCGGCTTTCGCGGCCAAAGTCAAGAGAAAGTTCGAGGCCGACGCGTACAGGCCACTTGTAAGAAATTTCGTCGAACTTGAGGCCGGAGTACGGCGAAGGGCTGCCTTCGCGGTCTTCGTCACGAGCCTTAACTTTTTCGTAGGGCAAGAATTCCTTGCGGACGTTGATGCCGATCTTGAAGTCTACGTCCTGGAACAATTCGCCAATGCGATATTCCAAGGCTCCCGATACAAATCCAGTCTGGAGCATTTCTGTGTGCTGCTTGGTGTTGCCGGCAAAGTCATCGTAGAAGGTAAAGAACTGGAACCCGTAACCACCCAAGACGCGTAAGTCGAAGTCTCCACCCAGGTTGAAGCTAAAACCGGCAAGGAGGGACGGTGCGTAGGCAAGGAACCAGAGTTCTTCGTCGTCCTTCGGGTTTTTCTTGTTTTCCTTTCCATCGTCGTCGATGAAGGTGTACTTCGGGCTGTCTTCAATCGTTCCGAACTGGAAGGAGTTGACTTCGGCACCGAGCCACAGCGTGAACGGGATGTCGGCCTTCCAAAGGGGCGTAATCAAGGGAGACCACAAGTAACCGATCGAGACCGGAACGGTAAGAACATCCACATCGACACCGTCGTCGAGCAGAGTTTTCTTTTTGTCTGCCTTGAAGTTCAGGAAAGCGGGCTCAGCCTGCAAATAGAGCTGGGTTCGCCAGTTGATTCTTTCAAAATCTGCAGCATGGGTTGCTGCAGCCAATAAAGTCAGTACTAGTAACAGTTTACGCATCAGTCTAAATTTAAATTTTCTTTAGCAATGTGGAACAGATTGTGTAAATAAAATATGCTTTTTTAGTGCAATTTTCGGGTATTTTTAGAAGTTTAAAACGATTCCGACGCCCAATAGGACGATTCCGGCTCCCAACAGGGATCCTCCGATAATCATTTTCTTGTCGCCTTTGTCTATCAGATCCTTGTTTTCTGCCGCCTGTTCCTGGAAGTTTTCTCCTCTAGCTGCAGGGCGGTTTAGGTCTTCTTTGATTCTGTCGGCATCATCGTAATCGATGGTGCCGAGGTACATGATGAGCGTTCCCAAAAGGATGGGGGCGATGGAAGAGCCTATTAAGGTCTTGCCGATAAAGTTCTTCTTGCGTTCCCGGAGCCATTCCTGCTGGGCGAGCTGTTCTCGCTGGTCGGTAATGGGGGTGAGCTTTACGTTTACGTCGGTAATTTCGGTGGGGGCGGCGAACACGGTAACTGTAGTATCCTTGTATCCGGCCATGCGAATCTGTACTGTAGAAAGGCCCGGGTCAAAAATCTGGAATTTGCGGGGAGAAATTCCTACGGGCTTGGTTTTCTTTGTGACTGCGGCGGAACCTGCAAAAATGTAGGCACCTTCGGGGGTGGTGTGAATCAAAAGTTCCGGCTTGACCCTTTTGAGCTTTAACGAAATTTTTGCGGTATCGCCAGGAATGGGTTTTACGCTGGACTTGGCTCCCCACATCTGACGGTCTACGCCCCAGTATGCGTAGACATCGGTTTTTGCGGAATCGGTCAGGACAAAGGTGCAGGGGCTTTTGCAGATGTCCACGTTCCCCTTGGTTACAATGTTTGCTCCTTCGGGGTTGGTTTCAACGCGTACATAGCTCCTGTTGTTGTCCTTTTCTGCAGGGACGGCTTCGCCTTGTAGACGAAGGACGAAGCGGTGTAGTTTGTCCTTTGAAAGGGCGTCCGTTAAGGCATGAATTGCGGATAAATTAATTTGTACGGTATTGGGGGTAGACTTGGTGGAATCTTCGAGGACGTAGCGCGACATTTGTACGGCGACGGAGTCCGGGGTCCTTGCCGAGGTAATGCGTCCGATATAGGCAGAGGCGGCCCCGTGAACTTTCAAGGAATCTCTGATGCAGGCCACGTCAGTGCAGGTATCGAAGTTCTGACGGTTTACAAACCAGATGGGCGTGCCGGATTCCTTGAGCATACGGATAATCAGGTTCTCCAGTTGTTCTGCCAAGGTGGATTCGGAATTGCGGCGTTCGAAGTCCACAAAAACATGCTTGCCGGCTACAGAATCCAAGAAGGTTGGCTCGTGAGGTTCTGCTACCTGTTCGACTTGATTAGTGTCTGGAACAGATGGTTCCTGTGGATTAGAATTCTGCGCAAGAGTATCCTTTACCGGGACGGTTGTGCCGTTCAGAAGGTCGTTGCCCTTTTCATCGACAATGCTCTTGAACCGGTTTTTCGGAATGCGGATGACCGTGAACTTCCCCTGGATAGTTCCACCAAGGCTTACGGTGTCGTTTTGAACGCCCAAAAACTGGGCCGCTTGCTTGGTGCCCGTCACCAACTCTACAAGGCTCGGAATACCTTCGCTGGCACAAACGGCGCTGACCCAAAAGAGTGCAAATGTCAGGATGAATTTTTTCATAAAGCCCTAGAAGTATAAAATGAAACCGATTGAAAAAAGTGCCGCTCCAGAAATGATTCCGGCGTAGCTAAAGCCTTTGGCAACCTTGGCTTTGTCGCGGTAATCCGTAAAGTCTTCGAGTTCCTGTTGGTAACGGTCTGTCGCGATAGAGGAATTTTTAAGAGTTTTTTTGCTGTCTTTTGCTTTTTCGATTTCGTAATAGGCAATCGCGCCCGATGCAAGGCCCAGGGCGAGGGGAATAAGCGAAAATTTCATGAGCCCCTTCCCGAAATTGGCCCGCTTGCGCTTTGAAAGTTCCGATTGCTGCTTGTCCAGTAAATCCTCGTCAGAAATGGGATTTTGCGAAATAATGATATAAGAGGTGTCCTTGGGAGACAATCTTACCCGAAGAGTGGTGTCCATAAAACCGGGATTAAATAGGGATATCAGGACTTCGCTTGCTAAGGAATCGTCGGCAATTTCGATAACGGCTGGCGAAATATAGGCCGGGGCTTTGGCGTGGTTGGGGCGAATTTCGTCGACATAAATGTCGGCGTTGCTGGGAATGGTGGATACGTGCAAAACCTTGGGGTCTGCAAATGTGTAGACCACTGCGCAAAGGAGGAATATCGTTACAAGGCGCAACATGTCAGATACCCTCGTTTGGATAAGGCCCCGAAATTAGCCGGTAGCCGGGGACGTTCTGGATTGTCCAATAAACATCTGGCAAGCTATTCTTTGAATAGTCTTCGCCGACGATTGAGAGCCTGCAGGCGTTAAAGCAGTTCTTGTAGAATGTCAGCGTAGGGGTATTATAGTTGAAATTCAATGTGTCGAAATCCAAGGTGACTATCAACTTGGATGCGTTGAGACCGGAACCGTCATCGTAAATATAAAAGGCGATAGAGTCGGAATTCAGAACCTGGTCGTTGATGATTGCAATTTGCGGAGGCGTCTGGTCTTTCAGAAAGACTGTATCCGTGGTGAGTACCGTATGGGCGGGAATGTCCACCACAAGGCTTTCGCTTGCGTATTCTCTGCGGTAGGTTTCCTTTAGAACAATCTTGAGCCCGTTTTGAGGTTCGACTTTGGTGGTAATGGTATTATATATCAAGTTGTTGGTAAGGGTCTGCAGGGTGTCTCCTTCTTCTGAAATCAGATAGATTTCTGTTTGCAAAATGGAATTGTCCCTGTAATGACTGTATACCAAGGGAATTTTCAATGTCGAAGTTTCATCGAGAATTTTGGTCGAGAAGTGGAATATTTCTGTAGAGTCGCGGTATTCTCGGCCGCTTTGGCTCTTGGTGAACATTTTGGCGCCCCAGTACAGGGTGAAGGAACTGTCGTAGGCGCTAATGTATTCTTGCGTAACGGCGTCGTAAGATTGGATGAGAGAGCCTTTAAGTGTGACCGGCGAATTGCAGTCCGTGTACCCCAGTGGAGAATCCCAAACGTTTTCGGGGTCGTAATCCATAAAGATTAAACACCGGGGTGTCTCCCAGGGGTCGATTCCGGAAATGTTCCATTGCAGCGTGAGTCCCTGGTTGTTGTTAGGACTCGCCTGGTTGTAGCCGTCGTAAGGTTGCTCAAGGGTGATGCTGTTTGGCGTGTTCACGTAGATTTTAAATGTTGTACGCAACGTATCGCCGAAATAGTCTGTGGTTTCCAGGGAGCCTTTGTATTCACCCGGTGTGGAGAATGTATGGCGGAACGAACTCAGGTTGTATGTGCTTTCGTCGATTTTCCAGAGAAGGCCGTTGTAGTTTTGCTGTAATGTTTCGTCCGTGTAGATGCGTGCGCCGGCGGAGTAACCTGCAAAGAACTTGATAGTCTGGCCTTGCTCCACGTATATTTCAGTGACGGGGTCGTAGTAATTGGCTATGTCTCCGTTAAAACCGTCGGGACCGGCGAAAACATATTGCTTGAGGGTGGGCGTGTCTTGATCAATCATGTGTTCGTCGCCACAGGCCATCAAGGCTATTGACAAGGCAAAAAACGGAATGTATAAAAGCTTATTCACTGAATACCTCCGGTAGGGTTGCGTTAGGGCGGAGGTAGAAGATATGCTTGGCGCTATTGTTGCTGGGGTCGGTCGCGCTTACAGAAATGAACTTGGTGGTCCAGTTCTGTGCCGTTGCTTCCTTATTGAACGGAACGTATAACGTGTCCTTCGAGAGCGTGAAGTCTTGAAGGTTTCTGTTTTCGTAGGAAATGTTAATCTTGGATGAGGAAAGGGGACCGCCCTGGTCAAAGACGATAAAACGCAACGTATCTGAAATGTCGAGGGTGTCGCTGTCAGAAATACTCTGGATGCGAGGAGGAATTTCGTCTACGAGGGTGATTGTGTCTAGCTGGGACACTTGGTTTGCCTCTAGTTTAAAGCGGATGGTGTCGGATTTGAAATCGCTTGCGTTGTCTACAGAAATTGCCACACTGTAGATGCCTTTGGCCAGTGGCTGGATATTGAAGTCGGCACTAGGTTTTCCGGTAAGCTGGAGCGTATCGAGAGGTTCCTGTAGGGAGTCTAAAAGTATGACTTTAAAATCCTGTTCTTTGGGGCTGGAACTTGTTTGGAGTGTACCTGAAACGGCTCCTTCCCCTTTGCGTCCTTTGGTGTAAAAAGAGGCGGTCAGGGTCTCGTTGGATTTTTGATTGAATTCGTTGTAAGCCTTGACTGTCCAGGTGTATTTTTGCAAAGAAGAAAGCTTCTTGCTGTATTTGAAGTAGGCCTGGTGAAGCAAAGTATCTACGATGGTATCTTTATCGCTGTCCTGCAACGTAAAGCGGAATGAAAGATCCCACAGGGAATCGGGGTCGTAAGAATTCCATGCAAAATGAATGGCGCTATCCGGAGCCAAGTTCTGGGTTCCTGTTGCCGGAATGAAATTTTCAGTGTCCATAATGGGGGGCGTGGCGACGGTAATGGTCAAGGTATCGCTTAAGGTGTCTCCGAAAAAATCAACGAAGACGAATGCGACCTTGTGGATGCCTGGATCGTTGATGCTTTTTTGGAAGCTATACTCACTGGCGAAGTTCCCGCCGTCTATGGTCCAGTAGTATTGTTTGTTTCGAATGGACTTAGATGGGGATACCGAGGTCAAGAATATGAGTGAGTCGCCCGGCTGAATGGTGTCGGCTTTAGTCTTATGGGCATCGCTGTCGAAAGATCTGGTTACGACGGCGGAAATCTCGATTTCCTGGGATCCCTGGTCGTTGAACAGATATTCGTCGGAATTGGTGCATGCAAGGAGTGCAAGAATGAGTATGCCGAAGAGGGCTGCCGGTTTCGAATTTTGAAAAATCATGGTGCCCCCACGGTGTCAACGACAAAAAATTGCCGTTCAGGAATAGAATCCTTGTCGCCCAAAGAGTCTTCTACCAGAATGCGGTAAGAATGTCGTCCTTCGGTAAATCCGGACTGGTATATTTGCTGTAGTTCACCTACGTTGTACCGGGTGCCGTCAATTTCCAGCGTATGGGATAAATGGCCACTTTCGTCTCGGTCGGAGGATTGCCAAGAAAACAGGAAGGGGGTGTGGGTGTTGCCGTACAGGGTGTCTCCATCAGCAGGTTGAGTTTTAGCTGAAATCTGCGGTGGAACGTTGATAATGACTTGGAATTTGGTCTCGAGATGATTCTTTTCGCGGTCTTCGATGACCACCATGTCGGGAATCTTTTTCTTGCTTTTTTTGCTGGATGCCATGTCGTCGGTGGTAATGGCGTAGGTCATGCCTTCTCCTAGCATGTCGTCACCCTTGTACCAGTAATACTTGACATCGTCCTTGAACTTGCTGGGATTGACTAGGGCAATCAGTTCGGCATCTTCGTCGGAATTGATTTTGAGGGGAGATTCCCTTGTTTCGTCGAATTGCTTTACCAGGATTTCGACAGAGGTGATTTTGGGCTCGTCGCTGGGAGCGTTTGGAACGTGGAGGCATGCAACAAAAAGCCCCCCCGCTATAAGCGCAAGGCAAATGTCCAAAACACTTCGCTTGGTGTTCTTCATAAAACTCACTTCGTTAAAGATAACTATATTCAATTATATGAGTACCGAAAATTTTGAATATAAAACCGCAATGGAGCGTTTAGAGGGTATCTTGGAGCGAATTGACAATTCCGAGATGGAAATAGACGAATTGGCTGGCGCGGTACAGGAAGCAACCGAACTTTTGCGAAAATGCCGCAAAATTTTGCTTGCAACCGAGAAAAACGTGCAGGAAGCCCTTTCGGGCCTTGACGGCGAAACGGAATCTGAGGCTTAGGAATGGCTCAGGAATCCGTACCTGCAATGGAGGTTTCGGGGCTTACGGTGAAGTTCCCGATTCGCGGTGGCGTTTTGGGCAAGGTCCAGAACTATTTTACTGCGGTAGAAGATGTCTCTTTTGTGCTTGAAGCCGGAAAAATCCTTTCGATTGTGGGGGAGTCCGGTTGCGGAAAGTCGACTCTTGTTAAGTCCCTGGTGGGACTTGTGCCCATGGATTCCGGTGAATTTAAGCTTTTCGGCGAGCCCGTTGTGAAGGGCCGCATTGCTGGAAAGAATTCTGGAGGAGAACGCCGGGTTTCTGACTTGGTGCAGATGATTTTTCAGGATCCCTTCAGTAGCTTGAATCCCCGCCAGACGGTGGCAGAAATTTTGACGGCGCCGCTGCTTGCACGCGGTGTGAAGGTTCTCGATGCGGAAACGCGTGCAAGAGAACTTTTGGAGCGCGTTTCTTTGCCCGCCCAAGCTCTCCAAAAGTTCCCCCACGAATTCTCGGGGGGCCAGCGGCAGCGCCTGTGCATTGCCCGCAGCTTGATGGTCAAGCCCAAGATCCTTTTGTGTGATGAAGTCACCAGCGCCTTGGACGTTTCAGTGCAGGCGCAGATTCTGCATTTGCTAGATGACTTGCGCAACGAATTCGGCCTTTCTATTGTGTTTATCAGTCACGACATGCAGGTAGTTCGCGCCTTGAGCGATGATGTGCTGGTGATGTATTTTGGCCATATTGTGGAGCGGGGCGCGGCAGACGTTGTCTTGACGAACCCCCAGCATGAATATACCCAGAAACTGCTTGCCAGCGTGCCCACTATAAAGAGGCGTATTCCTTAGAGGAAAAAAGATTAATTGCTATATTAGCCCGTAATCGGAGAAAAATATGAAAAGATCCATCGTTATTACTGGCGGCGCAGGCTTTATCGGAAGCCACGTGGTGCGCCTGTTTGTGAACAAGTATCCTGAATACAAGATTATCAACTTGGACAAGTTGACTTATGCGGGTAACCTCGCAAACCTCAAGGATATCGAAGACAAGCCGAACTACAAGTTCGTGAAGATGGATATTTGCGACTTTGACGCTTTCTACAAACTCATGCAAGATGAAAAAGTGGATGGCATCATTCACTTGGCCGCCGAAAGCCACGTGGACCGTTCCATCAAGGACCCGTTCACCTTCGCGAAGACGAACGTGATGGGAACTTTGGCTCTGTTGCAGGCTGCCAAACTTTACTGGGAATCTCTCCCCGAAAAGTACGAAGGCAAGCGTTTCTACCACATTTCGACCGACGAAGTTTACGGCGCATTGAAGATGAACCATCCGGAAGGCATTACGCCTCCGTTTACCACGACGGCATCCAGCTCCGAACATCATTTGGCCTACGGTGACGACTTCTTCTACGAAACCACGAAGTACACGCCGCACTCTCCGTATTCTGCCAGTAAGGCTGGTTCCGACCACTTCGTTCGCGCGTTCCACGACACCTACGGCATGCCGACGATTGTCACGAACTGCTCCAACAACTACGGTCCGTACCAGTTCCCCGAAAAGTTGATTCCCCTGTTCATCAACAACATTCGCCACAAGAAGCCGCTTCCGGTTTATGGCAAAGGTGAAAACGTTCGCGACTGGCTCTTTGTCGAAGACCATGCCCGCGCTATCGACGTGATTTTCCATAACGGCAAAATTGCCGAAACCTACAATATCGGCGGCTTCAACGAATGGAAGAACATTGACATCATCAAGGTCGTCATCAAGACCGTCGACAAGCTCCTCGGTCGCGCCGAAGGTGAAGACCTGAATCTCATCACCTACGTGACGGACCGCCTGGGCCACGACGCCCGCTACGCGATTGACTCCACCAAGCTTCAGAAAGAATTAGGCTGGGAACCGAGCCTGCAGTTCGAAGAAGGTATCGAAAAGACGGTACGCTGGTATTTGGACAACCAGGAATGGCTGGACAACATCACCAGCGGTGACTACGAAAAGTATTACGAAAAAATGTACGGAAATAGATAATGGGCAAGTTTAATTTCATTAAGACATCTATTGAAGGCGTAACAATCATCGAACCGACGGTCTTTGGCGACCATCGCGGCTACTTCATGGAAACCTACAACAAGGCTGAATTCGATGCTGCTGGCCTCAACATGGTCTTCGTGCAGGATAACGAATCCCGCAGCAAGAAGGGCGTGCTCCGTGGTCTCCACTTTCAGAAGAAGAATCCGCAGGGCAAGCTTGTCCGTGTCATCGAAGGTGAAGTCTTTGACGTGGCCGTAGACCTGCGCAAGGGTAGCCCCACGTTCGGTAAGTGGGAAGGGGTGACGCTTTCTGCCGAAAACAAGAAACAGTTCTACATTCCCGAAGGCTTTGCCCACGGTTTCGTGGTGCTCAGCGAAACGGCAACATTCGTGTACAAGTGCACCCGCCTTTACGACCCCAAGGACGAAGGTGGCTTGATGTGGAATGACCCCGAAATTGGCATTGAATGGCCGGTGGGCAATGGATTTGAACCGCTGCTTTCTGAAAAGGATACGAAGAACCCTGCCCTTAAGGATTTGGGTTTTGCATTTGAATTGTAAGATTTTTCTATTTTAATTGTCAATGAAGCATATTTTAGTTGTTTGTACTGGTAACATTTGTCGTAGTCCTACGGGCGAGTATCTTTTGAAGAAGGAGCTCGGCGAGGGTTTTGATGTAATGAGTGCTGGCCTTGGTGCCCTGGTGGACCATCCGGCACATGAATTAAGTCAAAAAATTGCTCTTGAACACGGTGTCGATATGAGTGCACATCGTGCTCGACAGATAAATCTGGACATTTTGAAGTGGGCAGACCTCATCTTGGTGATGGAAAACGGTCACAAGATGGATTTGCTGCACCGTTACCCGTGGCTTGAAGGCAAGGTCTTCCGTTACGGTGAACCGCAACGAGTGGATGTTCCGGACCCGTACCGTCGTCCTGAAAACGCATTCGTTCTTGCGTGGAATTTTATCTCTAAACTGACTCCGTATTGGGTTGAAAAAATCAAACAAAGCGAAGGCCAGGCGTAAGCTGGCAAAAAAGGGTTGATTTATGAAGAAATTGAGTTTGGGCATTGGCCTTATTGCTGCCGCCATGTTGAGCGGATGCGCTCTTGGACCGCAGATGCAAATGGCTTTACCGGGAGACTCCGCCGAATACAATGGCATGATGGTACATATCCATGACATTGGTGCTGGTGATTTTGGTAATGCTTCGGCTGGCGCCGATGGTAACTCCGGCAATTCGGAGAATTTGAATGAGTTGATGATTGATTCCCTGCCTGAACCGGAATACCGCATTGGACCTCTGGATATGGTTCAGGTGGTGGTGTGGGAACACCCGGAACTGACTTCTCCGATGGGTCAGTACCAGCCGGCTGGTCAGAAGGTGACTACCGATGGTAAGCTTTTCTACCCCTATGCCGGTGAACTTCAGGCGGCAGGCCTTACCGCCCAGGAACTCCGTGCCGAAATTACCAAGCGCCTGTCGGATAAAATTTTGAATGATCCGCAGGTGGATGTCCGTGTTACGGGTTACCATAGTCGCAAGATGTCCGTGTCTGGTGCTGTCACGAAGCCGGGTTATGTTGCGTTCGACGAAAATCCGATGACGCTCCCGGATGCTATTGCCGGTGTGGGAGGCTTCACTAAAGAAGCTGATCCGTCGCAGTTGCAGCTTCGCCGTGGCGACAAGGTCTATAACATTAACTATCTCAATGCATTCAAGGCGAATTTGGCCCTTGAACGTATCGTGATTAAACCGAATGATCAGATTTTTGTGCCGGCATTGACTGAAACCCAGAAAGACCAGAAGGCATACGTCATGGGTGAAGTTGGAAGACCGGGAATTGTCAACATTTACAACGGCAACTTGACCTTGGCCGAAGCCTTGGCTACGGCTGGTGGTTTGCAGGCATTGAGCGCCACGGCCCGTGGAATTTATGTTATTCGCAACACGTCTGAAAAACAGATCGATGTGTACCAATTGAACTCGAAAAATGCAATGGCTCTTGCCATGGCTGATCGCTTCCAATTGAGCTCTCGTGATATTGTTTACGTTGACGCTTCTGAACTTGCTACATGGAATCGTCTGCTTAGCTTGATTACACCGTCTGTCAATGCCACTAAGACGACTACGGACATTATTTACAATGTTCAACGAGTCCATAATGATGGCTGGAAATAGGGTAGGGCGATATGATTAACCTGATTCTTTGTGGTGGTTCGGGCACGCGCCTTTGGCCTGTGAGCCGATCCCTGATGCCCAAGCAGTTTGCTCCGCTTTTTGACGGTCAGTCCTTGTTCCGCAAGACGGTGGTGACAAACTCCGCCGTTTGCGAGTCTCAGTTTATCGTGAGCAATGCCGACCAGTTCTTTTTGGCCAAGGACCAGCTGGAAACGGAGGGCATGACTGGTAGCAAGTTCCTGCTGGAACCCGTGGGCCGTAACACCGCCCCTGCCATAGCTCTTGCTTGCCTTACCATGAACCCGGAAACGGTGGTTCTCGTGTCTCCTTCGGACCACGTGATTCGCAAGAAAGACGAATACAAGAAGGTGCTCCTCCGCGCTCAGGAACTTGCCGAAGCTGGCAACTTGGTGACTTTTGGCATTACCCCGACCAGCCCTGAAACGGGCTACGGCTATATCGAAGCCGATGGCGAAAACGTAAAGCGCTTTGTGGAAAAGCCGGATCGCGCTACTGCTGAAAAGTACCTGCTTTCCGGTAACTTCTACTGGAACAGCGGTATCTTCTGCTTCAAGGCGAAGACATTCCTTGCCGAACTCGGCAAGTACTCTCCGGAAATGCTTGCGACCGCCCAGAAGGCTCTTTCCAATGCGTCTATCGAAGAGGGTGAACCCATCCGCATTGACCGTGATGACATGATGGCCATTCCGTCGAACTCTATTGACTACGCCGTTATGGAAAAGTCCAAGAAGGTGAAGGTGGTGCCCAGCGATATCGGTTGGAGTGACCTCGGTAGTTTCGACAGCCTTTATGGCGAATACCCCCACGATGAGAACGGCAACAACGTGAACCCGCGCCACATTGCCGTGGGCTCCAAGAATTCCTTGGTGATGGGTAGCCAGCGTGCTATTGCAACCATTGACCTTGACAAGATGCTCATCGTCGATACTCCGGACGCATTGCTCGTTGCTCCGCTCTCCAGTAGCCAGAAGGTGAAGAAGGTGGTGGAAGAGCTGAAGGAACGCGGATCTGACCTCATTAACGTGCCTCAGACCGTGAGCCGCCCGTGGGGAACGTACTCCGTGCTGGAATCCTCTGAACGCTACAAGATGAAGCGTATCGTGGTGAAGCCGGGCAAGCGCCTCAGTCTGCAGAAACATTTGCACCGCTCGGAACACTGGGTGGTGGTGAGCGGTACCGCTACGGTGACTGTGGGCAAGAACGTGTTCTACGTACGTCCCAACGAATCGACTTATATCCCGGTAGGTGAAGTTCACCGTCTGCAGAACGAAGGCAAGCTGCCGCTGGTCATCGTTGAAGTGCAGGTGGGCGAATACACCGGCGAAGACGATATCATCCGTGTTGAGGATGACTTCCACAGAAACTAAATCCGAATTTCGGAATTGAAAAAGAATGATATGCCGGACTTGTTCCGGCATTTCTTTTGTCAATAACTAATGACTATATTTTTGGTATGAGCGAAAATCTTGTACATACGGTGAGCATGGGCTCTTTTGAAATGGATTATGCCCAAATAGGTTGCGGCGACAAGCCTTTGATTGTGATTCCGGGGCTTTCGATCAAGAGTGTCATGAAATCGGCGGCCTCGTTAGAGGGACCTTACAAGATTTTTAAGGAAAAGTACACCCTTTACTTTTTTGATCGTAAAAAAGACGCCAAGCCCGGTTATTCCTTGCCTGAAATGGCTGATGACCAGGTGGCTGCTCTTAAGGTTTTAGGTATTGAAAAGGCCGATATCTATGGTGTGTCTCAGGGTGGCATGATTGCGCAGTATATGGCGATTCGTCATCCTGAAGTCGTGAATAAACTGGTGCTCGGTTCTTCGACTTCGAGGGCTGAGCTGCAACAGCTCAAGACCATTCGTAACTGGGCCCGCCTCGCTCGTGCCCGCGAAACGACGACTCTTGTAAATGCCTTTATTGACGATTGCTTTAGCGAAAAATTTGCGACTCGTTATCGCAGGGCTTTGCTTGCCTTGTATAAGGAAATCTCGGATGAAGAATTGGACCGCTTTGCCATTTTTGCAGATGCCTGCGATTATGTGGATACTTATGATAACTTGGGCGAAATCAAGAGCCCGGTGCTGGTGCTTGGAGCGGGTAAGGACCTTGTGACTACGACCGAGGCTTCTGTGAAACTTGCCGAAAAGTTGAAGGCGACAGGCGTTCCTTGCGAATTCCAAATGTATGAAGATTGCGGTCATGCTGTCTTTGATGAATTGCCTGATTACAAGAAACGGATTTTTGATTTTCTGGAAAAGTAATAACGGTACTTTATGGATTCCGTGACACCCACATCTGTTGCAAAGCCGCGCTATGCTTTTGTAGACTTGGCGAAAGGCATTTGTATTATGTTGGTGGTGTGGCATCATGTGGTGAGTACTTGGGGCCTTGAAACATACCCTCTTAAAGAAACGGTTTCTGCATTTAGAATGCCTCTGTACTTCTTTTTGTCGGGTTTGTTCTTTAAAGAATATGCGGGGTTCTTTGATTTCTGTCGCCGTAAAATCAACAAGCTCCTAATACCTTTCGGTTTCTTCTTTGTAACCCTGTCGTGCTTGTTGCCCTTTATATTGTCCTATTTCCATTTGCGTGCAAATCCCGGTGCTGCCGTGTGGTATTCTTTTGTATGGAAACAGTCCTTCCCGAATATTCCGGTGTGGTTTTTGCTGAGCCTGTTTTGGACGAACTTGTTGTTTTACGGGTTGTACCTGATTACAAAAAAGTGGGCGGCTAAAAAGTTCCCGCGGCATACGACAAAGGCCTTGGTGGTTCTTTCCGTTGCGATTGGACTGGTAGGTTTTTTCTTGGGTCGCTACAATATTAAGCTCCCCCTGTTCTGGGCTTCTTCGATGGCGTCGATTCCGTATTTTTGCGCTGGGCATGTGGCCTATCGCTATACCCCAATTCTTGCCCCGAACCGCTGGGATCGTTGGAATGTACCCCTTGCCCTTTTGTGTTTTGGTGTGTCGTTCCTGTTGACCTTTAATGCTCCGCCAGAATCCGTAAGCTATGTGAGCAACCGTTATTGGTTGCCGATATGGAGTGTTTACCTTTGCGGCATTTTAGGGACACTTTCGGTGCTGTTCTTGTCGAAAGCAATCGGGAAGATTCCTCTGGTGTCTTATTTTGGCCGCTATTCCATTATGATTCTAGTAACTCATGGGTGGGTGCAGTGGAGTATCATCAAGATTTTGCGGGATTACCATGTGCATTGGCCGCGTCCGGTGTCCTTGGCTTTTGTTTTTGTGGTGACTATGCTGCTGTACCTTGGCATTATCCCGCTCATGAAGCGGTTTTTACCTCACGTGACCGCCCAGAAAGACGTGCTTTAGCCTTTTTCGTTGCATTTTTGTATATTCTCCGGTGAAAAAGAGATTTTTTGCGTTTTTTCGGAGATTTTATGGATATTGGTGCGCTACATTTTCAGAATCCCGAAGCCTTTTGGCTTTTGCTTTTAGTCCCTGTTTTAGTCGGTTGGTACATCTACCGTGAACACCGCCGCAAGAGCACCATCAAGTTTCCTGCCCTTTCCATTGCTAAGCGTGCCGTTCCCAGTCGTCGCGTCAAATTCCGCCACATTGTGCCGATTTTGCGTTTGGCAGCCCTCGTTTGCTTTGTGGTTGCTCTTGCACGCCCGCAGAATGCCATGGAAGTGGAATATACCTCGACGGACGGCGTCGACATTATGCTTGCGCTCGACATTTCGGCTTCCATGGGTACCTTGGATATGCTGTCTCGTATGGAACAGGCCAAGCTGGGTGTGATGAATGCGGAGCGTATGTATAAATCAGGAGAATATTGGAAGTACAGTCGCTTGAGCTATGCCCAGCAGGTGATTGCCGATTTTATCCAGAAACGTCATAGCGATCGAATAGGGCTTTCTGCTTTTGGTTCCCGCTCGGTGACCCAGTGCCCCCTGACGCTAGATTATGGTTCTCTGCTTGAAATTTTAAGAGCCACGGATGATCTTGCTCGTGATTCGTCAATGAGCCATCTTACTGCAATTGGTGATGGTCTCATGAATGCTTTGGCTCGTTTGCAGAAATCCGAAGCCAAGTCCAAGGTGGTGGTACTCTTGACCGATGGTCGTGATAATGCCAGCGTGGTGCCTCCGATGCGCGCAGCAGATGTGGCGCAGTCGCTTGGAGTCAAGGTCTATACTGTTGGAGTGGGTAAAAGGAACGGCAAGATTCTTGCCTTCCAGCAGAATCCGTGGACTGGCGATATCTCTTGGGGCGAACGCGATATTACTCCCGAAGAAGGTATCGACGAAGGTGTGTTGAGGTCTGTTGCCCAAAAGACGGGTGGCCGCTTCTACCGTGCCGAAAACAAGGAAGAACTCGAAAAGATTTATTCCGAAATCGACGAACTGGAAAAGACCGAAATCGAAACGGTTGCTTACGCCCGCTATGCCGAAAAGTTCTACCCGTGGCTCTTGGTTGGCGCCTTGTTGATTTTGCTTGAATTGTTGCTTGCGAATACGCGCTTTGTGCGCATTCCGTAATGGAGGCTTTAGATGCGATTTGCTGAACCGATGTTTTTGTGGGGCCTTTTAACGCTCCCCTTGTTTGCGCTCCTTTTTGTGTATGCTTACCATCGTCGCAAAAAGCTGGCGGCCCGATTTGTTTCGCTTTCCATGTTGCCTAAGCTTTCGACTTCTGTTTCGCCGTGGCGCAGGCTTGCTAAGGTGACAATTTTGCTTTTTGCAATTGCGTTCTTGTTCGTTGCTCTTGCACGCCCGCAGTGGGGGCGTAAAATGGAACACATTGAACGCCGCGGCCTTGACTTGGTGCTGCTGCAGGACATTTCCCTTTCCATGCTTGCCGAAGACATCAAGCCCAATCGCTTGACTCGTAGCCGTCATGAAATTTCGGCGTTCTTGGAATCGCTTTCGGGGGACCGCGTAGGTCTTGTGGCGTTCTCTGGCGAAGCCCAGGTGATGGTGCCACTTACGCTGGATTACGGTACCGTGCAGATGATGCTCAAGGAACTGACGCCGGGTTGGCTCATGCCGGGCACGAACCTTGAAAAGGCTATCCGCAAGGGAATGGACCTTTACAGGAATTCAGGAAGTGGTGGACAGTATTCGGTGATGATTCTCATGAGTGATGGCGAAGAACTTGAAGCTGCCGCCGTGAATGCGGCCAAAGAAGCTGCCGAAATGGGAATACGCATTTACACCATCGGTATAGGCTCTCGCGAAGGCGTGCCTATTCCCGTGCCCTCCAAAAACGGTGAAGTCGCTTACAAGAAGGACGTGCAGGGAAATATCGTGACCACCCGTTTGGAAGACGGAACCCTGCAAGAAATCGCAAGTGTTACCGGCGGTCTTTATTTCTATGCGAGCCCCGGTGAATTCCAGCTGCAAAAAGTGCTCACTGAAATTGCGAGCCTCGAAAAGAAGGAGCAGGCTTCGGATCGCATGGAAAATTATCAGGACCGTTACCAAATTTTCCTGGGCCTTGCGGCACTCCTTTTCTTGATTGAGGCTTTGGTGTCTGAAAGGGGGCGAAAGCGTCGTATTGGAGCCGGAAGATTTAATTAAGTTGGTAAATTTTTTTTACGGTGGATTTGCACGCTTTTTGCACGCTTGTCCGCATTTGCAAATTTCTTTTTAGGTGCATTTTTGCACCTTTTTTGCTATTATTCAAATGTGGTGAAAAAATAGGGTGGGAAGCTCCCGAAATACCCCGTTTTATTAGGTTCGTTTGGTTTTTGTTCATCCATTTTTACATAAAAATTCGCTATTTTGCGAATGATTAAAGTAAATTTTGGGTGGAAATAAAAAGTCAACCAACGGAGTATCTATGCTCGATCTATTAGCCGTTCAGTCCGGCACCGCCAATGCCACTCTCATTACATTGGCGTACACATTGATCCTTACATTTATCCTTTCCTCGGTGATCGCTTGGACCTACGAAAAGACCTTCCTTGGTTTGTCGTATTCCAGAAACTTTGTGCAGGCCATTGTGCTGAGTGCCGTGGTCGCTGCAACGGTGATGCAGGCTATCGGTGATAACGTGGGTCGCGGCTTGGGTATGATGGGTGCTCTTTCGGTGGTTCGTTTTAGAACAAGCTTTAAGGACCCTCGCGACATTATGTTCGTGTTTGCATCTCTGGGTGCCGGTATCGGTTGCGGTGTGTATGCCTGGGGTGCTGCTGTGGGCGGAACCATTGCCTTTAGTGCTGTTGCATTCCTTCTTTCTCGTACGGGTCTCGGCACCAAGCATTTCTTTGACGGCATGCTTCGCTTCGCTTTGCCCAACGAACCCAAGGTTCGTGGCCAGATCGAAGATATCATGAAGTCTAACCTTAAGACCTTTATTTTGATTACCATGCGCGAAGTGGATGGCGGTGCCCGTCTCGATGTGGCTTATCAGATCCGCCTGCGTGCCACTCACCCTGCTGCTGAAATTCTGAGCGAGCTTTCTAAAATCGAAGGCATCTCGGACGTGCAGTTCATGATGCAAGACGCCACGACGGAAATGTAAGGGAGGCGGTATGAACAAGCTTAGTGATATGCTCGATAATTTTTGGAACACGCACAAGTCTAACGCCGGTGTCGCTTATGTTTACGGCCACAAACTTTCTTTAGCCTGGGTTCTCTGTGTCATTATCGCCATTATTCTTGGCTATATGTACCAGGGAAAAATCGCTACTTTCCAGGGAATTGCAGAAGCTGCCGAAACGACGATTAGCGTGCCTAGTCCCACCGAAGTGGTGAAGGTGCACGTGATGCCAGGCCAGGCCATTAACGCCGGTGATACCATCGTGGAACTCAACCGACCGGACCTGACGCTCCGCATTGCCGAAGTGACTCGCGAACTGGATGCCAGCGCAGGCCGTAGCAATTTGTCTGCTGCTGATATCGACCAGAAGGTGGCTGCAGTGAAGGCTGACCTTGCTACAAAGACGCTGACTCTCAAGTCCGAAATCAACAGGCTTGAAACGGAATACAAGAAGAACAAGGAAATAGCCTCCAAGCTCAAGAGCCTTAAGAATTCGAATTCCGAAGCCGATGGTAACGATGCCATGGCGATGCAGATCAAGAGCCTTAAGAACGAATTGGCTGTTGCTAACGCTAATGCCAACGAACAGATCAAGCTTCTGCGCAGCAGCAACCGCTTGCAGAAGGATGCTGGCAAGAGCGAAGTTGAAAACCTGAAGAAGGAACTGGAAGAACTCCAGAAGCAGCAGGAAGAATTGATCCAGATTGCCAAGGAAAGCTGGGTCGTGGGTTCCGTGAATGTTCATGATGGCGAAAAGGTGTCTAGCTTTGCTCCTATCGTGACTCTCACTCACAAGTCTCCGACGCTGGTTCGCGGTTACATCCACGAAAGAATGTACCAGCGCATGGACATCGGCGAAACGGTCAAGGTGAAATCGCTGGGTGCCACGGGTAAGCCGGTGAAGGGTAAGGTGGTCGGTCTTTCCAGCCGCATCGTGGAATTCCCCGTGCGTATGTGGAAAATGCCCGAAATGCCGATTCACGGTCGTGAAGTCATTATCACGATTCCCGCTGAAAATCCGTTCCTCTTGGGAGAAATGGTCACGATCTCTGAGTAAGAACGTCATTGCGAGCACCCGTGGGTGCGAAGCAATTCATTGGATGAAATTTTATGAATCGTTTTGCTTTTATTTCTTTGTTTGTCGCAGCCCCTCTGATTGCCGCTCCCCTTACGTGGGAGACTCTTATCAAGTCTGCTGACGATGATGTGCGTTACCAGGCTTCCAAGAAACGTGCCAACATTGCGACTTCCCGCAACACCAAGCTGTGGGACAAACTTGAACTGCGTTACAAACTGGATGGCTTTAGCTTCGCTCAGCATGATTTTGAACTTCGCCTGACTCCGAAGGCTTTTGGCGAAGGTTCTGCCGATCGTGCCCATTACGAAGCTCAGATGGCTTATGCAAATGCCAAACTGGCTGAAGACCGCGGCGTTCTCCTGTATGACCGTTATGAACGTGCGATCCATTACCTGATGCGCAAGCGTATCAACGCTCTGAACCAGGAGCTTTATCAGATTAACGCAGACCGTATCGAAGTGTTGCATATCAAGTCGGGCTCGGCTACTTTCAATCCGCAGGACTTGATGTCCGCTCTTGAAAAAGAAGCCTCTATTCGTGCAGCCCTCATTAACGATTCCAATTCTCTTCAGAATTCCGAAAGAAAACTGAGAGTCTGGATTCCCGATTTCGATAGCATCGAGTTGGATTCTTCTTGGCTTCCGTCTATGGAAGAAATCGAAACCCAGCTGAAAGATGGTGTGGAAGTGAATGAAAACTTCCCTCAGATTGCTATTGCCAAGGGTAAGATGGATTCTGAAAAGGCTCAAGCCAAGCAGGACGTGGCTAGCCGTCGTGATTACATTTCTCACATCGGTATAGGCTACTCCATGAAGGTGGAATCCTTGATGAAAAAGTACAAGGATTTGGATGCCTACGATATTTCGGGTACTGGCGTCTATACTGATTATGCTGATGAATGGAAGGAAGAGATGGGCTGTGAAGCAAGCAATGTGACTCTTTGCGATGGCTATGCTAGCATCCTTGTTCCGGACAAAGATAACCGCCAGACAAAGGACAAGTTCTTTGTAAATGTGGGTATCAAGCTTCCGTTCTTTGACAGCAACAAGGATAACGACCTGCGCAACCAGGTAGCAGACCTTGAAGCCGAAGGCGACTACATGGAAAAGTCCCGCGACGTGAGCGTAAAGGTAAACCGACTTGTTGAACAAATTAATGGGTTCTTGGCTCAGTGGAAGGTGCAGAAGGATTTTGCCGACAAGGTGAAGGCTGGCAACATTTTTGAACAGTTTGCAAAAGACGCCGGTTCTGAACCGCTTCTGTTGCTTCGTGCCCGCGAATCTGCTGTGGAAAGTGAACTGAATGCCGCCAAGCTCGAAACCGACATTTATGACCTGTATCTTGAACTGTTGCAGTATGCGGGCCAGCTTTCTAAGGAAGGCGTGCAGAACCATTTAGTCGGGGGGCTCAAGTAGTATGGCCGAAGCCCGCGGATTCAGTCTTCTCGAAAGGTTCGAACTCAAGTACCACATTCCTGTGGAATGGGCGGACCGTATCGGTGCATTCCTTGCTCCGTACTGCGAAGAAGACTATTACTCTAAAATTACCCCGGGCGGATTCTACTGGATTACGAACCTCTACTTGGATTCGCCTTCTTGGACGTTCCTGGGCTGGAAAAAGAAACAGCTGCTGGACCGCTTTAACATGCGCATTCGCACTTATGGTGAACATCCGGCACAAGACGGAACGTTCCACTTTGAATGCAAGCGCAAGATCAAGAACATTTGCTACAAGAGCCGCGGCACCATCAAGGGCATTAACCCTGGCGAAGTCTGGAACATGAAACCTGAAGACTGGCCGTGCAAGGGTGAAAAAGACCGCATGTACGTCAAGGATTTCTTGTACAAGACGGAACTCTACAATGCGCACCCGCGCCTTTTGACGCAGTATAAGCGCCGCGCCTGGTTCGGCCTTCGCGAAGAGTATTCCCGCGTGACGATTGATACCGGCATGCGCTTCCGCGAAGAAAACGGTTTCGATTATACGGTGGATCCGCATTACATGCATTCGACCGGTATTCCCAGGTTTTTCCAGCCCGGTTGCGATGCCGTACTTGAGCTCAAGTGCCCCTGCTCCCAGGTGCCGTATTGGATGTTCGACTTGATCAAGTTCTTGAACTTGAAACATGGTGCTTTTTCCAAGTTTGGCAATGCCGCTGCCGAATGGAAGCGTGTTTATGAAAATCCGCGTCGATTCAAGACTCCGTACTGGACGAAGCTTGCCGTGGGCGCTGGCGAAAATTATTAAAATAGAAGAAAGTTTTGCGAGGATACCTCTATGGATATCAAAAAAATTCTTTTGGCAGGCTCGGCTGTGACCGCAATGCTTCTTGCCACCTCTTGTTCCAGTAGCTCTTCGTCGGAACCTGATCCTGATAATCCGGATACTCCGACTTCTTCAGAAGAAGGTACTGATCCCAATTCTTCTGGTGACGCGAACGCCACTGGTTCGTCCAGTAGCAAAGGCAATAATGGAAATAATACGTCATCCTCTTCTATTGCCGCTGATGCCGAACCGCAGATGGCATGTTCTGAAATAATGTACAATGCTGCCGATGGTTCACTCCTAGAATGGATTGAAATTTATATTGCTGGCGGTCAGGACATCAGCAATATGGCTGAATACCAGATGCACTTGAGCGGTGCCATTGATTATAACTTCCCGGCAGAACCTTTGGCTAAGGGTGAATATGTCGTGGTTGCAAACGACTTGGACTTGTTCCGCGCTGCTTATCCGACGTTTACGGGGCGCTTGTTTGGACCGTGGGTTGGAGGAACAAGCGCGAAACTTCCGAACGAAGGTGATGTCGTGAACGTGAAGCTTCGTGGTGAAGGCGACGTGACGTGTGCCTTTAGCAATGAACCTCCTTGGCCGAGTCTTGCTGACGGTAAGGGCCATACCTTGGTATATCTGGGCGGCAATTCGGCTCAGGCAAATTCCTGGGGTGCAAGTGCTGAAGTTGGTGGTAACCCGGGGGTTGGTGGCGACCAAGCTCTGAAGCCCGCTCAGGTTCGCATTAATGAGATTAAACCCTTTGTAAGTGATGCTGACCATTCTTGGCTCGAATTGTACAATATGGGTGATGCCGAAGTCAATCTGAGTGGCTGGACTGTCGATGTTAAGCTTCGCAAGGAAACGTTGACCATTAAAGAGGGAACGGTAATCCCGGCTAAGGGATATCTTGTTTTGGACGGCGTTGATGCTTTCGATAAAGAACTGATCTTGAGCCCGGTGGGTGGTGAATTCTATCTGCGTGGGCCTCAGCCAGGTGAGGAATCTAGCCTTTGGGTTCCTGCAAATACAGGGACAAGCGGTGTAATTGATTTGGCTGATGGTTCTACAGCTCAGGGCCCGTTGGCAGAGGCTACTCCGGGGACTGCCAATGCTCCGCTCCAGATGGGTTCTGTATACATTAACGAAATTTACTACAACCCCCCGACTACGGGAAGCTGCCGTTTTGAATTCATGGAATTGGTCAATTCGACGGATCAGGACATTACTCTTTATAACTCCACTGTCCAGAGAGGCTGGAAAGTAGAAGGTATCAACCTTGAATTCCCGTCGATGGTTTTCCCCGCAAAGTCTATGATGCTGTTGGTTTCTGACACGTTGGCCGCAGACACCGGCTGGGTGCGTTCGAATTATAAAATCGATTCGAAAGTTCAGATTGTTTTGTATAAAGGAAAGCTCTCTAACCGTGGTGAAACCATTGCCGTGAAGGAACCGTATTCTAAGTCTACTTCGGGAGAAAATGTCAATTATTACTATAAATGGCACGATGCAACATTGTATTCTGACAACTGGCCGGGCTTGAATGAAGCAGACGGTTTCGGATACAGCTTGCAGCGTAAAGATAAAACGACCATGGGTTACGAAGCTTCTGCTTGGACTGTGGGCGAACCCACTCCCGGTAAGTAAAATTATTTAATTGCATTTATAGCATAATAGTCACCTTTATAAGGTGGCTTTTTTTATTTTAATTATTTATTTTTTACAATGTATGAAAAAGAGTTTGTTTTTGGGTATTGCAGCGAGTGCTGCCGTTTTTGCCGCGCCCATTTCGCTTTCGGATGCGATTGCGATGGCAAAGGCGAACAATTCACAGATCAAGGCCGAAAAGGCTAAGGTCGATATGGCCGAGAGTGGACAGTCCGAGGCCCGCTCCCGTTTTATGCCGCAGTTGTCGTTGACTGCTAGCGTTACAAAAATCAACGACCCCATTTACATTGACTTGGGCGAGATTCAGCAGGGTTTAAGTGGCCTTGCGGGCGGACTTGCAACGGTTGGTCCTGCAGCGGTGTATTCCAAGGCTTATATCGATGCGTACAATGGTGCCTATGCCAAAGCCTATCAAGGTGCTCGTGAGGCTGGCTTGAGTGATGCGGAGGCAAAGGGTGTTGCCGATAGTAAAATAGGCGATATTAAGACTTTTGCTCAAAAGACGGCTGACGATTATGCCGCCGAAAGTAAGTTGCAGCTGGATGCGGCTAAAACTCAAATCGACGACGCCGATTTCCGCATGAAGGTGCAGGATGATGTTTTCTTCAATGCGCGCCTGACGGCTATTTGGCCGATCTTTACGGGGCTCAAGATTTATTCTGCTTACGATGCTGCTAAAGAAAACGTGAATGCCAAGAAAGCTGCGTTTGACATGGCGCAGAATACCATTCTCATGGATGTGGCTACCAAGTACTTTACGCTTCGCTTGGCCGAAGAGTTGACGGTGTTGCGTGAAAGTACTAAGAAGAACTTAGAAGAACATTTGGCCCGTTCCAAGAAATTGGAAGAAGGTGGCCAGATCAGCAAGGCAGAACGCCTGCGCGCCGAAGTGGCTTTAGCCGAGGCGGAAAACGCATTGGAAGATTCATACCGTGATCAGTCTTTGGCGCGCCTTGCCCTTGCAAGCCTGCTGCATACCGATACGAACATTACTGCCGTTACTCCGGTAATGGCGCCGGAGCAGACTTTCGGTATGGATGAATTCAAACAGCTCGCGCTGGATAGGCACCCGGGCCTGCGTCAGTTACGTACCGAACGCAAGCGCAGTCAAGATGCGGTGAGTGCAGCACGCGCCGATTATTTCCCGACGGTGGCGCTCTTTGCCTACAAGGAACTTTATACCCGCGACTTGACACTTCTGGAACCCGATTGGGCGGTGGGCGCCAAGATGCAGTGGGACTTGTTCAAGGGCGGCGAGACGCGCTCCAAGGTGAGCAACGCCAAGGCGCTTGATCGTTCGCTTTCGAGCATGGAAGAGCAGACCATGGACAACATCGGTTTGCTTGTAGAAAAACGTTGGCGTGAAATGGAACATGCCAAGAGCCGTCTGGAAAGTTTGAAGAAAACTCGCGAACTTGCCGAAGAAGCGCACCGCAGCCAGACCTTGGCTTACGAGGCGGGCCTTGCAACCGGCCTCGACGTGGTGGATGCCGAACTTGCGCTTTCGCGCTTGCAGGTGGCTGACTTGAAGGCGCATTACGATGCGGTTGTCGCCTGGCTTGGACTTTTGGAAGCGAGTGGAGAAGTGGTGAATGCAGGCGAAATGCTCAAGAACGTGAAGCCGGTGGAAGAAACAAAGGCTGAAGAACCGAAATCCGCTGAGCCTGTTGTTGCTCCTGTAGCCGCACCGGTTGCAAGCGACTCTACCAACGTCATTGCGAACCCCGAAGGGGTGAAGCAATCTACAGCGGCAGATTCCGCAGCGACTACTCCGGTAGACACGACTGCTGCTCCCGCAAACTGATTTTAGAAATGGAGAAAAAGGATGAACGTCTTGAAAGTTATCGGAAAGGTCTTGGTCGTCTTGGCGTTGATTGCCTTGATTGGCCTTGGAATCATTACCTTGCAGAAGTTCGCGACTGAACCGCGCGACGCCTATTTGCAAGGACAGATGGAAGCTCGCCGAGTACTTGTGGCGGGTAAGGTTCCCGGTCGCGTAGAACAGCTGTTCTTCCGCGAAGGCGACATGGTTGAAAAGAATGCCATTGTGGCGATCATCAGTAGCCCTGAAATTGAAGCCAAGAAAATTCAGGCGCAAGGTGCTTTAGGTGCTGCTCGCGCCCAGGCGAACAAGGCGAAGAATGGTGCCCGCTCCGAAGATGTCACCGCGTTGAAGGCAATGGCCGACCGCGCTCAGGAAGCGGCAAACCTCGCCAAGAATACATACGACCGTGTGCAGAAGCTTTATAACGAAGGTGTGCTGCCGCTCCAGAAGCGCGACGAAGCCGAAACCCAGATGAAGGCTTCTCAGTCCGCAGCCGACGCCGCCAAGGCTCAGTATGAACAGGCCCTCGCCGGCGCCCGCAGCGAAGACAAGGCTGCCGCAAACGCCCTCGTGCTGCAAGCGAAGGGCGCCAACGCCGAGGTCGACGCCTACCTCGAAGAAACGAAAATCCGCGCCCCCATCGCAGGCGAAGTCTCCGTGAAGCTGGTCGAAGAGGGCGAAGTCGTAGGCTCCGGCATGCCGGTTGTCGCTATTACCGACCTCGACGATTCCTGGGCGGTATTCCACTTGCGCGAAGACTTGCTCAAGAACGTGTCCAAGGGCAAGACCTTCAGCATGTACATTCCGGCTCTTGACAAGAATGTTGAAATGGAAGTCAGTTATATTGCCTCGGTGGGCGATTACGCGACCTGGCGTAGCTCCAAGGAAAGCGGCGGCTTTGACCTCAAGAGTTTTGAAGTGCGCCTGCGCCCGAAGGCAAAAATCGAAAACCTGCGCCCTGGCATGAGCGTACTTTTCCCGGTGGACCAGATTCAGTAAGGTCGTAATCGTGTTCCTTGATGTTTTAAGGGCGATTCGCAAAATCTATATCAGTCACAATATCGTGTTGTGGCTGGTGCTCCTGATTTTGCCGGTGGTGACATCGGTCTTTATGGTGAATTTCTTTTCGGCCGAAATCATTCAGCATGTGCCGATTGGCCTTTTAAAGCAAGATCGCTCGCAGCTGGCCGATAAAGTTGAAATGGCCTTGCGGGCAGACCCCGTGCTCGAAGTTGCCATGGAATGCGATGACCGCAGCGAATGCGAACATGCGGTGATTCGCGGTGAATTGCAGGCGTTTATCGTGCTTCCGTACGACATGGAACGCCGGGCGCTGCGGCTTGAAACGCCCGTGATTCCGGTGTATTCGAGCGGCCAGAATTACCTTACGAATACCTTTGCGGTCAAGGAAATTCGCTCGGTAATTTCGGCGATTGGCGCCGACATGTTTACCAAGCAAATGGACGATCCGATTCACGTTGAGCTCAAGTCGGTCAGTAACAATAGCGGTAACTACCAGGGCTTTTTAGGGCTCGGGCTTGTGACGGCGATTTTCCATCTGGCCGGAATTTTGGCGGCTGTGTACCTGTTCAGTTTCCCGTTCCGCGATCACCGTGTCCGCGAATTCTTGAAGGCGGCGGGCGGCTCGCGCGTGATTCTGGGGCTGTCGACAGTGCTTCCGCTCGTTGTAATCCAGTGGCTTTCGATGATGGCGGTGTATGCGTATGCTAGGCGTGCGCTTACCCCGATGACGTTTGATGAATTTGTGGTGGTGTCTGCAGGACAGTTGGCGATGATTCTCGCATGCTCTGGAGCGGGTGCCGCTTTTGTGGGCATTACAGGCAACATGCGTATGTCTTCGAGCGTGGCGGGTGTTATCGCCGGCCCCGCGTTTGCGTTTGCGGGCCAGACATTCCCGGTGATGGCGATGCCACTTGTGGTGCGCGGCTTTGCATTCCTGCTTCCGCTCACGCATATTTTAAAAGTGCAGTCTATCATGCTTTTGGGCTCGGTTGGCAAGGCGCATGCCTGGGAATCGATTGTGGTGCTTTTGTGCATGGCTCTGTTCTGGCATTTACTTGCATCTAAGCTTTTGCTGCTTCGCTGGAAGGTCGCCGAAGAAAAAGAGGCGGACTGGGAAGCCCGCGAAAAGTTGCACCTGAAGGATAAACTGAAAAATATTGCCGGCGCCGTATATTCGGATTTGAGTATCCGAAAGGCGGTCGCATCTGACAAGGCCTTGAAGGGGGAACATCATGATTGACCTCTTTAAGCGACTTTTCAAGGTGGCGTTTGCGGAATGGAAACTTTTCTACACCGATCCTGCGGCAGTATTGTTGCTGGTGGTGGCTGGTGTACTTTACGCTTTCTATTATCCGACGCCTTATATGAATCAGACGGCGACCAAGGTGCCCGTAGCTGTGGTGGATTTGGATCGCACGGTCATGTCGCGCGAACTCACGCAGATGTCGGCGGCGGCGCAGCAGATTGATGTGCGTTATGTATTCTCGGATGTCCGCGAAGCGGAACAGGCCATGGCCGAAGAAAAAATCTACGGCTTTATGGTGATTCCCCAAGACATTGAAAAGACGCTCCGTAACGGGGGCAAGACGAATGTGAACGTGTTTACGCACGGCGCCTACGTGATGCTCCATGGCAACATCGGAACCGCGTTTACCACATGCGCCCTTACGGTGGGGGCGACCACGAAGGTCAAGCGAATCGCTTTAGGTAAAAAGGTCCCGGCAGCTAAGGCTATCGCCATGCGCGACCCGATTCCAATCAGCGTGCAGACCATGTACAACAATACGGGCAGCTATTCGAACTATGTGGTGCCGAGTGTGTTGGTGTTGATTTTGCAGCAGACGCTTGTGATTGGCATTTGCATTTTGGGAGGTGCCCGCGCTCATCGCAAGTTCCGCAAATTGCAGCGCGATAGTTCTGTGGAAAACGAACTCATGCCTTACCGCTACTTTGGCCGCTCGCTGGCGTACTTCTTGCACTACTGCAGCTTTATCCTGTTCTACCATTTTGTGGTGTACAATGTGTTCGAATTCCCGCGTCGCGGAGAAATCCTTCCGATGGTCGCGTTTGCGATTGTGTTCCTGTTCTCGGTCATCAATTTCGGGATGGTGCTTTCGCAGGTGTTCTTGCGTCGCGAAACGAGCATGCAACTGTTCCTGTACATGAGCATCCCGATTCTGTTCCTTTCGAACTTCAGCTGGCCTACCGAATTGATTCCGGCTTGGATGAAGGGCTTCTCTTGCTTGCTACCTTCGACGTTTGCCATTCCGGCTTGGCTTGCCATTGAGCAACGCGGCGCCGACATTTACGATGCCGCATCGCTGTTGCTGCCGCTAGCAATGCAGGCGGTATTCTACCTGTTGCTCGGGCTTGTGCTTACAAACCTCCGCGACGGAAGCAAGCTGAAAACCGGCGATATGTAGGTATGAGGTTTTGAGCTCGGTGCTACGCACCTTTGAGGTTTATTACCGTCTACTTTTGTATATTATAACAGGAAAATAAACCCTGTTTACTAAACACTGCGCCGGAGGCGCCTATGATGTTTGATCCTTTATACATGATGATTCTCCTGGTCACGCTCGCTCTTTCGGGTAGTGTTTCTTGGATGGTCAAGTCCCGTTTTAACGCTGGCCAGAAGGTCGGCATTTCCAGCGGCCTTACCGGTGCCGATGTCGCAAAGGCAATCCTTATGGATGCGGGCATTACCGATGTGAAGGTCTTGCAGCATCATGGGTTTTTGTCGGACCATTACAATCCGCTGAACAAGACACTGAATTTGTCTCCTGAAGTTTATAACGGCCGCAATGCATCTGCTGCGGGCGTTGCTGCTCACGAAGTGGGCCACGCTATTCAGCATGCGCAGGGATATTTCCCGCTGTGGCTGCGTTCGTTCATTGTGCCGGCCGCAAACCTCGGCTCTAATTTGGGTCCGTGGCTTGTGATTCTCGGCATCGTCCTGATGAGTGCGGGCCGTGCGCTTGGTTATTCTTTGGCCGTTGCAGGCGTGGTGCTGTTCGGTATCGCGACTCTCTTTACGCTGGTGACTGTGCCGGTGGAATTCGATGCTTCTTCTCGCGCCAAGAAGGTGCTTGCTCGCCTCGATATCGTGGCGCAGGGTCGCGAATACAATACGGTTTCGGGAGTGCTGTTTGCCGCAGGGCTTACCTATGTGGCAGCCGCCATCGGTTCCATTATGCAATTGCTTTATTGGGCGTATCGTGCCGGCCTTATCGGCGGTCGGCGAGATTAATCGTTTGAATGGACTTCGATTGACGGGAAATCGTCATCGTCGTCAGAATTGTCTGAATTTTCAGAAGCCTGGGTGTCGTAGAACGCCTGGGCTTTTTTCATGAACGCTTCGAATTCTTCGTCCGTCATGTTAGGCTCGTTATTCGAGCCGTCCGACGGCTGCGGTTCTTCAGGCTCTGTCACCTTGGAGTCGTTAGACGACGGGGTCCATAATGTTTCGTTTTTAGCGGGTTCATCTACGATGGTTTCTACGGGAATATCGGGGATGGATCCCGTCAGGCTTTCAGCCTTCCAGGATGACTCGGAGGGAGTTTCTTCAATGGGCTCGGGTGCAGATTCAACAACCGGCGCAGTCCCTTCTGCAGGCGTGGCGCTTTCAACCGGTGAGTTTTCAGCAACAGGAGCGGATGTATTCTCTGCCGGAGCCTGTGCGCCTTCCGCAGGTGCCTGAGAGCCTTCGGCAGCCTCGTCCTCCTTCATCATCTCGGCGAACGGGTTTTCCTGCACTTCGCTCAAGTCTTCGCGACCTTCGAGCATGGCGGTCAAATCTTCTTCGCTCACGTTCCTGCCGCGGCTGGTCCACAGCACGGCTTCGCGCATCACCGCGGCCAAATCGCCCACGGTCTGTTCCTTGGAACGTGCAATCGCCTGGTTGCGAATGGCCTCTACAAGGCCCGGCTTCACGTCCGGATCCTTGCTGAAGAACACGGTCTCGTGCGCCATTTCTTCGGCGTAGTCGGCGTTGTTCTTCTTGCGGTAAATCCAAATCGGTCCGAACAGTTCGCTCTGGCGGAACACAATTTCATCCGTCTTGATCATTTCGAGCATGGCCATGAAGGTCACCGCCGCCACAATCGGGTGAGAATCGTTGTCGAGCAAATCTTCGAACAAGGCGCGGCCATTCACCGACAGGTAGTTGTTAATCGCCTGCTGGCGGTCCTGAATGGTTACGTAGTCGAGTTCGATGTGGTGAATCGTTTCCGAAATCTTGGTCTTCAGGCTCTTCTGGTAAGCGCGGAAAAGCTGCCAAATGTTCGCGTCGGCCAAAGTCTCTTCGTCGGTCTGCGTCTTTTCCAGGCGACCGCGGGAATACGTACCGAAGTTTTCGCTTTCCATTTCCTGGAGGCCGCTCGCGACTTGCTTAAAGCGCTGGTATTCCAGCATTTCCTTCATGAGCTGTTCGCGGTCTTCGTTGTATTCCGCTTCCATCTCGGGGTCGCGCTGCTCGGCCGGCAAAAGTTCCTGCACCTTGAGCGCCATCAAGCGGCTCGCCATGTACAAAAAGTCACCCGCCTTCGACAGGTCGGTGCCCTCGTACTCGTTCACCCACTTTAAAAACTGGTCCGCAATTTCGGCAATCGAAATCTGTTCGAGCGGAACTTCCTTCTTCTGAACAAGATACACCAGCAAGTCCATCGGGCCGTTGAACGCCCCGATGCGTACTTCGTATTCTTCCTGTTCTTCGACTTCGGTCATTTGAGCTAAATGTAGTTAATTTCTTGTATGAAGGGGGGAGGAATCCCCCTCGCCTAGGAGGTTCCGCCCCCTAACACCCCCAAAAGTGAACCAACCCCAAAAAGTTGGACAGTTTAAAGTTAGGATAAAACAGCGTTACGAGTTCGGTATTGTACCGGGCTCATTCCGTTT
>JBGUWV010000064.1:0-30507 GCA_045221475.1 Fibrobacter sp.
TGTTACGGTCTGGCCAACATCTTCCTTGCGAAGCTGGCCGCAGTTATGTGTACGTTTCATGGTTGTATCCTTGAAGATAATTTTTCGGGCGTAAATGTAGAAAAAATCGAACTAGTATGTCATCTCCTAAAATGACTTTTTAGCTTAAATTGACAAAAGCTCGTTTGCGATTTTGTGAATTTCGTCAAGAATGGCTTTTTTACGTTTTTCGGAAGGGTGCTTGGATCCGTTCATGTAGGCGGCCATGAGGGATTGCTGTATGCCAAGCCTGCGGGCGACTTCGGACATGTTGATGGGCTTTAGCTTCGACGAAAGTTTTAGTGGGAACTGGTCTGGATTGAATATGGATTCAAATGAAATGTCTTCGTCGAGGTCGTCCCAGCGGAGACCTTCGAATGAAATTCTGTAATCAAGGCGCTGTTTTGTGGTAGCGTTTTTTAGGCGCTCGAAATCTTTATAGTGCAATGTCGCGAGCCTGCCGTCTTTTGCGGTAAGCTTTAGCCCGTTGCTTACAGGTTCTATTTTTTCTATTTCGTCACGTTGCATTTACAGCTCCATGTTTTTGAAAAACCGTACCCATTCCTTTTCAAAGTGTTCCTTGTTTTCTTCTACAATAGATTCCGCGAGTTTTAAATCGTTGTGTTTCATTCCTTTTGATTCTACAAGTTTAACGAGTCCGCCTTGTATCTCGAATTTCGCAAGGCCTTCCTTGCTTTCAACATGAACATGTACCGGTTCGTGTTCTCGAGAGTAAAAGAAGAATCTGAGACCGAAGATTGTGAGAAGGTTGGGCATTTTGGCTCCTTTATAATTTAGGATATAAAATTATATCCGTCAATTGTTTTGTTGAGGGTGTATCTATTCTATATACGCCAGAATGATAAAAAGTGGGGATTTTTATCCCCTTCTATCACATATCTAATTTTTACACAAAATGTAAAAGAAAGTTGCTTATTTTACAGAATTTGTAATATTTCAAAATTTTGTTTTCCGTGAAATTTGGATAAAATTGGCGTTTTTAGCGTGATTTAACAAATTTTGTAAAGTTGGCACATTTTTTGCAAAAAGGGGCGTGGAAAATTATAAAGAGAACTGAATTATGCCAATTAATTTTTCAAAATGGACCGGGTTGGGCAACGATTTTGTGTTGCTGGAACCGGGTGAGTCGCTAGATTATAGCGATAATTTCGAACAACGTGTTATTCAGCTTTGCGACCGCCGTTTCGGTATCGGTGCCGATGGCGTGGTCATTGTGACGCCGATGGATAACGATGGTTGCCTGGTGCTCGACAAGATTAGCGAAGGCCCTTTGGCAAAGCCTGTTGCAAACGGTGTCGATTTTGAAATGCGCATTTTTAACGCCGACGGTTCCGAAGCGGCCATGTGCGGTAATGCGACGCGCTGCGTGGCAAAGTACATCCGCAGCCGCGGTCTAGCAAAAGACGCCAATACTAAAGTGTTCAATCTGCATACCAAGAGCGGCCTGGTGAAGCCCGCCCTTTTGGACGACGGACGCGTGTGCGTCGATATGGGCCTCCCGAGAAACTTCTTGGGTTCTATCAAGCTCACGGCCGATAGCTTCGACTTTACTGCCGAAACAGTTTCGATGGGAAATCCGCATGCGGTGATTTTTGTCGATGATATCGAAAAGATTCAGCTTGAAAAGTGGGGAAGCATCTTGGAAGTCGACAAGCAGTTCCCCGATCGCTGCAACATTGAATTTGCTCAGGTAGTAACGCCCACCCAAATCCGCATGCGGGTTTGGGAACGAGGTTGCGGCGTTACGATGGCTTGTGGCACCGGCAGTTGCGCAACCCTCGTTGCGGCCCAGCGCACTGGCCGCGTGGGCGTCGAAGCTGATGTAGTCCTCGACGGCGGCGTTCTCCACATTAAGCACGAAGAAGGTGGCCCTGTCCTGATGACCGGCCCTGCACAGGAAGTATTTAAAGGAACAATCTAATGAACGAATCTTATATCAACTCATTTTACGACCGCCTTCCGGGCTCTTACCTTTTCTCTACCATCGCCCGTAAAATCAAGGAATACCAGGGCGAACATGCCGATGCAGATATTATCCGTTTGGGTATCGGCGATGTGACCACGCCGCTCATTCCCGAAGTCATCAAGGCCATGCACAAGGCCGTCGACGAGATGGCTGTCAAGGATACCTTCCGCGGCTACGGCCCCGAACAGGGCTACGACTTTTTGCGTGAAGCCATTGTCCGTGGCGAATACACTGCCCGCGGTGTCGAAATGGACCCCAACGACATCTTCGTGAGCGACGGTTCCAAGTGCGATGTGGCCAATATCCAGGAACTCTTTTCAGAAAATGTAAAGATTGCCATTCCGGACCCCGTTTATCCGGTTTATTTGGACTCCAACGTGATGGCTGGCCGTACCGGAACCCTCCAGGCCGACGGTCATTTTTCTGAAGTGACCTACCTGGCTTCTACCGCCGAAAACAATTTCCAGCCGGATTTGCCCAAGAATCCGGTGCAGTTGATTTACCTTTGCAGCCCGAACAACCCCACGGGTACGGTTCTTAGCCGCGAAACCTTGCAGAAGTTCGTGAACTATGCCAACGAAACGGGTTCCCTGATTCTGTTCGATGGCGCCTACAACTGCTATATCCAGGACGAATCGCTGCCGCACTCCATTTTCGAGATTCCGGGTGCCCGCACTTGCGCTATCGAATTCCGCAGTTTCAGTAAGACGGCCGGCTTTACGGGCGTGCGTTGCGCCTACACGGTGATCCCGCATGAACTTTCCAAGCTCCATGCCATGTGGAACCGTCGCCAGTGCACCAAGTTTAACGGCGTGAACTACGTGACCCAGCGTGCTGCCGAAGCCATTTACACTCCGCAGGGCTGGAAGGAGACTACGGAAGTCATCAAGGGCTACATGGACACGGCAAAACTGATCCGCAAGGAGTTGACGGTTGCCGGTTACACGGTCTTTGGCGGCGAACATGCTCCCTATATTTGGTGGAAACTCCCCGAAGGCGAAAAATCTTTCGATTTCTTCGACCGGCTCCTAGCTACCTGCCAGGTGGTGGGTACCCCGGGTAGTGGCTTTGGCCCCTGCGGCGAAGGTTATTTCCGCCTGACCGCCTTTGGCGACCACGAACGCACTAAAGTTGCATTACAGAGAATCAAGGAAAGACTGTAGGAATTACTATCTTATGTCCATGCCCTCTCCAATAGGTCCAGAAATTTCTGTTATCCAGAAGATTAGCGTCGCGATTATTCACGAACGTAATGTGGAGAAATTGCTGGAAAACGTACTCGGCATCTTGGAAGCTGAACTTGGAATGTTGCGCGGTACTTTCGCGCTCCTGTTTGGCGATACTCTTAAAATCGAAGCATCCCGCGGTCTTGATGAATCTGAAAAACAGCGCGGTTTATACCGCATGGGCGAAGGTATTACGGGCCATGTGGCAGAACGCGGCATTAGCCATGTGATTCCGGACCTGCGCAAGGATTCCCGCTTCTTGAATCGTACGGGTAGCCGTCATTACGAATCCCAGGTGGCCTTTATTTGCGTGCCGCTGATTCACGACGGCGAAGTGATCGGTACCTTGTCCATCGACCGCCCGGTAGATGGTTCGACGGATTTGGATCGCGATGTTGCCCTGCTTGAAATTATCGCAAACATTACGGGTGATGCCGCCAACGAATGCATCGAGCTGCATAACGAGCGTGAAACCATGCTCGAAGAAAACCGCAGACTCCGCGACATGCTTTCGAACAACCCCGGCGACTTGGTGGGTAACTGCCGTGAAATGCAGATGATTTACGAGCAGGTGCGCCAGGTGGCCCCCAGCGATGCCACGGTCTTGATTCGTGGCGGTAGCGGTACGGGTAAGGAAATGATTGCCCGTGCGATTGTGAATTTGTCTGCAAGAAAGGACAAGCCTTTTATTACGCTGAACTGCGCGGCCCTTCCGGAAAATCTGGTGGAAAGCGAATTGTTCGGTCACGAGAAGGGCGCCTTTACGGGTGCCGTGAACCGCCGTATCGGCCGTGCCGAAGCTGCCGACGGGGGTACGCTCTTCCTCGATGAAATTGGCGACCTTACCATGCAGACTCAGGTGAAGCTGTTGCGCTTTTTGCAGGAACGCACCTTTAGCCGCGTAGGCAGTAACGAAGAATTGCATTCCGATGTGCGCTTCTTGGCTGCTACGAGCCGTAACTTGGAAGAGCTTATTTCTCAGGGTAAGTTCCGCGAAGACTTGTTCTACCGCCTGAACATTTTCCCGATTACCATGCCCGATTTGGCCAAGCGCAAGTCCGACATCATCTTGCTGGCAGAACACTTCATCGAAAAGATGAACCTGCGCTACAACAAGAAGGTGCAACGCCTTTCGACCACGGCCATCAACTTGCTCATGAGCTACCATTGGCCGGGTAACGTGCGTGAACTGGAAAACTGCATTGAACGTGCGGTTTTGACTGCTACGGACGACTGCGTGCACAGCTACAACTTGCCGCCTTCTCTGCAGACAAGCTTGAGCGTTGGCTCGGTGGATGTTTCTGGCGCAAAGATCGCCCCGCTGGATGTGATGATGAACAATTACGAACGTGAAATCATTACTGAGGCTATCAAGCGCAATAACGGTAATCTTTCTGCCGCTGGTCGCGACTTGGGCGTGTCTCCGCGCATGATGAATTACCGCATGAACAAGCTTGGAATCAAGTCCAACCATTGACAGCGCCCGAACTAATCTATATTTAGGTTATGTTTGGATTTTACCGATTCGCATCTGTCGCCCCGACCTTGAAGGTCGCCGATACCGCCTACAACACGGATGAAATCATCCGCTGTGCCACCGAGGCTATCAAGAATGAAGCCGCCTTCGTGGTGTTCCCGGAACTATGCATTACGGGCTATACCTGCAGCGATTTGTTCCATCAGGAGCTGTTGCTCAAGAAGAGCGTGGAATCGCTTTCGAAGATTGCAAAGGCTTTTGCAGATAGCGATGCGGTGATTGCGGTGGGGCTGCCGCTGCGTATGTTCGGTTGCCTTTACAACTGCGCGGCCTTTGTGCAGAAGGGAAAGCTTGTGGCGGTGACGCCCAAGATTCATTTGCCGAATCAGCGTGAATTCTACGAAAAACGCCATTTCTCTAGCGGCCGCGATTTGCTGCGCGGTGATGTAGCTGGGGCAGCCCCGGTTTGCGCGGTGGAAGGCTTTGGCGGTGTGCCGGTGACGAACTTCTTTACGGTTGCGGGGAAGTCTGGCACCGAGGTCCGCGTGGGCGTGGAACTTTGCGAGGATTTGTGGACGGCGGTGCCGCCGAGCGGCGAGCTTGCTTTGGCCGGTGCGAACGTGATTGTGAACCTGTCTGCAAGCGATGCCTTGGTGGGCAAGCGCGATTACCGCCGTAACCTGGTGATGAACCAGTCGGCACGCTGCATGGCTGCTTATGTGTATGCTTCTGCCGGTGTTCATGAATCTACGACGGACATGGTCTTTAGCGGTCACTTGATGATTGCCGAGAACGGCAGCATGATTGCTGAAAGTAAACCCTTCAGCCGCGAATCTGAAATTGTTTATGCGGATGTCGATGTGGAACGCTTGAATATGCAGCGCTTGAGCGAAGGCTCCTTCCAGGATTTCGATAGCCGCAGCTTCTACGCGCGGGCAGCGAGTTTCGATGGCCTGTGTCCGATTGATTCGTTGAAGTACCGCTTTGTGGCGCCGATGCCGTTTGTGCCGGGCAACATCGAAACTCGCGACAAGTCCTGCACCGAGATTTTCAACATTCAATGCGCAGGACTTGCGAAGCGACTCGAAGCGTCGCATTCCGCCCGCGCCGTTATCGGCCTTAGCGGCGGACTGGATTCGACTTTGGCGCTGCTTGTAGTTGCAGAAACATTCAAGCTCCTGAAACGCCCTGCTTCTGAAATTCTGGTACTCACGATGCCTGGATTCGGTACGACGAAGCGCACCAAGAACAACGCCGTCACCATGGCGGAACTCTTGGGTGTGGAACTGCGTACGGTCGACATCCAGAAGGCTTGCCTGCAGCATTTTGCAGATATCGGGCATGATCCGAAAACGCTTAACGTGACTTATGAAAACGTGCAGGCCCGCGAACGTACCCAGATTCTGATGGATATTGCCAATAGCGTAGGCGGAATTGTTATCGGTACGGGTGACCTCTCTGAAATCGCTCTCGGCTGGAGCACTTATAACGCCGACCATATGTCCATGTATGCGGTGAACTGCGATATCCCGAAAACGCTGGTGCGTCATGTGGTGGGCTGGTATGCTGACCATGCCGAAAGCTTTACCGCCGACAAAAAGACCGCAAAGGAACTTGCCGACGTGCTCCGCGATATCTTGGATACGCCGGTGTCACCGGAACTTTTGCCTGCCGATGCGAACGGCCAGATTGCGCAGAAGACCGAAAGTATCTTGGGTGCCTACGAAATCCACGACTTCTACCTGTACCATTTCGCAAAGTACGGTGCCGCTCCGCAAAAGCTCCTGTTCCTTGCGAAGTATGCCTTTGCCGGCAAGTTCAGCGACGAAGAATTGGAAAAGGCGTTCACTGTATTCGTGCGTAGGTTCTTTACGCAACAGTTCAAGCGCAGCTGCATTCCGGATGGCCCGAAGGTCGGTACAATCTCCTTGTCGCCGCGAGCCGACTGGCGCATGCCCAGCGACGCCAGCAATAGTGATTGGCTTTAGGTAATGCTGGCTTCAAGCTTCAGCGATTGGCTCTAGTAGCCGTAACCTTTGAAAAAAAAATCCAGCTTGCGGCTGGAGTTTTTTTGTGTAATTAGAGATCCCAGTTAGGAATTTTTGTGTAGGTGATGGGGACGAGGTAGAAGACTTGCTCCTTGAACTTGACGTAACGGGCGCCAGTGTTCTCTAGCTTCAGATCGAAGGTGTGGTTGTAGATTGTGCATGTGCATTTGCTTGCGCTGGTGATGTCATAGTAGTCCAGGAACAAGGTGTCGTTGACCACTTTCTGGGAGACCTTTGCCGTGATGTCGCAATAATCTTCCACAAAATTCATCTGCAAGACAGCCCTGCCGTTTTCATAGACGGTCAAGTCGGCTTGCGGGAGTCCGTCAACGGAAGATTTTTCAGTAGCGATCTTTTCCATGCAGGCTCCGCGGCTCAGTCCGTATTGCTCCAGCTGGTTGATAGGATTTGTCCTTATATAGTCTTCGGCCATGATGATGCGCAATTTATTGCCCGTATTCAATCCATCATCCATGACAATCACTTTGGCGTTAGCGATGGACGGATCTGCCTTGACCTTGAATGTGAGTCGTGAGGGGCAGACACAATCCGTGGCTTTGGGCGAAGTGGTCTGTTTCACCTTCGGCTTTAAATAGAGCGTGTCGTCGACAGCCGTGATATCGATGCTCGAGGTAATCGGGAGTTCAATGGGGCCGGTAAATCCATTGATGAATTCGCAGGACGCCTGCACTCGTTCAAGAATCAAGGTGGCAGAATCGGAATCGACTTTCATGTAGGCAACCGGGGGAACGGCACCATCTACTTCGGGGTCGTAAAAATCGTTGTTCAGGCAAACGCCGGAAACACTGCTAGCGGTCAATGTGGAGCTTGAAGCGGTTTCCAGTGTGAAGGTGTCTTCGTTGTTGAATACCAGCGTCTTTGCCTTTGAGAATCGCTGCGAGTCCTCAATCTTGAAGGAAATACGCGTCGGGCAGATGCAATTAGCCATTCCGTGGGGATAATTGACTTCTGAATGGACATAGAGTGTATCGCCGGATTCAAAAAGATCGGGTGTCTCGAAGACGGCTCCGCAGTTGGTGGTGATTTCGTCGGTGATGATAGTCTGGGAACCGTCATCGCCGATAATCCTTGTGGCAGTGGGCAGTCGGCTCAAGTTTGTTTCGGTCTCGTAAAGCTCCAGTTTGTCGCTTTGACATTCGGCCTTGAATTCCGTAGGCTTGTAAGACTTCCCGGTCGATGAAGAGGATCCCGATTGCTCGCTGGAAGATAGCGCCTCGGACGAAGAGGATGCGTTGGTCTCTTCGCTGGACGAGGAATTTTCAATCTTCCCGTTGCTGGAGGACGACTTTTCTTCGACAGAAGAAGAACTGTCTTCTCCCTGAACCGTCGGATCCGGGCTTGTGGATGACGATTCGTCGCCGCAAGCGGTGAACGCCACGGAAAGGGCGGCGGCCAGCGATGCGGCTGTTATGACTTTAAGAACTTTTGACTGATTCATATTTATTCTCCTTGTTAATTATCCACCTTTTTTGTTTTTTCTTTCACAGACAATTTGTCTTTATGATTGAAAATCACGTAGCCGAAGTCGGAATATTCCTTGTCCAGCGTGAAGAAAATCGTTGCCGAGCAGATGCATCCGTAAGACATATCATCGCTTAAGGGTACGCTTACGTACAGCGTATCTTCGCTTAAAGCGGTGGCTAAACCATAAGAATTAATCCGCTTTACGAATTTTTCTAGCATTGTTGTATCGCAAGGAATGTCCAGACGAAGATTTTGCAGGGATACGTTTACGGAATCACCTTCGATCTGTATGTATGCCGCGGTGGGATCGACGGGTAAGAGATGTTTGTTATTCCCGTCAAAAGCGGTGCCGTATTTGATGTGTAAATTTCTGGACTTGATGAAAGAATCTTCGAAACTTGCTGAAGAGTCGGGAAATGGCTCGACGTCTGGATAACGGTCGCTTGCGGAACTTGATTCGGCTTCGGGAATGGGTCCATTATCATCGGCAGAGTTCCTGTCTGAAGAGGAGCTGCTGCTTTCGTCAAAGGAGGAACTGCTGGCTATGGCGATGGTATTGGGGTCGATGGTACCGCCGGCTACCGACTCATTGCTGGAACAGGCTATCATTGCAATCAACGAAAAACAACCGGTAAAGAGAAAAAACTTCTTAAGCATGGTGCGGTTCCTTTATTTTTTCGGTGACCGGGAAAAATTGAAAATTAATTCTGCAAACTTGGTCCGAGTTCTTGTATTCGTTGGCGATAGAGAGTACTTTTCTGCAGCAGTCGTCCAACTCCTTTGCAATTCGGTCTTTGGCCTCTTGGCAAACGCTGAGCGTGACACCTGTAAAGTGGCGCTCGTTGACTGAGTAACGGTCTACGGCGCGGGTGGCCATGCTGGCCATTTCTTTGTGCATGGCGCGGATGGCGATGGGCAAGGCTTCCTTGGAACCGATAATGGTCTGCTCTGTTTGCGAATAAACCTTTTCGCTGTCCTTTTTCAGGAACCCGGCCTTCACCAAGAAGGCCAATATGTCGCGGACTTCTTCGGCGGACACGTGTTCCTTGCATTCATCGGCCATGTCTCGGGGGCAGGCGCCGGGCATCATGGGGGCCAGTTCCCTGAGGACTGGGTACTTCCAGGATTCGTAATACTGGAAGGCGTCTCCGTCGACTACGCGGACTTTGTGCTCCAACGCAATCTTTTGCATTTCCAGCAGGGCGGCCTTCTTGATGGAATCCTTTTCTGCGTTACAGAAGGTGACCAGCTCCCTAAAATAGTCTGCTTCGAAACCGGCAAGGCCCATGGCCTTGGCCACATCGGCAATTTTGGGGCGACTTAAATTGCTCTGGCCCATGCACACCAGCTTTAAGAAGTTCGGCGAAGAAAATCCGGCGTTCTTGCAGAACTCTCGCCACGAGAACGCTCCGAGACGCTTGCGCTCATCGTAATAGTCCTGCATAAACAGGTGGTAGTCTTTATATTCAAGTACCGATTTCATACTAAAGAATATACCTTAATTTTACCTGTGAGTTAAATAATTTATTATACAAAAATGAAGAAATTTAACAAAAATCTTTATTTTTGATGAATATTTTTAAAGAAAAATTCATAAATTATACAAAGTGTATAATTTGGCAAAAATGGCGTATTATGAAACACCCCGGAGCCGTGTCCGGGGTGTCAAAAAGAGTGTCGCGATGACAATTAAGTTTTAGTCAAACAATTCCGGGTCGGATTCGTCGGAATCATCATCGTCGTTAGACCCGTCATCGAAGCTATCGGGCGGGGAGATTCGGGAGGCGCGTTTCACCTTCTTGGCGGTGAACTTGCTGCCCAAAGCCTTGTAGCCCTTGACTTCGGCGACTTCGGTCAAGTCGAGTTCTTCCTTCTGGACTTCGCGGCCTACCTGGTATTCCATGAGCTCGCGGGCGTCTTCGGTGGCGAAGAATTCAATCATCTGCGTGTCCTTATGGTCGGACACGAGGCTGAATTCGGTCGTCATGGGGCAGCCTTCCAAGTTGAAGCGCTTGACCATGTAGTTGAAGTTGCCGCCTTCGAAGTAGAGAATCGTAAAGACCTGTTCCGGATCGAACTTGTGGACGTACTTGATACCGGTCCCCACGAGAATCGGGTCGGCCATGTCGTGAACGCGGGCGGTGCCGTTTTCCTTGACAATGAGAATCTTGTCCTTTTCGCCGAATTCACCGATGCGGTCGCCCTTCTTCTGGGTGCTGATGATGCCGGCGAGGGCGTCAAAGTAGAGAACGCGGGCGCCCAAGGTGCTAACACCCTTGCGGACGCGCTTGATGCTCTTGACCGGGTACTTGGTCACAATGTTACCCATGGCGCCGCGGCCCTTCACATCGATGGAGCTGAAATCTACCTCGAAGTTGAGCTTGGTACGCGGACGCGGCTTCAGCGTGACTTCCACGACTTCGGCTTCGCCGTTCAGGTTGCTCGACATGTACAGAATCTTGCTGCCGGGCTTGCCCTTACCCATAAAGTAATCCTTGTCGCGGGTAACGCCACCCACGTTGAATCGCTTGATATAGTAAGCGCCGTCCTTGCCGTCTTGGTGAATCACGTTGTAAATGTGGCGGTCGTCGTCTTTCTTGAACTTTTCGACGAGCAAGATGTTCTTGCCCACAAAGTCCTTGTCGCTGACCTTGACGACCTTGAAGCTGCCGTCGGCCTTGAACACAATCAGGTCGTCGTATTCGGACACGTCGAAGAGGTATTCTTCCTTCTTCATGCCGGTGCCCACGAAGCCTTCCTTGCGGTTCACGTAGAGTTTCTGGTTCGCGAGAGCCACGTGCACGGCTTCCACCTTGCCGAATTCCGCAATCTGCGTGCGGCGTTCCTTGCCTTCGCCGTACTTTTTCAAGATGTTCTTGAAGTGCTCGATGGTGTATTCGGTAATGTGTTCTTGGTTGTACTTGCAGGTGGCGATGCTTTCTTCGAGTTCCTTCAAAAGCTGGTCGGCCTTTTCGCGGTCGTAATGGCTTATACGGCGGATCGGAATTTCTATGAGCTTGCCGATTTCTTCGTCGGTGATGTCCTTGCGGTGCAGACGCTTCACGTACGGCATAAGGCCTTCGCGCACGAAGTTGATAATCTGTTCGCGGTCCTTCGCCTTCTTGATGACCTCGTAGACTTCCTTTTCGATGAAGATCTTTTCGAGGGTGGTCATGTGCCACCTGTCTTCGAGGTGCTTGAGCTCGTTGGCGAGTTCCCATTCCAGGAGCTTGACCGTGTGCTCCGTATTCATGCGCAGAATGTCGGAGACGCCGAGGAATTTCGGGTGCTTGTCCACGATGACGCAGGTGCAGGGAGAAATGGACTTTTCGCAGTCGGTAAAGGTGTAGAGGGCGTCGATGGCGACCTGCGGGTCGGTGCCCGGCTGCAGGTGCACGAGAATTTCGACTTCTTTACTCGTGTTGTCGTCGACGTGCTTAATCTTGATTTTACCCTTGTCGTTTGCCTTCACGATGCTTTCGATCAGGCTTACGGTGGTGGTGCCGTACGGAATTTCACGGATGGCGAGCGTCTTGTTGTCGACCTTTTCAATCTTGGCGCGCACGCGGACCTTGCCGCCGCGCTGGCCGTCGTTGTAGTCGCTTACGTCGATGATGCCGCCGGTAAAGAAATCCGGGTACAGCGTAAACTTCTTGCCCTTGAGGATGGCGATACTTGCTTCGCAGAGTTCCCTGAAGTTGTGGGGGAGGATCGAGGTCGAAAGACCCACGGCGATGCCGTCTACGCCCTGTGCGAGCAAGAGCGGGAACTTGACCGGGAGCGTCACCGGTTCCTGGCTACGGCCATCGTAGCTCGGAATCCATTCGGTGGTTTCGGGGTTGAAAACGACATCGACTGCGAACGGCGTGAGGCGGCCTTCGATATAACGGGGGGCTGCTGCGCGGTCGCCTGTGAAGGGGTTACCCCAGTTACCCTGGGTGTCAATCAGCAGGTTCTTCTGGCCGAGGCCGACGAGAGCGTCGCCAATGGAGGCGTCACCATGCGGGTGGTAGGCCATGGTTCGACCGACGATGGTGGCCACCTTCTGGTAGCGACCGTCGTGGTTTTCGAAAAGGGAGTGCAAAATGCGGCGCTGCACCGGCTTAAGTCCGTCCTCATAGTAAGGAACGGCACGGTCCAAGATTACATAGCTCGCGTAGTCCAGGAACCACCCGTCGTAGAGTTTTTCAAGGTGGTTAACGTTCGAAAGTCCAAGGGTCGAATCTTTAGTTTCTTCGCTCATATTTTAAACTCTAATTAAAACTCTATGGATTGCTTCGTCGCCTAAGGCTCCTCGCAATGACGTTTATGGCTTAATTTTCAACGTACGGACACAATATAAAAAAAAGTAGTGTCAAAAAAATGACACTACTGCACAAAGGTGCAAAAGAGGGCAGGTTAGAAGCTGAATACCGCTTCGACACCGAAGTTGAGGTTCAAGTCTTCGCCGTAATCAACCGTAGAAACGTAAGAACTGTGGAAGTCCTTTTCCCAGTCGTCGCCCATGGGGAGAATAGCCATGATGAATCCCGTTACTTCGAGACCGTCGACCGGGGTAAAGTAAGAACGCAGACCGAAGTTCAAGGAACCGAGGTCGGTATTCACGTCAAGAGAGTTCGTGTGCAATTCGCCAACTGCGCCAAGGGCGATTGCGTCGCAGAACTTGATGATGCCTTCACCGTAACCGAACATGTATTCAGGAATTTCGGGGGTGTGAATCGTTGCATCGTCTTTGCTTTCTTCAATTTTGGCGTAGAAGAATCCGCCCTTGACTGTCACGTTAGCAACCTTGAAGGAGGGCTCTGCCAAGAAGGCGTGAGTGATTTCGGGACTGCTCTTGGAGATGTCGTCTTTATGCAAACCATAGACGGCGTGAATGGCGATGGGGCCGAATTCAAGGGCGGCGTCCAAACCGGCGTGGAATTCGTTTTGTTCGCCATGCTGCCAGTTCTGGTAATGAACGAACGGACGCAGCGTCTGACCGGCGAATTCAAGCTGGTAGGCTCCGTGAATGTCGTAGCTTTTGCAGGCATCTTGGGGCGGAATCGGTTCGCCATCGATGGTATAATACTGGCGGCTGCAGGTTAAGTCCATGGAACTCCTGGTCAAACCGATGGCGAGTTGCAGACCGTAGAGGTCGAGCTCGATACCGCGGACATCGTGTTCGGCCATGCCGGCGGCGTTGTAGGCCGGATCATCATAGCCATAGTAGTTGAATGCACCTTCTGCATAGGTCAAGTCACCAAATTTGATGGCGAAATTTTCGTTCTTCTGGTATTGTACGAATGCACCGTTGTAATAAACGCTGGGCGAGGAACCGTCGCCGTCTGCTTCAATTTCGACCTGGGCAGACCAGTTTTCGTTAAAGTTTACCTGGAAATCGAGGTCAAAGGTAGACTGGAAATGATGATAGAGGTCCTGTTCACTGTCGTTCCTCCAGTCGGCGTAGGTATCGAATTCTGCCTGGCCGGAAACCTTGAATTCCTTGGCCTTCTTGGCTTCGGGTTCGGCGTCGGCCTTGGAAATGTTCAAACGTTCTGTGATAGAGAGGCCGGCAGCTTCTTCGGCCTTGGCTTCTTCCTTCTTTTCTTCGGCCTTGGGTTCTTCAGCCTTGGCTACTTCTTCTTTCTTTTCTTCTGCCTTAGGTTCTTCGGCCTTGACAGCTTCTTCCTTTTTCGGTTCTTCGGCGACCTTGGCTTCTTCAGCCTTCGGGGCTGCTACTGCTGCGGGTTCGGCGGCGGGAGCGGCGGCCGGCTGTGCTTCTTCGGCCTTGGCAGGTGCTTCGGCAGCGGGCTGAGCGGCGGGGGCTGCAGCCGGTTCAGCGGCGGGGGCTTCGGCGACCGGTTGGGCGGCTGGCTGTGCAGCGGCTTCGGCGGCGGCAGGGGCTGCTGCGGGAGCTGTCTGTGCAAGTGCGCCTGCGGCGGCGAGGCCGAGTACGATTGCAGAGAGTTTCATGGATTTCATTGGTACTCCTTTATGAATGTTATTTTTTCTTAATTTAACAATGTAAACGCTTTTTGACAAATGAAATAAAAAAAAACGCCTTTTGAGGCGTTCTTTTATATTTCTAGCATTTTTTTGCTATGGATTTAGTTCTGGGCGGATATTTCCTGGAGCGCTTCTTGCATGAACTTGCCGAAAAGCTTGGAAATGGTTTCGGCGGTGGTTCGCGGTTCGCGGTTGTCCATGCTCATTTTCTGGTCGAAGGTCTTTTCCCAAATGGCCTGGTCGTTTTCGGTCTTGCGGAAAGAGAGCTGCACCGCAAGGCGGGCGTACTGGGAGCTTCCTTCGTCAACTTCTTCGATAGCGACAACATTGCCCAAAAGTTCATAGTCGGGCTTGCCGGAAGATTTTGTTTCGACAGACTTGAAAAGGCCGCTCTTGGTGATGTATTCGCCTGCAACCTGGGCGAGCATGTGTTCGGGACGGCTGGCCCAGAGATCCAGATCGTAGAACATGAAATCGTAGGCGGATTCGCGGTAAACGATGTTGGTGCGCTGGTAAGCGGGCTCGATGGTGAACTTGCGAACCTGCAGGCGCTTGTCGGCAAAAGCCCCTGCCGAAGGCAAACTGATGTTTTCGACTGCAATGGTGTAGTAGCGGGTGGGTTCGCTGGAACCACCGCCTAGGCATGCCGTGAGGGAAAACGCCAATAAGGTTGCAAATGCAATAAGGGCGATTTTCTTCTTGATCATATTATTTTCTCCGGCTCTTGTTTTCGGCGTGAATCAGCGCCGACGGGTTGTTCTTAATCTTCTGCGAGAATTCTTCGAGGTTTTCAAGTACGGCGTTGAGTTCCACCACGGCTTCGCCCAGCTGGTCCTGATTCTTGTAGACCACCTGGTCAAGCCGCTGGGTCAGCTGCTTGATGGATTCCATGGCCTGGGTCAAGTTTTCGTTCATGGCCTTCGTGTCGATGGCTTCTAGCTTTTCCTTGAGCACGTCCATGTTTTCGCCGGCCTTGGCCGCAATCTTCGCCTCTTCGATTTCTGCCAGCACGTTCTTCATGGAAGAGGCTGCGTTAGAGATGTTGTCGACAGGCTTGTTCAGGTTCTGAGTCAACCTGTTCAAGTTGTTTGTGGCGCTTTCGAAATTCTTGAGGGAATTGCTGATGCTGCTGGCATTTTCTTCGGAGAAAACGCGGTTCAGGTTGGTCATGAGGGAATCTACGTGACCGATGATATCTGTAGCCTTGTTGGCAATGGCATCGAAGGCCGTTTTTTCGGCAGGCACGAATCCGCCCTCTTGTACGTCGGGTTCGTCAAAACGTCCGCCCGAAAGGACAATCTGCTTTTCGCCGGTGAGCGAAATGCCGTGGGTCATGCCGGCGCGGGTGCCGATCTTGATGGGAGTTCCCTTGTTGACGCGAAAACGAACAATCACCTGGTTCAGGTTGGCGGAATCGATTTCTATCCCGGTCACATTGCCCACGTCAATGCCGTTCAGCTTGACCTGTGCATCGTTGTAAAGGCCGATGACCGATTCGCTGAACACCGTGTAATAGTTGTCGTATTCCTTGTTCAAAAAACGCGAAAGCACATAGCCCAAGAATACGCAAATCATCACTCCGCAAAGGAGCATGAATGCGCCTATCTTGATACGTTCGGCTCGTGTGGTTTCCATATTTTCTCCAGATCAATCAATAAAGTCGAATTGATAATATTCTTTGTTGTCTTCTTCTTTGGGACATTGCCTGTTAAAGAAGTGTTTCAAAATGGGGTCTTCGCTTTCCATGCCCTGCTTCAGCGTTCCGTCCATCAGCACGTATCCGTCTTTGAGGTAGATAAATCGGTCGCAGACGATTTTGATGCTTTCCAGTTCATGGCTCACGATCACCATGGACACTCCCAGGGTATCGCGGAGTTCAAGCAACAGTTCGTCGAGGGAACGTGCCGTTACCGGGTCGAGGCCGGTGGAGGGTTCGTCGCAAAAGAGCAGTTCCGGCTTCAGTGCGATGGCGCGGGCGAGTGCCGCGCGGCGCTTCATGCCGCCCGAAAGTTCCGAGGGGTACTTGTGGAAGGCGTGCAACAGGTGGACTTTTTCCAGTCGGTCTGCAACGATGGCTTCCATCTGGCTCTTGGGCATGTAGGGCATGCTGCGGATCAGCGGGAGCATGGCGTTTTCGGCAACCGTCAAATCGGACAGAAGCGCTCCGTTCTGGAACAACACTCCCGTACGGAGGCGGGTCTCGAAATCGAGGCCTTCCTTGGCACCGAATTGCTTGCCAAAGAAGGTGATAGTTCCGCTTTCGGATTTGTAAAGCTTGAGGATGTTGTTCATCAGCGTTGATTTACCGCATCCCGAGCTTCCAAGAATCATGCGGATTTCGCCCTTCTTGACATCGAAGGAAATATCGTTCAACACGGTCTTTCCGTCGTAACCGGCTTTCAGGTGATCTACTTTGAGTGTGATGTCTTCCATGTTGCTCCTAGTAGAAAATGAAACTGAACGCGCAGTCCGCGATGATGATGGCCGAAATAGAAATCACGACGCTAGAAGTGGTAGCGAGGCCCACTGCCTCGGCACCGCCTTCGGCGTTTAAGCCCTTGTTGCAAGAAATCAGCGTTACAAGCCAGCCGAATACGACGGATTTCACGGTACTCTTGAGGAAGAGTATCGGCGGAATTCCGTCACGGATAGACTGGAAGTAATTGGCGAAAGAAATGTCGAAAAAGAAGAATGCAATCAGGAATCCGGCCAGGCAGCCGGCGATTGCTGCGCAGAATGAAAGGATGGGGGTGCAGATGGTCATGGCGACAAAGCGGGGGACCACCAGGTACTGTACCGGCGAAATAGCCATGGTCTTGATGGCCTTGATTTCTTCGCAGACGGACATGTTGGCGATTTCGGCGGCAATGGAACTGCCGGAACGGCCAGCCAGAATAATCGTTGTCAGAAGGGGGCTGATTTCGGCAAAAATCAGGTAGCCCAGACCCGAGGCCAGGTAAATGCCGCCACCCACGGCCTTGAGCATGAAGGAGCTCTGGAGGGCCATGGTAAAGCAGATGAGGGCCACCATCAAGAAGCAGATTCCGGTAGCCTCGGTACCCAGCATGTAGACTTGCTTGGCCGTACCGCCAAATTTGCTCCTGCCCTTGTCGAAGGGGCCGCAAATCATCCAGTAAATGCACATGTTCAAGAGGATGAACACTTCGGCAAAGCCTTTGGCCACCACGATGGTCTTGGCACCGATGGCTTCCAGGGTGCTGTTGTAGCCGTGCTTGGGCTTTTCCGGGATTTTTTCTTTTTTCAGTGCCCTGAGCTGGGCCTTGATTTCTTCGTTAAAGTGGGCGAGGGTGAGCTTGTTGCCTGTCTTTTCGCTTAAATCGGCGAGAAGGGCGAAAAAGGCGTCGCCGCTGTAATCCATGCGTTCGAGGGAAGAACCGTCCAGGCAAAGAGGCCCGTTTTTGAGCGTGCGCCGACATTCCCGCAGCAGGTCTCTGCTGGTTGTAGCCGTGAGGGCAGCGGGGAGTGTGATTGTTCTTCCTTCCATGTTGGGGACAAATTTAGAAAAGCTATTGGTCTTTCCAGGGGGCTTCGGCAAGTTCTTTCACTTTTTGCTGATGAATGTCACGTTTTTCATGCCAGATGGTAAGTTGTTCCTTGAAGGTCTTGCGCAAAAGTTCCATGCCGATGTTTTCGCGGGCGCTTACCTGGATCGCTTCGGGGTAATTCTCGTGGAGCTCGGTACGGCGGGCTTCGTCGCAGATTTCGGCCTTGTTGAAAACTCGGATTCTCGGGGTTTCGGGGCTTATAATGCCTTCCAGGGTCTTATGGGTCACTTCCAGGTGCTCGCGGTAGTCGGGGGCTGATCCGTCTACCACCTCTAAAATGCAGTCGGCGTGGGCTGCCACTCCCAGTGTGCTTTTGAAGGTCTCGATTAGGTTGTGGGGAAGTTTGCGAATAAAGCCTACGGTGTCGGACAGGATGATGTTTTCGCCGTCCAGGTAGAGTTTTCGTGTGGTGCTGTCCAGTGTTGCAAACAGCTTGTCTTCTACGTACACGTCGGCGCCAGTCAGGCGGTTGGTCAGTGTGGACTTGCCTGCGTTGGTGTAGCCGACGATACCGATGTGGAAGATGTCGTTTCGGTTTTCGGCCTGGCTTTCCCTAGCGTCTTCAATCTTTTCCAGTTTCTTTTTCAGTTCCTGGATTCGCTTGCGGATCATGCGGCGGTCCGTTTCCAGCTGGGTTTCGCCGGGGCCCTTGGTTCCGATACCGCCGTTGTGCTGGCGGCAAAGGTGGGTCCAGGCACCTGTCAGTCGGGGCATCATGTATTGCAATTGTGCTACTTCTACCATGAGGCGGCTTTCGGCTGTTACGGCGTGCTTTGCGAAAATATCCAGGATAAGCCCCGTTCGGTCCAAGACCTTGATTCCCGGGAGCCGCTGTTCCAGGTTTCTGACCTGGGAACCCGAAAGATCGTCGTCAAAAACCACCATTTTGGCATCCAGTTCTTCCAGGGCGCGTTTGACCTCGTTGACCTTGCCTTCGCCAATGAGCGTGGCCGGGCTAAAGTTCTGTACCCGTTGCAAAAAACTCTGTACTACCTCGGCACCAGCGGTTTCTGCAAGCCTGCCTAATTCAGCGAGTTGTTCGGTGGCAAGCCAGGGACGTACCTTGGGCGTCGAAATACCCACAAGAATGCAACGTTCCTTCTTTGGCTTGTGTTCAATAGCAAAATCTTTCATACGAGCTACATATTAGAAAATGTTTTTTTTATTATTGCGCTATATATTTTAAATAGTTATGAAAAAGATTAAATTAAAACGTTGGATGCCTTTGAACCCCGCCATCTTCGGGGTCGCAGCAGCGGTTGTGGTGCTTGTTGTGGTGTATGCTCTTTGGGCAAGAGAATCGTATTTTAAACAGATAGAAGAGGCTGTTGCCCAAGAAACTCAGCGTCTTACCGCCGATTTGAGCAAAACGGTGAATTACGGAAAGAGTAGCATCAAGCTGGTGGCTCAATCGGTGTCGAAAAAGATGGACGGCCCCGAATTGCGCCGGTCGGAAGCCTTGTTCCTTTCGATGAAGGACGATGTTCCCTTTTCGAAGATTGAATATATCCGTAAAGACGGCTTGAAACTTTCTTATGACGAAGAACCGATAGATGTTTCGGAGAGCGCCTTTTTTCGACAGGGAATGGCCGGTAAGTCCGGTATCTGGATTGACTATACGGGGAAAATGTATGGTGAAGCCCGTATTAACATCTATACACCATTGTATTACGGAGATAAAGTCGTTGGCGTAATTACGGGAATTCTGGGAGGCAAAAGCGATATTGCGCCCATGCTCCAGTATACGGTCAATGGGGAACAGACGATTGGCCTTTTGTGCGATAGGGACTTGAACATTGTCGCATCTAGCTTTGTGGATAACGATTTTGGTGAATCTTTTGAACAGCGTGCCCAGGACTTTTTCCCGCCGGAAATTGTAAGCGTCTTCAAGAAGAACGCTATCCTCAAGGAACTCAGCGCTTTCAGGGTCGTTTCTGATGTGGGAACTTCTATTGCATGCATCATGTCCGTCGAGGATTTGGGCTGGTATGTGGTGCAAATGGTCCCGTATCATGTGTTGATCAACGTGACGAGGCTCGTGGCCCTCAAGGCTGTTTTGGCGATGTTCCTTGTGGTGCTTTTCTTTGTGATTTACATCCATTCCGTTTACCGTACGAACAGTCGCTTGCGTGACGAAATGGAAGGCAAACATCTGAATGTCATTAACGCCTTGACGGATTCTTATGGCAGCGCCTTTGTGATTGATTCCAGGACCGGCCTCAGCGAAAGCTACAGCATTGACCCCATGGCGTCGCGCTTTATGCAAGATGCCTTTGACCAAGCCCCTCATTACGATCAAATCACGTCTTTGTACGTGAACCGTATGGTGCTTCTTGAAGACCGCCCGCTGTTCGACAAGGTGTTGACCCTGGAAAGGTTGAACCGGGAATTCTTGAAGCGTAGCCGCTTTGAATTTATTTACCGTATTTCTAAGGGCGGCGCGATTCATTACATGCAGATTCACTTTGTGAAGCCCTCAAAGGATCGCCCCGAAATTGTCATGGGTATCAAGCTTGTAGATGAGTCCATGAACGCCGAGCTTGATAAACGCAAGGAATTGAATGACCAGCGTGTAGCCCTTGTGAAGGCTCTTGACCGCGCCCAGCGTGCCGACAAGGCGAAATCCAACTTCTTGTTCAGCATCAGCCATGATATCCGTACCCCCATGAACGCCATTCTAGGTTATGATACTTTGGCTCAAAAGTATTTGCAGAACCTGAATCTGGCTGAAGCGGAAAATTCTTTGCTGAGCTACTACTTGAACGGAATCCAGTCTGCGGGAACGCTCCTGCTCAATGTGATTAATTCGGTTCTGTGTATTACCTCTATTGAATCGGGTTATGAAAAACTTGAAGAAACGGCGGTGCTTACGGCTGCCCTGAGCGAAGACTTGGTGACGACTTTTGAACAGTCTGCAAGACAAAAGAATATCATGTTGCAGATTTCAAGAAACATCAAGACCCGTTGCGTGTATGTGGACAAGGTAAAGTATCACCAGATATTGATGAACGTGGTGAGCAACGCTATCAAGTATACCCGAAGTGGCGGACTTGTGCGTATTTCCCTGCGTGATTTGCCTCATGAAAGTCCGGACAAATGCAATATTGAAATGGTGGTTGAAGATACGGGCGTGGGCATTTCTGAGGAATTCTTGCCCAAGGTATTTGATGTCTTTGAACGCGAACAGACTGCCCTTACCCGCGGAATTGAAGGTACTGGCCTTGGCCTAAGTATCGTAAAGAAACTGGTTGACCTGATGCACGGTACAATCAATATCACCAGCCGTGTGGGTGAAGGTACTCGTGTAATCATCGTGACGCCGCACCGAGTTGCGGAAGAAGATTTTGCGGCAACTCCGGCCAGCGTGCAACCGTTCAAGAAGAATCTTTCTGGCAAGAGTATCTTGTTGGCCGACGACGATCCCCAGACTTGTGAAATTGTTTCGAATTTGCTGAAGAGTCTTGGCGCCGATATCGCTTGTGTGGAAAACGGTAATGAATGCTATCGCAAGGTAGATATGGCACCTGCCGGATCCTTTGACTTGATTCTGATGGATCTTAAAATGCCGCGAGGCGATGGCTTTGAAACGACGGCCTTGATTCGCAAGTTGGATAGTCCCCGCAAGGCAAGAATTCCGATTGTGGCCTTGTCGGCAAGCGCCTTTGAAGAAGAAAAGAAGGCTGCTTACGAAGCCGGAGTAAATGGGCATATCTCGAAACCCATTGATTTCGGTGAATTGCTAGATTTGATTTCGAAACTGCTTAAGTAGTATTAGCTCATGAAAATCCGCCTGACACAAGAAACCTTGAACCGGCTTAAACGCTTCCGTAAAAATAAGCGGGCGTTTTGGTCGCTGGTGGTACTTGTGGTGGCGTATCTGTTGTCGCTAACCAGCCCCTGGACGGTAAACGACGAACCGCTATACTTAAGCTATGAAGGCAAGTCTTATTTCCCGGCTTTCGTACGTTACAGCGAAAAAGATTTTGGTGGGGAATACCAGACGGAACAGGATTACGGAAAGCTTTTTGCCTTGGTGCAGGAATGCGAAGAAGATGCTGCCGAAGGTTTTACCCGTGCCGGTGGCTGCCCCGAAATTTGGGCGATTATGCCTCCCATTGCTCATGACCCCTTGAAGGCCGATTTGAGCGAAGAGGGGACGCCGCCTTTTGCGCCTAGCGCAAGGCATTGGCTTGGAACGGACAGCAATGGCCGCGATGTGCTGGCCCGCTTGATTCACGGCTTTAGGATCTGCATTAGCTTCAGCTTGCTCTTGACGGTGCTGGGAACTTTCCTGGGTATCGTGATTGGCGGTATCCAAGGTTACCTGGGCAAGTTCTGGGACACGGGTATGCAGCGCTTTATTGAAATCTGGTCGTCGCTGCCCATGCTTTACGTGGTGATTTTGATTGGCAGTATTTATGGCCGCAGTTTCTGGCTCTTGATTTTGATTATGGCTGCCTTCAACTGGATTTCGCTGAGTTATTACATGCGTGCGGAATTCCTGAAGTTGCGCGGCATGACTTATGTGCAGTCGGCAAAGGTGCTGGGAATGGGACACCGCCATATCTTTTTCAAGGAAATTTTGCCCAACGCCATGACGCCTGTGGTGACGCTTTTCCCCTTTACGCTGATTGGCGGAATCGGTAGCTTGACTTCGCTGGACTTTTTGGGCTTTGGTCTGCAGCCGCCCACTCCTAGCTGGGGTGAACTCATGAGCCAGGGCCTCAATAACCTTTATGCCCCGTGGATTTCTGTAAGCACGGTGGCGGCACTCTTTGTAACGCTGCTCCTCACGACCTTCGTGGGTGAAGGCGTTCGTGATGCAATGGATCCGAAGTCGGGAGATCGATATGTCTAACGAACGTCATTGCGAGCGAAGCGCGCAGCACGAAGTCGATATACAAGACTTGGGGCTTCAGCCCCTTAGTCGCGTTAGGTTCGAAGGAGCAGGATCTGGGAACGCTGTTTTGATGGTGCGCGATCTCTCGGTGGCTTTCGGGTTCGACAAGAAGGGTAATCCCCGCGATGGCATCAAGCCGCTGCAGGTGACGGATCGCGTATCCTTCGACATCCATTCCGGTGAATTCTTTGCGCTGGTGGGGGAGTCGGGTTGCGGAAAGAGTGTCACTGCCATGAGCATTTTAAGGCTGTTGCCTCAGCCCAGCGCCCGTATTGTTGAGGGCTCGGTGCTGTATCGCGCCAGTGAAGATGCCTCTCCCATTGATTTGGCGACGCTGCCTTTGGCTGATTTGCAGAAGGTTCGTGGTGCAGAAATTGCCTGCATTTTCCAGGAGCCCATGCAGGCCTTGAATCCGGTGGTGACCATCAAGAAGCAGCTGATGGAAGTGTTCAAGTTCTGCAAGCATTCCAAGGGCGGCTTCATGACGGTTATCCGCAACATGCTTACCCTTGCGGGCTTTAAAGATGTGAACCGCGTTCTGGAATCTTACCCTCACGAACTTTCGGGCGGTATGTTGCAGCGCGTATGCATTGTGATGGCGTTGCTTTCTAAACCCAAGCTCATTATCGCTGATGAACCGACGACGGCGCTGGATGTGACGGTGCAGGCCCAGGTGCTCGCGGTGCTGAAGGATATGGCTAGCCGCATGGGAACGGCGGTGCTCTTGATTACCCACAACATGGGTATCGTGTCGCAGTATGCAGATCGTGTGGCGGTGATGTATGCGGGCCGCATTGTAGAAATGGGCGGTGTTCGCGATGTGATTGACCTTCCGATGCACCCGTATACGCAGGGGCTGCTTGCTGCTATTCCCGAGAACCACAGCGACATGTGTACCATGAAGTCTATTCCTGGCTCCGTGCCGCATCCGCGTGACTTTGCCAAGGGCTGCCGCTTTGCGGATCGCTGCGAAAAATGCACCGAACAATGCCGCAGCGACGAATTGCCACCAAAACAAAAAGCTCCGGATTCCGAGAATCACGAAGCAAATTGTTTTTTAGCGATGTAAATTCACTGTGGATTGCTTCGACTCTGCGAGTCTCGCAATGACGTTATAAGTTCACATCACTTAAATTCTTCGCACCACTTAGGAACGATGTCCGTGGCTTTGCCTTCTACGAACACATCGGTGTAGGGGTCGCTGGTGGGAACTTCCAGATTCAAGCAAGTCACCTTGGCGCCGAAACTCTTGGCGAAGCTCTTGAAACCTGCAGCAGGGTACACCACGCTGCTGGTGCCAATGTACACGAATTCCTTGCAGTGCCTTAAGGCGTCTTGGATTTCTTCCATGTACAGCGGCTGTTCGCCAAAGAACACGATGTCCGGGCGGCTCATGGCTCCGCAGAACGGGCAGCGGGTCTCTAAAGTTTCTTCACCGTCGAAAATGAATTCGTGTTTCGGGTTGTGTTCGCAGGTCAGGCGCATCAAGTCGCCGTGCATGTGCAGCACCCGCTTGGAACCGGCGCGTTCATGGAGGTTGTCCACGTTTTGCGTCACCAGCAGAAAATCATCGCCCAGGCGCTTTTCCAGTTCGGCTAGGGCGAAGTGGGCGGCGTTAGGTTCGTGTTCCTTGAGGCCCTTGCGCAAGAAGTTGTAGAAGTCCTTGACGCGCTTTTTGTCGCGGTAGTAGCCTTCGGGCGTGCAAACATCGTCGATGTTTTCGTGTTCCCACATACCATCGTTGCCGCGGAATGTGCGAAGTCCCGATTCTGCGCTGATTCCGGCACCGGTTAATACCACGAGTCTAGGAAATTTGGTAGTACTCATTAGCAGATTTCTCCAAAGAACAGGGTTTCTGCCACGATGCCGTGTTCGAAGTCGGGCAGGTAAAGGCTTTCGTTTTCGCCGTGGGCGTTACATTCGGGGTCTTCGAGGCCCGTAAGCAAAATGGGAATGTCGCCGAAGGTGTTGCGGAACAGTTCTGCTCCGGGAATGCTTGCGCCGCAGCCGATAAACTTGGTTTCGGCACCGTAGGCCTTTGCCATGGATTCGCTCATCTTCTGGAAGAAGGGGTGAGTGGTATCGGTGACGAAGGGGTTCGCGCCGTCTTCGGTGGTAATGTTGCATTGCAGGCCGTAGGGTACCTGCGCTTGCAGGAATTCCACCAGCTGCTGAGTGGCCACGTCGGCATCCATGCCGGGGGCGAGGCGAATGCCGATGCGTGCGTAGGCGCAGTTCTGCAGAACGTTACCGGCGTTCAGTCGGTTGCCCACTTCCATGGTGGTCACCACAATCGAGGGCCTGCGCCACAGGGAAAGTAGGATTTCGTCTTCGGGAACTTTCAGCTTGACGCTGTCCAAGATTCCGCCGTCGTTGCGGAAGATTTTCTCGGTCATGCCAAGGCTCTTGTAAGAGGCCAGTTCCGCTTCGGTGGGGGGCACCAGGGTATCTTCGAAATGAGGAATCAGGATGTTGCCCTTGCCGTCTGAAAGGCTTGTAATCATGCGGCAGAGAACCTGACCCGGGTCAGGAATGGGGCCCGACCAGCTGCCCGAATGGAGAGGAGCCTTGGTGGCCTTCAGTTCCACGTTCACGGCGCTCATGCCGCGGAGCGTGGTGGTAATGGAGGGCGTTCCCTTGGCGAAGTTGCCCAGGTCTGCCACAATCACGGCGTCGCATTTCAGGAGTTCGGCGTTCTTCTTGAGAATGGTTTCGAAACCGGCGCTTCCGGATTCTTCTTCGCCTTCGATCAAGAATTTCAGGTTGGGACCGTCGTTTTTCTTGAGAGCCCGCACCTGTTCCAAGGCGGCCAAGTGGGTCACGATGCCGGCCTTGTCGTCGGCGGTGCCGCGGCCATAGAGTCGGTCTCCCTGGAGGCTTGCTTCAAAGGGTTTGGTGTTCCAAAGGGTTTCGCGCATGGGGGGCTGCACGTCGTGATGGGCGTACAAAAGCACCGTGGGCTTGTCGGGGCTGGTTAAGCTTTCGCCGTATACAGAGGGGCGTCCGCTGGGCGGCAACAAAAACTGCACGTTGGTGAGCCCTGCCTGCAAAAAGAGCTCCTTCACCTTTTCGGCGGATTCCAGCACGTATTTCTGGTCAAAGTTGTCGAAACTGATAGACGGAATTTTCACCAGATCGCTCAGGGTCTGGATATAGGCGGGCATCTTTTCGCGGATGGCCTTCACGACAAAATCGATTGTTTTCTGTTCCATATTCATTAAACAAAATAGAAAACGAATGGTAAAATTGTCCCAGGCGGGGTATATTTTCTATTTTTTAGGGTATAAGTTTAGGCAAAAGGAATACCCATGTCTTTTAATTGTGTAAACCACGAGTATTACCTGAATTTCGGCGACCGCGTTTTGGCGCTAATTCGCCGCATTTTTCACAAGTATCCCGAATTCCGCCACGATTCCTTTAAGCATGTGGCCAGGTTTGCCCCGTATATCCCTTTCATGGGCGGACGCCCGGATTTGAGCAAGACTCTCAAGCGCGTTATCACCTTCCCGGATCACAGCAATTCCCTGTACCTGGGTTGCCCCATCATTTTGGCCGCCGGTGCCAACAAGACAGCAAAGCGCATTTGCGACTATGCCAATATGGGCTTTGGCGGTATCAGCGTCGGAACTGCTACCCGCAAGTTTCGTGAAGGCAATACCCATCGTCCCCGTATCGGTTTTTTGGAGAAAGACCGTGCCATCCATAACAGCATGGGCTTGAACAACGAGGGTGTCGAAGTCATTGCCCGTCGTGCTGACCAACAGCTGACCAAGGCCCACAAGGTGGGACTTTGCGTAGGTGTGTCCGTGGCTGAAACTCCGGGGCTCACCGATGACGAAGAAAAGCTGAAGGACTTGCTGGAAAGTTTTGCCATCGCTTACAAGGCCGGCGACTTTATCGAAATCAATTTGAGCTGCCCCAATACCGGCGAATCCCGCGTGGACATGGATTTGTCGCTGACGGAACGCATTTTCGGCGAAATCATGAAGTACCGCAATGCCCAGGCAATTCGCAAGGCGGTGTATGCCAAGATTAGCCCCGACTTGTCGGAACGTCACCTGGTGAACGTGATGGACATGATTGTGCGTACGGGCGTGAATGGCGTGGTAGTGGGCAATACTTACCCCACCAAGAAGATTAGCGAACTCCCGGTTGAAACCAAGTTCGAAGACTTGACCCCGCTCCGCGCAGACGGCGATTGTGGTGGCATGTCTGGCCGTCCGCTTTATGAAAACATGATGTGGAACGTGACCTACATCCGCAAGCATTATCCCCAGATTAGCGTGATTGCCTGCGGTGGCATTGACCACGGTTTCAAGATTTTTGACCTGATCAAGCTGGGTGTCGATGCGGTGGAATGCTACTCGGTGGTGGCTTTCCGCTGGATGGCTGCACACGCCATGCGTAAGGAACTCGAAGCGGCCCTCTTTGAAACGGGTTACAAGACGCTTGCGGATTACGACGATCATAATCCGAAGCAAACCAAGGCTGTTTAATCATGGGTATTCGCACTTTTGCTCTCGCGCTTCTTGTTGCAACAGGCGCTTCATTTGCTGTCCCCTGGCTGGGTGTCACCTTTAAAAAGACAACTTATGAAAATCACCTTGCCCTGAACGTTATCGGCGTGCATCCGGAATCGGGCTGCTTTACTGCGGGCATGGTGGCTGGCGACCAGATTATTGGCGTGCAGGGGAAACCGCTCACGGACATGAGCCAGATTCAGGCTGCCGTTACGAGCCACAAGGCGGGGCAGAAGGTGAAAATCGAAATCGCCCGCGACGGTAAAAAGCAGACCTTGAATGTGGCCTTGACCGAACGCCCCGACGACATCAGCAACCTGACGGGTTCCGCTATCGGCAGTAAGATTGCAAAGTTCGGCGAGAACTTCTACAAGAATGGCGAAAAGCGCAAAGAAAAACCGAAGGCTACGCTCCTGGATTTTTGGGCCACCTGGTGCGGCCCTTGCCGCAAGACGCTCCCTGTGCTGGCGAATATCTACAACAAGTACAGCTCCAAGGGCGTAGAGGTTATCGGAATTTCTAGCGAAGGCCTGCAAGAACTTAACGACTTCTATGCCAAACAGCACGCGTCGCCGTACCCACTGTACCGCGACGCATCTCAAGACCTCTGGCGCCGCTATGGAATCCGTGCGGTACCGACTCTTATGCTGTTAGATAAGGATGGCTACATCAAACGAGTCTGGAGCGGTGCTCCGACTGAGTATATGATTGAGCAAATCCTCAAAGATGTAATTGACTAAACGAAGCAGCGGTTGTTATTCAATCGCTGCTTTTTTCTGGGATGCGAAGATGTCTTCGTATTCTTCTTTGCTGATGCGGGCGTAACCGGTGGTGATGCCGCCGAATTCATAGTAAGCGGAGTCGCCCTTGACGCTCATGCAATAGGGCATGTCCAGAGAATTCTTACCGCAAAGCTTGCCTTCTTGGATGGTGGCGGAAAGGTCGCCGTTCACGTTGCGAATCGTGTAATCCTGGTTGTTTTCGGTCAGGACTTCAAAAATCATATTGGCTTCGCCCTTCCAGCAACCGGTATAGTTAGCGTTGTCACCGCAGCCGAAAAGGAACATCGAAGAAATAAGAGAGGCAGAGATAAAAAATGCTTTTTTCATATCTTTAAAATAGTATTTTTGATGGCGGAAAAATGCAATTTTTTGTTAAACATTTGTACTTGTTGGCTCCGATTTTTGCAATCGCCATCTTGGGCGGCGTCTATTTGCTCATAAAGGCGAATGACAGGCCTATTCCGAAGTACGAACCCAAGCAGGTCGAAGAAACCTGGTCTGCCGAAGAATACGTGCGTCATTTGAACTTGAAACCCTTCAACCAGGGTGAAGTCCACAAACTGTTGCTCAAGCGCACCCGTCAAAAACCGGGAGTTTATCTGGAAAGTTTGCTCCCTGCCATGGATACGGCGGGAATTGAAATCATCCACTGTTACCATGTGGTGATGGGCGACGATTACGTGCCCGTGATTACCAGCGGTAACGATTACCCTTACCACCTGCGTGAGTCAAAGCACTACCAGAATGCGGCCATGGATTTCCGTATTGTAGATGTTCCTCTGAACAAACGCCGTAAAATTGTAGAAATGGCCCAGGATAAACTGGGCCATCGCTTCAAGGTTCTTTGGGAAAAAGGGGAGATGGAACATCTCCACGTTGAAATGGTCAATATAGACTAGTGGACTCCGTTGCCGTCGGCCACGTCGCAAGTCACCGGCTTGCCGTTCACTTCGAGCGCGAGAGCATCGCAGAACACAGCGCCTCCCTTCACGGAGAGCGCAATCTTCTCGAAGTCCTTCACCTTGAGTTCACGCGGTTCGCTCGGGGCGACACCCTTGAAGAGGGCGCGGTCACCGGGCTTCGCGTCTTCAGGTACGGAGACGAGGCGGCAGGTGTGAGCTTCGGCGTCGAGGTCGCCCGCAAAGAGCATGCCCTGACTCATGATACCGCGGAGAGCACTCGGCTTCAAGTTTGCGAACAAGAGAATCTTGCGGTCCTGGAGTTCTTCGGCCTTGTAGCTGCTCTTGAGGCCGCTGCAGATGGTGCGGAGTTCGCCTTCGCCGGCGTCCACCTTGAGCACGTAGAGGCTCGTGGCATCCGGATGGTCGGCCACTTCCTTGATCTGGGCGACGCGCATGTCCATAGCGGCGGGCACGTCGGCGGCCATCAGCGGCTTGTTCTGCTTGGGCTTCTGCTGGACTTCCTGCTTCTTGACTTCTTCTTCAATACGCGGGAAGAGCGGCTTGCCTTCGCCGAATGCTTCGCCACCCTTGAGGATACCCCAGGCGAGGTCGTCGGCACTCTGGAACTTGGAACCGATCATGGCGAGGCCTTCTTCGGATTTGCCCGGAATCACCGGCCACAGCAAGCAGAGGGAAAGACGCACGGCTTCGGCAGACACGTAAAGAACCGTTGCGAGTTCGTCCTTGAGGGCGGGGTCCTTCGCGAGCTTCCACGGAGCCTTGACTTCGAGGTAGCGGTTGATGCTACGCACGAGCTGCATGATAGTTTCGATAGACTGCGAGAGGCGAGCCTGCGGCAGGCCTTCCTTGATTTCGGCAATCACCTTGTTTGCAAGGTCGATGACTTCCTTTTCGGCATCGCCAATGGCGGTGGCGGCAGGGAGCTTGCCTTCGAAGTTCGTGATGACCAGGCGGTGTACGCGGTTCAGCACGTTACCGAGGTCGTTGGCGAGGTCGCTATTGATGCGGCGCACGAATGCTTCGTGAGTGAAGTTGGCGTCCTGACCGACGACCATTTCGCGGGCGAGGAAGTAGCGGAATGCGTCGATGCCGTACTTTTCCATGTAGTCCATGGGCTTCACCACGTTGCCTGCGGACTTACTCATCTTTTCGCCGCCGTTCACGAGCCACCAGCCGTGGGCGAGGATGTGCTGCGGAAGCGGAATGTCAAGAGCCATGAGCATGGTCGGCCAGTACACGCTGTGAGTTGTCAAAATGTCCTTACCGATCAGGTGGTAAGTGGCGGGCCAAATCGGCGTGCCGTCGGCATAAGTCTTGTGGAAGGCGGTGGAGGCGCTCACGTAGTTGAGAAGCGCGTCGAACCACACGTAGGTCACGTAGTCGGTGTCGAACGGCAGCGGAATGCCCCAGCTGAGGCGTGCCTTCGGGCGGCTGATGCAGAGGTCGTTCAGCGGCTGGCGCAGGAATCCGCGGATTTCGTTCCAGCGGTAGTCCGGCACGATCCAGTCCTTGTGGCTTTCCAAGAAGTCAATCAACTTCTGCTGGTAAGAACCCATCTTGAAGAAGTAGTTCTTTTCCTTGAGCCAT
>JBGUWV010000065.1:0-1690 GCA_045221475.1 Fibrobacter sp.
GCGGGTTTGTTGGCCTTGTTTGCAGCCTGTTTTTTGGCTTTTTCTTCCCTTGCCTTCTGGGCGGCGGCTTTGCGCTTGGCCTTTTCTTCGGCCTCCTTCTTGGCAGCGGCTTCCCGGGCCTGTTGACGGGCTTTCTCCTTCTTCAGGCGTTCTTCCTTTTCCTTGGCTTTTTTAGCCTCTTCGGCCTTCTTCTTGGCGTCCTGTTCGGCTAATTTCTTGTTTCTCTCCTTGGCTTTCTTCTCCTTCTCGGCTTGCTTCTGGGCCTCTTCCTGCTGCTTCTTGGACATCTTGGGAGCCTCCTTGGTCTTCTGCTCGGTGAGGTTCACGCTTGCGGGCTTGTCCTTGCGGTCCACGGCGTCGTACACGCTACTCTTGGGCTTGTGCTTGCTGGGATTATACAGGATGTCGTTGATGCCGCAACCCTTGTTGAAGCGGCTCAGGTCCACCTCGCCGTTGTTGCCCTTGACGGCGGGCTTGAAGACGCCGCAGTCCGAGAATTGCCACAACAGCCAGCGATAGCCGATGTTGGGCTGGGTGGTGTTGTACTTGGCGATGAACAGGGGATACTCCGAGAAAGCCCTGCCCAAGTGCTTGGTGAAGAACTTCTCGCTGGTATAGATCATGGGCTTGCAGCCGTAGTAGTCCTCGAGCAGGTCGGCAAAGACCTTGACGCTGTCGCGCAGTTGCTGTGAAGTCCAGCGGCCGGTCACCTCGATGTCGATGATGGGGATGAGGTCCTGCTCCTCCCTGTTGGCAGTGCGCACGAAGTTATGGAACTGGGTCGTCGCGCTGCTCTTGGTGGACAAGAAATGATAACTACCCACCTTGAAGCCGTGCTTGCGGGCGTTGTGGATGTTCTCCTTGTAGCGGGGATCAACATAGTCGCTGCCCTCGGTAGCCTTGATATAGACATACTTGATCTTGGAGAAACTCTTGAGTTGTCCCCAGTCGATGGAACCCTGATGCTTGGAGATGTCGATGCCATCAAATTGCACCTTGTCGGGGTTGTACATCTGTTTTTTGGGCTTGGCGGGAGCGGGCTTGGCCGTGTCCTGTTGGGCCTTGTCGGCAGGCTTGTTGTCCTTTGAGTCCTTGACGGGAGCAGCGGCAGGCGTTTGGACATTAGCCTTGTTGTCCTTATTATTCACGTCCTTCTTGGGTTCCTCCTTCTTGGGCTCGTCCTTCTTGGGCTCGTCTTTTTTCTTGTCCTTGTTCCTGACGCGCTCACGGGTGGGCTTGTTGATGTCGGTGTGTTGAGGCGTGGCCATGCTGTCGATGGAAAACAGCGTGAGCCATGTGAGTATCAGTAAGCGATATATAATAGATGGACGCATAATAGTATTGTCGTGTTGAATTGGGAGTTCTTGCTGAAAAGTTGGCTGCAAAGTTAAGAATAAAACCGATAACGGCCATATCTAATTGTTGAAAACTTGAATGAAAAGTTTAGCGTGGCTGTTTGCAAGATGAACCTGGCAATGGTGTAACTATTTAACCAGTCGAGTCTCACGCAAAGCCATGAAGCCGCTAAGTATTTTTTTAATAAAATTGTCTTTGTTGTATTTCTTGTCTTCCAATCCCCGAAAGGAGAACAAGAAATACGGTAAATAACGTGAGTTCGACGAAAATAATCATTAGATAGTCAATTGTTTATCAACTTCACGGTCAAATTGCAGCATGGGTTTCTTCGGGA
>JBGUWV010000066.1:0-6689 GCA_045221475.1 Fibrobacter sp.
TTCGGTAGTGGGCGATAACGGATTCGAACCGCTGACATTCTGCTTGTAAGGCAGACGCTCTGAACCAACTGAGCTAATCGCCCGAAAGGGTTTACTTATCTTGATTCTTGCTCTTCCAGAGGATTCCAACCGGAATCACGACCAGATAGGCGGCAACCAGGATAAGCGGTGCAACCGTGAGAGATACCGGATTGTCTGCAGGGCCAGTGGCGAGGCAAATAAAACCGATAGCGAGGAGCAATACACCGAGAGCAATCAGAATGATATTCTTTTTATCCATCAGTATTAATCCTCTTCTCAAGATTACGAAGCCAAATATACAAAGTTTATGGCGTTTGTCAACCGAATTTGGGCTAAAAACGCACTTTTTTTTGCGTTATAAAGCCGAGCAGTCTATTTTTGTCCCGGGTATTTAACGCGAGTGTGATACGTTCCGTCCAAACTATCCAGGAATGCCCGTTCGAGCTTGAACAGTTCCCTAATCGACAGGTTACATTCGTTGAACTGGCCTTCAGTGAAGCGGCTTTCAATGGTCTTGTGGATCATGGCTGCCAAAGCTTCGGGGCTAGTGTCGGTCATGGAACGGCTAGTCGCTTCGATAATGTCTGCGAGCATCAGGATTGCGGTTTCCTTGCTCTGCGGCTTGGGTCCCTTGTAGCTGTAATCTTCGACCTTGACTTCTTCACCGGTTTCCTTGGCGTTTTCGAGCGCCTTGTGGTAGAAGTACTGAATAATCGAGGAACCGTGGTGTTCGCGGATGCCTGCGGCCACAAGCGACGGAATATTGTATTCGTTGGCCAGGGCAGTGCCCTGTTCCACGTGTCCGGTAATAATCTTCACGGATTGCAGCGGGTCAATGTTGTTGTGCGGGTTGATCCCTTGCTTCTGGTTTTCGGTAAAGTATTCGGGGCGCATGGTTTTGCCGATGTCGTGGTAGAGCGCCATCACGCGTACCAGCAGGGAGTTGGCTCCGATGCTTTCGGCAACGTGTTCGGCGAGGTTCGACACCTGGATGCTATGGTGGAATGTACCCGGAGCGTATTCCGAAATACGCTTGAGTGCCGGACGGTTAAAGTCCGACATTTCCATCAATGTCAGCACCGTGGTAATACCGAAGATGCGTTCCATCAAGTGAATCAAAGCCACAGAGGTGAGTGCGTAGCAAAGCACGATGTTCACGCTGGCTGCCATCAAGTTCTGGTAGAAAGCTTCAAACGAAAGTCTGTTGCGCAATAGGAACATAACGCTAATGGCTGCGGCCATGGCGAGAACGCCTACGATGATACCCCAAACAAACTGCACTCTGTAACGCATACGGGCGATCGGGGCAGTTGCTGCAAAGGTCACTGCGATGGCGCAAGTCATGGCGGCCAAATCGTAACCGTTCAAGATGCCAAAAATCATGGACGAGAACACAGCGAAGGCGATACCGATGCGGCGGTCGTAAAGGACCGTTGCCGTAATGGGGGCAAATGCGAAGGGATAAATCCACATGAAGTCCAGATTTTCGGGAATGACTGAAATATTGATGCTGTTGATGCTTCCGGACAGATGGTGAATTCCCCAGAAGGCGATAATCTGCAACAGGGCGAGAGCGATCAGACTCCAGAGCTGACGGGCGTTACGGAACATTCCCCTAGAAGGAGAGTAGAACAGGAACATGAAGAAGAAGGTAACGATGAGCACCATGATAAGTGCGTTACCATAAATGGCGGTAAAGGTCTTGGAGTTTTCTTCTTTCTGCTGGGCACGCTGCAGAGCGTCGATTTTTTCAAGGATTTCCTTGGTAATGGGAGCACCCTGGGTCACGATTTCCATGCCGCGGGGAACCATGCCCTTAATGAGAGTCACCTTGTTGCGGGCTTCTTCGCGACTAGCCACCGTTTCTTTTTCCAGGTAGAATACGTTGGGCATCATGAACACGAACAAGGTTTCGTAGAAGGCGCTCAAGAGCCCCTGTTCGTTGGGGAAACTCATCTGTAGCTGAGCGAAGGCTTCGTCAATGCGGCGACGGAGCGGCTGGATATTGCTCGCCTCGATAGTTGTCTTTTCGTTGTCCTTGATTAAAGTTATGTTCGGCTTGGAATAGACGATGTACTTGAAATCTTGCAGGTTGTAGTTGTCGCGGTAGAGCTGAGCTGCGGTTTCGGTGCTGGCAATAAAGGTATTGGAAACACCAGCCTGGAGCATGCGGTTAAATACGTTAAGGAGCGAATCGCGAGCCTTGGAATTCATGCTTAGGGGCTTGATGGCCGAAGTCGAAATACGCTGTTTCAGGACTTCATAGATACGGGAGGCCTGTACCACCTTGGACTGCAATGTCGAATCGCTTTCGCCGTTTGCCGTAAGCTGGTTAATCTGAATCTGCAGGGAACCGTACTGGGCGAGCTTATGCAGGAACAGCTTGAGGTCTTCGGAAACACGGTTGGTTTCGTCGCTGTTATAACCGAAAATCGCGTTCACCTTTTCGGCGGCACGGGTCTTTTCGGCTTCGATTTCTTGTTCCGACTTGGGAACTTCGAAGTTGATGGGTGCCACAATAGTGCGCGTACTGACCTGACCCAAGTGGGGGCGTTCAGACTGGAGCGCAATATTCTTATCGGGGAAAAGGAAAATTGCCGCGGCAGCGACAAGCAACCAACCGATAACAAAATGGATTCGCATCTTTTTCTTTTTCATAATCTTTTTAGGTTCCGGGAATTACAATTTTAACCCCGGTCACCTTTCCTTCTCATAAGCGTTCAAAATGTCTTTCACCAGCGGGTGGCGGAGCACATCGGTGGCCGTAAATTCCACCTGGGCGATTCCATGAATACCCTTCAAGAGCTTCATGGCATGCATCAGTCCCGACTTCTGGCCCTTGCCCAAGTCCACCTGGGTTGCGTCACCTGTAATAATAGCTTTGCTGTGGGGGCCAAGGCGGGTCAGGAACATCTTCATCTGTTCGGGAGTGGTGTTCTGGGCTTCGTCCAGAATGATGAAGGCTCGCTTGAGAGTGCGTCCGCGCATGTAGGCCAGGGGAGCCACTTCAATGGCTCCGGTTTCTTCGTATTTGCGGAGTTTTTCGGCGGGCAAAAGCTCTGACAGGCTGTCGTGGATGGGACGTAAATACGGGGCGATTTTTTCTTTCAAATCACCGGGCAGGTAGCCCAAGGATTCTCCAGCTTCGACGGCCGGGCGGACGAGGCAAATACGTTCAGCCTCGTGGCGTTCCAAGCTGGATACTGCAAGAGTCACCGCCAAGAAGGTCTTGCCGGTTCCGGCAGGGCCCTTGGCAAAGATGATGTCGTTGTGTTCGACTGCGGATACCAGTTCGGCCTGGGCTTTTGTCTTGGCGAATACCGAAACTCCCATACGATTCCTAAAAATAGGCGTAGTGGGAATAGCCCCATTAGGGGCTTGTTGAGAAACTTCGGTGGGATCTAACATCCGTTCCAGTTCGGTGGCGGTAAGAACCTTGCCGTGTCGAGCCGCCATTTTAAGCTGGTCCAAAACGGCAAATACGCCTGTCGTATCGCTTTTTTCGTTTGCGATAATCCTGAGGCCCGGAAGCCTTGTCTGCATTTCAACACAAAAACGGCTCTCCAATAAGCGGAAAACCGTTTCATTCTCGCCTGAAATTGTTCGTTTCAGGTCATCCGATAAAGAATAGCGTAGTTCGTTCATCGAGAACGTGTCAGCTATAAATTATTCTTCGGAAGCAGGAGCTGTAGAGATACCGAGCTTGTTCTTGGCTTCGAAGATTTCCTTGCGGAGCTTGTGGTTTTCTTCGGTAATGGCGACAGCTTCGTCTTCGGTCTTTTTCAACTTGTTTTCGTCGATTTTTTCCTTAGGAGCGGATCTCTGAGCGGACGGAGAATCACTATCGTCGCTATAATCTTCGTCGCTAGAACCACCGGAAGAGCCGGCGCAAGCGGTGAACAGTGCTACAGTCGATGCTGCAAGGATCAATTTCCAATTTTTAAAAAGAGACATTTAATCAGGCTCCATTCTAGTCTGTGATGCCTCAAATGTATATAATTTAAAGCAAAAGCGGTGCGAAAAAGGTAAATTTATACCGAAATTTTACCTATTTAGAGGCAAAAAAATGGTCGAAAAGTCAATTTATAAGCCCTATTCGCAAGTTTTTATATCGTCTGACCGCTACAATTCCAAGAATTTGTATAAAAAACGCCGCAAGGCCATGCTCAAGGAACTGGATTCGTTCTGTGTTTTTGCTGGAATCCCGATGGACCCTGGAACTGAAGAAGCCTACGTGCAAATCTGGAATAAAATGGTGCAGGAACCGGCGTTTATGTACCTGACAGGTATCAACCAGGCAGGCTGCTATCTGCTGCTCGACCCCAGGACCGACGAAGAAATCCTCTTTGTGCCACCCAAGGACCCGTTCAAGGAATTCTGGAACGGCAAGCGCCTGGGCTTTTTGGAAGGCGATAATGAAGTGGCCCGCATTACGGGAATCCAGGATGTACGCCCCGTAGACGAACTCATGGATACGGTGGTTGCACGCGCAAAAAAACTTCCGAAGGGGAGCTTCGCTTACGCCTATTACTTTGAAAAGTTCAAGGAAGACCACAACGACCGGTTCAGGCATCAGTTGCTCAAGGCGCTTAAGCCAACAGGCATCAAGCTAAAGAGTGCGGCGGCACTGCATTGGTCGCTTAGACTTCCGCTGGAAGCTGAACGCATTATGGACGCCGAGGCGGCGCAGGCGGTGACGAATAACGCCTTCCGCAAGGTGCTCGCCGAAATGAAGAATTTCAAGACTGAACGTGCTTTGGGCTTGAAACTTGATTATGAAATGCAGCGTGAAAGCGACGGTGACTTGGCATTCCCGACCATTGTGGCAGGCGGCGCAAATGCATGCTGCTTGCACTATGTCAAGAAAGACGAACCGTTGAAGGCGGGGGAGCTGGTGCTCCTGGATTTTGGCATTCGCATCGGAAGCCTGCATAGCGATATTTCCCGCACCATTCCTGTGTCCGGCAAGTTCAGCCCACTGCAGAAACTGCTGTACCAGATTGTACTCGATTCTGCGCTGGAATACCAGAAACATGTGCGTTCAGGCGTTTCGCTTAAGGAAATCGGGACTGTGCCTTGGGACTACATTATGCAGGAATTGGAAACCCGCTTGGTCAAGGGTGCGAAGGGTTCGTACAAATTATTGTATGACAAGCGCCCGCACGGGGTAAGCCATTTTATCGGCGAACAGATTCACGAAGGCGAACCAGGAACCCGCTCCTTGGATACTGTTTTAAGGTCCGGAATGCTCATTTCTTGCGAACCGGGGCTCTACGGCGAATTCAAGGCGACCATTGGTGGCAAGACCTATCGCGAAAAAATCGGTATCCGCATCGAAGATGACCTGCTAATTACGAAGGACGGCTTCAGGAACATTTCTAAAGATATCCCGAAAACGGTCAATGATTTGGAACGGCTGATGAAGTAGGCTTGTTGCTAAAACCATTGTATTTTCCTAAATTTTCGCCGAAAAAATTTAAAAGGTTACAACCATGAAACTCTCCAAGTATTTCTACGTCACGCTCCGCGAAACGCCGAGCGATGCCACCATGCCCTCCCACATCTTCCTCATGCGCGGCGGCTACATCAAGCCCGTTTCTACCGGTATCTACTCCATGATGCCGATGGGTTTCCGCGTCATCCAGAAGATTACGAACATCATCCGCGAAGAAATGAACAAGATTGGCGGTATCGAAGTGGATTTGCCGGTGGTTCAGACTGCTGAACTCTGGAGTGAATCTGGCCGTTACCAGGCCATTGGCGAAGAACTCCTGCGCTTCAAGGACCGCAACAACCACAACATGGTGCTCGCCATGACCCACGAAGAAGCCATGACCGACCTCGTGCGCTACGTGCTCAACAGCTACAAGCAGCTTCCGGTGATGCTCTACCAGTTCAAGACCAAGTACCGTGACGAAGCTCGTGCTCGCGGCGGCCTTATCCGCGTCCGCGAATTCTTGATGAAGGATGCCTACAGCTTCCATACCAGCCAGGAAGACCTGGACCGTCACTATCAGGAAGAATATGACGCCTACCTCCGCATCTACCGTCGCGTGGGCATTGAACCGGTGGTGGTGCAGAGCGATACGGGTATCATGGGCGGTAAGGTCGCTCACGAATTCATGCTCGATACTCCGAACGGCGAAGACTACTTGATTCTCTGCAAGAAGTGCGGCTACCAGGCCAACCGCGAAATCGCTAAGTTCCAGCGCGTTCCCTTCAAGGGCGACGAAAATGCAACGCTTGAAAAGGTTGCTACGCCGAACAGCGAAAGCATCGAAGAAATCACCAAGCTCCTGAACGTTCCTGCCGAATCGACCGCCAAGTGCGTGTTCTTCGACTTCGAAGGCAAGCTCATCACGGTGGTGGTTCCGGGCAACCTCGACGTTTCCGAAATCAAGCTCCACAACCTCTTGAAGGCCAAGGAACTCTATCCGGCAGAAGACAGCCTCATCAAATCTTGCGGCATGGTTCCGGGCTTTGCATCCCCGATCAATTCTCACGACACCCGCATCATCGTAGACGAAGCCATCGCAGATTCCTTCGATCTCGTCACGGGCGCCAACGAAGAAGGCTTCCACTTCAAGCATTGCAACCCGAAGCGCGACTTCCCGAAGTTCGAAGTGGCCGACATCGCCGAAGCTTCCGAAGTCTGCAAGTGCCCCTGC
>JBGUWV010000067.1:0-71489 GCA_045221475.1 Fibrobacter sp.
AAAAGGGACTCGGACCCTCGACCCCGACCTTGGCAAGGTCGTGCTCTACCAACTGAGCTATTCCCGCGGGGTGACCCAATTATAGAATAATAAATTCGCTATGTCAAGGGCAAATGCAGAGAAAAAATCAAAATTCCGTTCTTTTTTCCCCTTAATTCGAAAAATCCGGCTTTTACGCCCAAAAAACCGTGGGGTAGGGGCAGCGGCAAGCGCATGTACAGGTCTTCCGAGATCAAAAAGTCCTGCCCCAGCTTGGAGCAAAGGGTCTGGATTCGCGAGGTGGTGTTCAGCACATCGCCGTGATATGCCATTTCGCTGCCGAAGTTTCCGACTTCGGTGGAAATAACTTTTCCGCAGTGGGCTGCCGCCTTGAACGCAGGGACTACGCCGTAGCGTTTCTTGAATTTGTAGGCAGTTCGTTCCAGGCATTCCTTGAAATCGTAAAAGCAGTCGATAGGCCGTGCTTGTTTTTTGCAGTCGCTGATTTTCCAAGTCAAAAAGGCCCCGTCTCCTGCTATCTGGTAAATTTCGCCATGGTTTTCTTCGCAGCAGTTCGAAAGCAGCCTGTAGTAGTCTCGGATAAAGTTGCTGTACTTGACGTGTCCCAGTTCCTCGGCGATTTCGGTGGAATGTTTCATGTCGATAAATATGAATACCAGGTCCTCTTCTTTGGGGTCTTGGTTCTTGCCAAGTAGGGTGTTCACAAAGACGCGGGTGCCGAATTTTTTGTGCACGGAACGCACAAAGGTAATTAGGTTCCCGAGCATGAACAGTTCAAAAATAAGAATGTGCGTCTTGGGCTGCTTGAAGACGTTCAGTACGTGTTGAAGAGCCGCCTCGTTTATGAGGCCTTCGCTTCGGTCAATGTCCCATATCAGAATGCAGAGAGTCAGGTTTGCACATATGCTTGCAATAAAGAACCAGGAACGTATCAAGAGTGCCGCCGCTACCGGCCTTTTGTCCATTTCGTCTTGCAAAATCATCACGTCGTAAATGGCATGAGAAAGGCCAATCAAAAGCGACAACTGCAACATGAACAGCATGCGCGATGAATCAAAACCGTTTCCGGCTCCGTATGTCAAAAGGGCCGAGGCGCTTAAGGTGAAAATCACCCAACTCAAGATATAAAAAGCAATTGCTTTACATTTACGTTGCGTTAATCGGGTAATGGCCATAGCACCTTCAGTGGATAAATAGGGGCAGCGCCCAAATCATGGCGATAATGATGATGTCTTTGTAGGATTCGTCCAGTAGCAGGGCCGATGCCAAAAAGAAAATGGTGGTGGACAACGTCAAAAAAATCAGGAGCGGAATCCGCTTCTTCAATTTTTTCTTGAAATTGTTTCGTTTCTTGTCGCCCATACTACTTATATAATCTAAATTTTGATAAAAAGGTATGATTTAATTTTTTATTTATTGAAAAAAATGTTCGGTGTTTACATCCATATCCCGTTTTGTCGAAAAGTCTGCGATTATTGCGATTTTCGTGTCATGCCATCGCAATCGAAACTTTTCGGGGAATACACGGAGTTGTTGTGTAAGCAAATTGTATGTTTTGAAAAACTGCATCCCGGGCTGCTCTCCAGTGCAGAAACACTTTATTTGGGTGGTGGAACACCGTCAGAGCTGCCTCCTGAATTTTTGCGTCAGATTTTTGATTGCCTAAGGTCGGTTGGCGTTGAACCATCGAAGCTGAAAGAAGTCTCCATGGAATTCAACCCGGAATCGACAAACGAGGCTACGGTACAAAATGCCCTTGATTTAGGGGTGAAACGCATCAGTCTCGGGCTTCAGAGCTTTGACCCAGGCATTTTGAGGACGGTGGGACGTTCCCATTCGGTAGAAATGGGGCTGTCAGCCTTGCGACTTTTGACCTCTGTTCCCCATTTACAGGTGAATGGGGACCTGATGTTTGACTTGCCGGGGCAAAGCGTGCAGGGTTTCTTGAATGACGTGGACCGCCTTTCGGATTTCCCCCTGAATCACGTGAGTTTTTACGGATTGAATGTTTCGCCCAGATCTCGGTTGGGACATAAAGTTTCGGCAGGGACGCTTTCGGTAAATGAGGACCTGTACGAGTCCATGTATATGGGCGGTGTCGATATTTTGGAGCGCAAAGGGCTACTGCGTTACGAGGTCTCGAATTTCGCACGGCCGGGTTTTGAAAGTATGCACAACCAAAATTACTGGAATCGGGGTGAATATGCGGGTTTTGGTCCCGGCGCCCATAGCTATTTAGGGAAAATTCGTTATTATGCCCCTGAAATTTACCCACGATGGCGGGAATATGTGAAAGCAGATTGCCCTAAAACGCAGCTTTCGCTGGATGAATTGGATAGAGAGGCCGCAATAATGGAGTTTTTGTGGCTGTCACTTCGGCAGTCCAAGGGAATTTCAACCGAAGAACTACAAAAAATGGGCATTTCCTTGGACAAATCGGTGTGCGATCGATGGATTTCGAAAGGCTTCCTAAAACACGAAAATATGTCAAATTTGCTACAACGTAAATCCTGTTTTCGCCTTGAAGGGCGCGGCTGGATTTTTATGGACGATATTGTCACGGATTTGGCGAATTCTTATTCCAACTTGGAATAATCCGCTTTGGAAACGCACTGAGATTCGGGTCACAACGTAAATTTTTGTTGTTCGTTTTCTAAAAAAAAATCATATCTTTGGTATTGATAGTTTGCAAAGAAATGTTTGCAGAGTTTGGTCGCTATATTGAGGTTGCAATGCGGTTCATAAAAGGTCACATTCTTTCGTTTATCTTGCTGTCGATAGCGGGGCTTTCGACGTATGCCTTTGCTGGCATTGATATTGATTGTGAAAATTATGATGCGCTTCCGCAAGACATAAAGGATGCGAAAGTTTGCAATTATTACCGTATCCAGTCGACGGGTGCAAGACCGATTCTCTATGTGTTCGATGGAGAAATTCGTACGAAAGAGCATGCCAAGAAAAATGAACCGTTCTATGTATATGCTCCTGATATGAGTGCCGTACCCGATACGGTGGGTGTTTACCTTTGTGAAGATCCTGATGCGGAAAAATGCTCTCGAGGAGACGATGTAAATGAGAGTTTTACTCCGGTGGTTTCTTCTCCGAAGTCTGGTATTGTAAAGCTTGGCTTAGAGAACAAGTACGAACGCTACAATTTCCGACTTGGTACGGCAACGGAACTGACTGCGACTCCCAGTGTGGATATTATCTACAACTTCTATAAGCCGACACTTCGCTACAAGGTTGACGGCAAGGCCGTCAAGGATGGTTGGAAACTCCCCGAAGACATTAAGGTGCTCGACACCATCACTGTTGAAGTGGAAATGATTGTTCCTGTGGGTCCGAAGAAAGATAGCGTGGACAAGTTCGACAAGACCTTCTATATCAAGGTCGGCAAAGACTATGAAAACCTTGTCTTCTTAGATACGAACGGTATTGCAAAGACAATGCTTGATGACGGAACATTCCGTGTGGACTTCCATGATGGCTACGCGATTTTCCTAGTGACAGCGACCAAGGCGGTTAAGAAGGAAGGGACGCCCTTTACGATGAATTCGTTCAAGGATTCTACGACCAAGGAATTCCTGTTGACCGATCCGTTCCCCAGCGATCTCCGCTTCGACAATCCCGATATGCCGAGTCTCGATAATGCCGCCATCTACGATACCGATGGTGACGGTATTGGTGACAGCATTGCTACCTGGTATAGTGGTGCGACTGATTCCATGAAGGTAAAGAACTTCTTCTATAGCTGGCCAAGCGACGAGTCTTATAAAGAATACAGTGGCGATGTCAAGCAGAAAAAGGATATTTATGGCTACCCCGATGTTGAGGTCAAGCTCCAGAGCGATGATGCAAAGGGTGCCGTGAAGGCCTATGTGTGCTACATTGGCGGCTGCGATACGCTGAAAACCGCTCTTGCAGACAGCATCGGTGCTGCTATTCAGTCGGCCACTTTGGTGAAGAGCAATGGCGGAATGGATACTTTGATTGTTCGCTTCAACAAGGATATTGATCCGTCCTGGACAAGCGGTCGTGGTTTGAAACTTAACGGTGATGCCATCGATGTGAAAGCAATTTCGAAGAAGGGTAACCAGTGGGCCTTTGTGGTGAAGTCTGGCGTTGTGTCTGTAGGAGACATGCTTAAGATTGAAACCATCTGCGACGATGCCAAGTGCCCCGATGGAATCCTCACGGCAGCCGATGGTGTGCCCACCAGCAAGAACAATCAGGAAGTGCCGGTGCAGAATGCGGGCCGCATTTATGTGGACAATGACAAGAACGGTTTCTACGATCGCGATGGAGATGGCCGTATGGACTCTACCTCGCTTGGCTTTGAAACTCCGATTACCGAAGAAGATCTCAAGAAGATGGATATCACCTTCTACTGGCTCGACAACGATGGCGATAGCATTGCTATCAAGCCGAACCTTGCTGACCTCACGATTTCGGAAGACGGTACGCTGCTTGGTTTCGCCCTTGATCCTGACAAGTACGATATCAAGAATATGCTGACAGGAATTGACAAGTCCTATTCGAAGGACGGCAATACCAGATACGGCTATGCCACGATTTCCAATAAGATTTCTGTTGAAGGCAAGGAATCGGAAGAAGAAATGGAGTATGGAATGAACGACTACATGGCTCCGGTGATTTCTTCCACCTTCTTGAATCCGGAATCTTTCCAGAAAATGGAACCGGATAAGTTCAAGATTACCTTCTCCGAAGCCATGGATCAGAAGAATGTGAACCTTTCTGATGATTGCCTTGCTTTCTATGTGGATGGACAGTGGGTGCATCTCGGCCTGAGCTCTTCGGAATGGAGTGAAGACGGCCTTGAACTGACTCTGTTCATGGAAGCGGGCGAAGACCTGGCTACCCGTATGAATCCTGCAGATTCCGTGCGCTTCGACAACTTTATCAATGGCTTGGTTGACAAGAAGGGTAACAAGGTTTCTGAACTTGCGCCGACCGTAATGGTTGAAGGCGATCCCCGCGTTATCATGAAAACCAATTCCTTTGCCGACTTGAACAAGGCCGAAGAACTTAGTGACCGCGTCAAGCCTTTTACCATTGAACACGTGAAGGATGCCAAGCAGGCTTCGGATCAGTCTTCTCTGGGCGTGCTCATGGATATTGGTTATTCTACCATTATGCAAAATGATTCTAATGGCCAGTCTGTGCCGAATATGGAAGACATTGGCCTTCATTGGGAACTCTATGTGTACACCAACATTGGCAACTATGTCGGTGGCGCTTCGGGCAGCATCGCTTGCGATGACAAGTTCTTCGACGGCAACTGCCTTGAAAATCCGGACAAACTCTACGTTCGTTGGAACATGCGCGCAGACAATGGCCGCAAGGTGGGTGCCGGTATTTATCTCGCAAAATTCAGAGTTAAGGTTTACGGTGCAAAAAGTGACTTTAAGGTTGAAAGAATCTTTAGATGGGGCATTTCTGCAAAGAGGTCTAAATAAGGATTCTTTTAGAGGATAGGAACATGAGAAATTCAGCAAAAATCATATCGATGCTTTTATGGTCTGTGGTTGCAGTGTCTGCCGCAGATTTCGAAATTCCTGCCCCGGAAAACCCGGCGACGGGTATTTGGATTCAGCAGATTGGTGACATCGTTCCCCATGCCGCAACCAAGGCTACTTTGTACTATACCAAGTACGAGAAGGAAGACCGCGTGAAGAGCATCAGTTATCAGTACGATGGTGCTGGTTACTTGCTTATGAAACCTTCCGACAAGAAAACCCTTTGTACGATGAGCGATGGCATGGAAGGTGCTGACGGTATTGTTCATCACCCCGATGGCGACCTGTTGGTGGCCGGTCAGGGCGAACGCATTTATAAGGTGAGCAAGACGGCAAAGGCAGCGGGCGATCCAAAGAAAAAATGTCGTGTAGCTACGGCGACTCCTGCAACGCAGAGGGGCGGCTTTTGGCATTTGATGATGGACCCCAAGGGTGATAACCTTTGGGCTGCCGGTATTCCGGGGTACTTGTACCGTTTTTCAACCAAGGATGATCCTACTAACGCAAGTTCTGTTCATCATAACTTTGCTGCGACCGGTTATCAAGTAGAGCTTAGACCACAAGGCCCCAAGCATAAAGATGATAAGAAACTGGCAACCGTCATTTGGGATGGTGAAGGAACGGCTTTCTTTACGTATTCCGATTATTTTGGTGGTGGTTGTGAACGCTATGACTATGATACTGGTAATTATAGGGCTTGTTCTGAAAGTTCAAGGAAATCCGCTGCGGCGGGAGCCTATTTTGGCGTGTTTACCGATACGACTTGGGTGACTGTGAATGATGGAAATGTCGGTAAGTATGGTGGAAAAAATGGTGATAGGGTTATCGCATCGGTTGGAACCAAGGTTTTGATTGATTCCCTGGAAGGTGCTCATGGCGGTGCCTACGACTCCTATTCCAAGACCATCTTTGTGTTCGGCGGTTCCAAGATTGTGCAGATTCAGCCCTATCGTGAAAATGGTGCTGTTAAAGCGAAAGTTGTCGCTGAAATCGACTTGCGTGAATATTTCTTTGTGGAAACCAATGAGAATTTGACTGGACCGAGAACAAGTGGCGTGGGTTGGCGTCTTGACCAGGGTACCACAGATGGTTACGGTCATCTGTTTGTGGCGTCCAATACGGGTCACATGATTTTTGTGGATTTTGCGGCAAACCCCAAGAAGTTGATTAAGGACAATGTCTTGATTCACGTGCAGTGGATTGACAATTACTTGGATGACTTGGCCCCGCTTTCGGGTGTGGGCGTTGTCCGTGATCCCGGCCATTCCGGTGAAGATGAAGATCTCTCTAGCAGTTCCCAGAGTAGCTCTTCGCTTGTGGAATATCATGAATCCTCTAGCAGTGCAAAGTCTAGCAGCAGCAAGCTGAGCTCTAGCTCCAACAATGGTGGCAATTCTAGCGGCGGAACGAACCAGAGCTCTGCAGGCAATGGTAATTCCAGTAGCGATGGTTCTAATTTGAGCTCTGCTGGTGATGGTTCCAGTTCCAATAGTAACGGCGGAAGCTCCAATAGCAATGGCAATAGTTCCGGTAACGACGGCTCCAGCTCCGATAGCCAGGGTGGTGGCAGCTCCGGTAATGAAAATGGTAGCAGCGGAAATGACGGCACCAGCAGCGGTGGCGAATCTAACCTGAGCTCCGGTGGCAATGGTGGCGACGGCTCCAGCAGCGGCAGCAATGGTAATGGTTCTTCTTCTAGCCGTGAAAATGGTACAGGCGAAGATAGCGGCGACAAGTCCTCTTCTAGTAGGCATATTGGTGCTGGCGAAGATGAGGGTGATAAATCCAGCTCGTCTAGAATGTACTATGGTGCCGAAGATTATGATGAGGGTGATGATAGCGGCTTTGACCTGTATCCGACGGTGGAACGTTTCGAAAAGGGTGACTCCATTGTTTCTAAGACGGTTATCCTTAATCCCACTGATCCGGATCCCAGCGATCCGAAGGTCGTAAAGATTAATGGCAATTACTATAAGTTGACCAATGATCCTACTGGTGATCCCATGGATTTGCGTTACAATTCTGGCCTGGATTCTGCCAGAGTGGGCGACGTAGTGGCCATTACCTTGGATCCTAAAAAGGTGAAGGAATACTTCGGTTCTTCTGAATCCTTGAAGATCGAAGCCAATTCCGATATCAAGTTGATTAATCCTGCTACGGGCGAAAAGGTTGACGAGCTCATAGTGAACCCCGATGGTTCTGTCACCGTATTTGTGACTGCTGACAAGGTAGTTCAGGGTGGCTCCATTAAGGTGTTCGGTGACAACGAGATGGTTATTATCGACAATATCAACTTCTACGACCCGATTCCGGATACCCATATCGGCTACATCAAGGATACCGATGGCGATATGGCTTTGGACTATGTGGAAATCCTCCTGAAGGATACCTTGTCCTCTAACTATGACCTTGGCGGTGTGCAGCTTGTAATCGGTGACAAAACCTTGGATTGCGTAGACTACAAGCTGAACAAGGCTCGTGACCGTATTCTTGTCGATGTCTCGGATCTGAAGGGAATTCCGGCTGTCGGTAAGTTCCCGAAGGATGCCAAGGCCCTGGTGTCTTATGTCGACAAGAAGACTCCGGATGCAAGCTATGTGCGTGAATCCCCGCTTGTTGAGGTGGGTAGCAACGTGATTAAGGATGCCTATGCCATTCGCAGCGTGAAGGGCCTGGACTCCTTGTTCGTTCAGTACAATATCGACCTGTTCCCGGTTGATATTGAAATCCCCGAAATGATGGTGATGCTCAAGCACGAGATGTCTGAACGTTATGGCTTCGATGTGGACCAAATCAAGAAGGTTTACATGCCGGCCAAGGATATCGTTATCTTTGTCGGAAAGGACTTCAAGTTGAAGGGCGGTGACAAGGACAGTGTGTCGCTGTATCCGGGTGCAAACTTCACGAACCTGCCCTACATTACTTCTGACGAATACGAACGCGAAGTTCCTGTTCAGGTGGTGGACAGATTCCCGCAGGTCAAGAACGTGGAATACTGGGATACCGATGGCGATGGCGTCCTGGATCAGATTGTGGCCGTGTTTGACAAGAAGTTGACGAAGGATGACCTCGATGAATCGCTCTATATGAGTTTCCCGTGGTACAGCTATCGTGGCATGATGATCCAGTTGCAGGCTCAGCCGGATGATATGAAGATTGACCCGAAGGATCCGACCCGCGTTGTCTGGGATGTTATCTCGACGACGAAGCTTGCCTCTGGTGTCACCAGCATCAGCGACGAGCTGCCGCAGGCCAATATTTACACCTACTACAAGATCTTTGGTGAAACCTTCGTAACCGAAGGAGCTGCTCCGCTGGTTGACAAGATGTCTCCGATCGTGGCTAGCGCAACCCTTAGCTACGGCAAGAAAACCGATACCTTGATGATTGTGTTCTCGGAACCGATCATGACCAAGAACCTGAAGGATGTGGATTACTTCTCCTATATCCATGGTGACTCGGTGCATGTGCTGAATCCCACGAGAATCGACTGGTCTTCTGATGGCCGTACCGCAAAGCTTGTCTTGAACGGTAGCGATGGTACGATTATGCCGGGTGACTCCATTATGGTTCATAAGGGTGTCAAGGATGCCATCAAGGATAACTACGGTAATATCGCTGGCGAAAATCCGCAGTCGGTCATTATCGGCGGTCTCTTGAACCACTTGGTCGAAGCCACCCAGATGGGTACCTTCGATATCAATGACGATACCCCGAAGGAAGATGCTGACGGCAAGACTTACACCTTGCAGACAGTGAGCTCGGTGAACCTGCGCTATGTGCCGGGTTCCACCACCAAGGAAGACATGGAAAAAGAAGGTGCTCTTGGACAGTTGGTGCAGCTGGGCGAACGCTTTGTGCCGCAGCTCCTGGACCGTGCCCAGGTATCTGACGATGGTTCCTATGACCCGTCTGTGCTGGATTCCTTGAAGCCCGAAGACGTGTACATCTCCTTTATCGTGAACTACTTCGATCACTTGGGCCAGTACGTGAACGACACCATTATCACGGTGCCTTGCCAGAGCCCGAAGTTCGGTGGCAACTGTCTTGAAACCGACAAGAAGGTCTTTGTGAACTGGAACTTCAAGGATCACAAGGGCCGCTTCGTGGGAACCGGCGTTTACAACGTTCAGTTCAAGATGGTGGTTCGTTACGAAGACAAGAAGATTGTCGAAGAAATCAAGGATAAGTGGGGCGTCCGCCGCAAGAAACACAAAAAGTAGCATTGAGCACGGGCTTCGCCCTTTGAGGTGTGAGCCCGGGTGCAAAGCTCCCTATGGGTAGAATATGAAAAAAACATTCAGCTGTAGCTGAATGTTTTTTTTGTATGTAAGCTTAAAGGCGGGTGAGAGCGCGAAGCGCGAACAAGTATAAAAAGCAAAACGCCCCAGTTGTTTGAACTGGGGTGGATTGCGGGGTGAAACGAAGTGAACCCTATTTGTTGATCGCGGCGAGGAATGCGTCCTTCTTGTCCTGCAAGAATTCCTTACTGTTGTACTTGCGGATGCGGCGGAGAGCCTGGTCGCGCAGCTGACGGACGCGTTCGTGAGAGATGTTCATGGATTCGCCCACTTCACGAAGAGTCTGCGGAGCTTCCTGGTTGATGCCGAAGATGCCGGTGATCACCTTGGCTTCGCGTTCCGGAAGCTGTTCCATGAGGTCGCGCGCCAAAGCTTCGACGCTCTGGATTTCGGATTCGTTTTCCGGGTTCGTTGCGGTGCCGTCGGGGAGCACTTCGGCATACGTTGCCTTGGAGTCAGCCTTCAGCGGGCTGTCGAACGAAACGCCGCGCTGACCGATCTGGATAAGTTCGCGGATTTCTTCGTTGATTTCCTTGCCGCGGCTCTGTTCGTGCAAAGCCTTACGCACGCGCAAGTGCTGGTTAGCCGGCAAGCGAATCAGGTTGCCCTGTTCGTTGATAGCGCGGGTAATGTAAGCCTTAATCCACCACACGCCGTAACTAATGAACTTAAGACCACGGGTATGTTCAAAGGATTCGATAGCACGTACAAGACCCATAGCGCCTTCGCTCACCAAGTCCGGCAGCGGAATGGGGCAACCACGGTATTGAATAGCGACTTTCAAAACGAAACGCATGTTAGCAGAAATAAGCTTCTTGCGGGCGATCTTGTCACCTTCTTTAGCTTTCTGGAACAGAATCTGCTCTTCTTCACGAGAGAGGGGTGCGGTGCGTCTAATATCTTCGAGGTAACGTTTTAGAGTGGTATCAGTAGAATCAATATGCATTTTATAACCTTACGTCCTTAATATCGTTTATTTTTTAAGCAAGATGCGTGCCAAAAGTGTAAAAAAAATGCAAAGTGTATCAAATTTGTTGTACTGTGTCGTAAAATCGTGAATTTTGTCCCTAAATTTAGAAAAATTGTCCGTAATTTTCAACTATTGTCGTAAATTTATGACATTAGCGACGTCTTGTCGGAAAAGTCCGCCGACATAGCGCGCTTAGATTTTGGAATTTTATCGGGGTTTTGCAGAAACAGGGTTTTTAAGGGCTGAGCCCTTAGGCGAGGGGGTAAAGGAGGACTCGGCGATAGCCTGGCCGCTAAGCGAACATTCCGGAACGGCCATGTGAGCGTGCGGAGCAGGCTGAGTCGAGGCCGTATTTAGGGGGATACCTACCCCTTCATAGACCGTTCGGCTCTATTTCTAACAAAAAAAATGTAATGTTGCCACACGGCAAAAATTGAATTCCAAATTTTGAATTCCGAATTAGTATATTTTACACGCTATGTCTATTAAAGAACCTGATCAGTCTGTCTGGAACAGATTTTGGCAACAGAAGAACGATATGGACAAGGTTTACCCTTCGTCCCCGTCCGTGTTGAATACGATTAAGAAGAATTTTAAGCTCGAAGGCCTCAAGGTTTTGGAGGTTGGTGCCGGTACCGGTCGCGACAGTGCAGAACTGGCTCGCTTGGGTGCTGACGTTTATGTGCTTGATTACGCTGAGAATAGTCTGAAAATTGTGGATGCCATTCGAGCCAAGGACAACCTTTACGATAACCTGAAGCTGGTCCGTGGCGATGCGTTCAAGGCGCCGTTCCCGGATTGCACTTTTGACCTGGTGTTCCATCAGGGACTTGCCGAGCACTTCAAGGATTCGCTCCCGCTGATCAAGGAAAACTACCGCATTCTAAAGCATGGCGGTCATTGCCTGTGCGACGTGCCCCAGACCGTTCACCCGTACACTGTAATCAAGCATATTCTGATTGCGATGGACAAGTGGTTTGCCGGTTGGGAAAAGCAGTTCACCATGCCGCAGCTCAAGAAGCTCATGACCGATGCGGGCTTTGAATGCGTTTACGATTACGGTGACTGGATGCGCCCGAACCTGTTCTACCGCATTTTGCGCGAAGTGGGCTTCAAGGTGGGCGTCGAGCTCCCGAAGTATCCGCTGCAAGGTTCTGCATACCAGAAGGTCAAGGACAAGATTCTTGATTCTCTCGAAAACAATTCGCTTATGCACTACACGCAGTTGTGCATTGGAGTCTTGGGCAAGAAGCCCTAGCCGATGAACATCCTTGTAGTCAATTACCGCGACCGGATGCACCCTGCTGCAGGGGGCGCCGAAAAGCACCTTCACCGTATTTTTTCGCAGATTGCAGAAGCGGGGCACAAGGTTGTGCTCCTCACGACGGCGTTCGCCGGTTGCAAGGCCCGCGAGACGGTTGACGGAATCGAGGTGATTCGCAAGGGTGGCGATTTGCTGTTCCAGCTGACGACGGCGATGAATATCCGCAAGCTGGACCGTGAATTCAATTTCGATGTGGTGGTCGAGGACTTGAACAAGCTTCCGCTGTTTACGCCGTTCTTGACCAAGAAACCCGTGGTGGTGCAGATGCACCATTTATGGCGCGGTTCTATATTCCATGAGGCAGCCTTTCCGATAGCCTTTATGGTGTGGGCCTTCGAACGGATTATTCCGTGGTTCTACCGTAAGCAACCCTTTGTGGTGGTGAGCCCGAGCACCAAGTACGAACTTGAAGAAATTGGAATTGCCGAAGACCGCATTTCAGTAATCTATAATGGTTCTGACGAAGCCCATGAGACTTCTGATGTGGATCCGTCGCAGGCTGTGGAAAACGAAGAAGTTCCTGCGACGCCGTATTTCTTGTGGCTTTCTCGCGTGCACCGCTACAAGGGAATTTGGACTGCCCTCGAGGCGTTCGAAGAATTTGCCGAGAACCATCCGGATGTAAAGCTTGTGGTGGCAGGCGATGGACCGCTCCTGAAAAAGATTCCGGCTTGGCTTAAGGAACGCGGGCTTACGGAGCGTGTTGAACTTTTGGGATTTGTATCGCCGTCGAAAAAGCGTGCCCTGCTGCGAAATGCGGTGGCACTCTTGCAGACGAGCTTCAAGGAAGGCTGGGGGCTTACTGTTGTAGAAGCTGCAAGACTTGGAACGACGACGATTGCAAGCGATGTGCCGGGACTTCGCGATAGCGTTAGGAACGGCGAAACGGGACTCTTGTTCCCGGTGGGGGATTTTCATATTTGTGCGTCCGAAATGGACAGGCTTTATAGCGACGACGATTTGCGTGTGAGACTTTCGGCGGCGGCCAAAAGCTATGCGGGCGAGTTCCGCTGGGACATTGCTGCTGAAAAGACTCTCGATCTTTTGCAGGACGCCGTTATAGAGCGACAAGTGGGGGGAGGAAATGAGTAAAATAAATGGCCGACTGAAATCGGCGTTGATTTTTTGCTTGAAGCTGGTGGTGACCATTGTTCCTGCCTATTTTGTTTATCGAAATATCGTGATGGCTCCGGACTGGAGCATCGATGACTTGTATACGTTGTTCAGTACGCATAGTGTTTGGCCTTTGATCGTTGCGCTTTTGTGTCTTGGACTTTCGAACTTTACGGCATGCCTGCAGTGGAAGCTTTTGCTTGAAAAGCAGAACGTGAAACTCGGTTATGGCCATTTGCTCAAGCTTTATTACGTAGGGCTTTTCTTCAATAACTTTATGCCGGGCAATGTGGGTGGCGATGCCAAGAAGGTTTACGATATCCGCATGCAGGGCGGTCAGGATTCTGTGGGCGCTGGGCTTACGGCCACATTCTTTGATCGCCTTTATGGGTTGTTCTTTATTACGCTGTTTGCCCTTGCCATGGGCCTTTTGTTCTTTATGCACGACGAGGCGCAGCGTTCGTTCATGTGGCCCTCGGTCTGGATTTTCCTTGGATTCTGCGCTCTGTTTGCCGCCCTTTGCAGCCGTAGGCTTGGCCGCTTGCTGTGCAAGGTTCTTACGAAGGTTTTCCCGAAAAAGATTAACGAACGCCTGATTCACATGTTCGAACGGTTCCAGCATTTCCGTTCGGCAAAGCTCCTGGTGTCCATCAACTTGCTTTCGGCGGTGACTCAGGGCCTTCGAATCTTGGTGCATTATTTTTGCGGAATCGCAGTCGGTGTAGACCTCTCGATTTCGTGGTACTTTTACTACATCCCGCTGGTTGCAATCGTGAGTGCACTCCCGATTTCGATTGGCGGTTTTGGTCCCCGTGAACTTTTGGCGCAGTCGCTTTTTGCACGTGCCGGAGTGCCGGGCCTTGAATCGGTGGTGATTCAGCTGCTCGCTTATTTTGTAAGCCTGTTGCTGAGCTTGTTTGGCGCATTCGTGTTTTTGCTCGGCGGAACTCCTGCGGCAAATACGCCTGTTGCAAGGACGGCTGGCGAACCGAATTAATTCGACGGCGTAAGCCAGCAAAGGCTTGCGACGGTTTTTAGATAGCGGTGGCGACTTACATGTACTTCGCCCCATTCCATATGAGGCGTTATGGACGCCGAGGAAATCCTCAAGGGATTGAATTCTGACCAGCGTGCAGCGGTGCTGCACGACCATGAACGAGGTGCGCAACTTTTGATTCTGGCGGGGGCCGGCTCGGGCAAGACTTCCGTCTTGACCAAGCGAATCCAGTACAGGATTCTTTGCGGTGTAGAACCCGAAAAAATACTGGCGCTGACTTTCACCGCAAAGGCCGCCGCCGAGATGCGGGAGCGCGTACAGAAACTGTTCCCGAATGCGGGCGTGCGATTGTGTACGTTCCATTCACTTGCGCTGTATATGCTTAAGTGCAAGGTGCCGAATGGTGCGGACGATGAGTGTCCGGCTTACGAACTCTTGCGTTTCAAGAAAATGCCTGTGCCGACGGAATCGTCGGAACGTGAATTCACGCAGGCGCTTTCGAAGCTCAAGTTGAAAGTCAAGGTGTCGCGGGAGAACCTGTTTTCGGACTGCTACGGGGCGGCGGTTTCGGCGAAGCTGCAACCGCTCCGCGAGGCGGTGCTGGAGTCGGGACAAGTCGTATTCGAAGACTTGATTTATTCGGCGATTCAATTGCTTGAAACCAACGAGGCGGCGCGGGATTATTTTCGCGAGCAATGGAAAGAGATTCTGGTGGACGAATACCAAGATATAAATCCTTCTCAGTATCGTTTGGTGAAGGGCTTGCTAGGTGAAAGAAAGCAACTGTTTGTCGTAGGCGATGATGACCAGGCCATTTACGGATTCCGCGGTGCCGACATCGGGAATATCGAACGCTTTTGCGAAGACTTCAAGGAGTCCACACAGATTCGCTTGGAATGGAATTACCGATCGGTGCCGAATGTGCTTTATCTCGCCAATGGCATCTTCAAGAACAAGCCGATTCATTTGCGCAAGATGCTCCGGGCGGGAAACCTGAACGGCTCCGGTGGAAACCCGCTTTACAAGGAAAACCGCAAACCCGAAATATGGGAGTCCGACAACCCTGTCGAAGAAATCCAAAAAATCGTTCTGTCTGTCAAGGAACTTCGCGAAGGCTACGACCTTGCTTGGAAGAACTTTGCAATTCTCGTTCGTTACAACCGGCAACGTCTTTATTACGAGCAGGCGCTCCGCGATTACAATATTCCGGTTGCAGGCGATGTGGTAACTGGTGTGGGCGAGATGGAAAACGGAGCTGCAACGCCCGAGGTGACTGTTGAAGACGGCGTGCATGTCGAAACTGTGCATGCCTCCAAGGGACTCCAGTATGCTGTGGTGTATTATGCGGGACTTTGCGAAAAACTTACGCCCGGAGAATGTACGGGTGACCGCAAGGCCCGAAAACGCCAGCTAGATGAGGAACGAAGGCTTTATTACGTAGGGGTGACCCGCGCCGAGGCCTGCCTGTTTTTGTTATATTGCAAGCGTAGATTCTGGAAAGGCCGGTTGCGCCGATTTAGACGTTCCCGTTTTTTGCCCAAAGAATCGAAAAATAACTCGGTTGCCTTTATGCCTGTTTTCTTGTTTAAAATTTATGTTGCGGTGGCGGTTTTGGGGTATATGCTTTTTTATATACTGACGCTCCCGTTTACCAAGCTTTATCACGGAAAAAATTTTGATGCATGGCTTGACCTTAAGATTCAGGATTTTTCAAGATTCTGTATGAAGGTTTTGCGGGTAGACTTGACGATTGAAGATCAGGCGCAGCTCGGTAAAGTCGATTGGAACCGCCCAGTGTTCGTTGTCGGGAACCATAATTCGTTTGCGGACATTCCGATTGTGTTCTTGGCACTCCAGAAGACCGTGGGCTTTGTTGCGAAGAAGTCGCTGGGCCGTATTCCGTTCTTGCATTTTTGGATGCTGAAGATCGGTTGTGTCTTGGTGAACCGTGAAAAGGGCGGTGCTGCCAAGGCTGTACGTAAGGCCATTGCCGAAAGGGGAAACGCCGTACGCGTCTTTATCTTCCCCGAAGGGACTCGCAGTAAGACCGGAGCACTCGGAAGTTTCAAGAGTGGGGTATTCCGCTTTGCCTGCGAAAACAATGCCTTCATGTTGCCGTTGGTGATTACGGGCTCGGGCCCTGTGTGGGAACGCCGTAAGGATGTTGGCCGTTGCAAGGTGAATGTGAAAGTCCTTTCGCCCGTTGATGTTCTGGAATGCCGCAAGGAAAATGAAAAATTTGACCCGAAGGTAAATTTGCTCCCCATGGTTCACAAGATGATGGAGGATGCCCTGTGATAGGCGTTTTCGATTCGGGTTTTGGCGGGCTGACTATTTTAAAGAACCTGCAGAAGGCGCTTCCGCAGTACGATTACCTTTACCTGGGTGATAACGCTAGAGCCCCCTATGGCTCCCGCAGTTTCGAGACGATTTTCCGCTACACTTTGCAGGCGGTTCGTGAATTGTTCAGCCGCGGCTGCCCCCTGGTGATTTTGGCGTGTAATACGGCTTCTGCCAAGGCGCTGCGTAGCATTCAGCAAGATGTTTTACCGTATGAATTCCCTGACAAGCGTGTGCTTGGCATTGTGCGGCCCACCGCCGAAGAAATCGGCAAGTTCAGCAAGTCTGGCCATATCGGCATTTTCGGTACGGCGGGTACGGTGTCTTCGGGCAGTTACCTGATTGAAATAAACCATTTCTTCCCGGACCTCAAGGTGACGCAGCATGCCTGCCCCATGTGGGTGCCCCTGGTGGAATATGGTGAACGAGAATCCGAAGGGGCCCGCTTCTTTGTGAAAAAGGACGTGGACGCCTTGCTGGCCGAGGATCCGGATATCGATACGGTGTTGCTAGCCTGTACCCATTATCCATTGCTGGAGGGGGCTATTCGTGCCGCTCTCCCGGAAAAGGTAAAACTGGTGTTCCAGGGGGATATTGTTTCTGAAAAGACGGTGGACTACCTGAATCGCCACCCGGAAATGGAATGCCGCCTTACAAAAAATGGAAAAACTCGGTTCCTGACCACCGATACGGCGAAATTCTTCGAAAAAGGGGCATCTCTCTTTGGAATGACCGGTTTTTCGGCGGAATCTATCACTTTTTAGCTTATAAATTTGTATCTTGCATATTGAAAATAAGCATCGGACTGCCATATGTAGTCCGTTTGTAAGATTTATATAAAAAGGGGACTCCGGGCCTAAAGTTCGGGGTTCCCAAAGTTTAACCTAACTAGAGTGGATGACAAATGCCTAAAACACAGATCAATCTCGAAGGTTGGCAGGACTACCGCGGTAATGCTGCAGGTAGCTTGCTTTACGTCGAAACCAGCCACCAGTCCGAAATGCCGGTCCGCGACCAGCTCAACGAAAACGGTAAGGGTTTCCTTTATGAACCCAACTACGAAACCAGCACCTATGGCCTGATGAGCTGCTATAACGTGAAGGCGATTAACGCAATCCTCAAGGCAAAAAGCCGCTATATTCTGTTCGGCACCCGTTACGAAGGCCTGAGCGATTCTGAACTCCGCAACAAGTATTTGATTATGGGTTACATGCGCGTCGACAAGATCAAGGACGTGCGTACCCGCCACATCCAGCGTTACATGGCTAACCCGGAACTCCAGGAACCGGAATGCATGCAGATGGAACACAACTGGGCTGTTTATGGTCCGATGCGTTTCGTTTCCATGAATGACGCCTTCGTGGTCACCGACGAAATCCTCAAGGAATGGGGTTACCGCGGTCATGCTTCTCGCCAGCTCAAGGCTGTGTTCAAGAAGGAACATTTGGAACAGATTCTTTCTTACCTTGATTCCAAGGAAGATAAGATCGACGAATACATCGCTACTGTAGATGAATTCAAGGAAGCTCTCGAAGAAGGGTAATTGAGTTGCCGAAGCAACAAAAAAGGCGGGCTTTAGCCCGCTTTTTTTGTGGAATGAGGAATGTGAGATGAGTGATTTCTCGTCTCACATTTTTCATTACTTTTTCATGGCCTTGATCGTCGAGGACTTGGTCTTCACCAGGTACATTCCCTGGCGGAGATTCAGGCGGAGCGTTCCGTCGGCGTTCATAGCTTGACCCTTGCTGCCATTCCAGACCAGGTTGCCGTTCAGGTCGAATACCTTGGCGGTGACGTTCTGGTCGTTTGCCAGGTTCGATGCGACAGAGGTGTGGATGCTGCTTGGGGTATCCGAAATGAATACGACGGTCGTGATGGATTTTGCCGGAGCAGAAATTGTTTCCGTGGGCGAAATCTCCTTGCTCTTGTCGCCGTTTTCGACGGATTGTACGGCGTAGTGCGCCGTATAGTTATCGAGAGGAATGCTCAGTTCCGTTGCAGAGGACTTGTTGATGGCGACCACGGTGATGGAGTCACCGTTTGCGCTGCGGAATGCGACTGTATACAGATTGCTGTTGTCGCTCGTGGCACCGATCACTTTCCAGCCTGGGTTCACGAACTTGGAATAGTGGCGCATGGCATGGTATTCGGGGAAAATCTTGATTTCCTTTCCTTCGCACACGTATCTGCCATCTCCGGTGAGGTCCCAGCCAGCACCGGGGCACACGCCGATCATTTGTGCATGATAACCGTAGAAAAGTTGCCAGGCGACGTAGCCACCTAGTTTTCCGTCGGTGAAGCCGATCTGCATGATATGGGCGAGTCCAAGCATATCCTCTTCGCGAGGCTCGTCAAGCATCGGGCAGAATTCCGTCATGATAATGGGCTTTGTGCCGTATGTATCAGCAATCGATTTCATGGGGGCGCGGAAATTTTCCGGATTCAGGTAGTTGGTGCCGGAGTTGTCGCCGCTTATTGCATGGTAAAGGTGATAGGCGTAGCCGTCTAACTTGTTGGCATCAAGTTCCTTGGCGTATTTGTCAAAGTTGCCGTATCCGATTCCGAGAGGTTCGGGGCCGAGAATTTTGGTTTTCCCCTTGATGGCGTCATAGACGGCGTTCAGCGCTTCCTTGTAACCTGCGATTTCATTTGTTTCGGTGGGTTCGAACAGGGTTTCTTCGTAATTCGCTTCCATGTCCGGTTCGTTCTGGAGGCTGATGTAGTCCGGAACGATGCCCTGTGCGGCGTAGGATTCAAGGCTCTTCTTCCACCAGTTTGCAAAGTCGGTGTATGCGTAGGAACCATAAGCGTCTCCGTTGGCCTTTTTCAGGGTCTTGTCCGATTTGGAATGACCGTCATAGCCGTTGAGACTGCCGCTCGGCTTAAGGTTGCCGGGAGCGCTCCAGCTGGACATCTCGATTTTCAGGTGGCTGCCGAGTCGCTTTTGGGCTGCCTTGATAATGTTGATGTCATCGGTCAGGTCCTTGCTTTCGTCCTGGAGCCAGTTCGCGACGCGGAGGAGGGAAAGGTTCAGTCCCGTGAAGGCTGTGTCGAAAAGAACTTCTTGGTCTTCGGCAGGCAGGTTGGCAATCCAGTTCTGGTAATAGACGGATGCGCCGCCGAAGCCGATGATTTCTTGCTTGGTTGCACTCGGATCTACGGTAATGTTTGCCGCAGTGGCGATTGTAGCTGCAGCGAGGGCTGCTGTAGTAATTTTCTTCATTATTTCAGAACTCCAAATTTTGATTGAAAATAGCTTTATTTTGCATTTCTGTTTACCCCTGAAATGAAAAAAAGAAAAGGGGGAATAGGATGTGTGCGTAAATGATACGCTTTTAGGGATGAAATGTTCCGTGTTGTAAGTTTTTGGGTATATTTAGGGCGATGGAAAAACAAAAGGCGACAGAGCAAGTGCGTTTGAATCTAGTGACGGTAAAGCATAAAAAGCCGTCGACTTTTTGTTTGGACGATCTGGGCTCCTGGCCTATGATAGTCCAGTTTTTGCTGTACCCGAAAACTCTGGGTGGTGCGCATTTTGTTCCCTTTCGATTGTTGCTTGTGGTTGCGATGATTTTCTTTACAGTGCAATTGATGCGTGATGGTTATGACGCATGGATTGCGCAATATTTGCATTGTTTGAATCTGCCTGTGCACGAAACGGGGCACTTGGTGTTTTCGATTTTCGGAAATCGTGTGTTACATTCGCTGGGCGGTTCGCTGTTCCAGATTATTATGCCGCTCGTATTCTGCTTTGCCCTGTGGATTAAACCTCGCGATATTTTGGGGGCATCGGTGGCTCTTTGGTGGGCTTTCGAAAATTTCATCGATGTGGCTGTGTACATCGATGATGCCTTGCATATGAAATTGATGCTCATTAGCGGTGGCACCGGTGCCGAAGCTCCATACGGTTTTCATGACTGGAACTTTATCCTGTCAGAAATGGGACTGTTGCTCAAGTACGATACGATTGCAAACGCTGTATATACCGCAGGCTATGTGGGAATGTGGCTTTGCGTGCTGTGGGGTGGTTGGAGCCTGTTTTATTACTGGTTCTACCAACGAAAGAATTTAGAGTAATTACAGCTTGCTGCAGATAGGGCAGTTTTCGGGCTTGTGGCCCAGGGCCTTGCAGTATGTGCGCCCGAATAGGATGATTTGCAGATGGCGCTTTTCCCATTCGTTTTCGGGGAAAATTTTCTTTAAATCCTTTTCGGTCTGCTCTACAGAAGATCCGTCGGAAAGTCCCCAACGTTTGGCAAGGCGGTGAATGTGGGTGTCCACGGGAAAGGCCGGGATCTTGAAGGCGTGAATCATCATGACGCTTGCCGTCTTGTGGCCGACACCGGGGAGCGCCTCGAGTTCTTCGAAGGTGCGGGGAATTTCGCTGTTGTATTTCTCGACGAGAATTTTAGACAGGTTGAAAATATTCTTGCCCTTTGTCGTAGAAAGGCCGCAGGGCTTGATGATTTCGGTAATCTTTTCGACGCCGAGTTTCACCATGGCCTTGGGAGTTTTCGCCTTCTTGTAAAGTTCCTTGGTGACGAGATTGACGCGGGCGTCGGTGCACTGGGCGCTCAACACGACAGCGACAAGGAGCGTGTAGGGGTCGCTATAGTCCAAGGGAATCGGCGGATTAGGAAACAGTTCATCGAGCGTTTCACTGATGAATTCTATTTTGTCTGCTTTCTTCATCTAAAGATCCTTCGACTACACTTCGTTTCGCTCAGGATGGCAGTCTCGTCCTAAACAGAAACCACAGTTTACTTGCAGTCCTGCGTGAAGTCCTGCTGCATGTTGAAGCTCGGCATGTCGTCGTGTGGTTTGCCGACTTGTACAGCAGGGACGCCTGCGTAAGTCGTGTGTGCCGGAACATCGCTCACCACCACGGCGCCAGCGCCAATTTTTGCGCCATCGCCGATGTGTATGTTGCCGAGCAGCTGCGCATGGGCGCCGAGCATTACGCCGTTTCCGATTTTCGGATGACGGTCGCCGACTTCGTTGCCGGTACCGCCGAGGGTCACGCCGTGCAAGAAACTTACGTTGTTGCCGACGACTGCGGTTTCTCCAATCACTATGTTTGTAGCGTGGTCAATCAAGAGACCGTGACCGATTTTGGCTGCCGGGTGAATATCCATGCCGAATTTGCGGCTAATGATGCTTTGGAGCATCTTGGCTGGGAACGAACGACCTTCGAGCCACAAGGCGTGGGCTGCGCGGTAAGCTTGCAGGCCTTGGAAACCCTTGAAGAACAGAAGCGGTTCCAAAAAACTCGTACAAGCCGGATCGCGAAGGACTGTAGCGTACAAGTCCTTGCCTGCGCAAGTTACCAGTTCCGGGTATTTGAGGTAAAGAATTCCGAAGACCTTTTCAAGTTCGGTACGGTCAATAACTTCGCCTGCGAGCTGACACGAAAGAGTAACCGAAAGCATCGCGCCAAAATTCTTGCTATTAAGAATTTGTTCCGTAATCATCAGCACCGAAAGCGGTTCGTCATGGACCAGCTTTTCGGCTTCGCAGCGAATTTTCTGTTCAATCTCTTCGACGGTCATTTCTTAGCCTTGTCCTTCGTATCGTCTTCTTCGTCATCCAGAGTGGGAATCACCTTGTTTTCGCGGCAAAGGTTTTCTTCGCGGATTTTGAAGGTAAAGTCTACGAGGTTGTTTTCGAACATTTTCTGGTAGGGCTTTTTCTTTTGGACACTTTCCAGAGCGCAGGTGCAATAGTTGATTCTCTGGATGAGGGTCTTTTCGCTACCGGGCACGCCCTTGCCGAAAACGCATTCATGCATAATGGCGTATTCCATGGCTCGGTCGTAGCGGTACTTGCACTTGTTGGGCATGTCGGGTTGGGCTGCCACGCGTTCAATAATGCCTTCGTTGGGAATGCTATTGAATATGTTGCATGTGATAAAACCCGCAATAAAGAACAGCAGGCATACGCTAAGATTAATTAAGAAACGCTTGCCTCGACCAATCTTGTTGTAGCTGCGTTCTACAGCTTCGAAGGCTTGGGTGGCATGGAGTCGGACGTCATCTAAATCGTTGTTTGCCATATTAGTCTGTCTCCTGTAGAGTCCAAATTTCTGGTAGAGAACGGTAATTTTCGGCGTAGTCGAGGCCGTAGCCTACCACGAATTCATTTGCTATTTCAAAACCTACAAAATCTGCCGAGATTTCGACTTCGCGGCGCTCCTGCTTGTTCAGTAAAACGCAGGTACGGACCTCTTGGGCTCCGGATTCCTTGAGCAAATTTACGAGCCCGAGCAGGGTGGTTCCCGTGTCGGCGATGTCGTCGACCATCAGGACTTTTTTGCCCTTGAGGTCGATTTTTTCGAGACCGCGTACCTGAAGCTTGCCGCTAGAAGTTGTGGAATTGCCGTAGCTGGAGGCCTTGATGAAGGCAATTACCTTATTGTAAGCCTTTGCGCCTTGGGCCTTTGCCAATTCACGGTTGAGGTCGGCGGTGAACATGTAGGCCCCGGTGAGGGCCGAAAGCAGGATGTCGTAGTCGTAAACGTCCACAATTTCGCGGGCCAGCGTTGCCACGCGCTCGCGAATTTCGTCGGCGCGAATTAACGGCTTTTCGGACATCTTGTACATGCTTTTACACCTCGAAGTTCAACCAGCTGAACATGGGCTTCAGGGCCGAAAGCTTGCCTGCCGGATTCTTGATGTATTCCTGGTAAGCGGGGAATACCTTGTTTTCAAGGCTGGTCTTGTCGATTTCCAATTTGAGCCAGTCGGCAACGGTGATAAGCCCCGTAATGTGGTGGACGGAATCTGCGTCGAAACTTTCGATTACGGAGTTGATCAACTTGATAAGCTTTGCATGGAACATGCGACCCGTTCCGCCAAAGGAATAATGGGTGTGCAGGGCGTTCGCTTCGTCAATCAGGTCCTTGATCTCGTCGAAAATCTTCTGGTCATCGTTTTCCTTGTATTCCAGCGCAAGGTGGTGGATTTTGGAGTTGATTTCCAGCGAAAGAATTTTACGCATGGTGTCTGGCAGAGTATGGTCCAGATCCGCAAGGCTGTCGATGGATAGTCCGTGGGAAAGCGCAAAGTTAGAGAAGGATTCTGTCAGGTCGTTCAAGTATTTCTTGGTCGAAATCTGGTTGATGCGCTTGATGGAATCGCTCATGAGGTTGCGCATACGCACCACGTAGGCGGTGGGGTACACGTTCTGCAGTTCCTGGGTGCTCATGTTGGGGTTTTCGACGAACTTGAGGCCGTTCTGCTGGTTTTCACCGTCGGCAACCACCAGGTTAATGCGTCCCAGCATGTCAGTAATGGCCAGCACCGTGGAAATGCGGCGTTCGTTGATAAACTTGTCGTAATACTCCGTACGTACAAGGGTCTGGCGCCTGCGAGAAGCAATCTTGGTGGCGACAATCTTCTTGTTCTTTTCAGAGTTGTCTTCCAGATTCAAATGGAACATGGCGGCCTGTTCGGCCATTTCCTTCACGACCACCGGCACCTTTTCTTCGGCGTAGTTAGTGAATACTTCGGCTCCGTTCCACTTGTGTTCGTTACTGGTGGCACGGGCGAGAATGCTGATGACCTCGTTCTTGATATGGTGACCATAAGGCAAGAAGGGTTCCAGAAGCTCCATGGCACGGAGGGCGTAACGCATGTTCTGTACCGGTTCCAGGCCTTCGATGTCGTTGAAGAACCAGCCGCAGCTTGTGAAGCTGAACAGGCAGAACTTCTGGATTTCCAAGAGGCGGATGGCCTTGGCGCACATATCGGCGTCGTTAGGATCCTTGACCGTCTTTTCGAGGTAGGCCTTGATGCGGGATTCGTCTTCGGGGGCCACCAGGGCTTCAACGTAGTTGTTACGAGCTTCCCACGGTTCCACTTTCGAGATTTTCTCGAATTCGCGTACGAAAATATCGTCGGCCAGCTTTTTCAGGTGGTTGAATGCATCGCGGAGTGGGCCGCGCCATTTCTGGTTCCAGTCCGGTCCGCCGCCTGTCGAGCATCCGCAATCGCGGTACCAGCGTCCAACGCCGTGGGCGCAGCTCCAGGCGCAACCTTCGCTGTAGAAATTCTTGAGCAGGACTTCGTGTTCGGGCGGGAACTCTTCCAAGAACCAACCGTAGTTCACCGGCACCATATTGTGTTCCGGTGCGTAGTGGTTGTAGAGCCAGGCGGCGCACATGTCGCCGAAGGGCTCATGGTGACCGTAGGATTCGCCATCGGTACCGATGCTCACCAGCTGCGGGTCCTTGCGCTTGTCGTCCCAGGCGTCCTTGATGCGGTTGCCGAATGTTTCGGCGTTGCGGAGCAGGTGCTCAAAACCTACGGCAGAAGAAAGCCAGGGGTTGTAGAAGAATACGTCCAGGTAGCCGTCGCAAACGAGGTTGCCTTCCTTGTCGCGGGGGTAAATGCGGTAGGGGCGGGTGGTGTCAATGTCGGTGTTGCTGCAACCAGTCCATTCGGTATCGCCCAGTTTGCGGAACTTGTCTGCCTGGGTGGGTGAAAGGATGGTGAACTTGATGCCTGCCTTGATGAGTTCCACCACCGTTTCAAAGTTGATGGCTGTTTCGGCAAGCCACATGGCTTCGGGCATGCGGCCAAAGTGGAACTTGAAATCTTCGATACCCCAACGGATCTGCGTCTTTTTGTCTTCGGCAGAGGCGAGCGGCATAATGATGTGGTTGTACACCTGGGCAATGGCGTTGCCGTGGCCGTTCAGGCGTTCCATGCTGCGCTTGTCGGCTTCCTGAATACGCTTGTAGGTGTCAGGAGTATTGGTGCGGATCCATCCCATAAGGGTCGGACCCATGTTGAAACTCATAAAATCGTAGTTGTTGACAATGTCGACAATACGGCCCTGGGGGCTCAAAATACGGCTTGCAGAATTGGGACTATAACACTGACTAGCAATACGGTCATTCCAGTCGTGAAAGGGGCGCGCGCTGGGCTGGTTCTCGATAACGCCTGTCCAGGGGTTTTCACGAGGCGGCTGGTAAAAGTGACCGTGGATCGTAAAATAAAGGGGGTGCTTCTTTTCCATGTGGGGAAAGATAGAAAAAGACTGTTTTAGCTAGGAATGCGCTTGCTTGAATGAACCCTATTGTGTCGCCATAATACGTTATTTTTCGGCTTCGTTTGCTAATTTGATGAATTTATCGAATGCTTCAATAATTGTTGTAACGTTCCCATAAGATTTACGGATGATAAGAAAAGAGTATGATTCTAATTCACTAAATACAATTTCCCGCGGTTCTATGATGAATTCTTTGTTTCCAAACAAATTAAACCATGACTTGAATAGTCGATTTCTTGCTTTGCCTTTCTTGTCGGTAGATGTGTCTATAAACGCAACTAGTGCACAATCGTATTTATCAAAGAATTTTTTGATAATATCTATGATTGTGTCGCGGGTTGCCGAACCGTAAAAATCATTGGTTCGCTTATTTTTCTGCGATCTATATATATCTATACAGTAAATGGGGAAGAACGATTCGAATACGCTAGTTAGATCGCTAAATTCAACGGAAATTTTGTTTCGAGTTTCAGTCTCGAAATAAAAGACGTTGCCGTCTTCTGCTATGGGATATGTCACAGAAACTACTTTGCGGAGGCAAAGCCTTTTAGGGTGCCGTTCACTTGAAAATATTCAGCCTTTTTTTTCTTTTCGGCAAGAATATCCTTTACAAGTTTCTTGGCTTCTGTGGGAGTAAATTGCTTCATTTTTTTCTCCAAATAAGAATATAATAAAATGTTGGTTTGTGGACAAGACCTGTTTAGGTGTTTAAGTTTTGCCCTTCATAATGCAAATTGTGTGCCAATAGCAAAAAAGGCGAATTTTGTGAAAATTCGCCATTGTGAAAAATTTTAGAGGTGGTTAAAACAGTGATTAAATCACTGTTTTAATCACTTTTTAGTGGACGTGATTCTGATTCTCTGCGCGTAGCCTGCAGTGCCGTTCTTGGCGCGCACGATGTAGTTGCCGCTGGCGATGCCGTCGAGGTTGAATTGCTGGGTGCCTGCGGGTAGGTTGCCTTTGGCGAGGCTTGCTACCTTGTGACCTAGCATGTCAAAGAGAGCGATGCTTGTGTGACCGGCCTGCGGTATGGTGATGTTCAGGTTGTTGCCTTGCAACGAAATTGTTAGTTTGTTTGTTATTGTGCTGCGGAAGGTCTTGACTTCGGCAGTGTATTTGTCCCAACCGGGCATGTTGTCGAGGGCGATAATGCGTTCATCGTCCAGGTTCTTTTTCCACATGTCAGTCGGAGTCTTTTCCAAGAAGTTTCCGCTCCAGGTCTGGCTCCAAGTCATCCAGTAGCTCCAATAAGCCTTGTCTTCGGCGATGCTGTCGATGTCCGGGATTGCTCCGTTTTCGCTCAAGGCGATCATCTTGCTTGTGCCCACGTCGCTCACAATCTTGTTGTAATAATTGGCTGCGGAATTGTGGTCGTTCAGCGGGTCGTAAATGTCGACTGCCACGATGTCCACGTATTCATCGCCGGGGTACCAAGCTGCATTCAATGCAGAATAGTCGTAACCGAGGGCCGGATCGGTATTGATGTTCCAGACCCAAATCAAGTTGTTGAGCTTGTTGGTTTCGACCATGCGCTTGAACACCAAGCGGTACAGTTGTACATAGCATTCGGCGCTAGCGGTGCCCCACCAGAACCAGCCGCCGCTTGCTTCGTGGAGTGGACGCCACACGACGGCGATTCCCTTGTCTTGCAGTTGCTTGAAGTAGCCCGAAACGATGTCCACGTCAGCGACGATGTCCTTGTATTCCTGCGATGTTTCGTCGATTTCAGCACACTTGTCACCCTTGAATGCCTTGGTGTAATTGAAGCAGGTGTTGCTTTCGCTGGTGCCCTTGACTCCTTCGGTACAACCACTGGCGTTGAATCCGTTCATGGGGTAGGTATCCTTGGTGTAGAATACGGTGTCTTCGCCGACTTTCCAGTGCCAAGTATAAGTCGGAATGCCGCCCATTTTCCAAAGTTCTTCTGTCATCAAGAGGTTGTTTTCGGTGTAGCCCCTGAACCAGCCTTCTTCATGATGGCCACCTGCGGCAAAGAGCATGTCGAAGCCGCCAATGGCGGGGTAGTGGCCGCTACGCTTGTAGAATTCGGCGATGTCGGTTTGGCCCGTCCATTTGACTTCTGCGTCAGTGTACTTGCAAGAATCTGCGGGCGTGCAGCCGCCGGGCGGAATAATTTTCATGTCGCCATAATTGTAGTTGAAATTCTGGTCGCTAATCATCATGCCGCTGATGGTCTTTTTGTCGAAGTTTTCGCGGAGGAACGAATAGACCTTGCGGGCACTTTCGCTTGCGTTCGGTGTCACCGGGACTGCACTGATTTTGTATTCCGGATCCGGGTGGCGTTCGACGGTAATGTAATCCACGCCAATCGACTCATTGCCGACGGTAATCTTGTTTTCTCCGGCCTTCATCTTGGCAGACGCCGCGATGACGTAGCTTGAATCTACATTTCGCGGGGTCGTGAGCATGGAGCCCACATCGACGCCGTTGACCACGATTTTCGAGGTAATCCAGGCGTAAAGCTTGATGCGCACCCTGGCGGTAATGTCGTAAACGGCTGTCTCTTCAACTTTAACGTTGAATGTCATGCCGGCCGCATCGGCGGGCGTGACGTACTTGGCGCCTTCATCGTCTGTGGTAATATCTGCTGCGGAAACTCCCGCCTGTTCTTCTGCTTCGTATTTGGTGGGGGCTGCAAAAGCAAGTGCAGCCGCCGCCAAGACGGCAAAAACCGTCAGAGTTTTACATCCCATACATAACTCCTTAATTTATGCTTTAAATATACCTTTGAAAGGCCTTTTTTTCCATTTTGCAAGCAAAAAAGCGGAAAAGACGTTGTCTTTTCCGCAATAGCCTGAAGGGCGGTTTTTGGAGCGAATCGCTTATTTAAGCGTGATTTTGTGGTTTTGGGTGAAACCGTTTGCCTGAATTCGCACGAGGTACGGTCCGCGGGCGAGGCGTGAAAGCGCAATCGTGCCGTTCTGGCTCATCTTTCTCGCGAGCACGCGGTTTCCCTGCAAGTCGTAAATCGAGACCTGTGCCGTTGATGCGTTCAAGTTCACCTGCAAATCGCGACCGACAAGTTGGATTGCTGAGGCAGCTTTCTTGGCGGTGGCGATCACGGTCGTTTGCATTTCGTAGTTGTCCCAGCCGGGCATGTCTTCGAGGGTGATGATGTAATCGTTGTTCATCACGGTTTTCCAGCTTTCGGCGGTGTTGTCATGAGCCCAGCTTTCAAGCGTGTATTCGCCATACCAAGGCATGAACCAGCTCCAGTTTGCACCGTCGGCTTTCATTTCGTCGGGGTAGGGCACGGAGCCGTTTTCGGATAATGTGACGATTTTCTTTGCGCCGTACATTTCCTTGACCTTCTCGAAAGAGCTCACGAGCGAGGCGTGATTTTCTTCGCGGGGATAGTAATAGTAGTCGCGACCTACCACATCTACGTATTCGTCGCCGGGGTACCATTCAAGTGCATCGGGCGCTTCGTCGGTGGTCCAGACCCAAATCAGGTTGTGCAGCCCTTTCTGATTTACGAAGATGTCGAACATCAGCTTGTATAGGGCAACGCAGGCTTCGGCGCCGTCGGTGCCCCACCAGAACCATTTGCCGCTAGCTTCGTGCAGCGGGCGCCACAGTAGGGCGACCCCTTCTTTTTGTAAAGTCAGTAGGGAGTCCGCTACGATTCCCATATCGCGGACAATGGCTTTGTATTCGTCGCTATCGGTTTTCCACTTGCCGGTGGTGGTGTCGTAAGCGAGACCGATGCTGAATTCGGTGTAAGACTTGTCATCGCCCGATTGCGTGTAGAACGCTTCGATTTTGTGAGTTGGGTCTTTCCAGTGCCAGTTGAATTGCGGAATACCGCCCTTCTTCCATACGGTCTTTGCCATTTCCAGGGAAGCGTGCGTGTAGCCCTGATACCATTGCTGATCGGAATTCTTGCCAGATGCATGCAAAAAGTCGAAACCGACGAGAACAACGTTCTTGCCGCTCGCCTTTTTGATGTAGCTGAGTTCGGTCTGGGTATCAAAATCTTGCGGGGTGTAATTGCCATCGTTTTCGAAGGGCCGTTCGGTCATCACGCCGCTAATGGTGCGCTTGCCGAAATTCGCAAGCAGGAAATTGTAGAGCTTCTGGGCGCTCTCGGTGGGCTCCGGAGTTACAGGCTTGGGACTGATATTCCAGGGTGAAGCCTCGTATTCTGAAATTTCGATGTAGTCAATGTCCACCCATCCCCAAGAGTGTTCAATACCGATGGTATTCTTGCCCTTGGAAAGCTTGATTTTTCCGGCAGCCTTTAGCTTGGTGAACGAATCGCTGGGACCGAAGGTGACCTGTCCGGCGGAGCTTCCGTTCAATGTCAGGTTTTGCGTCTTGTTTCCGCGTTCGGTGGGAAGCAAGTAGTTGACGTAAAGGGTGTAGTAGCCTTCGCTAGGCATATCTACGGTAAAGAGGAGGTTTCCGTCTGCCATTTCCACATATTTGCCTCCCGAAGCCTTTGCGTTGGCAACGGTTTTGATTTTGTGGTCATCGGCAGGTATGGCGTCTTCGGCTTCGAAACGCAAAGCCTCTGCCATGGAATAGGTTGAAAGGGCTAATGTCGTGGCTGTTAAAAATTTATAGAAATTCATACCACCTCCGTTTTATTTTAAAATACATTATTTTTCTTTTTTTTGAAAAATGTAGCCTAAAAAGAAGAACCCCCGCGGCCAACTTGCGTTAAACCACGGGGATTCTAGGAGTCATGAAGAGAAACTTACTTGATTAAGACCGGCTGGGTGGCTGCTATGCCTGCGCCCTTGACGCGTACAATGTAGCGGCCCTTGGGCATGTCGGCGAGGCTGAAGGCGCTTGTGCCGGCGGCGAGGTTACCCTTATAGAGCGTTGCCGCGCGTTTGCCGTTCAGTCCGAATACTTCGACAGATACGAGGCCTGCCTTTGCAGTCGTGAGAGAAACGGTCTTGCCCGAGACGCTCAGCTTGGCGGTGGAAGCAACCTTGGCGACCGGCTTGATGGCGCTGCTGCCAGCCGTGAGAACCTTTACCGCGAGCTTCTGGCCTTCTTCAACCTTGATGGTCTGGGCCTTGTTGAAATCGTTGATGAGGATGGAACCGTCAACCGTTACGTCATCATAGTAGACGGTACCGTTGAAACCTTCGGCGTAGATTTCAATATAAACCTTGGAGATATTTTTCATGAAGGCGGCGTATTCGTCTGCGGTCAAAACCACCTGATCCTTAGCGGTTGTGGTAAGGTCGATTTCGCAGAGGGTCGAATCACCTGCATTTACCCAGCAACCTTCGGGTTGTGCCCATGCCCAATCCGGAGCTCCGGTAAGGAATGCCACCGTGAACCAGATGCCGGACATTTCGTTGGCGTTGTAGACCTTCATGGTCAACTTCTTGGCAGAAGAAAGGTCAGGAACCTTGCCTTCGAGAATGACTACGTTGCCCTTGGCGGTGTCATCTGCGTTGGCAGAAATCTTTGCTTGCAGCCAGCCGTTCGTTGCCAAATCACCCGGGAACTTTTCTTCGACAACGCGGACGGTGTCGAGGTCACCCAGCTTGTAGCCGGCGTCGCAGGCGGCCACGGGTGCGTTCGAAATGGTGTACTTGTCCCAGCCCGGCATGCTTTCGAGGCTGATGGTGCAGGGACTTTCCATGTTAGCCTTCCAGACGGTTTCTACGGTCTGGTCGAGGTACTTGCCGTCCCAAGTCTGGTACCAGGGCATCCACCAGGACCATACGGTGTTGTTGGCCTTCATGGTGGACATGTCAGGAATGGAACCGTTTTCGGAAACGGCGAGAATCTTGTCGCTGCCGTAGTTGGTGGTCAGTTCGCTGTAGGCCTTGGTGTACAGGCTGGTGTAATCCCAAGCGTTATAAATGTCGAGACTGATTACGTCGTACTTGGTTGCACCCGGATTCCAATCGGTGTCCTTGCTGTATTCGGGGTTCCATACCCATACGAGGTTCTTTACGCCCTTCACGGAAACCATTTCGTCATAGACGAGGTTGTAGAGAGCCTGGAAGGCGGCGCCACCCTTGGTGCCCCACCAGAACCACTTGCCGCTTGCTTCGTGGAGAGGACGGAAAATGGCGGCGACACCGGCATCCTGCAGGCCGAGGAACATGTCGGCGATTTCGTCAATGTCGCTTACGAGCTGCTTGTAGGTTTCTGATTCCGTATTCCAGGTGCAGTTTGCGGTGCAGGCGGGATCGGCGAATCCCTTGGTGAAGTCAAAGTCGGTGAATTCTTTTGCGTTGCCGGACTTGGTGTAGAATGCATCAATTTGGTCGCTGGGGTCCTTCCAGTGCCAAGTAAAGGCCGGAATACCACCCTGTTTCCACAAGTCCTTGGCGGCGTCAAGAGCCATTTGTGTATAGCTCTGGTACCATGCGTCATTTCCCTTTACGCCGGTTGCAAACAGGAAGTCGAAACCCACGAGGGCGGGATATTTGCCGGAGTGTTCATTGAACGAAATTACGTCGGGAAGTTCCTTAACGGTAGCGGAGCTGACGTCACCGGTCATTACGCCGGAAACGGTCTTTACGCCATAGTTTGTTGCAAGGAAGTTGTAAAGCTTCTGGGCGCCTTCGGTAGCCCCTGCGGTAACGGGAGAATAGCTGATGGCCGCACCTGCGGTTGCTGCGGCAGCGAGACCGAAAGCGAGAATCGTTTTTGTGAATTTCATAACATGCTCCTATATTTTCGTTAAGGAAAATAGGTTTTGCAGAATGCAATTCAAAGCATATTTTGAATAGTGTTGAATAAAACGTTGGGTAGTTCACAACAAAAAAATCCGCCAAAAAAGCGGATTTTTTAAAGATTTTGCAATGTATGTTTTTTGTAATTAATTATAACTCAATGCCCGTTTTTTCGTGAAAACGGAACCCGAAGGTGAATGTGCGTTCTTCACCAGGTGGAATCACAATGAGGCCTCGGTGATGATTCAACGCATCGGGTTCTGTTGTCATGGGCTCGATGGCAATGCTCATACGGTCAGGCGGAGTATATACCTGAATGGCGTTATACTGTTCGATTCCGGCCTTCTGCCAAATGTCCAGGGTGTATCGGTCACTATCCAGTAAAACGTGGGCATTATTAATAAAGTCAGAACCAACGGCTTGCAACTGGGTGACGTCTTTTTCTAGGCAGAAACAGTCATTAATGAATTCGTCGTTGATCTTGCGGCCGCTTTCAAAACGGGTGTCTTCCTTGTATTCTCCAGTGGGGATGTCGGCCTTGTCCAAAAGGGCCAAGGAACACTTGGGAAGTTTTAAGTTCAGGTTGTCGATTTTTTCGCCCAACATAAAGTAGGGGTGCCAGCCTTCGGAATAAGGCATGTCGGTCTTGCCGACATTTTTGACAGTCGACGAAATAGAAACGCTTTCTCCGGTAAAGGTAATGGCATTCGTAGCGCGGTAGGGGAACGGGAATCCGGCAAAGGCTCCCGGCCAGTCGCAGGTGAATACGGCAGTGCAACAGTCGTTTTCGCTTTCAAAGGAATCGAATTCCCAAGGCTTGTCCTGCAAGAATCCGTGGAGGGCGTGGGGTGCCCAACTTACATTGTTTACGAGCTCGTAGGTTTTGCCCTGCCAGCTGAACTTTGCGAAGGCGGTACGGCCCGGAAAGGGGGTGAGCCTGCAGCCGGCATTGGTGTCGGGGGAAATTTTGCGGAGAGTCGTTTCGTCCCTGTAGCCGTAAAGCAAGTCGAGCATGGTGGAGGAACGCGTGCTCTGGGTGTTTTCGACGGGTACCCGCCATGCGTTCAAACCGCTGCCGAAACCGCTCAAAATTTCAATTTCGGCTCCGTCGTCACGTTGTAACACAAAACAGGGAATAGTGCCCAAGGGGCGGGAAATAAGCTTGAATTGACTCATATAAAAGTAATTTAAATAAAAAACCGGTTAAAGAGTTCCTTTGCAACAATCAAATAAGAAAATATTAAAATACATTTTGACTGCGGGCTCGTTTTACTATCTTTCGCGCTATGGATTCTCAAACCATAGTTGCGCCGATGACGCCCATGGGCGTGAGTGCCGTGGCGGCCCTCCGTGTGAGTGGCTCCCGGGTCCGGAATGTCGTTGAGAGCCTGTTTGGCCCCAAGGCCGCCAATAGGCTTGAACCTCGAAAGGCAAACCTCGGGACGGCTCGCGACCCGGAGTCGGGAAAAGTTCTCGACAGCCTCCTGTACATCTATTTTGAATCGCCTAATTCCTACACCGGCGAAGATGTGCTGGAGCTTTACCCTCACGGAAACCCGCTGATTGTCCGGGACCTGTTGCAGGCTATTCGTGGTATTCAGGGGGTGCGCCTTGCGGAACCGGGTGAATATACCCGCCGCGCCTTTTTGAATGGTAAGATGGATTTGACCCAGGCCGAATCCGTGGCCGATGTGATTCACAGTGCGAACCGTGCGGAATTGGAAAATGCCCACCGTCTTTTGTCGGGTGCGCTTTCGAAAAAGATTGCAGCCCTCACGGCCCAGGTAAAGGATATCTCTGCCCGCTTGGAACTGGATGTGGACTTTGCCGAAGAAGAAGCGGATCCGGATTTCGCCGGTTGGGAAACGCGATTTGTATCGATTCGTGAGACTATCCAGCAGATTTTGAACAGTTTCCGCGGAAAAGCCGCCTTGAGCAGGCTTCCGCTGGCTGTGCTCTATGGTGCTCCCAATGCGGGCAAGTCCAGTTTGGTAAATGCCCTTCTTGGCGAAGACCGCGTGTTGGTGAGCAACGTGCCCGGTACGACGCGAGACTTTGTTGAAGTCCGCCTGTTTTTAGATGGCGGCGAAATCCGTTTGGTGGATACCGCAGGCATAGCAGACAAGGCCACCGACGAGCTGGATGCACTCAGCATGAAAAAGTCCCGCGAAATCTTGGAAGAAGCGGACCTTAAGATTTTAGTTCTCGACGGATCAGATTCAAGCGATCCGGTTGTTCAGCCTGATTTTATAGTCCACTCCAAGTGTGACTTGCGAGACTCCCTTCCCGAAACTGGGCTCTGCATTTCTTCAAAAACTAGTGCGGGTCTTGCCGAACTTAAGGGCGTTATGAATGCCGCCTTGTTCAAGAAGAACGAGAATCAAGAAGACCTCTGGATTACCAGCGAACGGGAAAAAACTTGTCTCGAAGAAGCTCTCGCTGGAGTCAATCGCGTACTTGATTTGCTCAAGACAAATCCGGCGGTGGAGTTGCTGGCTTTTGAAATGCAACTGGTGCGTCGCGCGCTTCAAAGCATAACGGGCGAAATTTCGTCCGAAGACATTTTGCAATCTATTTTCGCGGGGTTCTGCATTGGAAAGTAGTTATATTGGTGCGATTCTTGCCATTTTCATGTTCGGTTCCTACATGGTGCCGCTAAAAAAATGGCCGAAATATTCCAGCTGGGCATACCTTTCGATGATGACTCTGGGCGCTCTCCTTAGCGCCTTGGTGGTGGCTTTTTATACGGGCACTTTCAATGTCCATCCGGTGGGACTCTTGTGTGGCCTTCTGTGGGTGGCTGGCGGAGCTTTCTGCTTCTGGGCGGTGCAAGCCGAAGCGGATCTTGCCGGGGCGGGTGTCCGCTCCATGGGGGTGAGCATCTTGGCCTCCTTCCTTTCGGGGGTGCTCCTGTTTGGTGAACAGTCCAAGTTCTTCCTCTCGATTCCTGCAATTGCGTGCTTCTTAATTGGGCTCTCTCGCCTTTCACCCTCCCATGGGGGCTCCGTATTCAAGAACTGGCGCTCCCTTTGGGGCGGCCTCGCCTTCGGTTCTTATCTGATTCCTTACAAGCTTTCGGTCCAGTCTGGGCTTTCCATGACCGATGTGGAATTCCTGTGCCCTTTTACGATAGGTCTGTTTGTCGGTAGTCAAATCCTCATTGCCATCATTGAGATTCGCCGCAAGAAAATGTTTGATTATGCCCGAGTTCCGAGCCTTGTTACCATATTGATGGGCGTACTCTGGATGGTGGGCATGCACGGCTGTTTCTGGGCTATCGACGTGAACGGCGCGCTGGGTTACGCTATCGGTTACCCGCTCACGCAGCTGAACTTGCTGGTGAACCTTGGCTGGGGCGTCTTCGTTTTCGGTGAATATAAAACGACCCGCGAACGAATCAAGTTGCTTCTTGCAACCTTTATCATTCTCGCGGGTGCCGTGTTGCTGACCCTGTCGAAGGGCTAGCTTCTCTTTTACTTTATGGCAATCTTTTTCACGCCAAGGCCATCTACCTTGACCATGTAGATTCCACTCTGCGCGTTGTCGAGGCTCAGCGTTGCGTGTCCGGCGGTAAGTTTTGCGGTTGCAATTTCTGCACCGTTGAGGCTCAATACTCGCACATTTGCGGTGCCGCGGGCGTTTACCGTGAGCGTGCGCCCTTGTGTCTGGACGGTAAATTTTGCGCTAGCAATTGCCTTGGGCATGACTGCGTTCGGATTGTAGACTGTAACCGGATTCTCGTCGTAACGGGTGACGAGTGCCATCAAGTACCAGGTGCTGTGGGGGAGCCATTGTTCGTCCCAGCGCCATACCTGCCACGATTCCTTCAGGGCGTCGAAACCTACGCTGGTGACGCCGTCGTCGCTCCATGCGATTCCAGAACCGTCATTATTCTTTCCGGTAATTCCGTTTGCGATGCCTCCTTCCAGGGTGGCGTCGTAATCGGAGCCTCCGTCGTACTTTTTCGGGTTTTTCTTTCCGATGCCGTACATCATGCAAGTTCCGTAGGGGTTCTTTCCTAAAATCCAGTCGAGCTGGTCTGCGGCATACTTGTTTATCGAGGCGTCCTTAATATTCAAGTCGTTTTTTACGAGCATGACTGCTGCTGCAAGGCTTGCAATACGGGCGTCTTCGCCCTGCCACCAGTAATTGCTTTCGTTGTCGTGCGGGATAAAGAAGCCGTCTTTGGTTTTTCCGCTGGTGTTGTAAGTCTGACGGGCGTAGCCGAAGGGGTTTTCGACCTTGTTCGTAATGGAGATTAGCCAATTTAAATGTTTGTTGATCGCGCTATATGCAGCCTGTATCGCGACTTCGGCTCCGGAAATGGAACAGTCGAATTCAGGGGGACATGGCTCGCGTGCAATCTGCATTTCCGCTTCCAGGAATCGCATCAAGGCGATTAGCGGAAGCCCTGCGTCGCTGGCATGCCAGAACGGGCGGGTCTTGGCGTCGTCACTCCAGAAATAACCGTCTTTGCTGATGCGGTCGGCTAGGTGCCCTGCGCGTTTTTCCATGTCGGTCATGTAGGCGCCTTTTCCCGTAGCTAAGAACAGCTCCGTTGCCGCAAGGAGTGCGGTGTAGTCGTCAATGATGTTTTCCTTGCCGTCATCACAGTAGGCGCAGTTGCCGCCGATGCTTTGCTTTTCGGAGAGGTGCGCGTAAGCTTTTTGGGCCGCTTCAAGGTATTGTTCGCTGGTGAAGTCTCCCTTGACACCGAGCTTAGAGACTCGGGCGAGTGCTGCAATGGCCATGCCGCCACCTTCGCGGAATGCGGTCTGGTAGTTGGTGCTCAACTCGCCTTGGGAACCGGAAAAGGCGCACAGCTTGCGGGAACTTGCACCCCAGCTGTCGAATACGGTCATGTAGAAAAATCCCTGTTCGTCGAGCATGCGTACCAAGAAGTCTGCGCCGTAGGCGGCTTCGTCTGCGGTTTTTGCCTTGGTGGAGGTTGACTTAAGCAACGTCGGGATGTGTTCTGCCGTAAAGGCGAGCGACCACACCGTCAAGGGAATTTGCTGCGGGTTCAGGTAGTTCGCGTAAGAAAGATGACTCAGGTACTTGCTCACGTCGCCGCTGGCATCGTACCAGCCGCCGTGAACGTCGCGCGTGACTCCCGAACTTCCGTAAACGGAGACCTTTGAATCCCAGCTCTTGATTTGCGAGTTTTCGGCGCGGTCGTTGTAGAAGTAGTTGAGCACCATGCCGAGCGTACTCTTGGCAAGCGCCTTGTCGCCTATGGTGAATTCGCCTGAAGTGGAGGGGTTGCCTGCAGCGAGGCTCAGGTAGAACTTGCCTGAACGGGAGAGTGAATCACCTAAGTTAATCGTGTAGTACTTGCCGCTTTTTGCCCAGTTGTCAGGATCTTCGCCCTTGCCGAACTTGCCGTCGGCAACTGTTGCGCCGGTCGTGCCGCCGTCGGGTGCATAGAAGAGCGTCCATTTAGTGCCTTCGAGTTCGTCGGAACTCTGTACCACAATCGAAATCGGTTGGCCCTGGTCGTAACCCGCCTCGTTAAAGAAAAATGTGTTGTCCGCGAAAGCGGAAGCTGCAAGTGCAAAAGGGAGGAGTTTGCAAATGGTATTCATGGGCTTGAATATAATTTATTGATTTTCTATAATCAATAAGGGAACTGTAAAGTGTGAGCTATATTATTCCGCCCAGACAATGCGGCCGTCTTTGCGGGGGTGCGCCGCGGGCTGTTCGCAGTCCGGGTAACCCAGGGCGCAGTGGGCGATACCCACCCATTCGTCGGCATTCAGGCCCAGCGACTTGAGAATTTCCTTGCCCTCGGCACTTTCGACTTCTTCTTTGGCGCGGTGAATCCAGATGCTGCCGAGCCCGAGGCTGTAGGCGGCGTTCATGAGGTTCCCCATGGCAAGTGAACCGTCGTACAGGTAAGTCGGAATTTCCTTTTTCGCGAGAACAAGCAGAATTACGGGCGCGCCGTAGAACGGATCAAAACCCTCTTCCCAGCCGCCAATCTTGCGGTTCATTTCGGAAATGCGGTCGCGCAGTCCTTTGTTCGTAATGGCGATCACGGTGGCAGCCTGCTTGCCCATGCCGCTTGCGGCGTAAATTCCCGCTTCGGCCACCTGAGCGATCAGGTCTTTGCTCACGGCGTCGGGTTTGAATTTGCGGATGCTCCTGCGGTTGAGCAGAGTCTTGATCGTTTCGTTCATAAATACCTCTTTTTTTTGTAATCTACAAAAATTATAGGAAACGGGGGCGGGGGTGCAGTCCTTTTGTAAGCGTTCTCATAATCAATATGCAATTGTTGTGGTTTGCTTTCAGATTTTCTAGTTTTACTAGTGCAATAACAACCTTACCAGGTGACTAAGATTCTGTGTATAGTTGTGAATTGCTTTCAGATTTTCTAGTTTTACTAGTGCAATAACAACTATAGTAACTTGTATGATAGTAACTTGTATGTTGTGAATTGCTTTCAGATTTTCTAGTTTTACTAGTGCAATAACAACCTGTTAGTACGGCACTTGCTGCCGTTGATGGTTGTGAATTGCTTTCAGATTTTCTAGTTTTACTAGTGCAATAACAACATCCTTGAAAAGGAAATCAAGGAAGAAGCAGTTGTGAATTGCTTTCAGATTTTCTAGTTTTACTAGTGCAATAACAACAAAATTCCGCAAATTCGGCCCTAAAAAAGTGTTGTGAATTGCTTTCAGATTTTCTAGTTTTACTAGTGCAATAACAACAGCCGGATTCTCGTAGCGTTCTATTCGGTTGTTGTGAATTGCTTTCAGATTTTCTAGTTTTACTAGTGCAATAACAACTCAAGTTGCGCCGCCTTAAGGGCCTGAAATGTTGTGAATTGCTTTCAGATTTTCTAGTTTTACTAGTGCAATAACAACAGAAGTTCTCAAATACAGGGCCGCGAACGCGTTGTGAATTGCTTTCAGATTTTCTAGTTTTACTAGTGCAATAACAACTTACCGGCGTTATATGCGGCAACGTATTCGTTGTGAATTGCTTTCAGATTTTCTAGTTTTACTAGTGCAATAACAACAGTGGTTGCCATGCGGTTTACAGAATCGATGTTGTGAATTGCTTTCAGATTTTCTAGTTTTACTAGTGCAATAACAACAGTGGATTCACGTTTGGCATCCGTGTGATGGTTGTGAATTGCTTTCAGATTTTCTAGTTTTACTAGTGCAATAACAACTATTAATGATAAAGGGATATCGAGCAAACGGTTGTGAATTGCTTTCAGATTTTCTAGTTTTACTAGTGCAATAACAACGTTGTTACGGCGGTAAAGGCCGAACGGCTGTTGTGAATTGCTTTCAGATTTTCTAGTTTTACTAGTGCAATAACAACCTGTACGAGCAAGGAACAAAAGATGAACATGTTGTGAATTGCTTTCAGATTTTCTAGTTTTACTAGTGCAATAACAACTGGAAATGTGTTCCGTTGAACAGAGTTCTTGTTGTGAATTGCTTTCAGATTTTCTAGTTTTACTAGTGCAATAACAACTTCTTCGCATTGACACTGTGCGTCACAATGTTGTGAATTGCTTTCAGATTTTCTAGTTTTACTAGTGCAATAACAACCCCTCAGCAAGCGTAGACATAAGCATCAGGGTTGTGAATTGCTTTCAGATTTTCTAGTTTTACTAGTGCAATAACAACTTCGACGGAATACGCAGATGACCTATATGCGTTGTGAATTGCTTTCAGATTTTCTAGTTTTACTAGTGCAATAACAACGAATTCCATCTTGAAAAGATACTCGTTTGGGTTGTGAATTGCTTTCAGATTTTCTAGTTTTACTAGTGCAATAACAACTGAAAGGACAGTCAAGGAGCGGGTTCTCGTGTTGTGAATTGCTTTCAGATTTTCTAGTTTTACTAGTGCAATAACAACGTTGTGGTTTCAAGCGCCGCCGTCTTTGCCGTTGTGAATTGCTTTCAGATTTTCTAGTTTTACTAGTGCAATAACAACTGATTTGTTGTAACTGAATAAGTGTCAATGAGTTAGTTGCAAAAATATGAAGAAGAAAAAATCGACTTTTTTAAGCCGATTTTTTCGTTTTTAAGGCATTTTTTGTGATTAGAAAAGCTCTAGTTGGAGTGCTGGCTTGGGTAAAGGTTTCTCCTTTTTCCCGTAAAATACTTGGATTTTCCCAAACTGTTTGTCGGTGATACAAAGAATGCTGACGGATCCTTTGGGAGGCATAAAACTCTTTATACGGTTGATGTGAACCTCCGCGTTTTCAACAGAGGCGCAATGTCGAACGTAAATGGATAATTGAAATCGCGAAAATCCGTCTTTTAGTAAGTCTTTTCTGAACTGACTATGACGCATTCGCTCAATTTTGGTTTCCGTCGGTAAGTCAAAGAAACATAGTACCCACATAATTCGATACTCGCTAAATCGATCCATCCTACACCTCAGGATAGATTAGTTTCTTTGTGACTCCCATATAGCATTTGGCGAGTGATGCTGTTGTTGTAGCAACGGCGTTCATTAAGGGACTCCGCTCGCCATTAATAAAACAATCGAGAACTGGAATTTGGAGGATTTTTGCTTTGATGTCGGTGGATAAGTCTTTGGGATATTCTTTAATTTCGTCTATAATGTCTAAAACTAATTTGTCTACAATAGGTCGGTATGGCTCCATTATATCATCAGCAAGGCAATATGCGTTGTAACGGTTGTGATGATGAATGCCCAAGGTCGGCAAAAGTCCGCTAGAAACCAAAGCCCTTGCGACAACGCCTCGCAGTATGGCGTAGCCATAGTTCAACATGTTGTTGGGTGAAACACCATTCCTATCGCGAATAAAATCAGAAATGTCGGGGAACATCTCTTTCCAGTAGTATGCTGCTGCAACAGCTTCTCGATTATCAACATCTCCACTTCGTACTGAATTTGCCCAAGCTGACATATTGCCGATTTCGGCATTTCTTGTGACCTTCAAGATGGCTGCTTGATTCAAAATTTTCTGTTGGACCGTTTGTTGCCATAGTTGCTTTTTTAATGGAAGTGATGCTTCTATTTGTGCTTGGAACCTTTCGCTTTGCAGGGTGTTTCCTGAGAGAGGGAGCAAAAGACCTGATGGCAAATGGGTTTTATCGCAGTTGATAATTGCGCAGTTGTTTTCTAGCAAAGCTCCAAGTAAGGCGTTTGTCACTGTAATTTGGGGTGAATCGAGGACAATGTATGCGATGTCTTCAATAGCCGCGGTGATGATTTCGTCATCGCGTTTTTTAATGACAAGTTGATTGTCCTTTAGGCTTAAATACGCCTGATTTCCAAAATACAGTGTCCGTTTAATCATAATCGTAATCCGTTAAATTCGATTATATTGCCGAGCCAATCTGTTTTTATTTTAACACAGAAGTCTTGGATTTTAGGAGGTTTTGGATTTCTTTTATCAATGATATTTCTTATAAATCTTTCGTCTGGAACGAATTTGACGCAGTTCCCGAAAGAACTAAATTCTTCATAGTTTAGTTCTTGCTTGGGAATTTTTGTTTCTGCATATTTATTTTTCAATTCAGATATATCTGCGTCGGACAAATCTTTTGCTATGCTTATTTCCTTAGCATAATTATTCGGTATGAAGAAACAATCCTTTCCGGTGAATTTTACAACTTTATATATCCTTTGTGCGAATTCCTTTTTATTCTCATTGTTTTTGAACCATTCTTTTAGTTTTTCGGCATCAAGTCCAAGAATGTCGTCTTTTGCTTTAGGCATATATACTAAGTCATTTTGCTGAAGATAAAAAAGAGTGCTATCAGGTTTTTCCTTGTTTTCTACACGGATTTTTTCACAAATTAATCTCTTTGATTCTTCGATATCTGTGGGCTTAGTCTTTATTAATTCTTTTGCAAATTCGACAGAATCGTATAAGGGAGCGATATCAAATATTCTCTTTCCATTTTTCTCCATAACAATAAACATGTAATTGTCACCTGTGAGTACGCTCTGTTTAGGTCTGTCTGAATAGAGTTGCTGTAAACCGCTGTCTTCACCTTCTTTTTTGCTATACCAAAGTTTAACCTTGTATACTGGAGGCTTAAGTGCAATTGGATTTTTAGTTTGGTGACGAGATTCATTAAATTCAATGAGATTTTCCCCAGAAAAAGCTTCCTTCATAGTGTCTTTGGCATGTTTTTTGCGATGTTTTTCTATTTCTTCTCGTAAAATAGGATCTATAATCTGTGGAATGTCTTTTACTTTTAATAAAGAGATGCTTACCGTTTTTGTGTCCCTATTATTTGTTTTTCCATAATAGGTTTCTTGGTGTAATGCGGCACGAATTTTAAGTTGTTTTTTCCCTTCTTCGTTTTCTGTTATGGTTAACTTATCTTTAGGTTTTTGAGAAACAATCATTGTTTCAAGGAATTCTTTTGCCTCGGGAATTAAATCATCGATGGGCGATTTGAATTTTCGAGAACTTTCGATTTCCTTCATTATTGCATCGCGTTTTTCCTTATTAAGTTTGAAAAATGCTTCTTCTATGGAATCTTCATCACTATATACAAATTCATCTTTATGATTACTCAATTCATCCTGAAAGTATTTGTTCAAATCATTCAGACGTTTGATAAACTTGTTATCACTTAAAGCAACTACAAGCGCATCTATGGCATGATGCCTATGATCATACCGCTTACTCCATCCTTTTATCTCATAAATATTTCTGTTTCTTTTTTTGTCAAAACCTTTGGTAATCCAAGATTCTTTAGGGTTGCCGTTTTCGTCTAGATTCCACAATTCCATTTGTTTGAATCTTGCTTCCGTCAGGTTCATAAAGAGTTTCTTCAGCCCCCAATGACTTCTGAGATAATCAGTAACGCCACCAGTAGTTGTTTTTACATTGTCACTACCAACAATTTTCGCCAACTCATCTTTTATAGCAACAGATATGAATTGCGTATCTTTTAGTTGACGATTGACGGGATTGGAAGGAATTTTTTCTGCTAGAAGGTTTCGTTTCTTCTGTCCAAAGAAATTCTTATTGACGTGTTCTAAATATTTTTCTAAAGAACATATGCCTAATGTCGAATTTTGCTGTGAAATGTATTCCCATGCAGTCCTGTTGTTTTTTTCCTCGTTTATATTTGTTTCGCAAACAACTTTATTTGCTAAAGAATCGTCAAAATAGCGTGATTTTGGAATAATGTGGTCTATGTCATATAACCGATCGTCAAATAAATTAGAAAGAGGGATTGGTTTTAATGTGTATGGAGAAATAAACTGCTGTTTTTCCCATAGTTTCATTTTCTCGATTTCATCTTGTGTTGGAGCGTTTTCATTTTTAAATTTTGGACGGGATATAGGTTTCCCCTTTTCATCAAATGGGTTTTCTTGTCTGCTCCAAATCTTGTATAATTCAATATTTCGTTCATTGACTTCTTGATTTAATTCAATAAGTCGTTTTTTGATGGTTTCGTTGATTTTTCGGTTCTTTATCTGTGATTTGTAGATTTTGTCTCTTTCTTGAGCACTGTTTTTTAAATCCCTAGCTAGTTCCACTCGGATTTCAAGTTCATCGGGATTCAATCGATAATTCTTCCAAACAGCTTTAACAACTTGCATTGTCTCGTTTGCAATTTGACTAACTATCGGATTTCTTAGATTTTTCTCTCTTTCACGATTATATTTTATGTCATGATAATTTGTGATTTGAGGCTTAACGTTTTCTTTTGTATGTCTGCCATATACCAAGGATGCTGCAAATGCGTACATCAAACCGCCTTTTTCAAGGGCGTTAGGATTATTTTCTACAAATTCAATAATGTAGTCGTTAAGTAAATAATCTTCAATAGCTTCACCCGTTTCTAACAGGTGCTGAATTTGGCTAAAATTATACCTGACAATATCAGGTATTTCTTGCGGTTGTGGATTCACTCGCATCAAAGGCAAAATATTTTCAATGGCCTTCTTTGAAAGACTTGCATATTTTCTCGGAAATTTTATAGTCTGGGCAAGTTTTAAAGCAGTTTCTAAACGTAAATCATCTTCAATGTTTTCTGGTAGTGCAAAAACTATAGACTGAACGCGTTTGCTACTTGGATCGTATTCACTGCCTTCATGAACATTATCGTATATAGTTTGCCAAATAGCTTCTATATTTGCATTTTGAACGCCTTGCGTACCAAGAATTTTTTGGATGGAAATAGCTGTATCACATCCCTTAAGTTTCGCCTTTACATTTAAGCCATTCAAATATTCTGTATTATCGCTTTTTAAACCGATAATTTTAGCGACGTCATTATAGCCAACCTGTTTTTGAATTTGTAATTTGTTGTAGATGGTCTTTTTCTCATCATCCGAAAGATATCGATTTTTGTATTGTAAAATGTCTTTCTTTTTTCGCTCATTCCAAACTTCTTGTTTTGATGTGACATAAAGACGGTTGATTTGATCCCAGCATCTAAATTCTTGGAATAGTGGATGCGAAATGGGAACAACCTGTTCTTCTTTTTCAAATTGACATCTACCAATAAGATCCGATTGAGATTTTAAAGGCCTTTGATAATAAATAACCTGTTTTTCTATGATATATTTTAAGCCATTTTTCAAACCGTCTTTACGTAACTGATTCTGAGTTTCGCTTACCCCGGGGAAGATGTAGTTGAGGATATGTTCAAGCATCTCTTGAGGACAATTATTTAGGAAAGGATAAAATTTTGCCTGTTGTTCCCATACAGCGTTGAATTCCTTTATATATTGTTGGCGGAGAATAACCCTATTCCTAATTTTCGTCCATTTGTTTTTTCTTAAGTCTTCCACGAATAACTGACATGGGAAAAAGCCCTTGTCGTTTAAAATTTTTTCCGTTTCCTCCATTTGCTTTCGCCAATTAGTTTTTTGAGGGAGAGCAAATGTGATTGATTCAGATTTTTTTGTTCGTTTAATTCTTATTTCAAGTTCAATCTCTTGTCCAATTTTCTCTTCTAAGTTTTGAAGTTGTGTTGTTCCGTTAATTTCATTATCGTCATCTAAAACCGTGATGTTGTATACAGGAAGTTCCTTTCCTTTGTCTTTGCCGCCCTTAGCTTTGAATGTTAATTCTGATTTTTCAACTTCCTTAATTGTATATTTTTGGACACGTGTCTCATATTTTTTCAAATCTTCTTGATCGTCATCCTTTGTGACATTCTTTTTTTCTGTTTCATCATCTCCACCACCAGCATAGCCTCTTAGGCGATTGTATTGGTATAAGATGCTGCCCAATTCTTTTAGTTCAATTTTTTCATTTAAAGCTTTGGCTCTTAGTTCATAATGTTGCAAAGAATCCAATTGCAATGTATGCTTACGAATTGGCAATAATTCTAAAGTTTGCAAATGCTTCGCTTCGGGAAATCCATCCTTGAATTGGAATTGGTCTGGCAACATACCTAATTCATTTAAAATGAAAAGGAGTTTGTTTCGTCTCATTTTATAGCGTTTCCCCATACGTCTAGCGCAACGCTTTGCTCTACGATCAGCATTTTTGGTAATAGAGACGCCTTTTTCGTAGTCAATTTTATCGCTGCCCATGGGTATAATTCGACTTCCCATACCTTCTATTTTTACGGGATTGCCGTTTTCATCCGCATTTACCACGGCCCAGCCGATGCTGTTCGTGCCCAAATCAAGACCAAGAATTTTCTTCATTAGATATTCCTTCTTTTTTATTCTCGTTTAAAATAAACTTTTTTGTCGAAAAAAGGAATAAAAAATGCCTTTTTTTTGATAAAATTCGTCATTTTTGAAACGAAAAATCAAAACTGCAAACCCATAAATATAGATTATTTTTGTGACATATAATGTCATTTCTAAAATTTTTTGATTTTTCTGCAAATTGCGAAAAATTTATTGACTTTTGTGATTTCTTTATGTATATTATGGTCAAATCTGAAAGCAATTCACAATAAGGATTATTCCGTTGTGAAAACATTTAGAGCGGCGCTTCATTCGAGGCGTCGTTCTCTTTTTGTCTTGAATAAAATTTGATTAAAAAAATAAAACCTCTTGACAACCTCCATTCAGTGATTTATATTTGCTGGTGCTCAAAAGTGCATTTGTATGCTTTGGGTGAATAAACGTAAAGCCCCGTCTTTTTATGCTTGTAGACGGAAGGAGAGAAAGATGAAAGAACGTAAGTCCTTCAAGGATTGTATCGTGAAACCGGGCGAAACGAGCCCGTATGCAAACCTGCTGGTGGATTTAGCCTTCAAAAAGGCCTTTGACCCGGACAAGCCTACCAGTCGCCAGAATCTCATCAATTTGTTGAATGACCTGTTGGGACCGCAGCTAAAGCGACCCATCAAAAATGTGTGGACCCGTAATGTGGCGAAGAACCTAAGCGGGAGTAAGGCGTCACGCACGGCAATTTTTGACTTGCATTGTAAGGACGACGCGGGTGATTTGATTGAAATCGAAGTGCAAATTCGCGAAGTGGATAACTTCATGAAGCGTCTTGCATTCTATGCGAGCGAAATGGTTGCGAATCAGGCCGAGCCCGGAGATGATTGGAATTTTGATGTCCAGCCGACATATGTAATTGCCTTGACGCGTTTCCCTGTTTTCCCCGATGAGCGTGCCGTCCATCGCGCGACGGTAATCGATTTGGAAAGCGGGGCGCAGCTTGTGGATACCTACAACTGGACTGTAATCGAACTTTCGAAGGTTCCTTTCTTTATCGAGAAAACCTCCAGTGATCTAAGTAAATGGCTGTTTTTCTTCCGCTATCTGAACCGACTCAAAGAGCTTCCCGAAGAACTGGACGAAGTGAAGTTTAAGGACTTGACGGAAAGTGCAAAAGTATCTAACTTCAATAAAAAGGAATTTGAGGCTTATCGGAATATGTACCACAAGGTCTGGGATCATAATGCCCTAAGAAAGGGATTCTTCAAGGAATTCGCGGATGATATCAACGCGAAGATTGATGGGCGTGTCCGTGAAATCGCAAAGAAAATGATAAAAGCCGGTGATTCTGATGAGAAGATTGTTGCGATTACGGAACTTTCTTTAGAAGACGTCGTTGTGCTGCGCAGTCAGCTCGAAGCGTAATTTCTGCAATTCCCATTTGCATTAAAAAAGGGCGGGCGTAGCCTGCCTTTTTGGTTTTATTCGGCTTAGTGGTTGAGAAAATATTTAATTTTATATACGCAAAACGTGCGTTAAATTGTGGCCAAGCAGATTCTCATCGTCTGCTTGATTGTGAAATTTCTTGATCAGTTGGGTGGCTAATTTCGTTCTTGATTGTCAAAATTTCGTTTTTTGACAATTTCTAAACCCTTGATTTTGATGAAATTACAAACTTTTTGTCTAAAACAACGCAAAATATGCGTTGAAAATGTTCTTTTTTTAACGAAATGCTTTAGTACTCTTGACCGGTGCCTTTGCAGAACCTATCTTTGCCTGCGAAAATAAAACAATCCGAAAAGGTATAACATGTACTACGAAAGCATCAAAGTTTTGGACTGCACCATCCGCGATGGTGGCTTGGTCAACAAGCACGACTTCTCCCTCGAATTTGTGCGTCGCCTTTACACCCTCCTGTCTGCCGCCGGTGTGGACTATATGGAAATGGGCTACAAGAACTCTCCGGATCTCTTTGACCCCAAGGAATACGGCCCGTGGAAGTTCTGCGATGACGATCTGCTCTGGAAGGTGAAGGACGGTATCGATTCCAAGATCAAGATGGCTGTGATGGCAGACGTGGGTCGCGTGAACATGGACGCCGTGAAGCCCGCTAGCGAAAGCCCGTACCAGATGTTCCGCGTGGCAAGCTACGTGAAGAACATCGACAAGGGTATCGAAATGGTGAACGCCTTCCACGAAATGGGTTACGAAACCACCCTCAACATCATGGCCGTGAGCCGTGACCGTGGTCCGGAACTGGACGAAGCCCTGCACCAGGTGAACGAAGAATGCAAGGCCGACGTGCTTTACCTCGTGGACAGCTTCGGCGCCTTCTACCAGGAAGACATCGATAAGGAAATTACCCGCTACCGCGGTATCGTGAAGGGCAAGAAGTTCGGCTTCCATGGCCACAACAACCAGCAGCTGGCCTTCTCCAACACCATCCAGGCTATCATCGACCACGTGGACTACCTCGACGGTTCCGTGTCCGGCATGGGCCGTGGCGCAGGTAACTGCACCACCGAACTCCTGCTCGGTTTCTTGAAGAACCCGAAGTATGACCTGCGTCCGGTGCTTGACGCCTACCAGGAACTGTTCCTCCCGCTCAAGGAAAAGTACGAATGGGGCTACATCATTCCGCAGATGATTACGGGTATGCTGAACCGCCACCCGCAAGACGCCATCGCCATCCGTAAAACCGAAGACAAGGACAACTACACCAAGTTCTATAATCATATGATGAACGACTAATAAGGTGAATGCCACGACGGCAAGTGTGGCGAGTTTATCTAAGTAGGAGTGCATTGATGCACTCCTTTTTGATAAACGCAGCCACGGACGCGAAGCGTCTGTTAGACTTGCCGGCATGGCTGAACCGAAAAGTCGTGGACTTGAGCCCGTAGGGCGAAAGGCCAACGACTAGCAAATAAAATTTTTCTAGCTTATACCCGTGCGTTTTTTATTCTTGCTGATTGCGCTTGTGTTTAGTTCTTCGGTCGTGTTTGCGGCGGAAGATGCGGACCATTTGTCTATGGATACTCGAGAGACCATTCCTCTCCCGGGGCAGACTGCTTATATGGGCGAGGGGCTTTCTTTTGGCCTTAGTTTCGGTGTTTACGATCCGCTGGCCGAATGCGACTGCATGGGGGCTTGGCAATCTCAGTTGGAATACTTCTACAAGGACTGGCTGAGTGGTAGAGCCAGTGCGCGCTTTTTCGGCGGGGACTTGGACCGTGATGCAATGGTGTTGTACCAGCGCTATAGCGTGAATCTGCGTTTCCACGGATATTCGGACAACTACGATTTGTATGCGGAGCCGTATTTGGGCTTTGAAAATACCAGCATTTCTGCGTTTAGAAAGCAGGTGCGCGGCAAAAAAGTGGAAGATAAGCATTACTGGTGGGAAAAGGCGGCCGATACGGATGGTGAGTCCCGTAAGAAAGAAGTCGACGAGATTGAAGACGATTCTACGCTGGTTGAAAGCAACGATTGCCAGAAACTGTTTTCTTTGGATGGCTTTTCCGTTGGGTTGGGTATTGGCGGTGGCGTTAATTTGTCTAGACTGTTCGGTGCGACCGGCGAAATCCATGTGGAATACAATTTCTCTAAAGAAATCCTGTTGAGTGTGATGCCGGGAGTCGCCTTTAATTTCCGTGAAGTATGGCCCTGGGCCAAGCGTACGCTCCGCTCCATGTGGTTTTCTTTCGAAATTGGCGGCCAAAAGACCTTCAATCGGGGTATTGAAGGCTGGTCGAACACTTATTTCTTGGGTGCCCAGTTGGGGGTGTAGGACCTGACCTCCACTCCAGGTTTGACACCAAAACCTCGTTTTTCTATATTTGGGGCACCGATTTTTATCGGAACCCTCCCGGAGCCAATGTCGGTTTTCCGGGCGATAGACCAAAGGGACTCATTATATGAGACAATACGAAACGATGGTGATCATCGACGCTATGATCTCTGACGACGCTATCAAGGCCGAAATCGAGACTATCGCCGCTAACATCACCAAAGGCAACGGCGAAATCCTCCGCCGCGACGATTGGGGCAAGCGCAAGCTCGCTTACACCATTAAGAAGCGCCAGCATGGCTTTTACGTGATCTTCTACTACAAGGCTGAAGCCGCTACGGTCGCCTCTGTGGAAGCCGCTCTTAAGCTGAACGAAAACGTTCTCCGCTGGATGACTCTCGCTGATTATCCGATGAGCGAAATTGTTTATGACCAAACTCAGACCCAGTCCACCGAAGATATCATCCCGGTTGACGCAGAAGAAGGGGAGGCTGAATAATGGCTTTTGAAGATAAGAAGCAGGCAACCCGTATCCGCCGCAAGAAGACTTGCTGGTTCACGGAAAACAACATCAAGTTCATTGACTATAAGGACGAAAAGACTCTTCGTCGCTTTATCTCTGAACGTGGTAAGATCATTCCTCGCCGCATTTCTGGCACCTCCGCCAAGTATCAGCGTATGCTGAACGAAGCTATCAAGCGTGCCCGTCAGATGGCTATTCTCCCGTTCGTTTCGGACAGCTTGCGCTAATAAGGAGGAACTAGACTATGGAAATTATTCTTAAGGCTAATGTCCCCCATTTGGGCAAGATGCTTGACGTCGTGAAGGTTAAGGACGGTTATGCCCGTAACTACCTCTTCCCGCGCAAGCTCGCTGTTCGCGCTACTAAGGAAGCCAAGCTTGAAATCGAAAACAACCGCGCTGCTGTCGAAGCTCAGTTCCAGAAGGAACTCGCTGCCGCTGGCGATGTGGCTGCCAAGCTTTCTCAGGTTTCTGTCAACCTCGAACGCCGCGTTGTGGAAGGCGAACGTCTGTACGGTTCTGTGACCGCTTCTGACATCGCTGACGCTATCACCAAGCAGGGCGTTAAGGTTACCCGTGCTCAGGTTGCTCTTGAAGAACCGATCAAGCAGCTCGGTGTTTACACCGTGACGATCAAGGTCTTCAGCGACGTTGAAGCTCAGGTCAAGGTTTGGGTGGTTGCAGAGAAGGCATAAGTCTTTTCTAAATCACTAGAAATCTTAAAAGCCGCTCCTTCGGGGGCGGTTCTTTTTTTGTAATAAGTGCCGCCGGACTTTTTGCGTTTATAACAAAAAATGCGGACAAATGAATGTCCGCATGCGTTTGAAATTTTAGTGAAAAATTACTTGTTGATGAACTGGGGGATACCCTTGTACTTTTCCATGTTCTTCATGATGCAGGCCATTTCCCAGTCCTTTTCCTTGAAGCGGCGGCGGAGCAGGGCCACGAACACTTCCATGAGCATAAGGCAGTCGTAAACGGCGCGGTGCATCTTGTCGGATTCAATCTTCATGTTGATTTCGTCGCGGCGCTGGAACATGTTGGCCAGAATGCCGAGCTTGTGGGAACTGGCTTCGGGAAGGATTGCCTTGGAAATGGCGAGGGAGTCAATGACCGGGTTGCCGGGCACCAGCTGCGGGTTGTTCTTGTAGGCCACGCGCAAGAAGCTTGCGTCGAAGTTTGCGTTGTGGGCGAGCAGAATGGAGCTCTGGCCGCAGAACTCGGTGAATTTCTTGATGGCGTCGCCGACAGCAGGGGCGTCCTGCACGTCGCTGTCGTAGATGTGGTTCACGGCGGATGCTTCGGCCGGAATCATCATGTTGGGCTTGACGAAGGTTTCGAGCTCGCCAAGGAGCTTGGGAACCACTTTGCCGTTCTTGGTTTCTACGGTGAACTTGACTGCACCGATTTCAATGATTTCATCTTTTTGGTTGTTAAGACCTGTAGTTTCAAGGTCGAAGGCGACAAATTTAGGCGGCATTAAAATCACGATATAATCCTTATTGAATATGAAATCACCTTGGTTGATTTTCAGTCACAAAGATAATTTAATTTCGATGTCTATAGATGTCAGCGGCAGGGGCAGGACAAACTTATCCCAGGTTTTTAGAGAGATGTGCGCCCCGTATTTGGCGTCGATAAGCCAGAGTGGGCGGCCGCTGGATTTGGCTAGCCACGGGGAGCCTTGCTTGACTTGGAGAGCCGGTCCGCGAGGGCCGTCGAGAGCCATGCCCACAAAGTGGCCTTCGCAGAGCGGTGCAAGCAGGTGACGCACGTTGGTGGCGCCGTGGGTGCTGGAGCCGCGTATGACACTGTAGCCTAGATTCTGTACGACGGTCGCGAAAAGGTCGCCGTCATTCGATTCCGAAACGAGCGTGTGCACACCCCAATTTTTAAAGGCGGCGGCACTCGCGAGCAAGTCCTTATGCCAAACTCCGAGGATTCCCGGAGCAAATGACTCGGGGGTTTTGAGCCTGATGCGCAGGCTTTTAATCCACAGGGTTACAAGAAATGCCTTGAACCGGACCTTGAATGACGGCTTTAACATGATTAAAAGATAAAAAAATGCAAAAAATGGCGGGTTATCCCTTGAAAAGGGACGAATTATTACCTATATTGCGTTTCACTTTGGCGACGTACCCAAGTTGGTAAGGGGCGGCTCTGCAAAAGCCTTATTCATCAGTTCGAGTCTGATCGTTGCCTCTCAAAACTCCTTCTCACCCCGAGAAGGAGTTTTTTGATTTTGTTTATAATCGCTGTAGAATTGAGCGGTATTCGTGAGCAACAAAGCCCCAGACGTTAAGCTGGGGCGGTTGCGAGAGCGAGGTGATATCACATTCCTGTTTATGCGATAGAGCCGAGCGGTCTTACCGTGAGCAACAAAGCCCCAGACGTTAAGCTGGGGCGGTTGCGAGAGTGAGGCGATGTCGTAGGTTCCTATCGGCTATAGAGCCGAACGGTCTATATAGGATTCTTTCTAGGACGGCCACGACCGCGCTTTACGGGCGTTCCGTCAGGCATGGTGGTTGCTTCGGGGTGCTTGGCTTTGAAGAAGTCCTGGATCTTCTTGGCCCGTTCCTCGGCCTTTTGTTTGGCGTGGTCTGCGGCAGACACGATTACGGCCTTGGGCTTGTCGCCGGTCTTTGCGCCGAAGGAAACCTTGAGCACTCTGCCCGAGGCGGGCTTGGGGGCTTCCGTTGTCATGGCCTGCGGCTTGTGACTTTCAGGCTTCTCCTTAAAGTTGTAGACGCTGTAGCCCTTGCTTTCTTCGGTGAAAGAAGTCTTCAGCATTGCCTGCTTTTCCAGGGGGAGTTCGCTCATGGGCGGGATTCCCGGGAGGGCGGTCTTGGGCTTGAAGTACAGGTCGCTTTGCTTGGCGACAGAACCGAATATCTCGGAGGCAATGTTTTCGGCTTCGAGATATGCCTTCCGTTGCTTCAGGGCGATGCGGTCCTTCTTGGAAGGGCGGGCAGCCCCGTTCTTGCGTTTGCCGTTAAAATCTTTCCGGTTCCTTTCGGAATTCTGGATGATTTCTTCGTCGGAGAGTCCTCGGAGTTCATGGGGAACTTCGATGATATTCAGCGCGATATTAGACAAATTCTGATCCATAAAACCCGGTTTTTAGCCCTTTGCGGGCTTGTCAAGAGTGGAAAAAGTCATTTTATTGTAAAAAATGCGACCCAAATTTAAAAAAAATTGAAAAAAATGCTTGTCAAGACCTAGAAAAAAAATTTTTTTTGGACTATTTTTGTAATACATGCTTCGGTTTACTCAAGAAATATTACTTGCTCTTCGCGCAATCTCCAATGAGGAGGAAGCGCACGAAATGTCTAAGAAGGCTCGTGAACAGTTCGATTTCCTCGGAATTCGTCTTGTTCCCCGTCGCGAAGTGACCTACCCCATATTCGACAGAAACCCGCCGAAGGACGGAGATGAATTGGTGGCCAGGGTCGAGGACATGTGGGCGCAGCCGTATCGTGAAATCCAGTATGCGGCTTGTGACTATTTGTTCCGTCACAGGGCACTGCTCGGTGGACAGCACCTTGCCTTCCTTAAAAAGTTGATCAAGACCCGCGCCTGGCGCGATACCGTTGATACCCTCGCCGCTTGCGTGTTGGGTGACTTGGCACTCCGTTTGCCGGCGCTCCGTGGAAAGATTGCTTCCTGGATTCGCGACCCGAACGTTTGGGTTCGCCGCAGCGCAATTATTTTCCAGATTCAGTACAAGGATCGCACGGACTGGCCGTTGCTCAGGCAGTTCTGCTTGACTTGCGCCAAGGATGACGACTACTACATTCGTAACGGTATCGGTCGTGCTCTTTCCGAATACGCCCGAATCAATCCGACCGAAGTCCGCCGCTTTGTGCAAGACAACACCTTTGCCGAACAGACCGCCCAGGAAATCCTGAGATTGATCTAAACGAAACAAAGAAACATTTTTTAGCAGCCTTCCTGTAAATCTTACGGGAAGGTTTTTTTTATGCAATTTCTTTCATTGCCCATTTAAGGATTTTGGTTGAAAAACTAAATTTACACCATGCGTTACGGTGACATTTCATTTTTCCAGAGCGGCGTGGCCGTTCCCCTCTTTAGTCTTTATAGCAGGCAGAGCATCGGTATCGGTGAATTCCTGGACCTGATTCCCTTTGCCCGTTGGGCGGCTTTTTGCAATTTCAATATTATCCAGCTTTTGCCGGTGAACGACACGGGTGCCGAATCTAGCCCCTACAGTGCCCGCAGTGCTTTTGCCTTGAACCCTGTGTTTATCAACGTGCAGTCGGTTGAAGGTTCTTCGGAATACGAAGATGAAATTCAGAAGGGTAAGACCGAATTCCAGAAATACGGAAAGATCGACTACTACAATATTTCTACCTGGAAGCGTTTTGTCCTCCGCAAGATTTTTGACAACCGCTACGATGACCTGAAAAAAGACAAGGTGCTTTTGCGCTGGGTCGATGACAATGCTTGGGCCAAGTCCTATTGTATCTATTGCACGTTGAAGGCCCAGAACGACGAAAGAAGTTGGAAGGACTGGAAAACTTACCGTGACCCGACTGCCAAGGATATCGAAAAGCTTTGGAAGAAATTTGAAAAGGACAACTTGTTCCAGGCCTGGATGCAGTTCGAGGCCGAAAAGCAGTTCAGTGCAGCTGTCGCCGAAGTTTCTAAAATGGGAGTCCGTATCAAGGGTGACATTCCTATCTTGATTAACGAAGACAGCGCCGATGTCTGGGCTGACCGCAAGTACTTCTCGCTGGATGACCGCGCAGGCGCTCCGCCTGACATGTTCAGCTACAGCGGCCAGAACTGGGGTTTCCCCACGTACCGCTGGGATGTCATTGAAAAGGATGACTTTGAATGGTGGCGTCGCCGCCTGGATCAGGCTAGCAAGTTCTATCATGCCTACCGCATTGACCATGTGCTGGGATTCTTCCGCATCTGGTCCATTCCGCAGACCGAAACTACGGGCATTCTGGGTTACTTTAACCCGTGCGTGCCGCTCACTTTCGACAAACTCGCTTCTGCGGGCTTTATGCGCGAAACGCTTGAATACCTGCGCCGTCCGAATTACGGCTACGACCAGTTGCGTGATTTCTTGGGCGAAGATACCGATAGGCTTGCTCCTGTTTGCTTTACGCAGCTGGAAGGCCACCCGGATCGCCTGGTTCTTAAGCCTGAATACAGTTCCGAAAAGGCTATCCTTGCCATGCCTGAATCCCAGGAAGTCAAGGACAAGTTGCTCAAGGTTTACTGGAACCGCGTGTTTGTGCCTTCGGGTGACGAGAATACGTTCTACCCCTATTGGTACTGGTACAATGCCCCGGTGCTTTATACGCTGCCTGATTACGAACAGGAAAAACTCCGCGGTCTCATCAAGGAAAACGAAGATTCCCAGAATGGCCTGTGGGAAGCCAATGCTACCAAGCTCTTGTCGGTGCTTTCCCAGGAAACCGATATGCTGGTTTGCGCCGAAGACCTGGGTGCCGTACCGCCTTGCGTGCCGGCCGTGTTGAATAAGCTGAATATTCTTTCTCTGAGAATCGAACGCTGGGCCCGTAACTGGAATGCTCCCTATTCTCCCTACTATGATATGGAAGAATATCCCCGCATGTCCGTGTGTGCCACCAGCTGCCATGATACGTCGACTTTGCGCGGCCTGTGGCAGGAAAAGGACTTTGACCGTGAACTGTACTGGTCGCATGCCCATTTGCCGGGTAAGGCTCCCGAGGAAGTTACGCCGTCGGTGGCTCGCCAGATCTTGGCCCACGTGTATTCGACGAACAGCCTGTTCTGCATTTTGCCCATACAGGATTACTTTGCCCTTTCGGCAAGTCTTTCCAAGTGTGCGCCTGAAGCCGAACGCGTGAATATCCCGGGTACTGTGGGTGGTGCCAACTGGTGCTACCGTATGCCTTGTTCTGTGGACGAACTGATGGATTACTCTTCTCTCAGTTCCGATATTCGAATGCTCGTGGATGCGCGCAAGCGCCGCCCCATGTGGAAGATTTAGGATGTTCGCTCCTGCCTGGGTTAAAGACGCTATCTTTTATCAGATTTTCCCGGACCGGTTCTGCCGTTCGGAGCGTTACCATGCAGTAGGCAAGTTCGTGGAGTGGGGGAGCAAGCCCACTCGCGAAAACATGTTCGGCGGAAACCTGGCGGGCATCGAAGACAAGCTGGAATACATTGCTGGTCTCGGTGTCAATGCCATTTACCTGTGCCCGATTTTCAAGAGTAATTCCAACCACCGCTACCATACGGTGGACTATTTCGAAATTGACCCGGTGCTGGGCACCATGGAAGATTTTGATCGTCTGGTCAAAAAAGCCCACAAGTTAAAATTGAGGGTGATTCTGGATGGCGTATTCAACCACTGCTCCCGTGGATTCTTCCAGTTCAATAGCCTCATGGAACTTGGTGAGAATTCGCCTTACGTGGATTGGTTCCATGTGAAAGGCTGGCCCCTGAACGCTTACACCGATAAGCCCAATTACGAATGTTGGTGGAATTTCCCTGCGCTTCCGAAATTCAATACAAATTGCCCCGATGTGCGGGAATTTCTTTTCTCGGTGGGCGAATTCTGGATGCGTCGCGGCATTGATGGCTGGCGCCTGGATGTCCCTAACGAAATCAACGACGATTCCTTTTGGCAGGAATTCCGCCGCCGCGTCAAGAAGGTGAATTCGGATGCCTATATCGTGGGCGAAATCTGGGATGCTCCGGAACGTTGGCTTAAGGGCGACCAGTTCGACGGTGTAATGAATTACGTGTTCCGCAAGGCGGTGATGCAGTACCTCTTCGACGAAAACGCCATTTCTACGGAAGAATTCTGCAAGCGCCTGCGTGAAGCCTTCCCTGAAGGTCGTGGCGATATGCCTATGAACCTGTTGGGGAGCCACGATACCACCCGCTTGAGGTCTCAACCCTGCGCCAGCTGGGAACGAATCCGCTTGGCTTTGACGCTGATGTTCTTTATGCCGGGGGCACCCTGCATTTATTACGGCGAAGAGCTGGGGATGAAGGGCGGCAAGGATCCTGATAACCGCCGGAGCGTGCCTTGGAAAAAACTCCCCGAAATGCAGCGCGAGCTGGTTTATGGCTTGGTGAAGGAACTGACGGAACTGCGCAACAAGAATGCAGTACTTCGCGACGGCAAGCTGGAAATCACCTGTGACGGTGACTCATTCTCGGTGGTACGCACTCTAGGCCGCAAGAAAATGACTCTTGCGGTATCCTTTAGCGAAGACCAGCCTACCTTTGAGATAAAGTAGGCTTACGGTTTTTCAGAAAAATTAAACTACCTGTACGAGCAAACCCTTAAGGTACTGACCTTCGGGGAATGCCGTATTCACGGGGTGGTCGGCGGGTTGGCCGAAGCGTTCAATGATTTGAACGCGCCGATGGGCATCGGCGGCGGCATCCGCGATAATCTTCTGGAACAAGTCCATTTCCATGAGGCCCGAGCAGCTGAAGGTCGCGAGCATGCCGCCTTCGGCCAAGAGCTTCATGGCGAGCAGGTTGATGTCCTTGTAGCCGCGGGCACCCTTCTGCAGGTTGTCCTTGCTTTCCACGAATTTGGGCGGGTCCAGCACGATGAGGTCGAATGTTTCGGCCTTGTCGCGGCACTTGCGCAGGTACTGGAACACGTCGGCTTCCACATGCGTGGCGTGAGCCGTGCTGAGCTTGTTGCGCATGATGCCTTCCTTGGCGAGCTTGAGCGCGTCCTTGGAAACATCCACCTGATAAACTTTTTCGCAACCGCCGCGGAGAGCGTAGAGACCGAATCCGCCGGTATAGCAGAAGCAGTTCAGCACCTTCTTTCCTTTGGAAAGTTCACCGATGCGACGACGGGCGTCGCGCTGGTCCAGGTAGTATCCGGTCTTGTGGCCGTTCTTCACGTCGATCGGGAAGAGGATTCCGTTTTCGTTGATGATGACGGGTTCATCCGGCACTTCGCCGTAAACGCAACCGGTGCGCAGCGGCAAGCCTTCTTTTTTGCGCACGTCGGAATCGCAGCGTTCGTAAATGCCGCGACAGTGTGTCTTCTCGGCGAGCAGTTCGTAAATGTCTTTGCGGTGGACTTCGGCGCCTGCGGCCAAGATTTCCACCGAGTAAATGTCGGCGTACTTGTCGATGATGCAGCCGGGGATGCCGTCGTTCTCGGCGTTAATCAGGCGGAATGCTGATTCCTTGTCTTCGATGTCGAAGCCGCGGCTCTTGCGGGCGGCAATGGCGCGGTCCAGCAAGTCGCTAAAGAATTCACGGTCGATGTTAGCCTTTTCGCCGAACGTCCAGAAGCGCCCGCGGATCTGGGACTTGGGCGAGTACGCCGCAAGACCCAGGAAGTCGCTCTTGTAGCTGTAAACTTCAACGGTATCGCCAAGTTCCGGATCGCCGATGACTTCGTCAACGGCTCCGCTAAAAATCCAGGGGTGGTAACGCAATGCGGACTTTTCACGTCCGGCTTTCAAGGTAATCGCTTTCATGAGGATAAATGTAGAAAAAGCTGTTGCCGCCTAGGAAAAATTTCTAGATTTGGCGCCACGATGTTTGAGAGCCTTTTTGAAAAGTATCCGTTTTTCCGGGCAGTGCCTTGCGTGCTTTGCATGGCGATCATTTTCAAGTTGTCTTCGCTTACCAATGAACAGCTTGAAGAATTTCCGCATATCTGGGATAAACTGGCTCACTTTTGCGAATACGCGACGCTTGCCGGCTGCTATGCCATGCTCTGGACTCGTAACGAATGGTCTAAGCGTCAGTGGTTGCGCGTACTGGTTGTGGGCGTACTTGCTCTCGCTTATGGTTGTACCGACGAATACCACCAGAGTTTTGTGGATGGCCGCGATAGCAGCGCCCTTGATTTGGTGGCTGACTTGACCGGTGGCTTGGTAGGCGGGGTTGTTTATGCCATCGTCACGCGAATCTTGAATCGCTTTGACCCGGTGCTGGAAAAGCAGCCCGTCACAGAAGACTAAAATTCTCCGAGCAATATTATCTCGCGGTGCAGTTGAATCCCGAATTTCTCGGTGACTTTCTGCTGTACGTATTCGCTTAATTGCTTAATGTCATTTGCGGTGGCGCCGCCTGCGTTTACGATGAAGTTTGCATGCAGGGTGCTGACTTCTGCACCACCGATGCGGTAACCCTTGAGGCCCGATTGTTCAATGTAATAGCCCGGCGCAATTTGTTGCGGCATGTCGGCGGCGCCTTTGTCGAGACGCTTGAAGGTGGAACCTGCGTTCGGCATATTCAGCGGCTGACTTGCCTTGCGCTTCGCCATGCATTCGGCGAGTTCCGCTTCCAAGTCGGCGACTGTCTTGCCTTCAGTACTTGCAGCGGGGAGCTGGAATGTGGCGGAGAGAATTGTTTCGCCTAATTTCTGGAAGGCGCTCTGTCTGTAGCCGAAGCCGCATTCGCTTGTGGCATAGTTGTGTATGTCTCCGCTTGCGTCGAGCGTGGTCACTTTTGTGCAACAGGTCCCGATTTCCTGACCGTAGGCGCCTGCGTTCATGTAGATTGCGCCGCCCAAGGTTCCCGGGATTCCGGCGAGTTTGTGGATGCCTGCAAAACCTTGCTTCATCGCTGTCCGTGCAAACCTGCCCAGTGGGGTGGCTGCACCGACGTTGAATGCTCCGTTTCCTAAATCATTTATTTCTGAAAATTTACCCGCAAGTGTAATCACGATACCGTCAAAGCCTTTGTCGGCAACCAGCAGATTCGTGCCGTTCCCTAAAATGAAGTAGGGAAGCTTTTTTTCGCGTGCTAAGGTGAATGCCTCCTTTAAATCATCGGCGTTTTCAGCTTTTACGAAATAGCGTGCTGGCCCTCCGACCTTAAAGGAAGTGTGCTTGCACATGGGTTCGTTTTCAAAAAGAATCATGGCAGAAATATAGAATTCTTGCTATTATTTCTCCACCATGACTAACGAAGAACTGAAACAATTTAAATCGGCTATATCGATTACGGCCGTTGCGCAAAGCCTTGGGGTGAATGTTTCCCATGGCAAGTGCCGCTGTTTCTTTCCTCTTCGTCATGCCCACGAAGATCGTACACCGTCGGTGTCCATTTCCGAAGAACGCGGAACCTTTCGTTGCTGGGTTTGCGACGATGTCCGTGGCGACGTGATTTCGTTGGTGCAGATTGTCAAGGATTGTGGCTTTACCGAAGCGTTGAACTGGCTCATGGAACAGTATCCGTTCCTGGTGCCTGCTTCTGCCCGTAAGGAGATGGCTAAAATTGCGGAGCGCGCGGCCAATGCGGCTGGACGTCCGCGTGCTGCATCGTCTGTGGCTCGTATGCCCGAAGTGGCCCCGCCGCCTGAACCCGAAGAACCGCCTCTCGTCTCTGAAGATGACCGCAAGAAAATCATTCTTTCGTTCCTCAAGCGCTTAAGCCCAGTCGACAATACGCTTGCAGGCAAGTGGCTTGCTCGTCGCCGTATCTACAAGCCCGTATGGGACAAGATGCTTTTGCGCACTATTACCAATTACGAAGAGGTGAACAACAGCCTCAAGGCGGACTTTGGCGAAGAGGTGCTGAAGTATGTGGGTCTCTTTAACGATAAAGGGCATTTGCGTTACTACAAGCATCCGTTGATTTTCCCGTATCTGGACCCGCAGCGTCGTGCCTTCTATTTCCAGTCTCGTGCGATTGACAACACGGTGGTTCCCAAAGAACTCAACTTGCGCGGTACCGTGCCGTACCCCTATAACATGGTGGCGCTGGACCAGAAACCGGGTTGGGTCTACTTGTGCGAGGGTGTCGTGGATACGCTCACTTTTTTGGGACAAAGGATCAATGCGGTGGGAATTCCCGGTGTCCGCAGTTTTAAAGTGGAGTGGTTGAATCTTTTTAGAAACAAAAACGTGGTACTTTGTCTGGATCATGACGAAGCGGGCCGCTCTGGCATGGAATATATTGGCAAGCTGTTTACGCAAGCGGGCATCCATAATGTAATTTTGGGCGAAGGTATGGAAAACTTGCCGACAGCCATGAAGGAAGGCGAAGATATCAATGACTGGTTCGGAGGAAAGAAGTAATGGATAAAGTGAAGTTGTATTTTGGTAAGGTCAAGGACTTTTTTAAATGGTTCACGAACACCACGTTTGCCAAGGTGTCGGGATTTATTATTAAGTGGCTCTACCGGACCATCAATTTCATTATCCGCCAGGCTTTGTTGATCCTGATTATTTATTCGGCAGTATTCTCGGTGGCGGCTTCTTATGCCCTGTACCGCGCCTTTATTTACGGCTATGATATTTACGATGGCGTTTCCCAGCTTAAAGATGCGCAACCCGAAATGAGCAAGTACATGGAGGCTCTGCGCGATTCCAATCCGAATATCGAAATCAAGCATTCCTATGTGCCGCTAGATTCTATTAGCCCGTATTTGCGCAAGGCTGTCATTGCAAGCGAAGATGCCGGTTTCTATTTCCACCCGGGGTTTGATATTCGTGCCATCGCAGAAGCCTTGGATGCAAACCAGATGGCGGGGAAGACTAAATTCGGCGGTTCTACGATTACGCAACAGCTTGCGAAGAATCTGTTCTTGAGTGGCGAGCGTTCCTTCAACCGCAAGTTCAAGGAGCTTGCCTATGCCCTCTTGATGGAACATGAACTGGGCAAGGATCGCATTCTGGAACTGTACCTGAATTACGCCCAGTGGGGCAAGGATATCTTTGGCTGCCAGGAAGCCTGCCGCACCTATTACAAGAAGAGCTGTGCCAAGCTGAGTGTGGACCAGGCCATCAATTTGGCCGCCATGCTCGCAAGCCCGGGCAAGCACCACCCGAACATGCGCGAAAGCCAGTTCATGGCCAAGCGCCGCGCGGTCATTTATCAGAACATGTTCCCCAAGAAGGACAGCGTGCTGGTAGATTCCTTGCGCCAGCTGATGGCTCCGATTCCCAAGGACAGTTCTGCGAAGGGCGCCAAGGCATCGGAAAAATCTATAGAAAAGAGCACGGTTAAAAATTTGGACAAAAAGTCCGAGAAGGCGGCTGTGAAAGCCTCTACCAAAAAGAAATAAAAGTTTCTATATTTGACTTGTCTAAAATTTTCTTAAAGGACGCTAAAAATGGCTAAGAAAGAATCCAAGAAGAAGGTTGTCCTCGCTTATAGCGGTGGACTCGATACTTCCATCATCATCCCCTGGCTCAAGGAAAACTACGACTGCGAAGTGATCGCTTTCGCTGCCGACCTCGGTCAGAACGACTTCCCGGACGCTAAGGCCCTCGAAGACAAGGCTCTCAAGACTGGCGCTTCCAAGTGCTACGTTCTTGACCTCAAGAAGGAATTCCTTGAAGACTACGTTTGGCCGACCGTTCGCGCCGGTGCAAAGTACGAAAGCACCTACCTCCTGGGTACCTCTTTCGCCCGTCCGCTCATCGCCAAGTACCAGGTGAAGATTGCTGAAAAGGAAGGCGCCTACGCTGTTGCTCACGGTGCTACCGGTAAGGGTAACGACCAGGTCCGTTTCGAACTGACCTACGCCGCTCTCAACCCGAAGCTCGAAATCATCGCTCCGTGGAAGGACCCGAAGTGGACGTTCCATAGCCGCGAAGACGCTATCGACTACGCCGCCGCTCACAAGATTCCGCTGAACGGCATCAGCAAGAAGAAGATCTACTCCGAAGACGGTAACCTGTGGCACCTCTCTCACGAAGGTGGCGTTCTGGAATTCCCGGAACAGGAACACAAGTACGAATTCCTCAAGCACACCAACACGTATGAAAAGGCCCCGAACAAGGCTGATCACGTGACGATTACCTTCGATAAGGGTAATCCGGTTGCTATCGACGGCAAGAAGATGGGCGCTGTCGAACTTCTCGAATACCTGAACAAGATTGGCGGCAAGAACGCTTGCGGTCTCTTGGACATCGTCGAAAACCGCCTCGTCGGCCTCAAGAGCCGCGGCGTGTACGAAACTCCGGGTGGCACGCTCCTGTACAAGGCTCACGAATGCCTGCAGCAGCTCGTGCTCGACAAGGAAACTTTGTTCGAAGCCCAGAAGATGTCTATGACCTACGCCAACCTCGTGTACAATGGCCAGTGGTTCACTCCGCTCCGCCAGGCTATGGACGCCTTCTTCGCCGAAGTGAACAAGGTTGTTACCGGTGACGTGACCCTCAAGCTCTATAAGGGTAACATCATTCCGGCCGGCATCAAGAGCCCCTACAGCCTCTACGACATGGGCCTCGGTGGATTCACCGACGTCGACATGTACGACCAGAAGGACGCAACGGGCTTCATCCGCTGCTACGGCCTCCCGCTCAAGACGCGCGCCCTGTTGCTCGGCAACAAGACCAACGTCGACTTCGGCAAGCCGGTTGTGCTCCCGAAGAAGTAATGAGACCGCTCGCGCCCAATCGTACTAAGTACGTACCCTGAGCGCTCGCTCTCGCAATCGCGACCCGTTAACACCGGGTCGCTTTTTGCTCACAAAAGACCGTTTCGCTATAAACAAAAAAGTCCCCGTCAGGGGACTTTTTTCTGTCTACTTCCTACTAAAATTCAAACATATATCCAGCGCCCCAGAAAATTTTGTGCGCATCGTGTTCGGCAAATTTTTTTATGGGAACGCTAATTTGTGTGTAGAACCCGTATAGGTGCGTCCACAGTTCCATTGAAATGTCGCCGATTTCCTTGTAGTTGTAGGGGAATGCGACAAGACCGTTGGCGTTGTCCAAAGCCTCGTGCATTTCGTTGGGTGCCCTGGCGTATTCGTATCCGCCGCCGACACCTGCATCAAGGTTGAAGGGTGCGTCTTTGAAGAATGTCCAAAGAACGCTTCCGCGAATACCGCACCAATAGTCGTTTTCATTGTGGATAAAACCCATTCCCTGTGCGCGGAACATCAATTCCTTGTAGCCGAATCCTGCAAGGGCGACAATCGGGGTCTGATTCCGGATCCCGAGACCGGCATTGAATCGCCAGTCGCTTGCGTGGCTGCAGACGGCAAAAAGAGAAATAAACAGTAGCGTACAAAAAAAACGGGAGCAAAACATAGTGCAAATATAGACAAAATGTACAAATATACTCGCAAAAAAGTGTTTTTATTCCTATATTGTTTTGCATATAACTCGGCTCGCCGTAGCACGGGCCACAAAAAAGGAATCAATATGAAGATGAAATCACTTATCAAGGCTTGCGCATTTGCTTGCGCTTTCGCTGCTCCTGCAATGGCTGAAGGTGGCATGTTCGAAGGGGCTCTCCCTGAAAACTGGACTGCCGACGTGGTCGCTGCAGTGCGCTACAACTGGTACAACTTCAGCAACTGGCAGAAGGACGGTACCTCCAACTACACTTGGCTCGTGACCTACGATGCCGATGTGCAGGGTAAGTGGAAGGTCGCCAACTGGCGTAACCTCATCGATATCGACCTCGGCCAGACTTGGACCAAGGGCGTGGGCAAGCGTAAGTCCAACGACCGCCTGTTCTGGGAATCTATGCTCGACTTCAATATGACCGAAGTCCTGAAGCCCTACATTGGCAACCGTTTTGAAACCCAGTTCATGGCCGGCTACGAATATAGCGAAGACGAAGATGGCAATGAAGTCAAGAAGGCTATCTCTAGCTTCATGGATCCTGCTTACGAAACGCAGGTTGCAGGTCTTGCCTACGTTCCGAACGACAACTTCTCTCAGCGTATCGGTTTTGCAAACCGCATGACCATTTCTAACGGTTACGGTTACGCCGATGACAAGGATACCAAAAAGTTCGAAAAGTTCCGTGACGAACCCGGTCTCGAATCCATCACCGAAGCCAAGTATGCTTTCTCTGACATCGTGAGCTTCAAGACCCGTCTGTGGGCATTCACCAACTTCGAAGGTACCGAAAAGATTGACGGCCTTTGGGAAAACCTGCTCTCCGTGATGATTGCTCCGCTCATTGAACTTCAGGTGGGCTTCGACATGGCTTACGACTGGGATCTCGACGAAGATACACAGTACAAGAGCATGGTGCTCTTTGGCCTGACCTGGCGCTGGTTTTAATTAGCGGCATTGCCGCTCGATTTTATCGAAAAAAAATCCTCGGCTTGGCCGAGGAATTTTTTTTATTTCTCAAGATCCGCTTTCATGGCGCGGATGGCGTTTCCGCGGTGGCTGATGCTTTTCTTTTCGGCAAGTTCCATTTGAGCGAAGGTGCGGTCGAATCCGTCGGGAACGAATAGCGGGTCGTAGCCGAATCCCATGTCGCCTACGGGCGCGAAGTTGATTTGTCCGCGGCATTCGCCTTCGTAAATTTTCGGTTCGCTCACGGTCCACTTGCCGTCGACTTCGGCGACCTTCTGGTAAGAGAGTGCGCAGAAGTAACGGGCGCTGCGATCCTTGACGCCTTCGAGCTTTTGCATGAGCTTGTCGTTATTGGCTTGGTCGTTGCCATGGTAGCCGCAGTAGCGGGCGCTGTAAATGCCGGGCTCGCCGTTCAATGCGAATACTTCCAAGCCGGAATCGTCGGCAAGAACGCTTGCCTCGATATGCTTTTCGCAGAGCCACTTGGCCACCGAGCTCGATTTGATGATGGCGTTTGCTTCGAACGAATCGCCGTCTTCGACGATATCGTCAGTGAATCCGATATCCTTGAGCGTCTTGAATTCCTTGTTCTCGGTTCCGAGAATATGCGCAAAATCCCTAATCTTCCCAGGATTGCCTGTTGCGATGACGAATAAGTGTTTCATTAGTAGTGTTCCGGTTTCATCACGATGAGTATGGCGTCAACGATTACGCCTACGCCGCAGAGGCCTCCGGTGCAAAGCCAAAGAATCCCGGTCCAGATTTTACCTTCGTAAAAGCGGTGCAGTCCCAGATAGCCGAGCAAAATGCAAAGGGCTAGGGCAATCCACTTGTTATGTTCACCTTGTGCGGGCATACAGACTCCTTGATTAAGGTGAGCCCAAATATAGAAAATCGCGAGCCTTGAAAATTTCTACATTTTAGATATGTTTCATGTATTCAAACACGAAATGCGCCTGATCTTCAGGGATCCGAAGTTTTGGATTCCGTTCATCATCCCGCCGGTGATTCTTGCCGCGAGCCAGGGAATAGCCGTTTCTCGCTACGGCGGGCAGATTATGGAGGGTATGCAGGGCTACATGATGCTCTTGCTCGGTTGCCTCATGGCGCCGATGGGTTCGCCATTGGCGGGGGATTCCTTCGCGGGCGAGCGCGAACGCAATTCGCTTGAACTCCTGCAGCTTGCACCTATTGCGCCTGCCAAACTCTTCTGGGGTAAAATGCTTGCGATACTTCCGTTTCCGATAGCCTTTTCACTGCTCGCGCAGTTGATTTATTGGCTTACGCATTCTGAAGTTTCGACAATGGTTGCTGCGGCTTCTATTCTTGGAGCTCTTTCGGCGGTACTCCTTACGACTTCATTCTCGTTGACGCTTTCGCTCCGCGTAAAAACGGTTCGTGCGGCGACGCATATTTCGTTGTTTGTCGTTGTCCCGATTCTTTTGTTGGTGCAGCTCAGCCACGAAGCTTTCTTGGCAGGACTCCTTGTGCCGACGCTTGTTTTGGTGGCTTCCGTTATTATAAGCGTCCTTTCGGCTTTTATGGGAATGCGCAAGTTTGTGAGCTTGTAGTTCCCTTAATATTTAAATTGTAAAATAAATTTTTGAGAACATTGTGGAAATGGTGAATTTTTAGGAAATTCGTCATTTTTTTGTTGATTTATGGCCTTCAAATTGTATTTTTAGTAAAATTTCCTATTGACTTTTTCCTTTTTTGAATATAAATTTGAGAAAAATTTTGAGAACAATGCAGGCGGGTTGCCTGCGGCTCAAAAAAAGGATGGATGTTATGGGTTGTAATTCGTTGAAAAAGTCGCTCTCGGCGCTGCTTGTGTGCGGGGCGACGGTTGTCGGCACGGCGTCTTCCGCATTCGCGGTCACCTCGCCGGATTTCCCGATGGCGGGCTTTGCCACGCAGAATGGCGGCACCACGGGCGGCAAGGGCTATTCCGAGGTCACGGTTGAGAATGTGAGTGACCTCAAGAAATTCGCCAAGGAGGGTAACAAGATTATTTACGTGAAGCCGGGTACATACATGGGTCCGGTGGAAGTCGGTAGCAACGTGACGATTTACGGTTACCAGGGCGCCATTATCGCGCAGCCTACTTCGGGCAGTGCCATGAAGCTGAGCGGCTCGAAGAACGTCATCATCCGTAACCTGAAATTCAAGGGTGTGGGCGCGCACGACGACGATGACGAGGATTGCCTGCAGGTGAATCACGAATCCAAGAACGTGTGGATTGACCACGTGGACGTGTATGACGGTCACGATGGCAACCTGGACATCACCAACGCCTCGGACTACGTGACGATTTCGTGGACCAAGTTCAGCTATACCTCGGCATCGAGCGGCCACCAGTTCAGCAATCTGATTGGCAACAGCAAGACAAAGACGAGCGACCGCGGACACCTGAACGTGACGATTCACCATACGTGGTGGGCGGATGGCGTGGTGGAACGCATGCCGCGCGTGCGTTTTGGCAAGGTGCATGTGGCGAACAACCTCTTCGACAGCAAGAATGCGAGCTACTGCGTGCGTGCAGCCATCGAGGCGGACATCCGCATCGAAAGGAATGTGTTCATCGGCGTGCAGAAGGCGCTTGACCTCTACACGAGCGATGGTGCCATCACGGCGGCGCAGATGATCGAAAATTACGAAGAAAACGTGAAGAAACCGCAGGCCGGTACGGGCACGGCGTTCAAGCCGAGCTATTCCATGAGCCTTACCGACGTGAGCACGCAGGCGAAGGCGTATGCCCTGCGCGATTCTATTAAGTTGTACGCAGGTGCAACGCTTCCGGATCCGGGTGCATCGTCTGTGGTGACTCCGGCAAGTTCCAGCAGCGCAAAGTCTAGCTCCAGCGTGGCCTCGAGTTCTTCGGCGAAGTCCAGCAGCAGTGTCGCAAAGTCCAGCTCGTCGCAGGGGACTGTTGCGGGCGAGGCGAGCCTCACCAAGCATGGTTCGGGTAGCACTACCCAGACGGTTGCCGCAGGTGAATCGATTGCTGAATTCTACTTCACCGTTGCGGGCGCTACGGGTGCCACGGTGACGGGGCTTCCGGATGGCGTGTCGGGTACACTCAAGGGTTCTGACTTCTATGTTTCGGGGACGGTTTCTGCTACAGCAGCGCCGGGTGCATACAAGTTCACTGTTACTACGACGGGCGCCGAAAAGAATGCGACCAAGAACGGGACGATTACTGTCACCGGGATGGGAGCGATACTCCCTGAATCCAGTTCAAGTGTTGCCGAATCAAGTTCCAGCGAATCTTCCGAAGTTGGCACGACTGCTTTGGAAATTTCTCACGCGCCGCACTTCAATGTTTCTATCGAAGGTAGAACGGTATCGGTGCAGGGCGCGACTCATGCAGCGTACCTTCTTGATGCTCAAGGTAAGCTCATTGCGAAAGTTCAGCCCTCGGGTAACGCGATTTCTATCGCGGTGCCTCGCGCCGGTTCATACCTCTTACGCATCGGTAATGAATTGCGTCGCGTATCTGTGCGGTAATTAATCCTTCAGATAAAGGCTTCGCCCGTCGTTCAACATCAGGATGACGGGCAATTTTTTTGCTATAAAAGTGCCATTATTTAAGTTGCCGCTTTCTATCAGTTGACCGTTCAGGCTGAATGCCTTGTACGGGGCGTTGCTCGCGACATCTGCGATTTGGTAGCGGTCGGGGCTAACTCGTGTGAATTTAGCTTTTGCGTGGGTTTGGGGCAAACTCTGTGGCGGAGTAATGTCCTCGGCCGGGTATTTGTAATCCGGGCAGAAGTTCAGTGTGTCGAGGATGATGCTGAATTCGCCGGCAACGGCAGACATCGCCAGCGGGCCGTCAGCCATGTCGACATCATGTCCTTGGTTGCGCCCTCTGTCGTAAGGAGGGTTGTATTCGCAGCCGGTGTAGCCAAATTCCTTGCAGTAGAATTTGCTGCATAGGTCAAAAACGTGGTTCACGAGAGAGTCCGCTTGTTCGGCCGTTCCCTTGAAAACTCCGGCCTTTTGCAGGCGTGGAAATTCGTCCTTGAATGCGGCGTCGTGATGCACGGAGAAAAGTGAGTCTACGAAATCTCTGTCGTTGTTGGAATAGGCGACTCGTGCCACCTTCACGAATTTTTCCGTCACAATCACAAAGAGTGTTGAGTCAAGCTCGGATTTGTACACCCATGCGGTGTCGGTACCCGAGACGTTCTTGACGGCGGGTTCGCGCTGGTCCATCTTGGACAAGTCTAGATAGCTGTCTTCGAAAAGGTAGATGGCTGTAGCCGGGTAGCTAAACGATGGATCGGCACTCGATGAGCCCCTTGCGGGCGGCTCAAATTCGCATTCGGCTGCATATAGGCTCACGGACAAAATACCCACGGACAGAACGCCTGCACGTAAAATTGCTGTGAAATTCATGTTCTCTTCTCCTTATTAGTCCATCTCCTAAATAAGTTAGTAAAAAAAGAGACCGATTTTCAAACTTGTCAAAAATGCGTGATTTGAGTCATCGGAAAATGAAAAACAGGTGCCCGCTTGGAACACCTGTTTTAATTTTGTTGGTTTGTCGCAGAACTACTTCAACTCTTTAAGAGCTGCTTCGTTCTTAGCAATGATATCTTGCTGAGTGGCGAGCTTGGTACGTTCGGCGTTCACCACGGCTTCCGGGGCACCAGAAACGAACTTCTCGTTAGAGAGTTTCTTTTCGATGCTGGCGGCGAATGCCTTGGCCTTCTCGATTTCCTTCTCGAGGCGGGCAATTTCTGCAGCCGGGTCGAGGATTCCTTCGAGCGGGATGTAGAGTTCGCCACCGGGCACCACTGCGGATGCGCTGAACTTCGGCTTGGCGGCCTTCACGGCGACCGTGAGGTTTTCAAGACCGGAAAGTTCGGTGATGATAGCCATGCAGTCCTTCACGCTGGCTTCCGTTGCAGCATCGTCGACGCTCACCACGGCGTTGAGCTTGGTTGCGGGGCTCACGTTGTAGCGGCCACGCACGCCACGCACGCTTTCCACCACGGCAAATGCCTGGTCGAATGCGGCTTCGATCTTCGCGTCGATGAGCGATTCGTCGGCCTTGGGCCATGCGCGGCTGATGACCATTTCGCTGCCCTGGAACAGGATGCTGTTGAGTTCTTCGGTAATGAACGGCATCACCGGGTGCAACAGGTCGAGCACGTTCTTCAACACGTAGCTGAGGATAGCCATGGCGTTCTTCTTTTCGGCGGTGAGCGTCTCGCTGTTGATCACGGCCTTCTTGATTTCAAGGTAGCTGGAGCACACGTCGTCCCACACGAAGCGGTACAGGAACCCGGCGAGTTCGGCGAAGTGGTATTCTTCGAGCATGCGGGTGGCGTCCTTGATGGTCGTCTGCAGGCGGCTCAAAATCCACTTGTCTTCCAGGGCGAACAAGTTCTTGTCCATCGGGAGCTCGGCGGCGAGAGCGCCGGCCTGTTCGAGCTGCGGGTAAAGGAAGCGGCAGGCGTTCCACAGTTTGTTGCTGAAGTTACGGCCGATTTCGAACTTTTCGCTGGTGTTGATTTCGCGGCCATCCGGCTGCTTTTCCTTCTTCACCGGCAGGCGCACGTCCTGGTTGTCGGTGCAGAGGCTTGCCATCACAAAGCGCAGGGCGTCGGTACCGTACTTCTCTTCGATATCCATCGGGTCCACGCCGTTGCCCTTGGACTTGCTCATGGTCTGGCCATTGCCGTCCAGAATCTTCGGGTGAATGTACACCGTGTGGAACGGGACCGTGCCCATGTTTTCCTGGCTAAAGAGCACCATGCGGGCGACCCACAGCGTAATGATGTCGCGGCTCGTCACGAGCACGCTGGTGGGGTAGTACTTCTTGAGCGTGTCGGTGTTTTCCGGCCAGCCCATGGTGGAGTGCGGCCACAAGCCACTGGAGAACCACGTGTCGAGCACGTCTTCTTCCTGCTTGAGCACGCGGCCCGGCACTGCGTCTTCCTTCAGGTCTTCTTCCTGGCTGCACACGAGGTAGCCGCCGTTTTCGGCCTTGTAGAAGAAAATGTCGTCGCGGCCAGCAAATGCGGCCTTCAGTTCGTCTTCGCTAGCGTCCGTGTGCCAAATAGGAATGCGGTGGCCCCACCAGAGCTGACGGCTAATGCACCAGTCGCGCTTTTCGGCGAGCCAGTCGAGGTACTTGTTGGCGTAGCGTTCGGGGATAATCTTGATTTCGCCCGACTTCACGGCGTTCATCGCGTTTTCGGCGAGCACGTCCATCTTCACGAACCACTGGTCGCTGAGGTACGGCTCGAT
>JBGUWV010000068.1:0-4226 GCA_045221475.1 Fibrobacter sp.
AAGGGAGTTGCAAAAAGCCTTAGAATATACCGAATATGGCAAGTTTCTGCCTGTGATAGAAAAGGCTATCGAAGCATGTCGGAAAACTGGCTTTGATGAGGGAAACCATTTCGCTCACGCGAGCGAGATGGTCAGAATCGGAAGCGGAGCAGCTTTTGGAAGATGAAAAACGATTGGCCATTCGCGACGAAGTAACAAACAAAGGAGACTCTATGGCGAAAAGGTAAATGAAAAGGTTAAAGAAATGGTTATTTTAGCCATTTTTAACTTTGCGTTTTGTTGAAATCGTTGCCAAACTGACTTGAATTATGTATTTTAGTAAATGTAGGTAAAAACTATAATTTTACCTACATTTAGTTAAATTCAGGCTAATCATGGTGATGATGTATAAACAGTGTCTTGAAAAGTACGGTTCCGTTTACCGGATCCAGCAGGAAGTTGCTGCTGGGCGGCTTTTCAAGTTAGAAAAGGGCGTTTATTCCGACAAAAATTACGAGTCTGTTACTGCGATTGTGTCGGCGAAATATCCCAAGGCGGTATTTACCATGGATTCCGCTTTTTACTTCTACGGTCTGACCGATACGATTCCAGAGAAGTGCCATTTGGCGACGGCTCGGAACACGAGGCAGATTTCGGATTCCCGCGTTGTCCAGAGATTCGAAAATAGCGATACTCTTTATCTTGGAACAGAAACGGCCGAGTTTGACGGCGCGACCATTGTCATTTACAACCGAGAAAGGATGCTGTTGGAGTTTCTCCGCAACAAAAACTCTCTGCCGTTTGATTATTATAAAGAAATCCTCGGGAATTACAGGAAGATTCTACATGAACTGGATTCACAGCTAATCCAAGATTACTTGCCGCAATTCCCAAAGTCCAACATGATTAACCAGGCTCTGCAGCTGGAGGTCTTTTGATGAATCTCGAAAACATGGTTCAGACAGAAATTGAAAGTGGCCTTTCAGACTTGAACGCGAGAGCGAAGGTCTGCCAGGATGTCGTGTTGAAGGCCATTGCTTCGGGCTCGCTGAACAGGAATATCACCGTCAAGGGCGGTGTTGTCATGCGTTACAAGACGGGCAATATCCGTAGGGCAACGCAGGATTTGGATATTGATTTTATCAGATATTCCCTATCAGACAAATCCATCGATGAATTTATAACGAAGATGAATGTCCTTGATGGAATTTTTATCAAGCGTATCGGAATCATCGAAGAGTTAAAACAGCAAGATTACAAGGGTAAGCGCGTTCGTGTCGAAATTTCTGACGACACAGGTTTCAAAATCGAAAGTAAGATTGATCTCGGGGTTCACGACAAATTGGATGTCGCTCAGGAAGAGTATTGCTTCGACATCGCTTTTGACGAGAACGGGGCGAGCCTGTTGATAAATTCGAATGAACAGATGTTCGTCGAGAAACTGAAATCGTTCTTGAAATTCGGCACGTTTTCAACGCGTTTTAAGGACGTTTTTGACATGTTTTATCTAAGTCAGCATGTTGATTTGGCGAAGTTGAAATTGTGCATGGGCATCTATATTTACAACGACGAGCAAATGCGCGAAAGCAACGGGACAGATGTGCTGAAGCGGATTCAGCGGGTGTTCGCCGATAAAACGTATCTGAAAAGGTTGGCAAGTTCTAGCAAAAACTGGCTGGATAAGCCTGTGGAAGAGGTTGCAGACGGGATTATGGGTTTCTTGAGCGCTCTAGAGTAAAAGATAAAGTTTATATTTAAGCTATACCCATCTAAGGTGATTTATGGCCGAACCGAATATCAACATTCCTGAACGCAAGACGCAGGCGAAGGTAATCAAGTTCTTCAAGGACGAATTGCATTACGATTATCTGGGCAATTTGTGCGAAGTGGCGAACAAGAATATTCGCGATGACGATCTGTTTGCATTCTTGGTGGGCCAGCAGCACTATTCGGAAACGGTCGCACGCAAGGCCATCGCCGATTTGCAACATGCGGCGGGTGACCTGCAGCAGGGTTTATATTCTGCGAACAAGACGGTTTACAGTTTGCTGAAGTATTCGCACCCTGTTTCTGATGCGGATGGCGAAAATGTCAGTGTCTATTACATTGATTTTGAAAATCCGGCCAACAACCATTTTGCCATTGCCGAAGAGGTGACGGTTAGCAGTTCTTTCGGTTCCAAGCGCCCGGACCTTGTCGTTTATATAAACGGCATTGCGGTTGCGGTGATTGAACTCAAGAAGAGTTCCGTTTCTGTTGCCGATGGCATTCGCCAGAACCTAACCAATCAGAAGCCGGATTTCATCGAGTCGTTCTTTACCACGATTCAGTATTGCTTGGCGGCAAACGAGAGCGAAGGAGTCCGTTATGGGACAATCGCTACTCCAGAAAAGAAGTATCTGACCTGGAAGCAAGAGGCATTCCGTGAACGCATGCGGGAACTGGACGACAACGATTTGATTATTGACGATAAGGTCTCATCTTTTGATGGAGTTCTTTTTGAAAGTCTTTATTCGCTGTTCAACAAAGTCCGTTTCCTTGACCTGATTCACAACTTTATCATCTTTGACAATGGCATAAAGAAGGTTTGCCGCTATAACCAATATTACGCAATCCACCGTACATATAACAGGATTACCTCGCAAAAGAAGGGCGGTATTGTCTGGCACACGCAGGGTTCTGGAAAGTCGCTCACGATGGTTTGGCTTGCAAAGCGATTGCTGCTGAACACCCCGAACCGCAGGATTTTGATTGTCACGGACCGCGACGAACTAGATGACCAGATAGAACAGTTGTTCAAGGGTGTGGAAGAAAAGATTATCCGCACCAAGAGCGGTCGCGATTTGTTGGACCGTTTGAATTCTACCGAAGGAAATTTGATTTGTTCTTTGGTCCATAAGTTTGGTCGCCGTGGCGGTGAAGTTACTGACGGCGATTACGAGAAGTTCTTGAAAGAAATCAAGGATTCGTTGCCGCCGAACTTCAGCGTGAAGGGTGATTTCGTCGTTTTTGTGGATGAATGTCACAGGACGCAATCGGGCAAACTGCACAAGGCGATGACGGCTTTGATGCCCAAGGCGATTTTTGTAGGCTTTACTGGTACGCCTCTTTTAAAGAAAGACAAGAAGACGAGTCTGGAAGTTTTCGGAAGCTACATCCATACTTATAAATTCGACGAAGGCGTGCGTGACCACGTGATTCTTGACTTGCGCTATGAAGGCCGCGATGTCCCGCAAGATCTCAGGTCCCGCGAAAAGATTGATGAATGGTTTGAGCTGAAAACAAGGGGAATGACTCCTGTCGCAAAAGCGAAACTGAAAGCCCGCTGGGCGAATATGCGCACAGTTTATTCGTCTTACGATCGCTTGAAAGCGATTGCGAACGATATTATCCTTGATTTTGCAAAAGATGCCCGTTTGGCAGAAGGTCGCGGGAACGCCATTCTTGTTGCGGATTCCATTTATACGGCATGTCGCTTCTACGAAATTTTCCAAACAATGAGCTTTAAGAAGTGTGCCATCATTTCTTCTTATACGCCGAATCCAGGCGACCTGCGCACCGATACGGTGAGTCTCGATGACGATACGGAGACATTCAGGAAGTATCAAATTTACCTGAAGATGGTCGGTGTCGAAGAAGGTGACGATACATCCCGCATCGACAAGAAAGTGGAGACTTTTGAAAAAGAAGCCAAACGCAAGTTCGTTTATGAGCCTGCCAATATGAAGTTGCTCATTGTGGTGGATAAGCTTTTGACGGGATTCGATGCGCCGTCTTGCACGTACTTGTACATCGACAAAAAGATGCAAGACCATGGCTTGTTCCAGGCGATTTGCCGCGTGAACCGTTTGGATGATGAGACTAAGGCTTTCGGCATAATCATTGACTATAAGGAACTTTTCGACAACGTCACCGATAGTATGAATAAATACACATCGGGCGCATTCGAAGGTTACGATGATAGTGATGTTGACGGATTGATTAAGGATCGTGCGACCGAAGCCGAGAAATATTTCAACAAGATTCTAGAAGAAATCGAGACGCTTTGTGAAGACGTGAAACCGCCTAAGGAACAGTCGGACTACATTCACTTTTTCTGTGGCGAAAATATCAGTTGGTTGAACAATCCGGAAGAATTTGAGGCCCTTGCCCGCCTGCGTGAACGATTCTATTCGTTGGCGAGTAGTTTGGCGCGCGCGTTTGCCGAGTTGAAATCGCAGATTTTGTCGTTGCCCTATACCGAAGCC
>JBGUWV010000069.1:0-51394 GCA_045221475.1 Fibrobacter sp.
TCACCATCCTGTTTCACATACACATCCTTGATATCAGCTGTACCAATCCACAAGTTATTGCGAACCGACATGATTCGCGAAATCACTTCGGAATAGTGTTCTTCGTTTTGGATGTACTTGGTGAAAATGGGCATGGAGGGAAATATAGATTTTCTGCCACCACCTAAACTTTTTTTCGATTCTTTCTTGATGGATTCGCCAACGTTTCCAATTGATCAAGGATTATGCGCTGCAACGCTTCTTTACTATTAAGCGTCTTTCGCAGCCCAGCAATTTCGTTTTTCACAAGGCTGATTTCAGATTCAACATCACTTGTTGCAACATCAACGAACGATAACTTCTCAAGATACTTATTTTGTTCTTCATCAAAACCCATACTAGTGCAGAATTTCAAAAAATCCTTAAATTTTCTCAATCGATCAAAATTTCCAGAAAAATCTTGCAATAAGACCTTTTGTCCTTCAAGGCTATGCAACCGTTTCTTCGCGTTTTTAACATCCCAGCTGAGAGTCCGCTGCAAACATTCAATGCGATGATCAATCCATAATTTTAGCATCTGCGCAAACGAAAATTCCTCAACCTTTTCGCTGGTCCAAACAGGAAACGCTCTAGATTCATCTAACAAAGGATGACGCGATTGCGAAGTACTGTTACAATAGTCACGAACACAAGCAATAACATCTAAGAAATCATGCGGAGGAATGCTAATACACTCACCTTCAAATCCATTCACCAGCAAATTAGGGAACATTGACGGCAAATAATGCGGTTCTTCGAATATGCCATTGTAATTATCATATAATGGTACAGCATTTTTCTCAACCCCATCCAACATAGCCTTTCCAACACGTGAAATTTTCACCTCAGTATAGCGCGTTGCACTGTTTCTCGTATCTTCATAATCTTCCCGTTCTCGAATTAACGGCCATTCAGCATCAAATTTTGCAAATTGAGCCATGTCGGCAAGCGCCTTATTAATACCATCATCATCACGAGGAATATAGCGTGCCAGAGCAAAGCAAGCCACCGTCGTGGACCTTACAAACCTATTCCACCTGGGCTTTGAAACATCAGATAAAGCCCAAAATATTTTTCTCTGCACAGAAGTCAAGCCATCCCGCACATCGGGATATAATTCCATCTGTTTTGTATCGTTATTGTTTATCGTGATCATAATCATCTCCTTTTTCTTGAAGATAGATTACGTCCACGACAATTAGCGTCGTCCGGTTCTACGGCAGAAATTATGCAAAAAAGGTTGTCGAAAGACTACCTTTTTGATATTTATTTCCACAGGGAGCAAATCTTCTGGATGATATCTTCCTGCGCTTTTCCTTGCGGATGAGGTACGACAATGCAGCGGTGCATTTTTCCAGATTCGCCTACTAGAGTAAATTCGCCCGTAGATTCATTTCTAGATTTAAGCTGCCCGCGAGGTTCCCAGCGTTCAAAGAATCGACCAACACCTTTTTTCTCACCTTCGTAAATGCCGGTCAAGAAAACAGAAACGCAGGGATCCAGATCATCCATTTCGGCAAGCAGCAACTGGGCGCATTCATTAATCTGTTCGCTTCTTAACCCCTGTGTGGTTCCCTGCTTCGCACGGAAATTGATTTTATACAAGTCGCTCCAATAAAAATTATGGAATACATCCGGACCATACGATTCTCCACGAACCCGTTCAAGGACATGACCGACCACCCGCCAAAACGAGGAATCATCAAAATAATAACCAGCCCTGGATTTGAGCCAATTCAGTTCATCGTATTCATAATCGGTTACCAACGGAACCTTGTCTTGCCCAAGACCATAAGTGTCTCGACCGACGAACATCGGCAAACCTTTCTTAAAACTGCTTTTCGGGCCAACAAAATGCGTCGGCAAAATACCCAAAGCATCGCTATTGGGCAGAGATTTCGCCTTGTTGTAAAGAACTTTATAAAGCCGTTGAACTTGTGGAGTCATAAAAAATTTCCTTTACTTCAAAATTTTACTAAAACTTTCCACAATCAAATCTATATCCGTTTGAACAGCTTCATCATTTTTAAATTTATCAAAAACACCGGTCAACTTTTTCTGAATTCTTTCAATATTATTGAGGTCACTTGGATTTATAAACGCTTTATTATCTTCAATCGCATCTAATTCATCTTCAACAAATTTTAGCATCTGAAAATCAAGAGTTTGTTTACCCCTAACATGCTCCTGCAATATCGGCAAATAATCATCAAGTTCTCTAATCGCTTTAGAAACCTTATCCCTTTTCACCTGTTCTTCAATCCGTCTATTTCGCGCCTCACTTTCTTTTTGAATATTTTCAATCATTTTGCGTTTGTCTTGTTCTTGTTTTTCCTGTAGTCTTTGATTTTCAACGCGCTCCTTTTCAGAAGCATTCTTAATCAACCGTTCAACTTTTATCGCTATTTTAGCTTTGTTTTTCTCATAAAAATCTTTTCCAACGCAATCCAATATTTTTGTACAATTTTGATAAGTATTTTTATTCTCTATTTCATACTCATCTTTGCTTATCTGATTAACTTCGATTTTTTTAGAATACTCGTCCAATTTCTTTTTTCTACGGAAAAGCCAATTTTTGTTTAATTCTTCAGTACGTTTCTTTTGTTCAGAACGAATTTCTTTTTCAAAACATTTTACAGTTTTTTCATATTCAGAAAGATAGAATATAGCATCGTCAACCTTTTCTACATTTCCCAATTCTTTGAATATGTATTGAGCGATTTTATTCACACGCTTACAGAATATCGTCCTTATCACAACCAACACAAGAACCGCTATTAAAATCGCAGATGCAATAATGACAATGGAGGCATTCACTTCCATATTTATCCCCTTCCAATCAAGCCGCTTTTCATATCATTAAGGTTACTATTGAACGATTTGTCAATCTCTAAATACTTTATTGCATCCTCAAGATTCCCTTGAGACTTGAGATAAGTTGTATAAAGTTCGGATTTCTGGTTTTCAAGTTTACTTATATCTGACGAAATGAGTGCATACTTATTCGCATCGCTTATATATTGGTGGCGTTCATCCTCTAGGAATTTGATATGTTCGCTCAACAAGTCTCGTTCTTTCGAATACATATTTTCCAAGCTATTTAATTGAGCTGTGTAAAAATCGATCTTCTTTTCATAGGCAGCAGATGCAGCCTCAATCGCAATCCTGAATGCTTCGAGTTGGAGCTTATACATAGCTTCTTCGTGACGAAGTTGCTTTTCCTTCATCCTTTCTTCATGGAGATTCTGAATTCTTTGCATCTTTTCTTGGTGAATATGCTCCATCTGTTGCTGTTGCTTTTGAAGTTTTTGTAATTTAACGGTCTGATAACTTTGCAACGTGTGATCAAACATTTCAACAAATGATGATGCTGCTCGACCTGCACTATCCACAACAGAAGACGCCATTCCACCCACTGCACCAACAGCACCACTCACGGCATTAGCGACACCTGCATCACCAAGCACTTCTATGCTTTTACAGGCAATTTCAAAAGTCTTGTCAAGAGAATTGTTTTCGTTAGACATAGTTCACCTCTTTACTTTTTCACAACCTTCATATAATCCTAAGTTACGATTTTACAAGCAGAAAAAGATCCCACATCATTTTCAGTGGAATCTAAAAAAAATTGAGAGCGGATATTCATTCGAAACAGCGCTATTTTTGGTCATCATCCTCATTTTCATCATCTTCAAAATTATCTTCTTCAGGCGGAACCCAATTCCACCCAGCATTAAAAGCAGCTGCATTAGAATCTACTTCTTCGCCATATTCATCTATTAATTCATTTTCTTCCTCTTGAATCCTTTCGTCCAACAAATCTTCAAAATCATCATCTTCGTGCTGATTTTTAGGATTTCCACGATGGATTTCATGATCCGGACCATCAGAACAAGGATAGTCACCAAACTCTCCTTGAAAATCAGCGGTCATTCCACATTTTGAGCAATACCAACGCATAGAGCCTCCTTATTAACAAGTGGTAAAACTCTTTTATTTTTTCAATTTATCGCTATTAAGGTAATCATTTCCTCCACTTTCTCGAAAAATCCGTTTAAGAATACTCCCTAAACCGCGACCATTAACTTTTTCTCCTGATTGTTTTTCGACTTCTTTATGAAAAGTTTTAAATGGTGTCGGTTGCCCATCTCGTCCAGCAAGAAAGCCCTTTATAAAACTGTCATACTTTCTGTTTGCCATTTTTTCTCCTTGTGATTTTTTTTACAGATTTCGTCTGTGTTGACAAAAATAGTTCACATACTTATTCAGTTCTCTACAACACCTCATGTTTTCCACCACGGTTGCAATTGCAGTTGGCGATTGTCCAGAAATCATATTCAAGTCCGCATTTGGCGCACACGTATTTCGGCCCCTGTTGCATTCCGCGATAAGGGTCGTGCTTACCGCCTTTGCTACAGCCTCCATTTGCAATAGTCCAAGCATCGTAGGACTGTCCGCATTTTTTGCAATAAAAATTCATACATAGCCTCCAGACTACTTCACCACCAGCGCCACAATCGCAGCAATCAAACCGCCGAGCAACAGCGCCGCGATTACGACGGCAATGACCATAAACCATTTGGCGTATTTCAGAATTTTCACCATAGCAGAATTCTGGTCCTTTGAAAACTGCTGAATCACATTCATGGTTGCAGTCACAAGGAAACCGATATCATCGAGCCAACCCACTACGGGAATGGCATCGGGCGCCAAGTCAATGGGCGACGCGGTGTACAAAAGTGACATGATCATCAAAAAAACGGCAAGCCCTTTCTGCATGGGCGACGCACCGTTCATATCCTTCATATCGAAAACTTCGGGTTCTTTATCCATATTTTTCCTTCTCTATGAAAAGAAATATATCCTATTTTCTACAAAAGAGCACAATTTCGCACAAAAACTATAGTTTCCCCTCAAAAAACATTGTTTTTGACATTCCAACTTGGAATAAATAGGGTTCAATAGTCTTTCACGCAGCGGATTGCACAGGCGCAGGAGTTTTCATTCATGAAATTGCCAATGTAGGCGTCATCCGAGAAGTTATAGAATTGAACGCGACGGAGCCGATTGTCAATTTTGTCACGGCTCCAAAATGTGGCGACGCTACCAATTTTGGCATTTTTACCATGCGAGATGCCTCCCGAAGGAAACGCGCTAAAACCAAACGGGTCTATCTGTTCTTTCGGCGATATGCCACGAGGAAAGTCCTTGTCGACGGTCCACTTGTCAGCCGACTTTAAGACTTTCGCCACACTGGAATAGATTTCTTCGTTGTCCACGATTCCCGCAAATTTCGCGCCAACATTATGGAAAAGAATTCGCCATTCATCTACTGTCGGCAAATGCCACCCATCAGGTATTGCATCCGACACTTGCTCCCTGCAATAGAGCTGGACTTCTCTTTCTAATTTGTAGTGCAAGTTTTCGGCGAACCATATCTGATTGCCGATTTTCACGGTGCGGTACATTTCACCATCTCGCTGGTCTGTAAAGTATGCGTTAGTCATAAAAGCCTCCTTTTTGTTTTAAGAAAATATTGTCATCAGCAGTCTTTCACGCAGCGAATTGAATTCGCGCAGGAGAAGTCATTCCAGAAGCGGTCAAGAACGGCATCGTCGTAGAAGTTGTCCAGGCAAACGCGGTACGCCCACTTGTTTTGCCCGACGGAACTCCAGAAGCGCGTATGTCTGCCGCGCGCTCCGCAAAAACCGAATTCTTCCATGCAACCCGCCGGATACGCCGTAAAGCCAAACGCATCAAAGCTTTTGCCGATAGGGAACTGTTCGTCTTCTTCCCAGCCGTCTTTAGACTTTAACGCGAGTGCCGCTCCGAGGTAAGTTTCGGTTCCATGCTCGCCAATTTCGCATTTTGCGCCAACGGCATTAAACAGGTCTCGCCAATCGTCATTACTCGGCAGACGCCAACCTTCGGGGACTGCGGCTTCCGCAAATTTCCAGTAGTAGCACAAACCATACTTTTTTACATCCGGATCACAACTCCAGTCGTAAGGCGGAGTTTCGCCATTTAGGCATAGATACCCCATGCCGCCGGCATACGCCTGCGCACCTTCGCATTTGTAACGCAAGTTTTCGGCGAGCCATATCCGATTGCCGATTTTCACGGTGCGGTAGGTTTCACCGTCGCGCGAATCTGTAAAGTATGAGTTAGACATAAGAGCCTCCTGTGAAGTCTTCTAGAGATTGCCGCGGCCCTTCGGGCCTCGCAATGACGTGTGCATAAACATCCTCTCAGATTTCATCCGCTTTCTGCCAGATTTTCAGCGGAATTAACATGAAGCAAAGCGGACCGGTTATTGAGTTTGCCTCAGTATACTCCACAACACCATTTGGATAAACTTTGACTGTCTTTTCTACACGACTTTCCGGCAGGTTGGAGAGCCACGAAAGCAACTTCCATTCATCATTTCTAAAGCTTTCGAAAAATTTCTGCAGTAGCTCCTTTGTTACAGGACAATCGGCATCATCCGACCGGTATTCTGCCACATCGTTATACACAAGAACATACGGTGTATCCTTCCTACAACTCCACTTGAGTTTGCGATAGGGACTCGAATCGATGATTTTGTCCCACGCCTCCCCAAGTTCTTCCTTTGATTCCTCAACCATTTCCCAAAGGGGACGCTCAGCAAGTGCCGCGGCAATTCTTGCATCTAGTATTTCACCTTTCGCAACACGCATTAAGCCACATGATTTTAAGTATTCCTTGATTGTCATATCACCTCGCTTTTTCTAAGAATATAGGTTGAGGCGACGACAATTAGAGTCGTTTACTTCTACACTATCAAATTCACCACAAGCTTGGTCATGGTTTCGCGTTCTTCGGGTTTACTTTCGGCGATGAGCAGCGTGAGCGCGACCAAGGCGCCATCGCTTACGATTTTGGAGCCGTCCACACGATAAAGGATATCGTTGCGCGACATGTACCACAAGAAAATGAACGCAGCAATGCGTTTGTTACCATCGACAAAAGAATGGTTCTTGACAAGCAGATATAGGAGCGTAGCGGCCTTCATCTGCACGGTCGGATAAAGTTCCTTGCCGTCGAAGGTCTGATAAATTTGTCCAAGAGAACTCTTGAAAGAAGCATCCTTTTCTACACCGAAGATTCCGCTATCGCGGAATTTCCCCTTGAGCATCGCAATCGCTTCCATCGCCTGCTCGTAGGTGATGGGGCCGTTCGTTTCGCAGTAGTCTACACCGGTCTTAGGGAATTCCAGTTGCTGATGGTCGTAACGGTCCAAGGTTTCAAGGGCCGCTCGAAAATCATTGATGACATTTGATATTTCTAGTTTCTCCAATCTGTTCATGACGCACTCCTTTTAGGGAATCATCACGAATATAGATGGAACGAGCGACAATAGACGTCGTTGTTCGCCCTCTTGCAGAAGAAGGCCGAATTGAGTAAATTTACGGAAGAATTTCTTGTTAGCGAGGCTATGAAGATGAGCGACCGTGAATACGAACTCTACGTGGAAAAGAAGCATGCCCGTGCCGAGGGGCTTGAAGAAGGTCGTGCTGAAGGGCGTGCAGAAGGCCTTGATATTGGTCGTGAGGAAGGTGCTGACAATAAGGCTCGCGAGATGGCTGCCGAAATGCTCGCAGAAGGCGATTCTGTCGAGAAGGTCGTGCGTATTTCTAAGCTGACAGAAACCGATGTTCTTGCCATCAAGGCGACTCTTGAACATTAGCCGCAATTTCATCATAAATTATGCAAAAAAGGTAGTCGAAAGGCTACCTTTTTTACAATTTCAATTGTGGTTTTGGTGAAATACGAAAAGTAGCGAACTACCCGTTGACCTTTGCGACGAATTCGCGGCAAACGGCTTCGGGATCGGGCTTGCCGAAGATGGCCGAGCCGACGACGAACACGTTCGCACCGGCTTCCTTGCAGGCGAGAATGTTGTCGAGCTTGACGCCACCGTCAATCTGGATATCCAGTTCCGGCTTCATCTGGCGCAGTTCGCGAATCTTGTTGAGGCAATAAGGAATCAGGCTCTGGCCGCCGAATCCCGGGTTCACGGACATAATCAAAACCATGTCTACGATGTCGAGCACGTACTTGATGTTTTCGAGCGGAGTTGCTGGGTTGATAGCGACTGCGGGCTTTACGCCGAGTTCTTTGATCTGGTGCAGCAGACGGTCGAGATGGTTCGTGGTCTCGGCGTGTACGCTGATGATGCTTGCTCCTGCCTTTGCAAACTCACCGACATAGTTTTCAGGATGTTCAATCATCAAGTGACAGTCGAGCGGGAGCTTGGTGCCTTTCTTGACGCAGGCCGAAATACCTGGGCCAAAGCTGATGTTTGGGACAAAGTGTCCATCCATGATGTCGAGGTGGACGAGGCCCGCGCCTCCGTTTTCAATGGCCTTGAGGCCGTTGCCGAGTTCAAGGAAATTTGCGTTCAAAACGCTGGGTGCGATAATTTGCTTAAGCATGCCCCAAATATAGCAAAACTAGACAGGTTGAAAAAAATTTACTATCTTTGGCACCAAACAAAGCAAGGAGATCAACAATGTCTAAAGGAACTAAAACTGTAGTCGCCAAGGCCGCCGCCAAGAAAGTAGCAGCCAAGGCTGCTCCGAAGGCTGCCGCTAAGCCCGCCGCCGAAAAGAAGGCCCCGGCCAAGAAGGCTGCATGCAAGACCGCTGCAAAGCCGGCCACCGAAAAGAAAGTTGCCGCCGTAAAGCCGGCTGCTAAGAAGGCCGCCCCGAAGGCTGCCGAAAAGAAGGCACCTGTCGCTGCCAAGAAGGCCGCTGCTAAGGCTCCCAAGAAGGTAACAGTTGTATTCGAAGCCAACTGCCCGCTGGCCACCACCGTGTCCGTTGCAGGTTCCTTCAACAACTGGGCTGTCGACAAGGACATGCTGAAGAAGGACAAGAAGACTGGTCTTTGGACAGGCAAGATTACCCTCGATTCTGGCGATTACGAATACAAGTTCGTTTGCGACGGCCAGTATTGGGACGAAGGCGACAACAAGGTCAAGCACGTTTAATCGCCGTTTTCTGTTAGTTTATCGGAAGGCTCTGGGTAACCAGGGCCTTTTTTAATTTTTTAAGGTATCTTTATGGCAAATGAAAAAGCTGATTACCATTATTTTGTTCGCTTTATGCTCGATTGCGTTTTCTCAACCATATGCGGAGGCCACTCAGGCCACCAGTGAATGCCGACAAGATTCGCTTTCTACAGTTGCAATAGATAGCGCTTTATACTACGAAGAAATGGCCCGCAATTTAAAAAGCGAAGGCGACTCCCTAACTACCGCAAGCGAAGAAAGTATAGGAGCCGGAATCTTGTTGGGTGCGCTAGGAGCTATAGGAACCATTTGGTCCGTCAACGCTTCCAGCGGATCTTCCTTGGAAGGAGGTGGCGTTGCCGTAGCCTTTATCATGATTCCAAGTGTAGGCCTCCTTTTAGGCGGCCTCATGGGATTGGCTGAAGGTGCAGGCCAGAACGTGAAGGCTTACAGAAAATTCAAGCAATCCGAGGAGTATCAAAAAAAGGCAACGCAATATCCTGAAAAAAGGCAGCAGGTAAAAGTCGACTTTGTTCCGATAATAGACCCTCTTTCAAAAACGGTGGGCATGGATCTGGCCCTCGGATTTTAAAGACTGAACGCAGGCATGAGCGCCTGCGTTTTTCAATTTGTGTAAAATACCGTGAATTCCATACTCCACATTTCGCTTGTCCTAAGCAATGTGACGTTAAAGCTCATCAGTGCAGCCCTGCACCTCACACCCATTTTCTAAATTTCACCCCCGTATGGCAAACTATTCTATTCCTCAAGACGTTTTTGTGAAGGCTGCCGAACAGTACGGCACCCCGCTCTGGATTTATGATCGCGCCACTATCGAAAAGTGCGTGAAGGATGTCCAGGTATTTGACACCGTTCGCTTTGCCCAGAAGGCATGCCCGAACCTTTCCGTGGTTTCGCTTATCCGTAAGCTCGGCTGCGTCGTCGATGCAGTTTCTGCCGGCGAAATCGTTCGCGCCCTCAAGGCCGGATTCAAGGGTGGCCAGCAGAAGGGCAAGGCTCCTGAAATTGTCTACACCGCAGACATCTTCGACAAGGATGCTCTTGAACTCGTGAAGAAGTATGACATCGCCGTGAACGTGGGCTCGCCGGATATGATCCAGCAGCTTGCTGATTTCGGCGTGAAGTCCGAACTCACCATCCGCGTGAACCCGGGCTTTGGCCACGGTCATTCCCGCAAGACCAACACCGGTGGCGACCTTTCCAAGCACGGCATTTGGCACGAACAGATTAAGGACTGCATCAAGATTGCACAGGCCAACGGCATGTGGATCACGGGCCTGCATATGCATATCGGTTCCGGCACGGACTTTGAACACCTCGCACAGGTTTGCGATGCCATGGTCGACGCTAGCCGTCGCCTGGGCTCTCACTTGCGCACCATCAGTGCAGGGGGCGGCCTCCCGATTCCATATCACGAAGAAGACAAGGGCAACCGCATCGACGTGAACGCTTACTACAAGCTGTGGGACGATGCCCGCAAGCGCATTCAGCAGAGCATCGGTCACGAGGTTCACCTTGAAGTGGAACCGGGTCGTTACCTGGTGGCCGAAAGCGGTTACCTGATGGCCGAAATCCGCGCCGTCAAAAAGCAAGGCGACAACCTGTTCTACCTGGTAGACGCCGGCTTTACCGACCTCGTTCGCCCAAGTTTCTACGGTAGCTATCACGCCATCTCGATTATCGCCCGCGACGGTCGCGAACTGAACGAAACAGTGGACGCCGTTGTCGCAGGCCCGCTCTGCGAATCCGGTGACGTGTTCACGCAGGAAGAAGGTGGCTTCGTGGTGACCCGCAAGCTCCCGAAGGCCCAGGTGGGCGACCTGCTGGTTCTCCATGATGCCGGCGCCTACGGTGCCGCCATGAGCAGCAACTACAACAGCCGCCGTTACGCCGCCGAAACCATGTACACCAACGGTGAACTGAAGGTCGTGCGCGAAAGGCAGACTTTCGAACAGCTCATGCAAAACGATAGGATTATCGATTTCTAATTCAATAAAATAAAATTGATGCTTTAGAGAATAAGGCATTGAAGAATTTCAAAACCGGCAATTTGATTTGCCGGTTTTTTATTTAAATTTGCAAACATGAAAAACGTTGTTTTGAAAGTTTTATTTTGTCTAATTCCTTTCGTCTTTGTCGCCTGCGGCAACGATTCAAGTGAATCCTCCCCTAACGAAGCTAGCGTCAACCAAGGCGACGAACCAGGAAGCTATTTGGCAAAACCCTGTAATGAAAATGGCGTCAACAATTGCGTATACGGAACGCTAGAAGACGCCCGTGACGGCAAGGTCTACAAGACCATAACCATCGGCAACCAAGAATGGATGGCGGAAAACTTGAACTTTGCTGCCCACAACAGCTTTTGCATTCAGAAGGATGATTGCAAGGAGAACGGCCGTCTCTATTCTTTCGGCGCTGTTTACGACACCAGTTCAACCCACTGCGTATACGAAAAGCTTTGCGATGCCGAGACTCCCGTTCAAGGGGTGTGCCCGTCGGGCTGGCATGTCCCTTCATTAGACGAGTGGGAAAATCTTTTCCGCGTAGTAGGCGGAAAAAAAGGCATAAAGCTCCTTTTCAAGGATAGTGCATGGGGGGATGAATTTTCTTATCATGACGCTTACGGATTTGGCTTGGCTCCATCTCCCAAACAGAATATCTACTCCCGGCAAGGTTTCCTAGTGCTTGCGTACGAGTACACCCCGTCAAAAGGTTATGATATGATAGGCTACCGCTTTATCGATCAGGATGGATTGGTGAACGACATTGGTGAATACGATATTTTTGTTCCGCTCGGGTTTAGCGTGCGCTGCCTGCGGAACAAGGAAGGCGAAACCGGAACAACCAGCCAGATGGTGGCAGAAACGGAAACGCGTACCAAGGCATGGGACTACTTGAATCCGACAATAGAATACGGAACAATGGAAGATTCTCGTGACGGCCAGGTTTACAAGACCGTGATGATGGGCGAAGATACATGGATGGCCCAGAACCTGAACTACAATACCGGCGATGGGCAAAGCACCTGCTTCAATGACGAAGACGCATCCTGCGAAAAGTTCGGTCGTCTTTATACCAGGGAACTCGTGCGCTCTGAAGACGTGTGCCCGGCCGGATGGCATATCCCTACCAGCGAGGAATGGTATGCGGTAATGACGCTTACCAAGATTGATGGTAAAGCTTATGAGTCCCGTCTTTTTGCGAAGGATGCATGGTACAAGCTTTATCCAGATTCCATCGAAACGAGCGACGAATTCGGATTTTCAGCGCTTCCTGCCGGAAACCTCTATACCGAAACAATTTTTGCCGAAGAGAACGGATATATTACCACCTTTTCCACTCATTCTTCCAATATCAGGATTTCAAATGATTCCCTTGTTTCAGTCCGCTGTGTGATGGATGAGGAAAAATAGGCAAACCCCTTTTAGAAGACTATTATAAGTTGAAACTGCGGTAGATTCTAGCTATATTTGTGCTACCCCAATGGTTCAACCTCAACATCAAGGCGTAAATATGTCTGATCGTTTTATCGTGACCGGAAACTTCACCGATGATCCGTTCGCCATCGACATGGCCCAGTACATCGGCCTCCGTGAAGATATTTCCGACGTGGTCTCCCTGAAGACCTTCGCAAACTCCGAATTCTGCCCGCGCTACATGCTCGACGTGGACGATATGGAACATATCGGCCGTCGCCTGGAAGGGAAGATCGTTTTGATTTGCTCGGTTTCGAACCATGAACGCAGCCGTAACGACTACGCCATGCGTAACTGCATTTTGGCACGCGCCGCTAAGGACAACGGTGCCGAACAGGTGGTGCTCGTGGAACCCGATTTGTTCTACAGTGCCCAGGACCGCGGTCCGCACCGCGTTGGTCCGCTCGAAAAGGATCGCCCGGACATTGACCTCAAAAAGTTCGACGGTCAGGCTTTCACAAGCCACCTCTATGCTGAACTTTTGAAGACCGCCGGCGTGGACGCCGTCGTGACTTGCCACAACCACAGTGTCAAGGTTCAGAACCTCTTTAACGAAGTGTTCGAAGGCAACTTCCACAACCTGATTCCGACCGACGTTTACGCTCACTACATCAAGAGCAGCAACTTCGTTCAGACCGGCAAGGACGGCAACAACCTTGTGATTGTCTCTCCGGACAAGGGCGCACGCCCGTTCATGAACGCTGTGTTCGACGCTCTCCAGCTCCCCGAATGCAAGCGCGTGGTGATGGACAAGGTCCGTACCGGCGAACGTGAAATCAGCATGACTTTCAACCCGGAACTTTCTGACATCAGCATCGAAGAAATCGAAGGCAAGGACGTGATCGTGTTCGACGACATGGTGCGTACCGGTACGACGATCGTGCAGTGCTGCGAACACATCAAGAAGGGCAACCCTAACCGCGTGTGCTTCGGCGTGACCCACTTCCACACCAGTGCCGAAGCTCGTGAAAAGCTGAACAGCCCGGCTATCGACGAAATCCTCACGACCTCGACTCTCCCGGATATCATGAACCGTGACTGCCAGGGTCGTCTGCGCAAGAAGCTCACCGTGCTCAAGCTCGGTAAGTGGATTGCTCGCCACGTGATGCAGATGTACGGCATGGACGATGGCCGCTTCGAAAAGGACTTCTACAAGATCGATATGTCCTCGAAGAACCCGCGTTGGCCCCCCCAGTTCTTTTAATTTGTAAATATTACTAAACAAAGTATAAACCCCAAAATGAGTCCTCATTTTGGGGTTTATTTTTGCATTATCGCACATTTGATAATTTTTTTTTGAAAAAAAATGTCCACATTTAAGATTTTTAATCTATTTTGTCGTCACACTTTTATTTAACCAAGGAGTCAACAAATGTTCTCTAAAAAGATTCTTTTCCCCATGGCCGCTATTGCAATGGCTTCTTTCGTTGCTTGCGGCGATGATAATTCCTCTGGTGCATCGGACTCCAATGTGGCTCCGGCCAGCATTCCGACCTTCATGGACATTGACAAGTATGAATGTTCCGCAACAGTGAACAAGTGTGCCAAGATTTACATTGAAGACAAGAATGACACGATGCAGTGCGATGGTGTAAACGCCTGGAGATCTCTGATTACCGGACCTCTTGCCGCTTGCGAAACGGCTCCGGCCGCTGAAACCCCGGCTGATCCGGCCGCTGAAACCCCGGCTGATCCGGAAGTTGGCCCCGCTGGTCCGATTGCTGGTGACAAGGCATACTGCTCTAAGGAAGGCGCTTGCGTTGAAGGTCCTGCCGCTGCATCGGCCAACTGCACTGCTGACGGTGGCACGCTTGTGGAATCTTGCCCCGCTGGTGGCTATGCATGTGAAATGCCGGAGCAGGGCGTGACGATGCACCTCTATGGCGAAGGTGGTGAAGAATCTTGTGCCTTCATCAAGGCCATGATGACCATGTAATTTTCCTGGGCATTTAGATATATGAGGAAAAGGCTCCCCTTAAACAGGGGAGCCTTACTTGTTCTAGAGGGAGTACTAAAACTTATAAGACCGTTCGGCTCTATCGCACTATGGCAATGTGATATCGCCTCACTCTCGCAGCCACGACTCGTTGATACGAGTCGCTTGCTGCTCACAGAAGACCGTTCGGACTTCTACATCGCTTGCAACAAGAGTATTGCGAGTACCTGGCCGCTTAAAATTCTAAGCAGCATGGTGAGCGGATAGACCGAGGCATAGCCGATATTCACCGCTTCGCTTTCGGCCTGGCCATTGGCAAAGGCGAGGGCCGGAGGGTCGGTAGTGGCACCCGCAAGCACACCGCAGAGCGAAAGGTAATTTACCTTGAATACCAAATGCCCTACTACCGCCACAATGGCAATGGGGATAAAGGTGATGAATGCAGCCAAGGCCATGTAATGGAATCCGTCGCCGTTCAACAGCACATCGAAGAACTTGATACCGGCATTCAGACCGACACAGCTCAGGAACAAGGTAAGGCCGAATTCACGAAGCATGAGGTTTGCGCTGTTGGCCATAAAGAAGTTCAGCGGGCCAATCTTGCGCTTGCGGCTAAGCACGATAGCGACAATCAGGGGGCCGCCGGCGAGACCCAGCTTAAGCGGGGTCGGCATTCCTGGGATAGCAAGAGGAATGCTGCCCACGATGACTCCCAGGAAGATGCCAAGGAACGCGGGCAATATTTCTGGATGATCCAGTGCTGTTAAAGAATTGCCCAGTTCCTTCGCCGCGGCCTCGATACCTTCGGCAGTACCGACAACTCTCAACTTGTCGGCGAACTTAATCCGTAAATCAAGGCGACCCGTAAACTTGAACCCGCTGCGCACCACTCGACTGATGTTTACGCCGTAACGTTCCGCAAGGGCCAAAGAACCGATGGTGCGGCCCAGGATTTTCTTGTTGGTCACCAGAATCGTCTTGACAATAATCTTTTTATCCGCATCGCCCGTTTCTTGCGTAATGGGCTTTTCAAGCCTACGGCCAATGATTTTTTCCATGGCAACAACAGCTTCGGGCATTCCCACGATATGCACCTTGTCGCCCTCTTCTATAACCGTCTTCCCGTTTGGAGTGAAAATATCGTTTCCGCGCATGAGGCGTGTGATGACTACCCCGCTCGAAATCAGGTCGGGAATATCCTTCAACATGATTCCGTAAAGATTCTGATTTTCCACGGTAAGGCTGCAAGATTCAATTTCCTTGCTGTGGGCGGCGATTTCTGCAGAATAGCTTTCGGCGGCCTTGTTCGGATCTTGCCTGAAGATGATGCGCGTAAGAATCATCACCAAGATAATTCCGATAACGCCGAACGGATATGCAACAGCGTACCCGATACCCGTAAGAGATGTGTCCACCCCGGCCGCGGCAAAGGCTGAGTTAGCGGCTCCTAGGGAAGGCGTGTTTGTGACAGCGCCACAAAGCATCCCAATGAGCACGGGTACGTTGTTATGCATATCTGTAAAAAAGTAAAGGCAAAGGGTAACTACAACACCGAGCAACACCACACTTGTCGAAAGAATATTCAGCACAAGTCCATGGCGGCGAATGGAATCGATAAAGCCGGGGCCCACCTGCATACCGATGGTGTACACAAACAGGATCAAGCCAAATTCCTGAATAAAATGGAGCACGTTGGGTTCTACACGGAGCCCGAAATGTCCAAGGGCGATGCCCACAAAAAGCGCACCGGCGCTACCCAGGCCAATTCCCTTGACCTTGATTTTTCCGATCATAAGGCCAAGCGCCGCCGTAATGGCAATCGCCAAGACCTGTTGGCCCACCGAGGGCTTTGTGAATAAATCTACTAGCCAAGTCATTTTATCCCTCCGTCTTTAAATTTACTCTTTTACGCAACGGACAGAGGCAAAAATATTCTTATTGAAGTGCTCGTATGTAATGGAGGAATCGGTAGCGCGAACCAGATAAGCCCTGGAATTGTCATAGCTGTCGCTGGTCCAGAAACTGGCGCTTTCGTCTTTGTCCGCAAACTTTCCGTCATAGTAACGGAAACCTGCAAACTGCATTTTAAAGGAATCGCTTTCCTTGAGTGCCGCGGTAGACGTATTCCCGAAGGCATTTTTGAAATCCAGCCGAGTCGGAATGGTCCAGCCCTTGGGGCAAAGACCCGTTGTCGCCGCCTTCCAAGTGTACAGGCGACCCATGACTTCGCAATTCACGTGGTCATTCCCATAGCAGACGCTGGAATCAGGAATGTACACAGCCATGTTTTCGGCCATCCATATCTTTCCGCCAAGATTAGAAGTCTTGTAAGTCTTTTCAGAGCAAGAAAGCGTATTTGCAGCGGCATCGTAAGCGCAAGTATTCGCCTGTTCGCAGGCGGTAAAAGCCAAGATGGCAACAGCAGCAATTGCAATAATCTTTTTCATGAATGCTCCTTTTTTGCTATTCAATATTTCGAACTTGATTCAATTTTTCTGTTTTCGTGGGCAAAATTAGAACTCTCGATTTATATTGTCTAATAGATTATTTATATTTAAATCATCAATTATTTTGATGATTTAAATTAGATAAGAAAATTGTATGGAACTTACGCATTTAAAATATTTTCTGGAAGTGGCCCGTACAGAACACGTGACCCAAAGCGCCAAAACCCTATGTATTGTGCAGCCTGCGCTGACACACGCCCTGCATAAACTAGAAGACGAATTGGGCGTAAAGCTATTCAAAAGTCAAGGAAGAAATATCAAACTTACCGAAATCGGGGAATATTTTTATAAGAAAGTAAAGCCACTTTACGAAGACATCGAAGCACTCCCCGCACAGCTCCGCGCCATGGAAAACGAACAATCGGCAACGGTAAACTTAAACGTTCTCGCCGCCTCCACCTTCGTGACCAACGCCGTTATATTGTATAAGCAGAACGATCCCGACCTTCGATTCAACCTGGTGCAAAACGAAGAAACCACCCTTTACGACATCTGCGTCCGTACTTATGCAAACTACAAGGCCTCGGCGCAAAAGTTCAGTTCCGACGACGAAGAAAATTTCGTATGCACCGAGAACATCTACCTTGCAGTCCCCAACATATCGCAATACCGCAAGCGAGACAGCATTTCTCTCAAGGAACTGCAAGAGACGAACTTTATCGGACTTTATGGCTCCAAACAGTTGCGTAATATCTGTAACGAATATTGCGAACGTGTGGGTTTCAAGACGCATATCATTTTTGAAAGTGACAACGCCCTCGCCGTAAAGGACGCCATTGCAAGCGGAATCGGCGTAGGGTTCTGGCCCGAATTCTCCTGGGGCCGCATCAACAACCGCCGCATTCGCCTTCTCAAGATTACCGATGCCGAATTCAAGCGCGATATCGTCATTACGCTGCGCCGCGGAAAGCAGGACAACTCCCGTTCCGAGAGATTTTTCCGCTTTTTGACCGGCTTACTAAAGCGGACAGAGAAACGTAAGAAGCCACACCGCTAATTTTTTTACTATATTTGGCTCCCCAATAAAGGTTGACTCGATGTTTGATTTGAATGCTTTTTTTGAAGGGATGTCCAAACCGCTGCTTCGCAACGCTCACGCGAAAGCATTTGGCCACAAGGGCTTGCTGAACAACGCCCTCATCCAAGACGAAACACTCAGTTTTTATAACGACAAGGACCGTGTTGCTGGACTGTTCCAGAAAATGGAACCGTGGCAGCGCAACTGCATGGTCTTGATTTACAATAGCGCATCTAGAGGTCTTACCTTTAACGAACTTCGCCTGACGGTTCCCGTAAGCAAGTGCCGCGACCTGCAAAACTTCTTGCTAGAAATGTGTCGCGAATATGTATTGTGGCGCAGTCCGTCTACAAGCACCTCGGTGTATTACGGCTTTGCAAACTTTGTTGACGTTTTCAGCATCCCGCTGGAAGACGCCCCCGCCATAAAGGGCGCCGACACATTCTACCAGAACTTGATTGACTGGCACATTTGCGAAGTCCTCGCTTTCGCCATGACAGGCGAACTCAAAGTCAACAACAGCAACCTGCTGCACCGACGCAGTTACCAGATCTGCACCGACGCCTTCACCTCGGCAAAGCGCATTTCCGAAAAGGCCGCCGAAAACGAACTGTCCCTGATTTTCAGTTTCCTGACCGGGAACGGTTGGCTGGAACAGGAAGACGCCTGCCTCGTCCCCACGGAAAAGGCACTTGAATTTATCCGCAAGAACGGTTTCCGCCTGCACCAGGATCTAGTCTCCTGGTGGCTCAAGGAACGCTTCCGCGGCGACCGCAGCCATTGCATCCGCCTTTTAAAAATGCTGGACAAGCCGAAGACGGCGCCCACCGCGACCTCTATTTTCTGGGTCCTGGATCCCACCTTCCGCCTGCAAGAGAAAGACGGCCTGGTCGCATGGGAATACCTGCCCCGCCCGCTTCGTGAACTCTGGCTTTTGGGCCTTGTCCGCTTTACCATGGTAAGCGGCAAGGTTGCTGCGGTGTCCTTGGAACAGGCCGGTCGCGACTGGATTGAATCTTCCATCGCCTCCATTCCGGAACAGAACATTTCCTGCTTGCCCAACTTCGAGCTCATCGCCTCCACCGGAACCTCTCCGCGGGTACTGTTGATGCTCGCCTGCCTGAGCAAGGTCGAAAACGACGAAGTGTATCTCCGATTCTCCCTGAACCGCGAAAGCTATATTCGCGGCCTCAAGTGCGGCATCGCCGAATCTGAAATCGAGAATTTCAAGGGCTGGATCAAGCCTCCTGTCAACGTGGAATCCACCATTGCCGAATGGAATTCTTCTTACTACGGCGCCCGAGTGCAAACCGTTCGTTTGCTCAAGATTGAAAATGCCGATGTACTGAACGAACTTTCCCGCTTCCCGCAGTTCATGGAATGCACCAACGAATTTATTCCGGGTTACGGTTTCGTGCTGAATCCCGAAATGGAATCCCGCGCCTTCGACATCCTTACAAACTATGGCTACTGCCCCTTCGTGGAACGCAAGAACGTGAACCGTTCCAGCGCCCCCACCGAAGAATGGCGCAAGGACTTTGCCGCCGGATGGCCCGAAGCCAAAGCCCCGGATTACGAACTCAAGGACACAGCCAATTCCGAAACCCTGCAGACCGCGCTGAACTCCACAAAGTACGGAAACAACTACCAGAAACTGAGCACCTTTGACTTGGTGAAGGTATTGCGTTACGCCAAGACCGTAGGCGCCCTCATCGGAGCCAAGGTGAAGAACCCCTCCAAGCGCGGGGAAAGCGAAGTCGAAAGGAATTTCTTTGTGCACGCCCTCAAGCTTGCCAAGTCACCCCAGACAATCGAAATCCAGCCCTACGGAAGCGAAGTCCCCGAACTGCTGGAACTTTCGTTTATTCAAGAAGTCAAGGTCTATAACGGACACCAGCCCTAATCAAGGCAATGTCTGGGCAAAGCCTGCGATATCGATGAGGTCCTGCAGCGGGAACTCGTCGATATAGGCTTCCATGCCACGTTCTTCATCACCGAAATTTATCTGGTACCAAAAAGTCGGCATGTCGTCACGGGCCCGGTCCCCGATGTAGGCCGGCTTTTCGTTGTAACGCGAGAAGTTGAAACGGTGACCGTCATTCCCATGGCAAGCCCTGCAATTTTGCATAAAGAGCCTTTCGCCCCGTTTGATATCGGCACCCTTGATTTTGCCGTCTTTGTCCAGCAACTTGTAAACCAGCAATGCCATGCGGGCATCTTCTCTAGTAAGGGTGTCTCCCGGAGACCCCGGTTCGGGCTTCTGTAATGCAACAGCTTCTTTTGCAGGGACACCATCTTCGCCTGCAAAGGCTGAAACGCCCAGCAGTAGCCCGTAGATGGTTACAAAAAGAACCGCTAATGATGTTGCTCGCCTAGAGAACATAATTAGAATTTAGTAATATTCTTTTATGCGTTGTTTGAATTGGATTTACTCGGCATTAGCGGGTTGTGCCCTTTTGTCGACATTTTCATTTGGAGCGGAGGTCTCCGTGAACGAGTTTTCTAAGAACCTGTTGTTTAGCGGCCGATGGGAACACGGCAAGGAATACAGCCGTACAAGCGCCCCTGCCGCCATGGTGCAATTTAAGGCAGCCGCAAAATCCCTGGAATTCGAATTGGAAGGCGAAGCCAGGTTCCGCGTAGATGAAGACGGCAAGGAAATCGCCGTATTCACAACAAATTCCCGCAATGCGTATAAAGTAAGAACGACCGGCAGTGCAGGTCCGCACACATATCGCCTGATCAAAATCAGCGAAAGCAACCCCGGCGGAATTCACCTATACAGAGTAGCCACCGACAAATCGGGCAAATTTGAGGAACCTCCAAAACAAGGCAACCGCCGAATCGAATTCATAGGCGACTCCTTTACGGTGGGCTTCGGTAACGAAGGCCAGAACGGTCAGGACGAATCCCTAGTATTCGAAAAGACCAACGCCTCCAAGAGTTACGCATTCTTGCTTGCCGACGGCTACAAGGCAGACTTTCAGGTCAACGCCTTCAGCGGACGCGGTCTCGTGCGCAACTACGACAACATCGTACCTGAATGGCCCATTCCCCGTCTGTACGACTTCACAGTCCCGGGCGAAGCTCCCGGTGACCTGGCAAACGGCATTGCAGAGTCTTCCATTCGCTATGATTTCAACTCTTTCCATCCTCAGGTCATAGTCCTTTTTATCGGAATCAACGACTTTCAGGGGAATCCGCCCTATGCAAAGCATGAAACTTTCAAGAAAGCCTATGCAGGCCTGCTGGAAAAGCTCCGCAAGGCCCATCCGGGCGTCAAGTTCCTGCTCTTGTCCACCAAAGTTTGGCCAAATGATGACTTGACCCCCACAATCAAGGCCATTTACGACGCCGAAATTTCCGCCGGCAAGACCGATTTGGAATTCATGACCCTCACTACTGCAAATGTGGGACTCCTGGGACACCCTGACATACATTCACACGAAGATATGGCAAAAGCCATCCGACCCGTAATCGGACGCCTGGGAAGGTGGCTCACTCGCTAAAATTTTCCTACAAACGGGCTTTTTTTTGCATATTTATGCCTTAGAGCGCACACTTTTTTGATGCGCATATTGCTTTTTTTTTCTTTTTTGTATATTTAAATTGAGGATTTTGGCAGGTTACACCTATGTCTAGGATACTTGAGAAGATATACGTTTTGTTCAGGATGAATATTCTGATTTTTGTGCTTTTGGCAATTACGGTCATAGCACTTTTTGCGCATCAGAATGGACTGGACGTTATTGAGCCATTGTACCTGCACGACTATCCGTACCTCATTGCAGAAACGGACTCTGCAGATGGTGGCGCTTCGGCGGTTAAACTCTCCCGTACCGATTCCTCCATCATCGTAGACTATGAACTTAAGGAAGGCTACGCCTATCCCTATGTGGGCGTCAAGATTTTCTTGGGCGACGGCAAGACCCGCGGCAAGGACCTTTCCAAGTTCGACAGCATTTTTGTCTGGGTTAAGCCCCGTGGCGAAGGAACCGTGCGTCTCTACATGCGCGGCTACGACAGCACCTTCTCCCGCCCCGACGACGAACTGTCCCTCAAGTTCAACGAAATTGAATTCTTCCCCCTGGAAGAAACCTACCCCGCCGTATTCGTTCCGCAGGAATTCCGCGTAGCAGGCTGGTGGGTTGCCCAGAACGAAATCAACGTTCACAAGGCAAGAGTCGACCTCTCGAACATTCCGCTAATCGAAATCCAAACGGGCACCAACGCTCCGCTCGGTTACGGTACGCTTGAAATCAAGGGCCTCTGCTTCAAGGGCAAGAAGATTACGAAGGCAGAACTTTCGACGGCACTCGTGGCTCTCTGGTTCATCACCTTCTTCGTGATTCTCATGATCCGCTTCTTCGACTACAGCCGCGAACGCACGGCAAGCAAGAAAAAGCGCGAAGAACTGGAAAAGAACCTGCGCGCCCTGGAAATCGAGAAGACCGAATACGAAAAGTCCAGCAAGGAAGACCCCCTTACTGGTTGCCTCAACCGTGCAGGCTTTAGCAGCGTGCTGATGCGCGAACAGGAAAACCTGAGCAAAAACGACAGCCCGGTATCCTTCGTGATTCTGGACATCGACCATTTCAAACATGTAAACGATACCTACGGTCACATGGTGGGTGACGAAGTTCTGGTAAACCTTGCAAAGCTCATCCAGAGCAAGATCCGTAATACCGACGCCCTGGTGCGTTGGGGCGGTGAAGAATTCGTGATTCTGTGCGGCGATACGCCGATCCAGAACGCCCAGTTCCTTGCCGAAAAGCTCCGTATGGCTATCGAAAACACCCAGCTGATCAAGCAGCAGAAGGTCACCTGCTCCTTCGGTATTGCCGAAATGATCGCAGGCGAAGACCCGAAGCGTCTGTTCGAACGCGCCGACAAGGCCCTTTACGCCTCCAAGGAGAACGGCCGTAACCGCGTCACGAGCGCGACCTTCCGCCATACCAGGTAGTTCGTAGAATAGGACCATGAGAAACGTCATTGCGAGAGCAGCGAAGCAATCCACAGTGGCGCTTTTTCTATTCACCGCATTAATCCTTTTTGGTTGTGCCCAAAAAGAACTCGACGCTGATTTCAAGCCTCTCCAGATGCATTGGGTCTTGGCCCAGGGCGAAGACGATTCCCAAATGCCCCGCAAGGATGACTGTGTGATTTTGCTCACGGCCCGATTGATGGCCGAATCTCCGGTCCAGGCATCCACCGCAGGCGAACTGAGCTACGAAGTTACCTACGGACGCAGTCCCAAAAGCAGCGAAATCATCGAATTTGAAGGAATTTGCAGGGATTTATCCATAATGGACAAGCCTGAATGCCGCTGGGATGCAACCTGCGACAAGGACCTCAAAATCGTTGTAAAGTTCCACAACGGAGATTAATTTCGCCGCATAGGGTTTTGATAGTCAAGGATTTATCTTTATAGATATGAAGAAGATTTTTGAATATACGGACTATCGCGAATGGCTGAGGGATGCTTTTGAGGATTTTAAGCAGCGGAAGACCGTCATTTCCTGGCGTTACATGGCCATGAAGATGGGCGCTGATCCTGGCAACCTCCTTCGCGTATCGCAGGGCAAGATCCACTTGCCCCTGAGTCTGATACAGCCCGCCGCAGAATTCTTCGAACTTGAAGGCAAAGAAGCCGACTACTGGGCAGAAATGGTGTACTTCGGCCGCGCCAAGACCGACGCCGACGCCCTGCAACACTACGAGCGCATGCAGGCCCTGAAGGGCGTTTCTCTTAAGTTGTTGCAAAAGAAGGAACTCGAATTCTATCGTCACTGGTACTACAACGCCATACGTTCGGTAATCGGCATTTGCAAGTTCAAGGACGACTACCAGGGGCTTGCCGAGAGCTGCACCCCGAACATTACCGAAAAAGAGGCTCGCGACGCTGTAAAGCTGCTCGCCGACCTCAACATGATTTCTACCGACCGCGACGGCTACTGGAAGGTGAACGACACCTTTGTAAGTACCGGTGGAAACTGGCGTTCCCAGGCTGTCCGTGCCTTCCAGCACGAAACCATCCGCCTGGCCGACGAATCCCTGGACAGGCACCAGCCCTTCCTCAGGGACATCAGCACGGTCACCATGACTTTTTGCATGGACGATATCCAGCTCTTGCGCGAAAAGATTAACGCTTTCCGCGAAGATTTACTACGTTTATCTCAGGAAGGAACGGATGACGACACGGTATTCCAGTTGAACATCCAGATGTTCCCCCTGGCGTTTACCAAACCTCTAAAAGAAAAGGAGAAAGAAAAATGAGAAAATCGCTCTTTCTTTTGCCTTTGCTTTCGGTCTCGATAGCAGGTTTGGTCGCATGCTCCGAAAAAGGGGACGTTGCCGGTGGACCGGGTAGCATTACTACCAACGGTCTTGCCCTTGTTGACGGACAGCCCGCATTTTATGCAACAGTAGCACTCCGCAAGGTGGACTACAAGGAACCCACCGCAAGCGAAGTGAATGTGCTGGTAACAGCGGACACTTACGCCGACGAACAGGGCAACTTCAAGGTAGATATCCCGGCCGACGGTCAGTACCGCCTGACGGTAACCCATGACGGGGTTGCCTACTCCAAGATTGTTACCCGCGAAAGCTTTGCCGAAATCGGCGTTTCCCAGGCACCGGACACCGTGAACTTGGAACCCACCGCCATTCTTACTGGCGCCGTCGACATCCCCGAAGGATCTTCTGCGGTGTGGGTCGGTGTCGTAGGTACCGACATACTGGTGAAGACCGACGAAGCTGGTTGGTTTGCACTTTCTGCCCTGCCTGCCAACGATTCGCTGACACTTTACTTTGTAAATGAAGGCTACAACAAGAATCTAGGCGAAAAGAACATCTTCGTGAACCCGATGGAATCGGTGATGCAGGATTACCGCACCGAAGTCAAGGTCCCCGAAGACACCTCTTCGAAGGATACCTCTGAACAGGATACTTCCAAGCCCGAAGAATTGCCTCAGGTATTGGCCCTGTTGAAGGATGGAACGCCGGCTGCCTATGCAAATATCGCCCTGCGCCCCGCAGACGCCCAGGCTAGCGATTACGTTGTCCAGAACACCATGATCGAATCGGAGCTGTACGCCGACAAGAACGGTAGATTCAACATGGAATGGCCCACGGAAGGAAACTTCCGCTTGACCGTTGTCAAGGACAGTTTCGCGGTTTCCAAGATTTATAGCGCAAAAGAACTGGCCAAGCTGGACACCCTCCGCTTGGAAGCTTCCGCCTCCGTTTCGAGCAAAGTAACGCTCCGTTCTGGCGAAAAGTTCTTATGGGTAGGCGTTTATGGCCTCGATTTATTGGTCAAGACCAATGACGCAGGCACCTACGCGTTGCCCAATGTGCCCGCAAATGACTCCCTGGGAATTTACTTCATAACGGCAGATAGCGCCAAGGACCTTTACGCAGAATGGAAAACCATCGCCGATCCTTACAGCACCCAGTTCCTGAACCCTGTAATGGTGCTGCAGGACTTTGAAAATGGCGATGCCGGCTGGTACTTGAATACGGACGCACTCAAGCAGGGAACCGTATTCAAGCAGGAATCCATCAAGGACGGCATCGTGTATGATTCTACGCGCAAGTCCAAGGTTTTCCACGGCGAATATAAGCTCGCCAGCAACGATTACGCCTGGGTCCTGGTAGGCACCATGTTCGAACAAGACATGAACCTTACCGCCATCGATTCCATCGTATTCTACGCCAAGGGCGATGGCAACATCAGGCTTTCCCTTGACAACTACGTCAAGAACCTGAAGGCCGCGACGGAATGGATTAAGCTGTCCTCCAAATGGCAGCGCATTAGCGTGAACCCTGCAAAACTCTGCGTGGGAGTCACCACTGAAGACAGCTGCTATGCATCCTGGAACGCAATCAAGGGCCTTGTTCGACAGCTGCATATCTACCCGCAGGACGGCACCGAATTCTACATCGACGACGTGACGCTTTACGGCGCTTTGTTCTAAGGATCAGATACAATTTTATTACATGAGAAAGCCGCCTTGCAAGGGCGGTTTTTTATGTGTTTTTTCGCATCTTGCGGCCTTGTTTCGGACTGTTTAGACTTGTATACAATCGCGAAATTAAGTATCTTTGTACTTATGGAAAATCTTGAAAAAGAAGCCTCTGTTGCTCTTGATTACCTTTCCCGCATTTCTAAGGAAGCGGAAAAGAAGTTTGAAGAATTTTTGCCGCCTGTAGCCGACCGTCCGAAAAGGCTCCATGAGGCCATGCGTTACTCGATGTTCGCCGGTGGAAAGAGACTCCGTCCGGCACTTGTACACGCCGCGTTCGACATGTTCGGCGGTACGGGCAATTCGGTGGACTACGCCATGAGCGCCCTGGAAATGCTCCACACGTTCTCGCTGATCCACGATGACCTCCCCTGCATCGACAACGACGACTTTAGGCGCGGAAAGCCCACGAGTCACAAGCAATTCGGCGAAGCCACTGCCGTGATGGCTGGCGATGCCCTTTGCATTTTGGCTTTCGAACTGATGGGCAAGACTGGCAACGCCAAGGCAATCGAAGTCCTGGCACACCTCTTGGGAACCTACGGCATGATCGGTGGCGAAATGATCGACATCGAATGCGAAGGCAAGAAGGTAGACCTGGAAATTGTGGACTACATCCATTACCACAAGACAGCAGCCCTGATCGAGGCCTCCCTGGAAGTGGGCGCACGTCTCGCCAACGCCAGCGAAGACGACATCAAGATTATTCGCAACTACGGCCGTTCCATCGGCCTTGCGTTCCAGATTGTGGATGACATTCTGGACATCGTTTCGACCACCGAAGAACTGGGCAAGGATGCCGGTTCCGATATCGAAAAAGGTAAGGCAACTTATCCGGCACTCGTGGGCCTCGACAAGTCCCGCGAACGTGCTCACGAGCTCTACCAGGAATCTCTCAAGGCACTGGATGCCCTCAAGTGCGACACCAAGATCCTGCGCTCTATTGCCGCATTCATCATTACCAGGGTTAACTAATGGACCTTAAGAATATCAAGTCCCCCCAGGACATAAAGCATTGCTCTGTCGAGGAGCTTTATCACCTGGCGTCGCAGATCCGCGAGACCATCATTGGTCAAGTGGCTAAGCATGGCGGTCACTTGGCGTCTAGCCTAGGTGTGGTGGAACTGACGCTCGCTCTGCATTATGTGTTCAACGCTCCCGACGACAAGATTGTATGGGATGTAGGACACCAGGCCTACGTGCACAAGCTTTTGACGGGTCGTTTCGACCGCTTCGAGACGCTGCGCCAGCAGGGCGGCATTTCTGGATTTTTGAAGAGGAACGAAAGCGAGTACGACTGCTACGGCGCCGGACACGCTACCACCTCTATTTCGGCAGCCTTGGGTTTTGCCGTTGCCCGCGACCACTTTAAGCACAAGAACAGCGTGGTGGCCGTGATCGGTGACGGCTCCATGACGGGCGGCATGGCTTACGAAGCCATCAACAACGCAGGCCTTTCCAAACAGAACATGACCATCATCTTGAACGACAACAAGATGAGCATTGCGCCAAACGTGGGTAACTTCAGCAAGTACCTGAACCGCGTGATTTCGGACCCGGTCTACAACAAGATGCGTTCGGACTTGGACCGCCTGATGAAGCGTCTTCCGGGCATTCTGGGTTCCCGTTTCCGCGACCTGTTCCTGCAGGCGGAAAATGCGGCGAAGACAGTAGTAAAGCCGGGCCGATTCTTTGAAGACCTGGGCATCCGCTACTTCGGCCCGATTGATGGTCATGACATTAACGAATTGATTATGCTGTTGCAGCGAGTCAAGGAACAGCCGGGTCCGTGCCTGGTGCATATCCTGACCGAAAAGGGACGCGGCTTGGACGCTGCGGTAAAGAACCCGACCAAGTGGCACGGCATTGGACCTTTCGACCCCGAAAGCGGTCTGCCGCTTTCTCCGGGAAAACCGAACCCGTCTTTGACTCATGTGTTCGGTAATACGCTCCTTGAACTCGCAAAGAAGGATGACCGCATTATCGGTATCACGGCTGCGATGCCCACGGGCTGCGGCATGGATATCGTTGCCCGGGAACTCCCGGACCGCGTAATTGACGTGGGTATCGCCGAAGAGCATGCACTCACGTTTGCATCCGGTCTCGCCTGCGATGGCGTTATCCCGGTAGTTGCAATTTATTCGAGCTTTATGCAGCGCGCCTACGACCAGATTATGCATGACATCGCCTTGCAGAACTTGCATGTGGTGATGGTGCTTGACAGGGCGGGGCTTGTCGGGGCCGACGGCCCGACTCACCATGGCGCGTTCGACTTGTCATTCTTGCGCACGGTGCCGGGTATTACCATTTTGGCACCCAGCAACGAAAACGAACTGCGCGACATGGTGCGCGCGGCTATCGACATGAAGGGACCTGTCGCGATCCGATATCCGCGCGGGACCGCCCTTGAAGAACACCTGAAACCCGCTCCCGAAACCGTGGACGTGAAGCTCCCGAAGGTCTTGGAAGAAGGCAAGGATATCTTGCTTTTGGGTGCAGGCTTCATGACAAACGAGCTCAAGAAGACGGCTGCCGTTCTCCGCGAAAACGGAAAGAACCCCACAGTCGTGGATGCACGCATTATCAAGCCGCTGGATACCGAAGCTTACCGCAAGCTCTTTGATGCACACAAGACAATCGTGACGCTCGAAGATAACACGCTGGTGGGTGGTTTCGGTTCTGCCGTGGCTGAACTCATTGCAGATCTTGGCTACACCGACAAGCGCCTGTTGCGCTTCGGCTTGCCGGATCATTTTGTGGAACAGGGCGAAATTCCTGCCTTGTTCAAGCTTTTGAAAATTGACGGAGAATCCGTCGCCAAACAAATCATGGAAAAAGTATGAGCGAAGAAAATAAAAACCGCACCGTAAAAGTGACTCTGGACCGTAAGTTCGGAGTGAGCGAAAAGCCTGAACGTCGTCCGCGCCGTGACGATGACCGCGAAGAACGCGGTGGCCGTGAAGGTCGTTCTTTCGACCGTGGCGAACGTAAGTTTGGCGACAGGAAGCCCTTTGGTGATCGTGGAGATCGCCGCTTCAACCGTGATGGAGATAGCCGCTTTGACCGTGAACGCCGTCCGCGTCGCGACGGTGATGACCGTGGCTCCTTCGGAGGCCGCGAAGGTCGCCGCCCGTTCGGTGACAAGCGCTTCGGCGACCGTCGCCCGCGCCGCGACTTTGCCTCTGCAGGTGCTCCGATTTACCGCCAGCGCCCCGAAGAACAGAAGGAAGAAGTCGAAGAAGTATTGGATGAAGCCGCACTGGAAGCCCGCGTGGCCCAGGCAGAAGCTTCTGAAGATTCCAACTTCAACCCGCCTTGGTTCAAGAAGCTCCTCGCCCTCACGACTGAAAAGGGCCGCGAACGCGAAGGCCGTTTCCTCGGCGAAGGCGTCCATGTGGTGCAGGAACTGGTGTCCCACCATCGCGAGCTCGTGATTGGCGTGTACATGACCGAAGGCTTTAATGACGAAGCCTTGATCGAACAGATCAACGAAGCCGAAATCAAGCTGAACATTCTCACCGAAGACCAAATGAAGAAGATTTCTTCGACGGTGACAACCCAGGGCATTGTTGCCGTGGCACGCATTGCAAGCAAGAAGCCGGTTTATGAATCCAGCCGCAGCGTGATTACGCTTGTGGACGCCGTGCAGGATCCGGGTAACCTCGGTACTCTTTTCCGCACGAGCCTCGGCTTTGGTTCCGACGGCATGATTCTTGGCCGCGGTACCGTGAGCCCGTTCAACCCGAAGGTGGTGCGCGGTTCCTCGGGCACTTTCCTCCGCGTGCCTTTCGAATTCGACGTGGATCTCGTTGACCAGATCAATTTCCTCCGTAGCAAGGGCTACACCATTATCGCAACTGACTTGCACGCCAAGCAGTCCCTGCGTCAGATTCCGCAGAACAAGCTTCGCAAGATGGCTTTCCTCGTGGGTAACGAAGGTGCCGGTACCAACCCGTACTTCATTGAACTCGCCGACGAAACGGTGAAGATTCCGATGAGCAGCGAACTCGAATCCCTGAACGTCGCTGTCGCTCACGGTATCCTTAGCTACGAAGCCGCCCAGATTCAAGAGGATTTGAAGTAATGAACTTCCAGGCTCGTCTCGAAGAACGTATCGCCAAGTGCGGTAACCCCATTTGCCTCGGCATGGATCCGGTCATGAAGTTGATCGACCCGTGCTGCCCCGAAGGTTCCGCCGAAGACAAGATCAAGCGTTTCTATTCTGAAATTTTGGAATGCTGCCTCAAGCGTAACGTGACACCCGCCGTAGTGAAGCCGAACAGCGCTTACTACGAATGCGTGAGCGTGCAGGCCATGCTCGTGCTGCAGCAACTGATTGCCGATTACAAGAGTGCAGGCATCCCCGTTGTTTTGGATGCAAAGCGCGGTGATATCGGCAAGTCCAGCGCCGCATACGCAACCGCAGCTTACGATGTGTACAAGGCAGACGCCGTGACGGTTTCTCCTTGGATGGGTGCCGATTCCGTAGGCCCGTTCATCCGCGAAAATTCCGAAAACGGCGCCTACGTATTGCTGCGCACCAGCAACAAGGGCGCCCATGACTTCCAGGATTTGCCGGTAGTCCGTAGCGACGATCCGCGCGATACTGCCGAAGCCTTCTATTCCGTAGCAGACAAGATTATGGAATGGGACGGTTCCCTCGGTTACCTCGGCGCCGTGGTCGGTGCAACGCACCCTGAAGAACTCGAAAAGATTACCGCTTACACCGTTGCCCACAAGCACGAAATTCCGTTCCTGATTCCGGGTGTATCTATTCCTGGCGTCCCGGGCGGTCAGGGCGGCGACGCAAAGACCGTGCTTACGGCCATTGCAAACGGCGGTGGCAAGCGCAAGTTCCATGTGCTCAACAGCTCCAGCGGTTTGAACTTCGCCTACCAGCGTAGCGGACATCCCGAGAACTTCGCAAACGATTGCGTGGACGCTCTCGAAAAACTCGCTGAGGCCTGCCAGATCTAAGTATGCGTTTTCTTGCAGCCATCATTGTCGCGATTGCGGTTATTGCAGCAGCGTTCCATTTCGCAAAACCCTTGCCTGGAACGAACTTCGACGAGTCTTTCTTGCCGAAGGCATCGACAGTGCATTACGTGGCTGCAGGACACGACGCATCGGTGGCGGGTCTGTTCTGGATTAAGGGTCTTACCGAACTGGGTGAAAGCTACTTGACCGGCAAGGAATACGCTTACCTTGGCCACGTCGCAGAGCTTTCCACCAGTCTGGATTCCCTGTTCTACACCCCCTATTACTTTGTGGGCGGCGTGACTCCTATTGACGCACCCGACACCTCGGATTTCTCGGTTCTGCGTCGTGCAAGCCGCGTGTATCCTGAAAAGTGGAGACTGTCCCTGTATTACGCCCTTCGTCTTGCCCGCGGCCCTTACCCCAACAGGGCTGAGGCCGCCAACGTGATGCGCAAGTATTTCGATAGCCCAGACACCACGATTCCCGATCACATCCGCACGATTTACCGCAGCTTTGAACTGGATTCCATGCAAACGGAAACCGCTCTTGAAACCATCTTGAACGACGTGATGCAACCGCGCTTCAAGAAGTTCCGCAAGAGCTTCTACACAAAGATTACCAAGTTGCTTGGTTTTAATTTCTTCGGCGAAGATTTAGAGAAGAACCAAGATTACCAAAAAATCAAGACACTCGTCGACGGCATGGCTGATGGCAAGATTCACCCGGCAATCGTCTACCGCGAACTCCTCGCCATGAAGAAGATTCAAGACGAAAAGGTTGCGGAAGCAGACAGTTCTGCAAATTAAGTTGAAATTATTCCGCGCAACGCTTGGAGTTGTTCGGAAGTCCCATCAATTCAAAAGCATTCTTGCAGCGGGCCTTCAATTCCGCTGCTTCTTTTTTAGGCGTACTTTTTAACAGGGAACGGTAATAGAGGATAGTCGCCGTATTGTACGGCTTGTTTGCCTTGATGGATTTTTCTTCGGCAACACGGTAAAGGGAATCGGCGTTGCCCTTTCCGGAAATGTCCGCCATGCGAGCTGCCGTATAGGCGTAAAATCCGCCTTTTTTATCGGAACGTTTGCCAGCCATCTTCAAAGCCTCTTCGGCACGATCACTGCGCACGGCGGCATATGCAATGGCACATTCCCCATAAAAGGCGGCCTGTGCAGTTTCATCGGCCTTTTTCAAGTCTTTTTCACTGACCCCATTGCAAATCGCTGTGGCATCCTTGTATTTTTCCCGGGTATTCAAGAGCGCAACCTTCACCTTCGTGTATTGCACCTGTGTACTCTGGTCAAGAACATCTTCGTGAACCACGGAAAGCAGGGAATCGGCAAAATCCAGATCAAGGCTCATGGTACGGATTTGAGCCATGGCAATCAGCACGCGGCTTTCAGAGAGCAAATCGGATTCTTTGCGGCTTGCCAGCAAAGCACGTTCAAGCTGATTGTAGCCCTTCGCAAATTTACCATTATCCAAGGACCTCTGTGCACGGAAAGAATAGACGCCCGAATCGGAAGCGCTTGCAATTGCACTTGCGGCAAGGAGAGCTACGACAGCGGATTTAAACTTTACCATAGCGTCTCCACCATGAAGGGCACAGAATCCTGGTTAGGCATAGAGCGCTTCACAATCCACATGTTCGAAACGCCAGCCATCAAGTCGTCCGCATTCTGGAGCGTCTGCTCCGTCGCTTCCATAAAGTCCGAAAGTCCAGAGGTCACAAGACCAACTTCGTTCAAGAGCCCGTTGACGCGACCAAAGGTATTGTCCACCCTGCCCATCAGGGTGTCGACATTGTTCATCAGGTTGTCCACCTTCTGCGGCAAGGGCTTGATATCCCCCATCAAACCGGAAACATCCGTAGCAATGGTATCCACCTTATCAAGCAGAATGGGGATATGGTATTGCATGGTGTCAAACAAATCGGATGCCTGGAACAAAACCTTCTTGCCCACATAGGTGATATCATCGAGGCGGTTAAGCTGACGGTTCAAGTTGTCGTAAAGGAGTCGAGAGCCAAACAGGGCGCCAATGGTTGTTCCTGTATCCATGGCCATGCCAAGGATGGTATCGGCCGCATCGATAAGCTGGTTCACACGGCCCAAAAGCTCGTTTGCCGTTTCGAGCACGGTTTCGATATCCTGGGCCTGTCCAGGAGGCAAGTAATCGCCATCCTCCAACACGCGGCCCTTTCCACGGCGAATATCGATATTGATGATACGTGCCGAAATCATGTTCTGGTCGCGCATGGCAAACACCGTGGCGCTATCCGTGATCAGGTTCTGGAATTCCTTGCGAATAATGAACTCAATCTTGACACCTTCGCCTTCGACATCCATTCCGCCAATCTGGCCAACATCCACGCCACTGATCTGGACGCGGGTTCCCGGACGCAAGCCGAAAGCCTTTTCGAAGTTACTGTGCAGACGGTATTCCTCGACACCGATCATACCGGTCGAGAACAACTTTGCATAAAGGACAATGCCAAAAACCATTACGGCAACGGTAAAGAAGATACCGACCAGAAGGCCGGAAATTTCCATCCAGTTGATCTGTTTTAATGGTTTAAAAGCCATATCAAGAATATAGATTAAAGACTTGGCAACAAAGTCTCTAGGTAAAAAAAAATATGCGAAATCGTTGTAAAACGCAGTAATATCTATTTTTAGGGCATGAAATACTTCGAATTTTTGAACAACTCGGTAACACCCTACCATACTGTAGAGACGTTGAAAGCTCTCTTTGACGAAAAATGTGACAAAAATACCCGTTTTTTTGAACGGGGAGGGGCATTAATCGCCATGCGAGCCCCCAGACAAATTTGTTCGGACTCCCAGTTTAGGATCGCCCTTGCCCATACAGATTTCCCGGCCCTGAAAATCACCCCGAATCCGGATCATGCCGCCGCGGGAATCCAGACTTTGCATCCTGAAATTTACGGAAGCCCCATTTACACCAGCTGGTTGGACCGGGATTTAGGCTATGGAGGCCTCCTCGCCTACGAATTAAACGGCAAAATACATACAAAATTGTTCCGCGGGAACAAACTTGTTCGTATTCCGCAGCTGGCAGTCCATCTAAACCGTGGCGTAAACCAGGATGGCCTCAAGGTAAACCCCCAGACCGATTTGAACGCCTTGTGGACAGCAAACGTCGGTACAAAGTTTACGGATATGTTACAACGGGAAATTCCCCAGGGCGGAACCCTGTTGGATTTCGACGTACAGCTCTTTGACGCCCAACCGGCGCAACTGGGCGGACTCGAAGATGAATGGATTTTCTCGGGACGCCTCGACAACCTGAGCAGTTGCCATGCCATTGCCGAAGCCTTTGCGGCAGGCCAGCCCCTGGAAAAGGATTTCCAGGTAGCGGCATTCTTCAACAACGAAGAAGTGGGCTCTGAAACCCGGGAAGGCGCCGGAAGTAACTTTTTGAGGAGTGTATTGGAATCGTCTTTGCGAGAAGCTGCCGGAACAAACAACTTGGATTCTATGCTCGCAGCAAGCCTTGCACTATCCATCGACATGGCCCATGCCGAGCACCCTAACTTTGTTCAGAAACACGAACCGAACCACGCCCCCGTTTTAGGCGGAGGGGTCGTATTGAAGATAAACTCACAAAAACGCTACGCCAGCGACGTTTTCTCCAATTCGCAATTCAAGCTTATTTGTAAACAAAATAACATACCTTATCAGACATTCGTGATGAGAAACGACATGCCCTGCGGTTCAACGGTCGGCCCCACGATTTCGGCATCTCTCGGCATTCCGACGGTAGATATCGGAGAACCCATGCTCAGTATGCACAGCATTCGCGAAATGACCGATGTCGCAGATCACGAAAAAATGACAAGTCTACTTTCTGCGTTTTGGAAATAGCTACAAATAGTTATATTTACCCCTATGCGTTTACCGACAAAGCTTTCTTTGAAAAATCTAGTATCCACATTACACCAAAAAATCAAGAGTTGCTTTCGAAAGGATTCCTTCGCCCTGTGGGGCTTACTGGTTATCCTGCTCAACTTTGTGATGTTGCACGGAATCGGCTTTGCCTCTGACTTGACTTTTTGGAGACATTGGGTAAGCGACCTTCAGCAGGGTGTGGGACATTTTACCGGCAACTACCCGCCGCTTTATGTATTGTGGCTGCGCGTAGTCGGTGTCATTTACCAGATTACCGGCCTCAACATGGATTTGGAATATGAACTGAAACAGTTCTGTCTTTTCCCGGTAATTCTCGCCCATATTTCGCTAGCCCATTTTGTGTGGCTGCGCATTCACAAAAGGAACTGGCTCCCCGAAGTCAAGACCATCGTCATGCTCCTGGTGGTAGCAAACCCGGCCTTTTACCTGGACGGTCCTATCTGGGGACAGGTGGACGTATTGCCGGTAACATTCTGCGTATGGGGACTTTGGTACGCTTCCAAGCCCAAGACATACGCCATCGGCATGGGACTATTCATGCTCGGGCTCTTGACGAAGTTCCAGATGATTATGTTCCTGCCGGTATTCGGAGCCCTTTCCCTGCGTTACCGCAAAGTGATGTGGAAAGGCCTCTTTGCGATGGCCGGCATGTTCCTGCTGGTATTCTTGCCCTTTATTATTGCAGGGAACTTCAGCAAGGAATTTTCCCAAGCCTATCTGAGTACCATCGACGAATACCCTTACGCATCGATGAATGCGGGTAACTTATGGATGGTTTTTTCGGGAAACATGACGCCGCAATCCAGGCCGATTTTTGAATGGGCTCCTTCGTTCATGAATCCGGGACTGCTCGGAAAAATCCTATTCGTGCTAGTTTCTGTTGCGGTGATGGCCTTGACCTTCTTCAAGCGCTTGCCGGTTTCCCGCATCATGACGCTTGCCGCGCTGAACGCTTTTGCCTTCTTTATGATTTTGCCCTGCATGCACGAACGCTACGTGCTTGCGGCCGCTGTCATCGCCATTGCAGGCGTCGCCTGCAAGAACCGCCCCGTCGTCATTTGGGCAGTGCTCCTTTCGATGGTCGCCTTCCTGAACATTTCCATGATGACATCCATTCGCGGAAGTGCACTCTGGTACTGGATTGCCATGGCCGGCATCGTGGTGATGATTGCATATATGGTTCACACCTTTGCGCCGACCGCATTGGACAAGGCAATAAACGCCTGCAATAAAGTCAAGTTGCCGGCACTGGTACCCTATGCGCTGTTCCTGCTGATTTACCTCGTAGATGTCAGTTGCAGCTACATGCAACAGGCAAAGACTGCATACCACCTTAAAAAGGGCGAGACCTTCGTTTACGACTTGAAATTGCTGCGCCAGGAACAAGGATACGGAACAACCCATATCGGCAAATCCGTTGACGACAACCCCCTGCACGTAAACGGACAGCTTTACTTGAGCGGCATCGGCACCCACGCCCCCTCCAAGCATATCTACAAGCTCCCCGATAATGCCAGCCGCTTTACCGTGACCTGCGGCATTGACGACGAATCGGGCAACGGAGTCGTTGACTTTATCATTGAATTGGACGGCAAGGAAGTATGGCGCAGTGGCCGTATGGAAGGACGCATGGCGACATCCGCTGAAATCGATATTCGCGGTGGCAAAAAGTTGGCACTCATCACTGACGAGATGGGCTCCAAAAACTTCGACCATGCCGACTGGGTAAACCCAGTGGTATATACGGAATAGCGAAATGACGGTAAGGAGGAAATATGAAAAGAGGGAAGCTAAGCATACACATCATTTGCCTAATTGTGGGAATGATGCTCTCGGTCTGTTACGGTGCAGACGTTCTGATTGTTGTCGAAGAACAGCTCTATAAAGACACTTCGGTAAAAAGTGCCGTTGAACTTTATGCTGCAGATATCGAGAAAGCCCGAGGCATCAAAACAGCCGTAAAGACGTTCCAATCTCCCGATAATGGGGGGACGCCAGAAGCGCTCAAGGAACTCTTGGTGAAAAACAAGGATGGCCTGCGTGGAGCGATATTTGTCGGAGACTTGCCGCGTGCCCGGTTTGAATTTCCACAGTGGAACAACGATAGTTTCAGGTACCAGCGCTGGGCCACGGACTTCTTCTTCATGGACATGGATGGCGTGTGGCTCGATACGGCTTCGGGCTGGTTCGGCATGACCGACGGCAAAATTACGGAACAGATTGTCGATAGCCCTGTTTTCAGCATAGGTTCGAATTCGCCTGTTCCGGGAATTGTCCCTGCGGACAGCTTCTCCGTCCGGTATGAAGGCTTTATCAAGTCTCCTCGAACAGGACTTTGCTCGCTTGAGGTGTATAGCGATAACGGACGCAGGATTTTCATTGGCGATTCGTTGGTGATTGACGCCTGGATTCCGGACTGGAATAAATCCTATTACGGCGCCGTGAAAATGGTCAAGGATAGTTTGTACGCGTTCAAGTTGGAGTATGAGGAAGAATATGGCAGTGCCTATATGTCCCTATACTGGAAATGTGAAGGTGACTCGTGGGAAAAAGTTCCCAATGACGTCTGGTTCCACGGTTCGCCAGCGGAACCCGGGCTGCATGCGACATATTACGGAAACACCGGCCTGAAGGATTCTGTCGAGCATCCGGGTGAACCTACGGGCTGGAAAAGCGGCAAGGGCAACGGAGTCTACGATGCGCACTATTCTGTCAGGCGCGATTCCGTATCGGACTCTCTTGAAATCTGGGTATCGCGCATAGACCCCAATACGGCTGGCCTGCTCGGCAGCCCGAAGGATCTGCTGTTGAAGTGGTTCGAAAAGGTGCACGCCAGTTACGCTAAGAAATCCGTCTCGAACAAGGCAGCGTATTTCATGGTGCCGGGAACGGACCTGTCGGAGGAATCCAACTACAAGTTTGTCCGCGGACTGTCCGCCCTCTATGGCGAAAGCGCGGTGGATATTATCGAGTCGGATTCGCTCAAGTATATGCAGAGCATCGCGCAGGATTACGACTGGTCAATCTATGTGGGCCATAGCAACCATCTGGAACTTGCCCTCGGATTCGACGCACGCGGTGTGCGCTACCCGATGGATGTGGGACCGAGAATTTTCCATTTCGCATCCTGCGGCCCCCTGCTTGCCTATGATGACGTCTATGGTAATACCTACAGCATTTCTGTCGCGTCGGCCCACCTGTTTGGCACAAGCGGCGGTGGCCTCGTGAGTGTCGGTTCCACCAAGACGAGTGGCGACAACCAGCTGGATGACCTGATGTACGAATATGCCGCCGAAGGGGTGTGGATTGGCGAGGCGTTCCGTCGCTGGCTCAACGAACGCATCAAGCGCAACAAGTACTGGCCGCGCGAAAGCATATACGATTGGTTCTATGGCGAATCGATGATTGGCGACCCGATGCAGGTTTTCGGAACGCACGCGACGGATGCGCTTCCCCGTAAGAAGGTGAGGAAAGCTCCATTCGAGAAACACCGTTCCTACGACGCTTCGGGTAGGCTTGTCCAGGGCAAGTTCCCCGAATATAAGGTTAGGTTCTTCCATTAGCAGTGAGGCTGCCCGGTCAGGGTGGCCTTTTTTGCGCTCAGTTTTGTATATTCTAGCTGTCTAAAATTCTAGTTGCGAAAATTCTTGCTGGAGTAAAAAGAAGGCTTGAAAATGCGATTGTTTGTGATATTGTTGTGCATGCTGTCGGCGGCCCTGTGGGCACGCCCCATTAATGACGGCAATAAATTGTTTAAGAACGGCGATTACGCCGGTGCTCTCGAAAAATACATGAAGGCCCGCGAAGCGGAGCCTGCAAACCCGCTTTTGTTTTATAATATCGGAACTTGCCAGTACAAGCTCGGCAACTATGAAGAAGCCAAGAAGGAACTTGAAAGCGCCGTGCGCATGCCCGACAAGAAAATGGCGGCGAAGGCTGCCTACAATTTGGCAAATACGCATTTCCGCATGGGCGAAAAAGCCGCCGAAGGCAGCGAACGCATTGCCGCCTGGCGCGAAGCGGTGGCTTACTTGAAGAAGGCGATTGACCTCGATAACAGTTTCGAAAACGCGAAGAAGAACGTGGAAATCGTTCAGCGCAAACTGAAAGAAGAACTGGACAAGCAAAAACAGAATCAGGATCAGAACCAGAATAATGACCAAAAGCAGCCGCCCCTGAGCGACAAGGCCAAGGAAGTTCTGGCCCGCGCCCTGCAACTTTGCAAAGACGGCAAGTACGCCGAAGCAAAGGAAATGCTCGAGAACCTGATTGCCGAAGACGAAACCGCAGGCCAGCTCAGCGGCCATGTGCAGCGCATTGACGACGTCATCGAGATCAAGGCCGGACGCAAGCCCAAGGCAAAGATTGACGCCAGCAACACCGATAACGACTTGGAGGTAATCTAATGAAAAAGATTATGTCTACCGTCGCGGTTTTGCTCCTTGCTGCCACGGCATTTGCGGCCCCCAAGTCTGCAAGCGCTTATTATAGCGATGCAGCATTCCAGTATATCGAAAACCGCTTGCCCTCGGCGGAAATTACTTGTAACGAAGGCCTGCAATATTATCCCAACGACCAGAAACTGCAAATGCTCCTGGACCGTATTCACGAGGCCAAGGACGAGCAGAAGAACGAAAACAAGAAGAACGACAAGAACCAGGATAATAACCAGGACCAGAATCAAGATCAAAATCAGCAGGACCAGCAAAACCAGGATCAAAACAAAGATCAGCAAAATCAAGATAAGGACCAACAGGACCAAAATCAAGACCAGCAGAATCAAGATCAAAATGGTGAGAACGGTCAGTCCAGCAATTCGAATGCCGAAAGTTCCGACAGTAACGAGGGCGGCGCAAGCCAACAGCCCGAGCAGCAACCTGAAGAGCAGTCCAGCGACAGCAATGGTGGCGAAGAACCGCAGGAACAGCCGGTGCAGATGGGCGAAATGAGCCCTGAAGATGCGGCCCAGTTGCTGAAGGATTTCGACGAGCAGAACGGCGAACGCAAGCCTTGGAAGCCTCTCCGCGGCCAAGCCAGACCAGCTAAGGATTGGTAAAAAGTGTTGCGCAAAGCTCAACGACAGTAAAGCAAACGAAACAAAAAACGCCCTTTTGTAACATACGTCACACTGTTTACGAGCGTAACATTATTCGTTGCTTACATTCTGTTTTTTGCCCCTAGATAATTATAGTTTAGGGGCATGAATTCCAACGAGATGCATATTGTCAAACAGATTGTACTGCTGATCGTAGCAGCGGTCATGCTCGGTTTTATTTACGGCTAATCGGCCGTTTTATATATTTACCGCATGCAGCCCTACATTCACCAGTTTGCAAATTTTCTGCGAGTCCACATGGATTCTATTTCGGTAGGTCTCGTAGCAACAGTACTGATGATTTACGGGGCATACATCAACAATTACTTCAAGAAAATCACCCGTAGCATCCCCTTTATAGGGCGATTTGCACTGTTCATTCTTTTGTGCAGTGCAGGTTATGCATTCTTGACTTCGCAACTGGTGAAACTACTCAAGATGTTTTTACGCGGCCAGCCCGACTTACCTCTTATCGGAATTATCGCAGGCGCATTCGTTATTCTTGCATTCTGCGCCCGTAGCGGAAAAGACGTCTAACCATCATTCTTGCTAAAAATTCGTACATAAAAAGGGTCATCGGCTTTTGCCAATGACCCATAATAAATGCAATAACTTAGACTAACAACTAGTAGTTGATGGCGATATAGAAGCTACCGGCACCGAAGCGGCGGTCAAAGCTCTCGAAGCCGTCCCACAGGGCATCCCATGCAAGGCCCAGTTCGAGCTGCGTTGCCGAGTTGCGGAAGAAAATCACACCCAATTCTGCACCACCGGCAAGACCAATAGCGAAGCCTTCATCGGCATCGTAATAATGGTCATCGAACTGAATGCCAAGACCAATACCTGCGCCCAGGAACGGAGTGACGACACCCGTACTCGGGAAGAATCGGCCACCCAACAAGAAGGTTTCGTGCCACTGCCATTCGTCACCAAAGGACATATTCATGTTGTTCACGATGGTAATGGCGGCCTGGGGAATCACTTCGAAAATACGGGCATAGTGGAATACGAAAGCCTGTTCCCAATCCTGGTCAACATCGCGAGCCTTATGGCATGCCGTTCTGTCACTGCCTTCGTAATCCTTGCAGCTCTTTTCGCTATAATCATAGTTATGCCAGAGGGCGGCACCCAAACCGTAGCTCACGTAGTTGCGGGTGGGGCGCTTGTGGGCAAAGTTGTCGTTCGGGTCGCCGTCATTACGATCGGCAGGCACATACACAACCACATCAGGTTCCGAGCGGGATGTAGTAGAAGCATAGGCGCCATCATCGGCATTTGCGGAGTTGCCAAAAGCGGACTTAACGGCACCTTCAATTGCCACATCCAGGTCATCGATAGAGGTAGCCTTCTGCTTGCCACTTCCGATAATGGAGCCGTCTTTTAACTGTTCGCAGACCACAACGAAAGAAGAACCCATGGTCATCACATTCGTGCGCAGCTGGATTTCGGCACTGCCATCTACGGGAGTATTGCCAGTCTGGCTCACGGAAGCGCGTACAATGGACTGAACCATTTTCGGGGCGTCAGGTGCAAATTCTGCACCTTCGGGAGGAAGAATTTGAACGTTTGCGGCAAGCGAGAATGCTGCCAAGGAAAGGATAGTAGAGAAAATCTTTTTCATGCCATAAAGATAATAAAAAAATGCTAAATTCAAGCAGTCTATGAACAAAGCCGCTATTATCGTTGCCGTTTCCATGCTCCTGAGCCGCGTGCTTGGAATCTTCCGCGAAATGCTCCTGGCGCATGCCGCCGGCGTATCGCTCGAAAAGAATGCCCTCGACCTCGCCTTTATGATTCCAGACATCTTGAATCATGTGGTAAGTACCGGATTTTTGTCCATCATCTTTATCCCGATCTTTACGGGATACAAAGTAGCCGGCGACGAGAAGGGCGGCTGGAAATTCTTCAGCAACGTACTGAATACCTTCGGAATAGCACTCTTGATTTTGGTGGTGCCCGCGTTCATTTGGATGAAGGAACTTTTGCAGCTCCTGACGGTCGAGGGAGCCACGCCGGAACTGATCGAGCGCGCCACCTACTATGGCCGCATCATTTTGCCGGGACAGGTATTTATTTTTGTCGGAAGCATTTTGGTCGCGGTGCAACACACGCGTAAGCAGTTCCTAATTCCGTCGCTGACGGGCCTGATTTACAACGTAGCGATTGTGGGTGGCGGCGCTTTGGGGCTCGCGCTCGAGAAGTTCACCGGCACGGAATACGGCCTCGAAGGATTCGCCTGGGGCGTGCCGGTAGGCGCCTTCATCGGTTTCTTTGCCTTGCAGATTTTAGGCGCCCGGCGTGGCGGCGTGCATTACGAACTTTTGGTGCAGCCGACTCACCCTGATATCGTTCGCTACTTCAAGATGATGCTCCCCATGTCGCTTGGTGTGGGTTCCATGTTCGGCCTTGAATTTATTATCAGAAGCTTCGGTGCGAATTTCGGTACGGGCGGTATTTCGAGTTTGAACTACGCTTACCGTGTGATGTATACACTCGTCGCGGTCTTTGGATTCTCGGTGAGCGTTACAAGCTACCCTGACATGGCCCGCCTCGTTAAGGAAGGCGATTTCGGCCAGCTGAATCGCAAGATCTGGAAGAGTCTTTCACGCATGTTCTGCATCTTGATTCCGGCTGTGGTTGCCGTGTGGGCGCTCAGCTTCCCCGCTGTTCGAATTCTCTTTGAACGCGGCGCTTTTCAGCGTGAAACGACCGAAGCGATTTCTGAAATTCTGCGCTGGTATTTACCGGTGAGCCTCGGTCTTTGCCTGCAAGCTGTTTTGGTACGTAGCTTCTACGCCTGCGAACGTATGTGGGTACCGACGCTTTTGAATACGGGCATTTTTGCCGCGACCATTCCCGCCTACATTCTGCTGGGCGCGCCCGAAGTGGGACTCGGAATCAAGAGCGTGCCGATTATCGGCGCCACCGGCGCCTTGCTGCAGGTGATTTCGATGATCTTTATGTGGGCTAAAAAGAACGGCACCGACGGCATGAAAGAAGCTTTGCTGAATATGGCGCGCGCACTCGTGGCTTTCGGCATCATGATTGCTGCTGCTGTCGGACTTGACCGAGTTTCGGGCGCATTCGTGCGGGAAGCAAACTTCGTGGTGCTCGTTGTCTATGCTTGCGCCGCAGGTATTTTGCTCTTCACGCTCACGCTGATTATCCAGCGTTACCTCGGAAGCAAAGATGCCAAGGACATTCTCAACGAACTCCTTGGCAAGGTATTAAGAAAATTTCATCTGGCAAAATAAAAAGTCCGTTGGCAATTACCAACGGACTCTCTAATCAAGGAAAAATGGTCTTACTTTAAGACAGCATTCTTGCCGCTGACAGAACCATTATGTTCGATGGTCACCATGTAACGACCGCTCGGCACATTTTCGGAATTCCACTTCAAGGAATTGAACCCAGCCTTGGCATTTTCGCTCACAAGCTTTGCGACAACAACGCCGTCTGCATTCATAATGGAGACTACAGCCTTGCCAGCCGACTTCAATTCAAAAGATACGGCAGCGCGGCTAATTCCCTTCAATTCAGCAGAAGAAGCCTTGCTCAGGTTCTCCGAAACTGTTTTCGGTGCAAATTCATCTGCACGATCCACATAGATGCCATTCAGCGATTTCGTGGCAACATTCTTTTCGGATTTGACCAAGGAACCGTTATCTAGAACGGCAACCAGTTGCTTGCTGTTTTCAGCAGCGCTTGCATAGGTTTCAATTTCCTGTGCACTGAGGTCAGCCTTGTTATTGTACCAAGCCGAAACCTTATCGCCTTCCAGATCCTTCACGGTAATCTGGGTACGACGTAAAGTTGCAGAAAGGGTGTCGCCACCGCTGACAAACGTCACTTCAAGAGGCTTGTTCTTTAAGCCACGGAGCTTTTCCTTAGAATAGCCAATGGTCTTGCCAGCCAGCTTTTCGCCGTCAACAGCAATAATGACATCGCCCGCCTGCAGCTTGGAATCTGCTGCAGGAGTCCCCGGAATCACTTCAGCAATCTGAACGCCATCGCGGGTCTGATAAATAGTCACGCCAATACCACCGAAAGTTTCGGAAGCAAGAAGCGGAGTTGCCGATACTGCTGCAACAAGAGCAAGTCCGGCCATTTTTGTTTTTAATGTTTTCATTTTAAAGTCCTTTTATGATTTGTTCACGCCTACTTGTCGTAGCAAAATTGTTGTTCGTCAATCGAATGTGCTGCGAGGCAGTAGCCGTCAAAACAACCGACCCTATTCCATCTAGAAGAAGGTCCATAATAGTTATAGCCCGAAACCCAGGCAGATGCCATAGCGCCATACCATTTACTGGTATCCTGTTCAGAAACTACATTGTAGTGTTTTCCTCCCACAACGCCAGCCGACATTTTCACAGTTTCAGACTTTTCACCAGAAAAGACACGTACAGACAATTCTAACGAATCAGAGCCAATTTTATCTTTTTCGTCCAAATCGCATCCAAGGTAAATCCATCTCGGATATTCCTCGGATACCAGGCAAGAATCCATCGATTCCTTTGAAAAAGATATATCTTCAATGCTTTCGCGTTCTGAAGACAATCGGCAAAGAACTCTGCTAGAAACTTGATTGCGTTCTACACAGACCTGTTTACCGTCTAAATAGAACTGCACGCTATCTACATCTGACGAGGTGATAAATTTCAATCTCAAAAAACGCTTCGAATCAAAGCACTCTGATTCTTCTTCATAACAAGAAGTCATGGCGAAAGTAATCAATACCAAAAGTAAGTTGATGATTCGAAGCATTTTTATTCTCCTTATAACAGCTTCAAAATATAGTTAGAAACGCCCTTGTTAGCGACAACCGTATTCGATTCGCTTTCGAAAGGCACCCACACGATCTTAGTCTGCTGGTGAACGACAATGCTCTTAGCATACACAGCACCATAGAAATTCTTACCAGACTGACCAATAATGACGTCTGCATTCGGCGCGATAATTGTACCCGCAAAGTCGGACTGGATGTACACAGGTTCAGTGCCGTAGTAGAACACCGCAATGCGCTTAGCTGCGTTAGCCATGTTATTTGCAACGAGCGTACCGTTCCACTGGAATTCGTTACCAACATGCATTACATAGCTGCCGGTAGTCGGTGCATACACCTTAGAGTTCTTGCGGAACTTCAACGAGCCAACGAGCACTTCACCGCTCGTGTTGAATCGAAGTTCGGAGCCGGAATTGAAGGTGAAGCTGGTATTACCCGTATTGCCAAAAATTCCAGAATAGACAGTCTTGCCAGCATCAATAACACGTTCGCTAGTAATTGTCCAATCAGCATTATTGAGAACGACATTATCAAGAATGGGGCTAAATGCAGCAAAGAAAGCATCTGCCAGCGTAGGACTTTCGACTACGCTTCCGGTAATACGAACCGTAGAACTCTGACGTACTACAGAACCGGCCGTTTCAATAGAACCGTGAACATAAGATCTGTCGCGCAGAAGCACCGACTTTGCAGAATAAATATTTCCTGCGGCAGCGTTAACGCCTAACCTTACGCCATAGGAACCATTGAAAGCCGTTCCGTAAGAGGCAATGGGACAATATATCGTGGTATCCAACAAAGTCACGCAAGAAGATCTGTCGTTAAGCAACAGGCTTTCCTTAGCGAGCAAGGCAACACCAAGGTTCTTGCACTGCGGAGCCACATTACGAGGATACTTCGCAGCATCGAAGCGTTCGCAGTTACGGGCACCGGCGACATTAGCTTCTTCCTGGAAGTCACAATAGCCGTCACCATCAGCATCGACCCTCAAAGCCGGATACAGTTCAGCAGTATAGCCAGCAACTTCGCATGCCTTGGCATCGTACAATTCCTGGAAATCATTAATGCCATCGCCATCCGTATCTTCGCTCACTGCGCTGGTACCAAAGCGATTCATTTCATCAAAGTCAACAATACTATCATTGTCAGAATCTGTAAAGACAGTCGAACGTGCGCTACGGCCCTTAGCATACAGAGGCGGAATGTAATAACTGAAGAACATGTTTCCGCTAATGCTCGTTCCTGCAAGCTTGTCAATCAAGTGAGCAATACCGCTTCCGATAAGCTTCACAATGACATCCGTTCCCAAGAACGCAATGTTGCAATAGTATCTCCATTCGCTGCTACCCATATTATCCGTATTCAACAGATGAATATAGACCTTACCATCCATCTTGATCTTATAGCCATTAATCACCATGGAATGGGCACCATCATTACCGGCATTCAGCTGGGACACGCCGATGATATTGCCAGATTCAAGTGTAGCGATAAGAGTATGGAGCAACGGAGAACCAACCGACCAGCCGCTAACCGACGGAAGAATTCCCGCACCGACATAAGAATTCAAAAGCTTTGTGTAGGTAACCTGATCCCATACGCCAAGGTCAAGAGCGAAATTCACGGCCTGCATCGTTTCAATAGGACCGCCACCGTCGACATCCGTCAACTTACCACGCACGGCATACATGATTTCATCTTCAGATACGCTACCGCCCTTAGCGTGGTTAATCATTTGTGCCATGGTAAGCCAGCAACGATTGGTAACTGCATCATTCTTCGAGCCATTATAATCACGCTTGGGGAATACCTTGTTCCAGTTAGCGGAACTATAGCCATTCTTCCAGCTTTCAGCCAACATTCTGGTATCCTTCATCGCACAGAAAACGCTATTGCCAAAGCAGGCGTTCTTCATGTATTCGGTCTTAAATGCCGGATATGCCGTGTAGACATATTCAGATTGAATCGAGTACTGCAACCACGTCATGTTCTTCACAATAGTATTCTCTTTCTTTCGAATTTCCACGTCACCCGTGAAAATCTGAATCACGCCAAACGGGTTCAAACGTTGTACAAAGGAATCATAGATATTGCTGAAAAGGTTACCACCGTAAACAATCGTATAGACAACCGGGGCCACATACTTTGTCACCCTCTTCACAGTCTTCTTGGCCCACTTCTTCAGCTTCTTGAAGATGCCACGCTTCAACATACGGGCATTAGATTTTTTAACAATAGGAGCCACTTCATCGCCAGATACAGAGAAGTATTCTTCACCTTCTTCATCTTCGTCCATAGCAACTTCGATGAGGGGTTCAGCAAACCACACATAGTTACCGGACGGGAGAGTCGGAATTCTTACAGCGGTCTGCATGGTGAATGCTTGGTAAACCGTATCGGTAAAGATTACGGAGTCTCCCACCAGAGAATTCTTGATCACCAACAGGCGATACCATTCCACGCCTTCGACAGCGCTCCATTGGAGAGTCAGCGAATCAATGTCATCTTCGCTGTACTGCATCAGAGCCGGCGACAGAATGACCGGAACTTCGTTATCGCCCGGTTCTTCCCATGCGCGGTAGAATTTCCAGTTGCCAACAACACGTGCATCCAGGTACTTACCTTCGGCATCCGTGTTCAGAGCCAAGCGCTGATCGTCGGCAAGGCCCTGGTTGAATCCCATATCAAAGTCAGCCTTGACGAAGGATTCTTCAGATTCCCAAAGGCTATTCGCCACGGCAGACGTTGCGTTCGTCGGAGTCCAGCCATATGCGAAATAGGCAAGGAGTTTGCCGTTACATTCGGCGAAAAGTTCGCCCTTATGCGTTGCCGGATCCTGCGTCTGGAAAGCACCACTCCAAATCTTTTGATTGAACGAATCCGTTACGGCATCGTTCAGATTCACGGTTGTCGTCTGTCCATTTGCATTACGAACAACAATAGAAGAAGCATCGTTGTTCAAGCGCTGCAAAATCTGCAACGACACGGAATCATTTTTGACCTGGACGAATTGAACCACAGGACAACCAGTCTGTTTGCCCGCGTCCAACATAATGGGCTGACCATCGGAATAAACACTTACGTTATTTGCCAAGGCAAAAGTGTTCGACTGCGGCTGAGACGGGTCATCCGATTTGGTCCAGGTCATCCAATTTTTACCATGCAGGCCAATCGAATATCCCGAAATGCCGCCAAGGGTATCGCCCGGATACAGCGTCAGATCCGGGAAATAAATCACGAGTGTTGCACGGTCGGCACTTTCAAATGTCCAGTTTGCCATACCACCTGGAAGATAATACAATTCAGGAGGAGCAATTTCGGAAGTATCTTGGACCACATTGTAACGCAATTCAATGTTACGCAGTGTGTCTTCGGAGTTGTTCTCCACCCTAAACCTTAAAGCGGTTTGATTTGTTTGTGAATACTGCTCGTCTAGCGTATAGACAGAAGCAGCGAATGCATAGCTAGCCATGGCACACGCCATGACCATTTTACGAAAATGATTCATTCGTTCTCCTTATGTAGTGTAACCTGGTCCGAAAAATTAATTTAATTATCAAAAAAAACAAGACAAAATAATTTATTTCTAACAAAATAAATTTAACGATATGAAGCTATCTAGACAAACAACATCGCCTATACACACGATGTCACACATTAGAAAACTCCAAAAAAATTTTATTGAATCCAAATAGATTACAAACAAATTCTTAAAAATTATTGAAATAAAAAAATGTCCACTTTCGTGGACATTCTTTAAAGAGAATCACAAGATAAAATTTGCAATTACTTGCGCCAGCCTTCCATAATCTTCATGCAGCCGGCGAGCAATTCGGCGGAACGGTCCTTGGCTTCGGTTTCCACGTAGCAGCGGAATTCCGGAGCGTTACCACTCGGGCGCAGGTGCACGATATCGCCGGAATCGAATTCCATGCGGTAGCCGTCAGTTTCATCAATCGAAACGACTTCGCCGTGGAACGGCTTGGGAGCCGGGCCATCCTTGGGCTTGAACTTGGAAGGCTTTGCAGTGAGCGAGCCGAACAATTTGGCCCCGAGTTTCTTTTCGCGAATTTCAGCGAGCTTTGCCTTCGACACTTCGGTCGGGAATTCCTTGAGGCGGTCGCTAAGCGTAAAGCGCTTCGGGAGTTTCTTGAGCAAGTCGACCACGCACATTTTCTGTTCGCGGACCATGACCATCACGGCAATCATCGGGAGCAATGCATCGCGGGTCGGCAAAGCCGGAAGCGTGCGGATCGCGCCGTCTTCAAAAGAACGCGTGAGGTTTGTCTGCAGCAAGAATCCGCCGTTTGCTTCGTAGCCTGCGACAGAGACGCTCTTGTCATTTGCATCGACCAAGCTTTCCATGCCGGCGATTACATAAGGGCTACCGATTCGTGTACGGCAAATCTTTTCAAAGCTGCCGGATTTCTCAAGCGACGTGTTGCAACTCACCGGAGTTGCAATGCGCTTGATACCAAGCGCCTGGGCAGCCAAGATGCCCAGCACGTCGCCACGCAGCCACATGCCTACATCGTCTGCCAAAAGCGGGCGGTCGCTATCGCCATCGGTACTGAAGATGGCATCCACAAAATCCTTGTGCGCAAATTCGCGAGCCAAGTCTTCGTCTTCTTTACGGATCGCTTCGGTATCTACCGGAATAAAGGTTTCGCTGCGGGCGAAAGGCTTTACCGTAGCGCCCAAGCTTTCGAGCACCTTCACTACAATGTCGCGGCCCACGGCGGAATGCTGGTACACGCCAATGGTCAGGCCCGAAAGAGCCTTGGTGCCAAAGAAAGCCGGATAACGCTTCACGTAATTTTCTTCGGCTTCAGTTTCAACAGCCGGGAGCGCAGGCGCATTCTTCAGCATGCCCTTCGCATCGAAAATCGATTCGTCGAATTCCACCGACTGCGAAACAATTCCCTGTTCGTCCTTCTTGGTGATTTCGCCCTGCGGGTGGTTGAACTTGATGCCGTTACGGTCTGCCGGAATATGGCTGCCCGTCACCATGATGGTCGGGAGCGCCTTATCGATACCGTACAATGCAATGGCCGGGCTCGGAATGCGGCCGCAGTAAATCACCTTCCAAGAGGAATCTTCGCCAGCCTTGACCAAGGCCTTCAAAATGCGTTCGGTGCTCGGGCGCAGGTCACCTGCAATTGCGATTGTATGGTCGCACTTGTAGCTAGCCTCGCAGTACTTGATAAACGAGCGCGCATACACATAGCACACGCGATCCGTCATTGCCGTCACCAAGCCGCGGGCACCGCTGGTACCGAATGCCACGCCGGACTGTTTCATTACTTCTTGCATCGAAACGCTCATAAGAACCTCAAGCTAGTTGTTTTCAATTAAATCTTTCTCATCTACACAACTCGTTCCACTCTCATCGTATTCCGTAGATGTCCAAAAAACGGATTCCTCATAAAATGAAAGGTAGAAAAAATTGCCCAGCCTATTTTTTGAGTAAAAACAACACTTGATACAGCGGTATACAAAATCACCGTTTTTTCTATACCACCCTTTGAAAAAACAAGGTAATTTCTACTTTGGATGTTAAAAAAGGGATAATTATGCTCAAAAAATTATTGTCTGTATGCGCCCTCGGCGCATCCGCCACCATGGCAGCCCCGCTCCTCACCAATGGTGATCTGTCTTATGGTGACGGAGGCTGGTATGTCTGGAACAACCCCGATGGCCCCGCCAAATACGAAGCAAAGATTGGCGAAATGGGGCTCGGCGTCGATGGCTCCGAAGGTGTCAAACTCACGGTAACCGATCTTCCGAATCCGTCGTGGGGACTCCAGTTGCAGCCGCCTAAATGGCTAGCCGATTCCGCCTACTACACACTCTCATTCAAGGCAAAGGGCAACGTGCCTATCAACGCCATTATTCAAGGCGGGCCCCCCGACTGGCGCCAGAAGGAAAGTGCTTCGTTCATGCTCACGAACGAATGGAAAACTTATACCATGACCTTCCTTGCAGACCAAAAGGGTTACGGCGTCAACAACGTCACTTTCCATGTGGGCCTTGCCAAGGGTTGGTTGCAGATGGACGATGTGGAAATTGAAAAAGTCGAAGGCATGAATGACATGACCTGGTACAACAACTCCGCCGCCCGTATCGATAGTCTCCGCAAGAAGGACTTGACCGTGAAGGCGGCTCCCGGCGCCCAGGTGAAGGTGGAACTCATGCGCCATGCATTCCCGTTCGGTACTGCTCTCGCGCTTTACCCCTCCAAGGACAGCGTAGAACAGTGGTACCGCAAGACTGCCAATAAGTACTTCTGGTACGGCGTTCCCGAAAACCAGTTCAAGTGGCCGGAATATGAACCCAAGAAGGGCAAGATCCGCCGCGATGAATTCAAGCAGTATCTGGACTACGTGAACGACTACAAGTGGGGCTTCCGTGCCCATGCGCTCATGTGGGGCATCCAAGGTTACGGCTACGACAAGCATTTCAGCTTCAAGGGCAGCTGCAAGGAAATCGGCCAGAAGCTCAAGGCACGCATTGACCGCGACATGAAGGAATACAAGGGCCGCATCAAGGAATACGACGTATGGAACGAAG
>JBGUWV010000070.1:0-18094 GCA_045221475.1 Fibrobacter sp.
GGTGCCGGCGGTCAGTACATCAACAAGACGGACTCCGCCGTGCGACTCACCCACATTCCGACAGGCGTGGTGGTGAGCTGCCAGACCGAACGTAGCCAGTTGCAGAACCGCTTGCACGCCATGGAAATGCTGCGTTCCAAAATTCTAGACGCCGTGATTGCCAAGAAGGAACAAGAAGAAGCCGCAAGCCGCAAGGCTCTGGTGGGCACCGGCGACCGTTCCGCCAAGATCCGCACTTACAACTACCCGCAGAACCGCGTCACGGACCACCGTATCGGTCTGACGCTGTACAATTTGGATAAAGTAGTCACTGGCGAACTGGATGAAATCATCAACGGACTCCAGATGGCTAACGCCCAAGAAAAACTCGGGAAGTTTAACGCTTAAGGTAACACATGCAGCAGATGACTGTACTTGAAATTCTGAATCGCACCAAGACCTTCTTCGAAAAGAAAGGGGTTCCTGACGCGCGATTGGATGCTGAGTACATCATTAGCCACGGGCTCGGCATGAAGAGCCGCATGGACATTTACCTGAATTTTGAAAAGCCGCTTACCGCCGCCGAACTGGATACGCTCCGCCCGCTCGTGGCACGCCGCGCGAACCGCGAACCGTTGCAGCACATTATCGGCGACACCAGTTTCCGCGGATTCATCATCAAGTGCGACACGCGGGCGCTGGTCCCGCGCCCCGAAACGGAGTCGCTGGTGGATATGGCGAAGGAACGCCTCAAAGGTAACGAAGCACCTTTCATCGTCGAAGTGGGCACGGGAACAGGGGCGATTTCTATCGCCTGCGCAAAAGAAATCGCCGGAGCGAAAGTGCTCGCCACGGACATTTCTGAAGACGCACTTTCGCTCGCCCGCGAAAATGCCGACGCAAACGAGCTGGGTGCAAACGTCGAAGGCTCGAATCTGACTTTTGCCCAGGGTGACTTGCTGGACGCCGTCAAAGTCGACCAGAAAATCGATTGCCTAATCGCAAACCTTCCCTATATTCCTGATGGAGAAAAGGGGAAGCTCCAGCCCGAAGTAGACAAGTTCGATCCGGCGCTCGCCCTCTATGGCGGCCCGGACGGCCTTGACCTTGTCCGCAAACTTTTACAGCAGACCGAAGGCAAGCTGAGCGCAGGCGCACCGATTCTCCTTGAAATCGGGTCTGAACAGGCAGAAGTCTTGAAGAACGAAGCCGCAAACTACCCTTGGCTGGAATTTGCAGGAATCCACAAGGATTATTGCGGCAACATCCGTTTTGTAAGTTACAAAAACAAGTAATTACACGCCCACGGCGCAGCCGAGGGCCGAGAGCACGTAGGTTTCGCTTTCGCCCATACGGTAATAGGGCAACAAGGTTTCGTCATCTACAAAGGAATCATCGAAACCGTTCAGCTGCAATTGTTCGTCAATGCGACGCTTGAAAGATGAGAAGCCGGAATTATTCCAGAGATTATTCTCGCTATACATATTTACCTCTAATTCAAGAAAAACACACAAACGCAACAGTGTTTTTCTGTGCAGATAAATATAGAATCAGCTAAATGTCATATTTTGACAAATGAATTATTTTTTGGATAGCGTAAAAATTACTCAATCACCGTAGCGGTGACCTTGGCATGACCGACTTTATCAAGGCCTATCTTCTTACCCGCCGCCACACTCAAATCCAGAATGCGGTCTCCCACATAAGGGCCACGGTCATTGACACGCACCTCTACCGTCGCTCCGTTATCGATACGGACTACCTTAAGTACAGTGCCGAAAGGCAAAGTCTTGTGGGCGCAGGTGTAATCATTCTGGTTAAAAGTTTCGCCACTGGCAGTCTTTTTACCATGAAATCCAGGGCCATAATAGCTAGCCTCACCCTCGATCTTGGTCCCTACAGCGGCTTTTTCACCGGATGCGTAATGCTTGCCAGGGAATCGAACATAACCTTTGCGAGAAGCAATCTTTGCGTTTCCGCTTGCACAGCCGGATAATAAGGCAGCAATCATAAAAGCCGCCACAACCGCAATAATCCGCTTACTCAAAATCATACATGCTATTGTACGTATTCTCAAGAATTTCGTCTTCTTGACTCTTGACTTCGGCCTGTTTCTCTTCGGGTGCCTTGTTCAAGTTTTCATAATACTGAGCAGACAGCTTGTTCACATGAATTTCGCTACTCTTGACGCGCTTGCGCAGACGTTCCAAATCCTGGTCGGTAATGGTCAGGCGGGTATTCATCATCTTTGCCGCCTGCTTGCCCCAAGGGGTGTGTCCATACTTTTCACGCAGCAACTTGTAAGTCATCAAGGTGCTGTCGACACGTTCCGGATTCATCTGGAAATACATGGCCTTCATGTAAAGAGCCTGAGCACCCGACTGGGTTTCGGGATATTCCTGGTAAAGGCTATCAAACAGCATAAACGCCCGCGCATAGGCAGAATCCACCAGATCCATTTGATCCAAAGGCATTTCTGCCGCAACAGTCCAAAGGCTTTCGGCTTCCATGTACTTTTCTTTGGCCAAATCCTCGCGGGTTTTCAAGGTCACACGCATTCCCAAGTTCACCTGGGCCTGTTTTGCGTATTCCGTATCCGGATACTTTTCGATGATTTCCTTGTAGATTTCTTCGGCAGCATCGGGATCATGCATATATTCGTCATAAATAAAGGCCTTGGCGTAGAATGCCCGTAAAGACTTTGCGCTATCACCCGATTCAATCACGGTATTCAGGCGCGTAATGGCGCTGTCCACCTCATTCAGCTTGAACAGGAACAATTCGGCAATCAAGAACTCGGACTTGAAGAAATTATCCACATTCGGAATCGAGTCCTTGCGTTCCTTATCGTTCTGGCTGCGCATGGCAATCAAACGCTTAAGAGCATCGCGGCGTTCACGGCTTTCCTGACCCCACTTGCTGATGGTGCGTGAAATAAAGCTGCTGTCGTAATAGACGACGGCTTTGTCATAATCAATGGTCTTGTGCTGTTCGTAATCGCCTAGGCAGAAATAGCTGCGGGAGGCATATTCCGTGCGGGGGTATTCCGTGTTCACCTTTTGCAAGATGATAATGGCATCGGGATAGCGTCCGCCCAGCATAGTCAGTTCGCCAATGCGCACCAAGTAATCAGGCTGTTTGGACTCATTTTCAGGATTCTTGTAGAGTTCCTTATATTCGTCGGCGGCCTGCAGATATTCCTTGCGGTTAGCCAAACATTCCGCAGCCTGCTCCCCCGCCGTCTGCTGTTCGCGAGGATTCAGTTCCTTAATTTCTTTAGCAGTGTAGTGCTCACGGGCCTTGTCCCAGTTTTCTTTTTTAAAGTAAAGACCGGCCAACCTGAAATGGGCCTTGCCACGCATATAAGGGGTACCCGCCGTGTCAGCCAAGACCGCTTCCAAGGAAGCAATGGCCTGGTCCGGGAATTCCGCCTGTTCATCCAAAAGGGAAAGAAGGTTCAGTCCCTGGAAATAATAAGGATGATCTTTGGAAGCAATCACCGGTTCCAAGGCAAAACGGCTGATATTATATTCGTGATTGCGGTAAAGGCAATAGGCACGCTGGTATTCTACCGCCTGCATGGAATCGTGGTCCGCAAAATAACGCTCAAATTCATCGTACTTGGTAATAGCCTTGTTCCATTCATGCTTATGACGGAAGGATTCGCCAATCAAGAAAACAGCTTCTGCAGTACGCTTCTTGTTCTTGGGGAAGCGTTCCAGTACACGGGAGCCTTTTTCGATGATTTTGTCGTACTTCTGGCGTTCTTCAGTACCGGGCAAGGAATTTTCACCGTCGGGAATGCTATCGAGACGTGCCGCACGCATTTCACCGGCTTGTTCATCCAAGCGTTCCGCATTGAACATATGGTTCAAATAGGCACAACAAGTACACCCCTCGAACACGAGGGCGAGCATTACAAGTGCCATGTAGCGGATACGTAGCATGGGAATAAAGATACAAAATTAGAGTCTTTAAAACTCTAGTATTGATTCAAATACTTATTGTAATCGCAGAGTTTAAGGCCCGGCGGGAGTGCGGTCTTGTCGAAGCGAACCATGCGGACTTCAGCCGGCTTACCCACTACGCGGGCAAGCATTTCGAAGTTGTCCTGGGTTTCCCACACGGCAGCATCGATAATCAGTCCGTCACCGCAATCCGTTTCGCCAGTGCTGTTGCCAATTCCCGAAATTCTGGAATTCTGCTTGAGGAATCTGGTATAGACTTCAGGAGCAATTCCAAAATGGTTCGAACTAGAAGAGGAATCGTAAACAACCACATGCACTTCGCGGAAGTGATTCAAGGAATCAAAGACCACCGTATAGGTATGCTTGTAAGGAGCCATGTAGAACGATTCTTGCCAAACATTGTTTGCCACAGGCCTAAAATTCGAAATGGCGTACTTCTTGAAAAATTCCTTGGGAGTAGCACCGTAGCGAACAACGTAATGGCCCAACATGGTAGAAAAATCATGAACGGCAGAAGGTGCAAGAGTTTCGCGCAGGCTGTCCACCGCACGGTTCAGGTTTGCCGTCAGGCCATCGTTTTTATTGATAGGTGCAGGACGGGTAATATTGGATTCCTGAATGCGCTGTTGGATATCGGGATATTCCGGATCGATTTTTTGGATTTCCTGAAACTGGGTACGGGCCCGATCGAACTGGCGGCCTTTCAAATAAGCACGGCCCAAAGCTTCTTTAAGGGGAAGATTTTCGGGGTACTTTTCCACCATGGGTTCCAGAATATCAAGGGCGGTCTGTGCCCGATCTTGGGGAGAAAGCACCACGCCGTTACCCGGACCCGGAGGAGACTTTTCGCCCAAGGTAGAAGCAGCTTCGCGAGCCGGAGCGTAATCAGGCATAAAGGCCAAAATGCGCTGGTAAATTTTTTCAGCAGAATCGAAATGGCCCTGGTATTCGTCCATGTAGCCCTGCAACAGCAAAAGTTTCACGTTTACAGGGTACTGTGAAAGGGCATATTCTACAAGAGCGGCACAGCTGTCCAGTTGACCACTACGGTGATAAAGTTCGGCAAGCATTTCATAGGCTGCCGGAACATCGCCACTGGAAAGGCTTACCACAGTCTTGAATTCGTTGGCAGCTTGCAGGAAGCGGCCTCCGTCCATCAAGAGTTGGCCGTACCAAAGACGGGTCTGGTACAAAGCGGGAGCGCGTTCAGAAGCCACGCGGGCAAGCTCCAATGCGGCAGAAGTATTTCCAGCCTGATAGATTTTACGGCTTTCTAGATAAGCGGCTACCCCAGAGCCCGGCAAACGAGCCTGCAGTTTCCCGATTAACAAAGAAAGGCGATCCTGCTGATTATCCGTAAGAGAGCCCATTTCAAACAAAGTATTCACCTGTCCTAAAAGAGCCGGTAAAAGATCCGGATACAGCACGACCACACCATCGTAGATATCGTATGCAGCCTGATACGACCCCGCTCGAGACAATTCCGTTGCCCGGCGAAGTTCCGTCTGTACCTGCACCGGCACTTTGGTCATCTCGGCAGACAAGTCCGGAGTATCACCACGCACCACAGTCGTTCCCGCAGGAAGTCCATAAGGAATTCCGCCTACGGAAATTTTGCTAGGGCCATAAAGATCATAAATGCGGAAACCCGCAAAAGCAAGCAGGGCTCCGCAACACAATGTCAAAAACAAGTATGCGGCTCTACGGGCCGCCGAAGACGAATTCGTCATTACTTTTCCAAAAAGTCAGCCAGTTTCTCTTTATGTTCCTTGCTCTTCTGCAAACGACGCAAGGTCTTGTTCTTAATCTGGCGCACGCGTTCACGGCTAAGCTTCAGGTCTTCGCCAATGTCCTTGAGGGTGGTATCTTCAACCGTATCCAAGCCATAGAACATGCGCAGGATTTCTTCTTCACGCTGCGGAAGGGCAGACAAGGTTTCCTGGATGAGCTTCTTGCGTTCATCCTTTTCCATGTCTTCGTCCTGGTTTCCATCGGAGCCCAAGACATCCATAAGCGTACTGACTGTATCACCAGATCCGCCCACATTGGTGCTGTCACCAATCGGGGCATCCAGCGAGATATCCACGATTTTTTCCATGACCTCGACGATGTCTTTTTCGAACGGTGCAAATTCGTCCATGGCAATGGTACGATCGTAGTCACCGTCGTTCTGCATCAAGGCGCGTTTAAAGCGGTTTACCAAGGCAAGCTTGTTGGGAGGGATTCGGACCGCCCCCACCTGTTCAAACAGGGCTTTTTGGATAGACTGGCGAATCCACCAGACCGCATAAGAAATAAACTTGACATCCTTACCCATATCAAAGCGTTTTGCCGCCTTGAACAGGCCGATATTTCCTTCGTTAATCAAATCAAGCAGGGAAAGTCCACGCCCCTGGTACTTTCTCGCGACACTCACCACAAAACGGAGGTTACCCCGAATAAGGCGCTGCAAGGCCGACTTGCGGATTTCTTCCGCCTGGTCGCTCTTGATAATCGCAAGAAGAGCCTCTTCCTCCTGAGGACTCAGGGTCGGAAACCTATTCAAGTCCCTAAAATAAAGCGCTTCGTTTGCATCACTCATAGAAATACATACCTTCCATTCTTCACGGGACATTCCCTTGAAGACTATCCAAATATGTCTTTTTACTTTGTTTTCGTCAAGTTATATAGCTTTTCGTAAGGGTAAATTCCCGAATTGTGCCCATCGCTAAAGGAAAGCCCTGCAGCATAGCGACCAACAGACTGAACTTTAACAAGCGTAATATCAGCCGGCACCGTAGAATCATCCAGTATCTTTACGCCCGTATGTTCATCGACACACAATGCGCAAGGACAAGCTAAACGGAGAGTGCGGATATCGCATGCACCGCGACTTCCATCGTTCCATTCAAAGCCCAGCTTTCCGTCGGCAGTTCTAAAAACTTTCTTAGGTTGAATCATTAGACCGCCTCCACCGGAAGTTGTTCGAAATCGTAGTTGAAAGTCTTGAGCACGCCATCCCCTTCGGATGCAAACATGGAAAGAGTGCGAACTGTCGCATCGGCCGCCTGCATAAAGGCCTTTGCCGATTCGGAGTTGGGGTAACGGAGCACCGCCGGCGTACCTTCGTCACCACAGCCTGCTACTGCAGGTTCAAGCGGAATCTTCGCAATCAGAGGAACGCCCCACTTTTGGGCAATGCGTTCACCACCGCCTTCACGGAAAATATGGTGGTGTTTACCACATTCATCGCAAATGAAGTAGCTCATGTTCTCGACAACGCCCACCACAGGTACGCCTACGGAATCGAACATGGCAAGTCCCTTGCGGCAGTCCGCGAGCGCCACTTCTTGCGGCGTCGTCACGACCACGGCACCGGCCATGGGGCAATTCTGGGTAAGGGTCAACTGGATATCGCCAGTTCCAGGAGGAAAATCCACCAGCAAATAGTCCAGCTTCCCCCAACGCACATGATGGATAAAGTGCTGGATCATCTGGGAAACCATGGGTCCACGCCAGATGGTCGCCTTGTCGGAATCAGCGAACATGCACATCGAAACAATGCTGATGCCGCCCTTCGCCTCCACCGGAGCGATGGTGTTGTCATCAAATACTTCGGGGGCCTTGTCGATACCGAACATAAGCCCCATACTGGGACCATAAATATCTGCATCGAGAATACCCACACGGGCACCGGAAAGACTGAGCGCCATAGCGAGGTTTGCCGTCACCGTCGACTTGCCCACGCCACCCTTGCCACTGGCGACCGCCACCACATGAGCGACATCGCCGATATAAGAAACTTTTGGAGCCTGTGCCGCCGTATTGGAGCCTTCCACACGACCCTGTGCAGTAAAAGTGACTTCGACAGAACTTGCACCGAGCGATTTCACAATAGCGATACACTGGTCCTTGAACTGGTCGCGGATCGGGCATGCCGGAGTGGTCAGCTTCAAGTCAAAGCTCACCTTGTCACCATCAATCTTTAGATTCTGGACAAAATTCAGCTCGACAATATTCTTGTGCAGGTCCGGATCTTGAACTGCACGCAAAGCGCTCAAAATATTCTGTTCGGTCAATTGCATAATAGGTCGACACTTCGAGGTATAAGTTTATTTTTCCGAATGAAAATTTAGACTTTTTCGCAAGGCAAAAAAAGACACGTACCGACAGTACGCGTCTTTTACAGAAAGAGTAACTTCTTAAAAATTGATTTTTCAGCGGAACGCTAAAATCAAATCTTGATTTTAGCACCCATAAGCTTTACGAATTCGCGGACAATCGCCGTATCGCCAGGCCATGCCGGAGCAGTAACCAAATTGCGGTCTACGACAGCTTCGTCTACATTTACGGCCACATACTTACCACCGGCAAGAGTGATGTCCGGACCGACAGCGGGGTAAGCCGTAGCCTTGTAGCCCTTCAGCACGCCAGCAGCAGCAAGCACCTGCGGGCCATGGCAAATTGCAGCCACCGGTTTCTTGGCCTTGAAAAATTCCTTCACAATCTTGAGCACACGTTCATTGAGGCGAATGTATTCCGGAGCACGGCCACCGGTAATGAACAAGCCTTCGTAATCCTTCACCTTCACCGCATCAAAGTCAGCGGTGAGCGCAAAGTTGTGTCCGCGGGATTCAGAATAAGTCTGTTCGCCAAGAAAATCGTGAATTGCAGTCGCAACCGTGTCGCCAGCCTTCTTGTCGGGGCACACAGCATCTACCTGATAACCCAACATAGACATCGACTGGAACGGGACCATGGTTTCATAGTCTTCGGTGAAATCACCGCAGAGAAGCAGAACCTTCTTTGTCATTACGCACTCCTAGTAAGTAGTTTATTATGTTTTTTACATCCAACATAAGTTGGATTACTAAAATACATTAATCGTTACCCAAAAGTACGTATATAATTTTTAACAAGTTAATTCTAGAACTAGGTTCCAGAGAACTTGGGCATTCTCAGCAAGTGCGTCATACAAGGTGGCCATTCCTCTTCGTAATGACTCACCAAGATAATCGTGGTTTCTTTCGAAAGCAACTGCAACAAGCTAAAGATTTTGTCGCGGTATTCACCCTTGAGGCCCTGAGTCGGCTCGTCAAGCAAAAGCACCTTGGGCGGGCGAATAGCCGCACGCGCCATAAGCACCACGCGCTTGTCGATTGGCGACAGGTCGCGGTAGCGAGCATTTACGTCTTCAAAGCCCAGGTAGTTCAGCCATTCCTTCGCCTTCGCGCGTTCTTCCCAAGTGGTATTGTCGGCTTTGCAAAGGTTTGCGGTAAAGCCCGTGCACAAGACTTCGGACAAGCTAAGGTCTTCGCGGTACTGAAGCGCAAGTTCCGGCGAGAAGAATCCGAGTTTTGCCTTATGGTCCCAAATATTCAGGCCATGGCCCGGGCGTTCGCCCAAAAGGGTAATCTCGTTGTTGTAAATCTGCGGGTGGTCAGCCGTAAGCATGCCAAGCAACGTACTCTTGCCGGCACCGTTTTCGCCCATGACCGCCCAATGTTCCCCCTTGCGAACCGTCCAGTTCAGATTCTTGAGCACATCGGTTTCGCCAAAGCGGACATTCACATTCTTGAGATCGAAAAGGATTTCAGGGTCCGATGTGTCGGGAGTGCCAAGATTCACAATCTCATAGCCCTTGAGTTCTTTCTTAGAATACTTGGGGGCAGCGATTTCTTGCGGAAGTTCGCCTGCATACGGAGCAAAGGTCTTATTGGCGTAAACGAACGCCGGAATCTCGGGAAGCAGCTCATCTTCGCGGGCAAGGCGAACCGCGACTTTCAAGCCATCGCGTTTTGAAAGCTGAACCACGCTGGCAGCCAGGTGCCTGCGGTATTCCGGATCGAGACCTCCGAACAAATCGTTAAAGTAAACCCACTCGGGCTTTTCCATCCACATGCGGGCAAGCAATACGCGGCGCAGTTCCCCGTTCGAAAGGCTCAAAAGCTTGCGTTCCAGAACTTCGTCGGTCAAGTCCGCAATCTTTAACGCCTCATCCAATTTATCGGGGTCGGTTTCGGGCCATGCCATATCGTCGATATAGCGGTCCGTCTGCAAAAAGAACTTCTTTTTCAAGAGCAGGTGACGCACCAGCGGGGCTTCTTCATCGTGCAAGCTAATAAAGCGCTGCTGAAAGAACGGCGCGAGCGCATGCTGAATCTTACGCTGCATTGCCTCCGACATGGTGGAGACATTTTCTTGCTGATTCAAAAAATGGGTAATGACTCTATCGAGATCTTCACCCTCGGTGCTGAAAATCTGCACCTGCGGGAACATTTCAATCAGAGCTTCAAAACGTTTGAATTCCATGCGCCCAAATTTAGAAAAAACACCTCCCCTATTGCTAGGAAAGGTGCTTCGGATGTGTTATAGGAAACTTTAGAACTTGTTGAAGAATTCCCAAGTGGTCTGCGGGACCCAAGACTGGTTCTGGCCCGGATCCTTGTGGTCCCAAACGTGGCCGCCGGACTGCGTGCACCAGCGAACCGGGAAGCGATCCTCTACAGTCTTATAATCGTAGCACTTGTGAGCCGAATTGCGCGGGGCCTCTTCGGCCTGTTCATTCTTCGCCTTGCCATTTTCCGAATTGAGCGTCAAGATGATATCGCGTGCAGAGCGTCCCATTTCGGGAGTGCAGAGGTTGTCATCGAGGCCTAGTACGCCCATCCAGCCAATGCCCTTATTCTGACGCTGCGGGAGCCATATGTTGCGTTCGGCAGTTTCATATACGGCTACAGCGCGGAGTACATCTTGGTGGTTCCAAGAGAGACCGTTGCTGAACATGGAACCGTAGCTAAAGCCTGTAGAGAACACACGGCTAGAGTCAATGCAAAGGTTGCTCTGCAAATCGGCCAGAAGTTCATCGAAGAGCAGGTAGTCGTCCTGACCCCACGGGGCCTGGTTTCCGTTGCCTTCCGGAGCAACAAAGATGGTCGTCATTTCGGTATCGAGCGGTTTCAAGCCATAGTAGCCTTCCTGTTGCACGCCACCGGCCCAGCCGCCCATGCAATGCATGCCGAACACCAGACGATATGGTTTATTGTTGTCGTAATTGTCCGGAATATCGATGCGAATAGTGCGTTTACCCTTGCTCCACTGGAAATCATAACTACCGGACTTGACACGGTTCCAAGTCTTGCCGCAACCGCGGGTAGGCACCGGGTCGTTCTTAAGACCCCAACCATAAGCATACTGCGGTTCAGTCTTCGTTTTTTTCACCGTAAGAGTAACGTTGGTGTCAAGATTACTCAAAACCACCGAAAGGGTATCATAGCCGTCGGCAATCACCTTGAGGGTCTCGTCAGTGGTAAGCTTTGCCAACGCCGCCTTCGCACCGTTGCTATAAGAGACACCGTAATTACCGTTCGAAGTGAAGCGGATGCTGCGCTGAGCCGAACCGATTTTCACGTTCGCGTAATAGACCCCCTGGGCCTTGACACAGGCCTGCAAGTCGAGGCTGCCCGAACCATAAAGGGTTTCGCTCATCAAGCGGTTGCCCATCATGTCGAAAATTTTAACCTGAACGGGTTCACTGGAACGCTGTGAAAACGAAAGCACTCCGTTATTGACGCTGATATAGCCCGGAAGCACGCGCCCCATCACGGACATTTCGTCTTGACTGAATTTAAACTCGCCCTTGTCATCGGTCTTGGCGGAAAGGCCGTTTTGGACCAGCAAAACAGACGCACCGCTGACAGCAGCACCCTGTTCATCATTTACCTTGCCTGTAAGCGTAAAGGCATTCGCCCCCACCGCCAAAGCACAGACAAAAACGAGAGGTTCCCAAACACTCTTTTTCATAATTAGCTCCTATATTGTATTTTGAAAATAAACTCAAAAAAAGTCAATAGCTCAACAGAGGAATGCATTACTTTGGACAATAAGTCCACAGCCAGTTTTTCAAATTTTTACAACCAAGCCATTTTACAGCTTTTTTGCATACTCTTTGGCTGGGAAAGTGGCGAATTATACTATTTTATTACACAGGAAACATTTAGTTTGGAGAGAATATGAAAAAGATTTGGACGCTCATTGCAAGCACCATGTTGGTAGCATCTGTCGCTTTCGCACAGGATGACTACGATTACGCTGATCAATCCGAAGAACAGTATACCGAACAGGAACAGGCTGAAATTCAAGCTGAAGGCCAAACTAGCGAAGCCTCGGAAGAAGAATCTAACGAAGCAAGCTCTATTCAAAATAACAATCAGGTTACAAATCAAACCAACATTCAACAAGCGAATCAGGTCAACATTCAAAATAACTACTACGCACAAGGCGAGGCTAGCAAAGCACCCGAACAGGCCAATACCGAAGAGGACAATTCCGCTCAAGAACCCGCCCCCCGTCAGGTTAACCGTTTCGGCTTCGGTTTGAGGGTCGCCTTCGACTACGGCAGAATGTACGGCTTTAAGGAAGACCTGGAAAACGACAGTGATATCGACGGAACTCCGTCGGGCATCGGTTTTGAAGCAGGCCTTATGGTTCGTTTCCAGATGATCCCCAACCTTTTCTTTGCGCCGGAAGTAAACGTCGCCTACATCAGCACCAACCATAAGTACATGGACAGCGAACGTAAGTACAACAGCGTAGATTTGGAAATTCCTTTGCTGATGCGCGGAATTGTTGCCGACAAGTTCTACGTTACCGGCGGTCCTCAAGTTGTATTTTCTATGAGCAGCAAAGCTGAAATCGAGCCCATCGTCACTGAACTCGGTGGCGGAGTGAACATCAAAGCCGAATCAAAAGAAAATATCGAACAAGCTTCCTTCGGTTTCGGCATCGCAGCCGGCGCCGGCTTCAACATCTACGAAGGTCTGTTTATCGACCTACGTTACTACATGGGCATCACGGAACTTTACCCAGACGTAAAGACCTTGGATGATCTGGAATATGCCGAAGGAGACTTCTCCATGATCGACATGTCTGGCGCAAGAATGATGAAATTTAAAGTCGGTATCAGCTACTGGTTCAAGTAATGAAAACTCTAACGAGTTTATCCTACAAAGAATGCCCACCGATGGTATCGGCAGAGGCGATGCGGTTTTTAGACAACGACACCAAGCGTAGTCGCGTTTCTAGCCCCACGTTTCAATATCTTGGCGAGCCCCAATTCAACATAGACTCTGCGGAGATTCCCTCTGAAGAGTTTACGACAGCCATTGACGCCGGTTACGCTTTAATGAACAAGGCCGGACAGGCCCTATTCGAACGAGTCTGCGACCATCTTGGAGAAAACCGAGAAGACAAATCCGTAGCCATCTTTATTGGCGGTGGAAACAACGGCGGAGACGGACTTGTTCTAGCACGACTGTTGATCGAGGCAGGAATTCCCAGCACCGTTTATTCCCTTGCAAAAGCAGAAGCCTTCAAGGATGAAGCGGCAAACGCCTACAAGGACTTCGCCGACAACGGCGGTCAGCTCATCGTAGTAAACGACCTGCCCGAACGCGATCCGAAATTTGCACTAGTGGTAGATTGCATGCTCGGAAACGGAGCCTCGGGAGAACTTCGTCCCGCCTTTGCACGCGCCGTCATTGCAATCAACGACTGGGGAATTCCCATTCTTGCAGCCGACGCCCCCACAGGCTATGATTCTTCGGAACACCGCTGTGGAGAAAACTGCATTCAAGCTACAGAAACCCTCGTTTTCGGGCTTCCGCGCTTAGACGCCTATACTAGCGAAGGCGCGCGGGTATTCGGCAACACAACGGTTGAATCCTTGGACTACCCCGACAACCTCATTGACAAGGTCTTATCAGGCGTTTTCCTCGCAACCGAAGACATGATTCCGGCCCTGCTCCCCGACCGTGACGAATACGGAGACAAGCGCAGCCAAGGCACAGCCATGGTCATCGCCGGTTCGGGCAACATGACAGGAGCCGCAGCCCTCTGCACCAAAGCCGTATTAAGAAGCGGCGCAGGACTTGTCACGACCGCAACCCCGAAGGCTCTGCTCCCGGCATTGCAATCCAAGCTTGACGAGCCCGTATTCTACGGAATCGGAGATGCTACAACGGACAAGCTTTCGATTATGCACTTGATGCAGTTGCAAGATTTAGCGATGCACCAGAACGCCATTGCGATTGGCCCCGGTCTTGGAACCGACACCGAAACGCAAGATGCAGTCCGCATGTTCTTGACCGGATTGCAGATTCCCGTAGTTGTTGATGCCGACGCAATTAATGCTTGCGGTTCCGCATTCTTCTGCATGGATGGGGGGCCCTCGAACGCCATTATCACGCCACACAAGCGTGAATGGGAACGCAACTTCGGTCCGCTTCCGGCAAACGAGAATTTCTATCCGGAATACCTGCAGCAGTTTGCGACACAGTTCAAGATTACAATCGTTCTAAAGGGTTGCCCCATTTATGTGGCGATTCCCGATGGACGAGTGTATGTGATTCCGGCCCGCAATTCAGGGCTTGCCAAAGGCGGCGCAGGCGATGTGCTTACCGGCATTATCACTGCTCTCCTTGCACAAGGTTTGGCCACTGCAGAAGCAGCCGTACTCGGCGTACTCCTGCATCAAAAAGCCGGCAGACTGACCCGCGAAAAAATGGGAGCATTTGGAATGCTCCCGAGTGACGTTATCGAAATGTTGCCTGCAGCCTTCGGCTGCTAGGGTTACTAAACCAGCTCGGCCACGAGCTTATCCATCGCGGCTTCGGATTCGGCGCTGAGCGTAGACTTCACCGTCACCACGGTTTCGGCGAGCGTCACGTTCTTGAGCGTGGCGAGAATTTCGGTCATCTTCTTGGCGGCCATCGGAGCCCAGGTGCCGTTTTCCACGACACCCACCTTGCGGTTGCTGTAATTCTTTGCCTTCAGGTGGTTCAAGAAGTCTTCCATGACCGGGAAGAGGCCCGCGTCATAAGTAGGAGCGGCCACCACCATGCGGTCGTAACGGAAAGCATCTTCGATGACTTCGGCCATATCGCTGCGAGCAAGGTCAGAGACCACGACCTTTTCGACACCGGCAGCAGTCAACTTTTCGGCAAACTTTTCAGCGGCCTTCTTGGTTCCGCCATAAATCGAAGCGAAAGCCACGAGCACGCCCTTGTCTTCGGGAGCGTAGCTGCTCCAGGTGTTGTACTTGTCGATATAGTAGCCGAGGTTTTCGGTGAGCACGGGGCCGTGCAGCGGGCAAATCGTCTTGATGTCGAGCGCGGCAGCCTTCTTGAGCACCGCCTGCACCTGGTTGCCGTACTTGCCCACGATATTGAAGTAATAGCGGCGAGCTTCGCAAGCCCAGTCATCCGGGTCGGCATCGTACACGCCGAACTTGCCGAATGCATCGGCCGCGAACAACACCTTTTCGCTCTGTTCGTAGCTGAACAGGACTTCGGGCCAGTGCACCATCGGGGCACCGATAAACTGGAGCGTATGGCTACCGAGCGCAAGCGTATCGCCTTCCTTCACGGTCTGCTTCTTGACCGATTCAGGGAGAGCCATGAACTGCGGCAGGAGCGCGAAAGCCTTCGCCGAAGAAACGAGCGTTGCTTCCGGGTACTTCGCGACAAAATCAGCAATGCCACCGGCATGGTCCGGCTCCAAGTGATGAATCACCAGGTAGTCCGGCTTGCGACCAGCGAGAGCAGCTTCCAGATTAGCAAGCCATTCATTCACCTTGTGCGCATCGACCGTATCGGTCACGGCAATCTTTTCGTCCACAATCACATACGAATTGTACGCCATGCCCTCAGGCACCACGTACTGACCTTCGAACAAATCGATGTCGCGATCATCGACTCCGATGTACTTGATATTTTCGCTAAAATTCTTCATAGAGACTCCTAATTTTCTCTTTTAAATTTAAAAAACGATAGCTAAACAATTGTAAAAAGAAAAAAATGTTTCAAGAAAATGGCTTCAGACGCCCAAAAAAAGCGTGTATAGTATAGACAAGGACCAAATCCTTGTCGCCTTACGGGAGAGCCCGTAAGGCCACTCTAAAACAAGGACACGCTAATGTCTGAAAAAGAAAAAATTGAAAGTAACGCACCGCAGGATTCTCCAGAATCCGTCATCCGCGATATTGCCCACGAGTTTCAGGTCATTTTAGATTCTGTCGAGGGCGAAAGCAACTTTACTCATGACCGCTTTTTGCGCTTCGCGTTTGCCGACCCGGAGCGCATGGTGGAACTGTTGACTCTGTTCTCGCGTCACAACCCTACGCTTAAGGCTTTCCTCGACACCATAGACCTTTCGACGCTTCATGGCGCAAGTGAGAACTTCTCCAGTGATAAGCATGTTGGTTACTCCGATCTTGTATTTGAAGCGCAGATTAAGGACGGTGGCACCGCGGCGCTCTATGTGGGCATCATTGCCGAGCACAAGTCCAGCGAGGACAGCGAAGTGATGAAGCAAATTTCGGAATACTACCATCATTTGTATTTGGAACGCAAGAAAGATGTGCCTGTGGTCGCGTTCATCGTTTATAACGGTGAAAATGACTGGAATCCGCTTTCGGAGACGCACTATGCCGAATATCCCGAATTCTACCATGACATTGGATACCCTTTTAAGGTGGAATTCCTAGATGTGGGGCATGCCATTGACGACAAGGAGCTGAAGGATTTTTCGCCATTTACTCTTGTCGCGCTCACTGCGATGAAGTATATTTGGAATGCGGAGCAGTTCTCGGTCACCTTCCGCGAGGCTGCGATGCGTCTGCTCAAGTGGCAAAATACGGACAAGGGAAGGGATTTCATCAAGCAGGCGCTTTCATATTTCCTGTGGAAGTGGCCTTACAAGCGGGGAAACCTCAAGATGGACAGACCGGAAATTGTCGCGAACAAGGGGTACGAGACCTTCGCCGAACACTACGTGAATGAAGGGATTAAGCAGGAACGCGAAAAAGTAGCTGATCGCGACTCTAGAAGGGAGGATTATCTCCGTTCTCAGAATGTCCCGGAAGACGTGATTTCTGCAATGCGGGCAATCAAATAATTTCGCAAACATTCAAAAAGGGAAAACTGGTCCTAGGGGCCAGTTTTCGTGTATTTATGTTTTTTGAGGCGTTCCCCGGCTCGCCGGGTATTCGCGCACCGTTCGAGAGGCTGTTGCGAGAGGGGGAATGATCACCGCTTTTACTTTTTTTCCATGAAAATCCACGAGACGCCGTTTTCGAAGCGTTTGCTTTCGAATGTACGGAAGCCTTCGCGTTCATAGAACGAGACGGTTTCAGGCACATCGCCGCTGGTGTCGAGCCATGCGCGGCTATGCGGCAACACAGATTGAATTTTGCGCAATAGAATACGTCCGTAGCCGTTCTTCTGGAATTCCGGCAGGACCATCAGGCGGCCAATGTAAAGCGAGCCGTCTTCAACGCGACCGCGGACGGAGCCGATGATTTTTCCATCATCGGACAGCATCTTGAGTGTCGTGTATTTCGGAAATTCGTCGCGCGCGTGCTCCACAGTTTCGGTCAAGTTCGGAGCATCGGGCCAGTTCAAACTTTCGGCAACGGGGCGGAACGCCTTGTACTGCAATTCTAGAATTTCAGGAACATCCTGTATAGCCGCGATTTCGATTTTCATTTGATTTTCAAGATAAAATTTCGTGACACCCCTGTCAACAATATTATATTTAAACGTGATTATGCCTATCACATACAAAACGATTCATGATTTTTCGGAGCAAGATTTAAAGGATTTGTTTCTTTCCGTGGAATGGTCTTCGGGACATTTCCCAGACAAGCTCGTTATCGCCATGAAGAATTTCAAGACGGTCGTTTCGGCATGGGACGGAGACAAGCTTGTCGGCATGATTTGCGCAATGGATGACGGCATCATGAATGCGTACGTTCATTATTTGCTTGTGCGCCCAGAATACCAAGGAAAAGGCATCGGCAAGGAGCTCGTCGAAAAGGTCAAGGACGAGTACAAGGACTACTTGCGTATTGTCGTCGTGGCATACGACAAGGAAATGGACTTTTACGAATATTGTGGATTCAAGAAGGCAACAGACGCAAGCCCGATGTTCATCACGAGCTTGTGGACATAATTTTCGAGGCACATATGGAAGAGACTTTCAAGACCAAAGGCGTTTGCGCAACGACGATTCAGTTCACGCGCGACGGAGACAAAATCAGAAACATCCGCTTTACGGGCGGATGCAACGGCAACCTGAAAGCGATTGCCAAACTCTGCGAAGGCATGAGC
>JBGUWV010000071.1:0-69374 GCA_045221475.1 Fibrobacter sp.
TCCGGGCGATTGCCCTGGGCATCATCCCTTCTTTGTGAAGGTCTAGGGCTTTTTGCCATTCTTCTTCAGTGTGTATTTTGGTCATGATAACCTCAAAAGTTGTGTCCAACTTTTGGGGTTCACATCAAAAGCCACACGGATTGGAAATCACTAACGTGATTTTTCACAAAGCCAAGTTCTCCAACCTCTAACTTATCTATATAGTTTTTCGCATCAGTTTTAGCACTTTCAAAAGCATTTTCAACATTCGATCTAACTTCAGATTTTACCTTAGAAAGTATTTGGGAAACTTCAGAAATATCGTTGCCCGAAGAATCTTTCAAGAATACAGCAGCAGAATTAACGTTATCTGTATTATTTAAAACTTCCGCATCAACCGCGGATTCCAAATTAGTATATAACGTTGCAAGGTTAGAAGTTTCTGGATCAAAGCTTGAATCAGCGTCCATCATCAGGCGCGGCTCTAACGCTTCGATTTTGTAGTTCTTGCGGGTGGAATTTTTCTTATTGAACTTCTTGGACATAATAACCCTCAATGGCATTCCGTACGGAATGCCTAGTTTTTGATTTTTTTGTTTAAAATTTTACAGTTTAAAAGTGATGGTTACTCAACCATTACACAGCGGACAGAGAACCCATGCGTTTTATAGGCATTCGCCGATCCATTAGCAGTCATGGAATTAGATTGATATCCAACATTTGAAGCTATTTGAATATCAAGATTTCCCTCTTCAGGATAATGCCAATATGCACCTGTAGACAATTCAGTAAACTTATACGCCCAATTATACCCCGCACCAATTAAACTATATCCACTATAGTTCAGTCCACCAAAACTGGTAGCACGCACGCCTTTTGCCCCAGCATCATTCCCATTAGCATGTAAAATAACATAGAAATCATCTTCAGTCAACAAGCGCCAACCTTTGGAACAAATTCCTTGGTGGTTTGACTTAATCAAGTCAGCACAGCTTTTGGTATTGCATTCACTCGGTAGTTGCATCATTTCGGCCCACTGGTAAAGGCCGCCATATTTGTCACAGTTGGTAGTGTCATTGTCGTAGCAATAGCGTTCTATTTTAGAATCGTTATTTTGGTCTTCTTCACCATCAACCATTTCACCAATATTCAAATTCTCAGCCATCACTGTAACAGAAGCAGGCTTATTATTCTTATCAACACCATTAATCGTCAAATAATAATAGGTCCGACCGTTACGAGTATCTGTAAACTGCTTATAGGCTCCAGTAAGAACACTATCAGAATACAAAGCTTTTCGATGATTATACGGCACATACTCGCTACTACTCGACGGTTCCACCATACTGCTGCTAGAAGCAACCGTCGCAGACGAAGTTACCGTGCTACTCGACTCAGGCTTCACGCTAGCCGAAGAATCGTCTACCTTTATGCTGGAAGAGGAAGAAGCAATTACCACGCTACTGCTGGAGTCTTCTTTTTTGACGGAAGAACTACTCTTATCGCCACTGACGGAGCTAGAAGAATTCTTGGTTGCTGCCGAAGAGCTAGATTCCTTCGTGCTCTTCTCGCTAGAAGAAGACTTGCCCTTATCGGCGCTCTTTTGCGAGCTAGAAGAATTTTTGGAAATTTTTTCACTGCTAGAACTTGCGTCATCGCAGTCATCGCTCTGTTCCTCGCACTGGCGAGGTTCTGGCGAAACAGAAGAAGAGGATTCATCGCCACATGCTGCAAGCAGGGCTAGGAGAATGGACAGAGCCAATAACATGCGAAGCGAATGCCGCGGCAGGCTGCTTGCAGACTGACATGGCTGAGCTGATGCTGTTATGCGCTTGCGCAAAGCGTTTGCAAAAATCTTCACAGAAGACCTCCGAGTATAAAATCCCACCAAACCTTCATTTTTTTTTGCGAAATATAATAAAGTAATCAACCGAAATTTTTTTCAAACCTCTTGACAATCCGATTTCAGCAATTTATATTTAGTGCACAAGTGTGTAGAAAATTGATTTTTGCGCACGAAGCAAAATAATTAAAGCCCCGCCTTTTTTAGCTTGTAGGCGGATTGGAGTGAAAGATGAAGAATATGCGGATAGACTCCGCCGAGTATCGGTCATGGCTGCGAAAACTCTGTACTGAAATCGATAAACAGCGTTTACATGCTGTTATGCAGGTAAATGCAGCAACTTTACAACATTATTGGTGGATGGGAAGCGATATCCTACACGAACAAAAGACGCATGGTTGGGGCGCCAAGGTTGTGGACCAACTTTCCAAAGACCTTCAAAGGCGCTATGGCGTTGATAGTGGGTATTCAACGCGAAATTTGAAATATATGCGTCAATTTGCAGTGGAATATCCTGATTTCCCATTTGTGCAAGTCCCGCTTGCACAATTAGAAGGCGATGCAATTTTGCAAGCAAGACTTGCAAAATTTACAGTGTCGGCGGATGGAATGTATGTGCAAGTTCCACTTGCACAAATTACTTGGTATCATCATATATCGTTATTTTCTAAAGTGAAAGAAGTCGCATTGCGTGCGTTCTATATTACAGAAACTGCTAGGCAGGGGTGGAGTCGCGATGTGATGCTGTTGCAAATTGAGAGCGATTATCATAAAATGGTTGATTCTCTGCCGAATAATTTTGATACGACATTGCCCCCTGTACATAGCGATTTAGCTCGAGATGCGTTTAAGGATCCATATAACCTAGGCTTTGTTGATATGGCTAAAGTGAAAGAAGAAACGGATTTTGAGGACCAGCTGACAGAAAAAGTTACCGAATTTCTGCTTGAATTGGGCAAAGGGTTTGCCTATGTAGGTCGTCAATACCCATTAGATATAGAGGGAAGTGATAATCGTATTGACCTTCTGATGTATCATGTTCAGCTACATTGTTATGTAGTAATCGAACTAAAGGTGGTCGATTTCAAGCCTGAATTCGTCAGCAAGTTGAACTATTATATTTCTGCTGTTGATGACTTGCTTAAAACTTCTGTGGACAATCCGACGATTGGGCTCTTGCTTTGCAGATCTAAGAGTAATACAAAAGTTGAGTATACCTTGCGAGGAATGTCTCAACCACTTGGTGTTGCCTCGTACGAAACAAAAAAGATTCTTGATGATTTAAAAACTTCTTTGATGTTCATTGATGATTTGTAAAATTGCAAAACAGCCTCCCGTTAGGGAGGCTTGCTTTTAATTTCAGTCTATGACAATCGCGCTTATTCTACGGTCACGCTCTTGGCGAGGTTGCGCGGCTGATCCACGTCGTTTCCGCGAAGCACGGCGATGTGGTAAGCCAAGAGCTGGAGCGGAACGCAGGTCACAATCGGCATGAGCATGGGGATGGTCTTCGGGACTGTAATCAGGTGGTCGGCAATTTCGTCGAGCGGGTGACAATCTGCGGTCGAGATGGCAATCACCTTGCCGCCGCGGGCCTTGATTTCGCGTACGTTGCTGATGACCTTGTCGAACAGGGCGTCCTTCGGGGCAATCACCACGACCGGCATGTTTTCGTCGATCAAGGCAATCGGGCCGTGCTTCATTTCGGCGGCGGGGTAGCCTTCGGCGTGGATGTAGCTTATTTCCTTGAGCTTCAGGGCGCCTTCCATGGCGACCGGGTAGTTGAAGTGGCGACCCAGATACAAGAAGTTGTTCGCCTTCACGTACTTGTTGGCGATGCCTGCAATCTGGTCGGAAAGCTTGAGGGTCTGTTCTACAAGTTCCGGGAGTTCCTGCATGGCCTTCACGATGTCGGAGCCTGCTTCGAAAGAAAGTCTGCGCTGGCGGCCAAGCAAAAGGGCTATCATGGCAAGCACAGTCACCTGGCTTGTGAATGCCTTGGTTGATGCCACGCCAATTTCGGGGCCTGCGTGCAGGTAAACGCCACCATCGCTTGTGCGGGCGATGGTGGAACCCACGCCGTTACAAATGGCAAGAGCGGTTGCTCCCTTCTGCTGGGCTTCCTTAAGGGCGGCAAGCGTATCGGCGGTTTCGCCGGACTGGCTAATGGCAAGAACGAGCGTACCCGGCTTGATAATCGGGTTGCGGTAACGGAATTCCGAGGCGTATTCGACTTCGACCGGGACGCCGGCCAAGTCTTCAATCATGTATTCGCCGACCATACCGGCATAGTAGCTGGTACCGCAGGCGGTAATGATGATACGGTTGATGTTGCGGAGTTCCTTGATGTTCGTGTCGAGGCCTGCAAGCTTGGCATTGCCTTCGGCATACAGCAGGCGGCCGCGCATGGTGTTGCGGAGCACTTCGGGCTGTTCGAAGATTTCCTTGAGCATGAAGTGGGCAAATCCACCCTTCGCAATGGCGTCGGCATCGAATTCCACGTCCTGCACTTCGTGCTGCACCGGCTGGCTGTGCGTATTCAACAGGTTGTAGCCGTCTTCCTTGATTTCGACGATGTCGTTATCGTCGAGGTAAACGACTTTCTGCGTATGCATGATGATTGCAGAAACGTCAGAGGCCAAATAGAATTCGTTCTGGCCGATACCCAGAATAAGCGGAGAACCGCGGCGGGCTCCAATCAAAGTTCCTGGTTCGTCCTTGCAAATCACGGCAAGGCCAAAAGTACCTTCGATCTTGGAAATAGCCTTGAGGACGGCTTCCTTGAGGTTTCCCTTGTAGTAGCGGGCAATCAAGTGTGCCACGACTTCGGTGTCGGTTTCGGACTTGAATTCGATTCCTTCGGACTGGAGCTTCTTTTTTAGAATGGCGTAGTTTTCGATAATGCCGTTGTGGACAATCGAAATCTTGCCGTCAAAGCTCTGGTGGGGGTGGGCATTCTGTTCGGTCGGGGCACCGTGGGTGGCCCAGCGGGTGTGGGCGATGCCGACATGGCCATGGAGAGGCTTGTTTTTGAGTTTGTCTTCAAGGGCGGCAATCTTGCCGGAAGCACGAACGGTCTCGATTTTGCCGTCTTCGATGAGGGCAACGCCCGAGCTGTCGTAGCCACGGTATTCCAGTTTCTTGAGTCCACCAATCAAGACGGGTAAAGCTTCGTTTTGGCCGATATAGCCTACAATTCCGCACATAGTAAGGGCACCTTCTTTTGTTTACGAAACGCAATATACCAATTTCTTTTGGTAAAAATGAGTTACAAATGGTCTTTTGTTGTAAGATTTTGTTATTTTTTCCCCTGTCTAACCAAAAGAGGAATAAATGAACAAAAAATTTCTTATTGCTGCAGGCGCTCTCGCCTTTGCTTTGACCGGTTGCGACCAGTTGTGCCAGGGTCCCAAGACCAAGACTGCCTTGGTGACCGAAAAGGACAAGTATAGCTATGCTCTCGGTGCTCATTTCGGCAACCAGGCTCGCTTCCAGCTGGTGACTCGCGATTCTATCGATCTGGATCTCGACCTTTTCATTCAGGCTTTCAAGGAACGCTATAACGAAGATTCCGCTCATTTCTTGATGAACGATTCTACCATCTTCCAGACTTTGACCGACCTTTCTCAGGCCCGTCAGGCTGAAAAGAACAAGAAGGACAGCCTCGCTGCCGAAGCCAACAAGGCTGCTGGCGAAGCTTTCCTCGCCAAGAACAAGACTGCCGAAGGCGTCGTGACCACCGAATCTGGCCTCCAGTACAAGGTGATTACCGAAGGTACGGGTGCAACTCCTGCCGATGGTGACATCGTGAAGGTTCATTACACCGGTACGCTCCTCGACGGCACCAAGTTCGACAGCTCTGTCGACCGTGGCGAACCGCTTGAATTCCCGATCGGCGCCGTGATTCCGGGCTGGACCGAAATGCTCAAGCTCATGAAGGTGGGCGGCAAGGTCACCGCTTGGATCCCGAGCGACCTCGCTTACGGTCCGCGTGGCCGTGGCCCGCAGATTCCGGGTAACAGCCTCCTCGTTTTCGAAATGGAACTCATTGACACCCATTCTGCCGAACAGCCCGCTGCTGAACCGGCCAAGCCCGAAGTGAAGAAGGCTGCTGCTAAGCCGGCTGCCGCTCCTAAGGCTGCCCCGAAGGCTGAAGCCAAGCCGGCCGCTGAAGCCAAGCCGGCTGAAGCTGCCAAGCCCGCTGCCGAAGCCCCGAAGGCCGAAGCTAAGCCTGCTGAAGCTGCTGCTGCCGCTCCGGCCGCCGCACAGTAATCGGTTCAAATAAGAACTTTGAGAATCCCCTTGCTTAACCGTAAGGGGATTTTTTCTATTTTGTACCATCATTTTGAGGTGCTCGTGAATCGCTTTTTGCTTGTCGTCTTATCTGCTTTTTTCATGCTTTCTTTGTTCGGTTGCAATGAAGAAGGCAAAATTCAAAATCTTAAAGATGAAGGCGACCGCTTACGTGCGCAAATCGATTCCCTTACGAATGAAATTGAGCAAGTGCAGCTGCAACCCGGCAACTGGATTGTGCATAACGATACCGTCCGTGCTGGCGAGGGCCTTTTCCAAGTGCTTGTCCGCATGCAGATTAATGAAAAGGAACGTGGCAAGATTGTGCTTGCGTTGCAGGACAGTGTGGAATTATCGAAGCTTCGCAAGGGGGAGGTTTTTTACGCCGCCATCGATTCTGCAGGCAGTGTCCAAAAATTCCGTTACGCCCCCAACCCGGCGAACATCCACATACTCAGCCGCACCGAAAACGGTTACGTTTATAGTTTGATTCAAAAGCCGGTAAAGCGCAGGCAGTCCATTTTCGAAGGTGTTCTTCCTGATAAAAGCACTTTGAACGGGACCCTTCTCAAGGTGGGGATTCCTGACCGCATGGTGGGCATCGTGAGTGGTGTGCTACAGTGCAAGGTGGCGTTCCCCTTGGCCCAACCCGGAGACAAGTTCCGCATCCTTCTCGAAGAAACCTTCTACCAGGATTCCATCTGGATTTCGGGCAAGGTCGTCTATGCGGAATTCGACGGACGCATCGTAGGCCATCACGAGGCTTTCCGCTACGAAGATCCTGATCCTAAAAGTTCCTTTAATGCCCACTATACCGAAAAAGGCGAAGCTCTGGTTTTTGATGGGCTCCGTTACCCGCTGGATCGTCTGCACGTTACAAGTCCCTTCGGTAGTCGCATTCACCCCATTACGGGTCAGCGCAAGACTCATTACGGTATTGACTACGGTAGCCCCACGGGCACGCCGGTTTATGCCGTTGCCGAAGGTATCGTGACTGTTTCGGGCTTCGATCAGTTTAGCGGCAACAAGATTGCCATTCGCCACAGGGATCGCTCCGAAAGCTGGTACATGCACCTTTCTGTTCGCGGCGTGAAGGTGGGTTCCAAGGTGGCTGCGCGCCAGTGCATTGGTCGCGTAGGTTCCACAGGCCGAAGCACCGGCCCGCACCTGCATCTGGGTTTTAAGAACGAAAAAGGCGCCTGGATCAATCCGGCTTCTAAGACCATGATTGCCGCCCCCAAGCTCGAAGGGCAGCGGCTTGCTCGCCTGAAGGATCAGGTGGCCGAAATCCGCAAACAAATAGAGGCGACTCTCGCCGCCCCTGCCGTAAAAGCAAACGACACCACCGATGTGATGGTGCGTATGCGTAGTTTGTAATACTTTATTTCTTAAAGATCTTATATCTTGTCTTCAGATCCCTGAGGCTCGGAATTCGCTTGTTTGTAGAAGTCTCTTCGCGGGCTTTTGAGAAATGGTTCAGCTTTTCGGTACCATAACCTGCTGTGCGTACAAAGGTTCCTTCTTTGGCGAGCTCGATAGCCTTAGCCATTTGCAGGGTTGGATCGAAAATCTGGAAGTCAGGGACGATACCTAAGTCGTGGTAACTCTCGCCGTTTTTGTCTACACCTTGTAATGCGGTGATGAGAGCCAAGCCTTGGATGCCCTCTTTCTTTGTCAATACGGCCTGGCCGATGCCTTTGCCGTAAGAGGTGATGCCTACAATCGGGGTTTTCTTGTTTACAGAAACAGCGGACAAGAAGGTTTCGGCGCAGCTAGCTGAGGTGTCGCTGGACATGAGGACGTAATAACGGTCTTTGCCGATTCCATCATGATCGTTTATATAGGTGATGGTATCGAATTTCTGGAAAATCTTTTTGCGTCCATCGACTATCATAGAGTCTACGTTTGACTGTACGTCGATAATGATTGTATCTCCGGCCGACAGAAGCGCTCCAGAGACCTTGTTACATTGATCCACGTCGCCACCGGGATTTTGGCGCAAGTCAATGATGGTGGATTGGGCGCCTTCCGTTCTTTGCAGGGCTTCCAAGAATTCGCCGTAGGTTCCATTCTTGTTGGATGTTTTCGCGGAAAATTGTAGAATCTCGATGACGGGGATGGACTCCTCGTAATGGAGCTTTACAGAGGGGGCGTGGTATTGGTCAAGTTTCGCGGTGATGTTTAGGGTTTCTTCGCCACGGCGGACTACAATCTGGATGGTGCTTCCTATTTCGCCGGAACAAAGCTTCTCAAAGTTTTCAGGTTTGGTAATAGGAATTCCGTCTACGGATACAATGATGTCGCCTTCTTGAAGTCCTGCGATTGCACTAGGCGAATTAGGGTAAATCTGGGTGACTACTAGATAAGAGGATTCTGCGTCTGTGACGGTTTCGGCTTCTGCGCCAATACCTACGACTTCATCTGTTTCCATGACGCTCTTATAAACGACTTCTGCAACATTGGGATCGAAGTACTGGGTAAACGGGTCGGCCATCTGGTTGTACATGTAACATACATCGTAATAGTCTTGTTTACAGTAGCCCTTGACGGAGTTTACGCTGGAGGTTCCCTTGCCCAAGTAAATACGGTAGTTATCGCCAATTTCGTTGCGGGTATGGCCATATAGGTAGGCTAGATCAAGATAGATGAAGTTGTTGTAAACTTCCAATTGAAACTCGTCTTCGACATCGTCTATGGGGTATGTACTAAGATAGATGTCTTCTTCAGAGTTTTTTTCTGGATCACTGCTTGTGGTGCTTTCGCAGCCGCTTAAAAACAGCAGCGCGGCTGTTCCCAAAGAGATAGGCAAATACTTCAAGTTCATGATTCCTCCTTATAAACCTTCTTTTTCCCCATCGATAAAGGCGCCTCCTTCAAGGTTGCTCTGGGTGCGTTGAAGGGGGTTGGCCAGATAATTGGGAATGCGTGTCTTGGTGACGTTCTTTCCGTAATGCTTTTGAATTGCTTCGAGTCCGCAAATAATCGAGGGGGATTTGCAATAGTATTTTGGAGCGATTCCTTTCTTATGGTAAGAATTACCGTTGGGGGTTAGGAATTCAAGGTTCGTAATAATGGCAAGTCCTCCGTTCATCGTATTCCAGGTACTTTGCCCGATTCCTTTACCGTAGGTGGTATCGCCAGCGACAGGTATTTTAGCGCCTTCTTGGAGGGCTGCCGCAAAGATTTCTGCGCAACTTGCGCTGTTCTTGTTTACAAGGAGCATAAACTTTTTGCCTTCGCCAGCATCGCCCTGTTTTGCCATTTCGTCGGCGGTGTTGTAGGTGGGGGTGCCGTCGCCTGCAAAACCTCGCCAGGAACGGGTGGATAAAATTCCATCTTCGATAAATAGGTCTGCCATGGCGGTGCAGTGCTTTACGTGTCCGCCGGGATTGTTGCGCAAGTCAATGAGCCTTGGGGCGGTTGTATTTCTTGTGGCGTTTAAGTAGGTAGTCAGCTCGCCTAGGGTGCCGTTTTCCTTGTCGACCGTATTGAGTTTGAATGACGTGATGGTGATGACTTCGGTGCCGTTTATGGTATCGATGAAAACGGTGGGAGCGTAGATATCTTCTTTTGTGATGTTGTATGTTGCCGTATCGCCTTGGTAAGCGACTTTTATAGATAAGTTCCTGTTGAAAGTGAGGACGGAATCGTAGATGGCCTTGGCGCGTTCGCCCACGATTTCGACACCGTTTACGTTCAGGATGTTTCCGTAGCGTGGGATTCCTGCTCGGCCTGCGGGGCTTTCGGCGTACACACGGTAAATAATGAGTGGGTGTTCACTCTGCAGGAATGCGCTATATTCCATTCCCACATCGCCAGGCACAATGCTTGTGTTAATCTGGGTCTTGGTGGCTTCGCTTTTGGCTGGCGGAACGTAACGGGTGAAAGGGTCTGACAGCTTATTATAGAGTTCGCTGACGGAATCGCCCTGCTCATCCAGCAGCGGCAGTTCGTCTTCGAACAGGTAGGTTCTTTGTAATAGCCAATAGTTATAAGTGTATTCTGTCGGGGCAGGAGTGCTGTCAACCGGCTCGAAAAAGTCGCTGCAGGCCGTGAGGAAGGCGAGAAATATCAAATGTGGGATGAGGAATGTGAAATGAGCAATTATTGAATTCTCATTAGTCACTTCACATTTCACATTGCTCATTATTTATTCTCCAACCACTACTAACCACAGCCGATTTTTACAGTCTACGCTATTGGTCGATGCTCAGACCCTTCTTGTCCAGGAGCACGCGGGGAATGCCGCCTTCCATGGGGTTTTCGACCACAGAAATGGTTTCGAGGCTGTCGCATTCGGCGAGGCTTTCGGGGAGCGTTTCGAGCTGGTTTGCGTCGAGAACCAGTTCCTTGAGCTTTTTCAGGTTGCTGAATTCAGAGGGAATGGCGCCCAGGTTATTACCTGACACCATCAGGACTTCAAGGGATTCCAGGTGGCCGAGGGTGGCCGGAATGGAAGTCAGGTCGTTGTTGTCGAGGTAAAGCTTGCGGAGCTTTTTCAGCTTACCGAGGGTAGGAGGCACTTCGGAAAGCATGTTGTCGTGCAGAGAAATCTTGGTGACGTTTACCCATTTGCCGACTTCGAGGGTCAGATCCAAAAGCTGGTTCTTGGCGATGTTCACCGTCTGGAGCTTCTTGAGGTTACCCACGGAATCCGGAAGTTCCGAGAGGCTGTTGTAACCCAGGTACAGGTGTTCAAGATTTGTAAGTTCGCCGATAGTTTCGGGGAGCTCCATCAGGTCGTTTTCGCTGACGGAGAGTTTTTTCAGTTTCTTGAGCTTGGAAATATCGTCGGGGAGTTCCACGAGCATGTTGCGGTCGAGGATGAGCTCTTCGAGGTCTTCCAATTCGAAAAGTTCCTGAGGAAGGATTCTCAGTTCTTTTTGGGAAAGGTCTAACGAGGTGGCTTTTTCGGCCTTGGCTTTATTAATGATATCTAGCAAATTCATGGGAACATCTCCTATAGTGTAAATCATAGCATTTTTGCCCTGAAAAGATTAAACTTTATTCAAAAAAAGTAAAAAAGTATGTTTTTTGCACAAATGTTCACTATAAATAGGGGCGTTTTTGAAAAAAAATGAAAAAAATGTATGCTTTTTGTTCACAAAGGTACATTTTGAAACTATTTTTAGGGTGCAAAATACGATATTAAGGGTAAGGTGCCGCATTTGCACCCGACTTTTGCTATTGTAAAATAACAGAACTGAGGAAAAAATGGAACTAACCAAATCGCAGGAACGCCGTCTAGCATTTGTGGCTAGCCTCTTGAGTCTCAATCCGAACGATCCTACTGACAGAATTAAGGCACTCCGGCATCTAAACCTTGATGAAAACGGCTGCTTCCATGGTTTCCAATATTCCCAAGGCTTTATGGAATTCTTCATCTTCCTCGATGAAGATACTCCGCTCGAAAAGGTCGTTTCTCACCTGAATTCCGACCTCAAGCAGCTCCAGATTGCCGTTTTCCGCACCAGCGACCCTCCTAATCCGTTCTTTATGTCGCTCCGCGAAGAAGCTGATCCTTGGGCTGTTAATAAGATTTCTGACGACGAAGAAGAGGATGATTCCGATTCCCCGGCAAGTCGCCCCTACATGGAAACGCTGGAAATTACGGTGCTCCGTACTCGTGCGACCCGCGACATTACCGACTCCGAACTGGAACGTACCCTCAAGGACATGCGCCGCAAGCTCGGCATTTGGAAGAACGAAGTCAAGGCAAAGCTCGAAATCATTGCCGAACATGACGACTTGACCCGCGACTTCCGCAGTGCCGACGACAAGCTTGAAATCGTGATGGATTCCGATCCGCTCCACCTGACCTCCGATCATGGTGAACTGTTCCTCGGTTTCTGCCCGATTCGTACGATTTTTGACTACCACGTGAACCTGGGTAAGCGCCTCAAGACGAAGCACAACATGGCTATCGTCTCCAGTAACATCCGTACTTACCTCGGTAACCTCACTCACACGAACGCTGCTTTGATCGATGCCTTCCAGACCATGGAACGTAACGACGACCAGAACGTGAACGTGGATGACTTCCCGTTCCTGCACAACGGTATGACCCTTACCGGTGATGACCTGCGTCTCAAGGAACGCGATGGCAAGAAGGTACTCTACATTGAACGCCCGAAGATTATTAACGGTGCCCAGTCCCTGTTCACTTATGAACAGTACGCCAAGAAGAGCAAGAAGCCGGTGAACCCGCAGGTGCTCGTGAAGGTCGTGGTGCCGTACCCCGGTGCCGACAACTTCCTGAACCAGGTGACCATGGCCAACAACCGCCAGAATCCGGTGTTCAGCTACCACCTGCGTGCTGCTGATGACCTGCAGTTCTTTATTTGGCAGCGTTACCAGGAAGAAGGCTTTACCTACGTTTATAAGGACGGTGTCCGCCTCAAGGCTCGTACCCGTAAGCTTGAAGTGCGTATGCGCCCCGAACTTGCCAAGACCCTCTTCATGATGGATGGCAAGCTCAGCGAATGCCGCTCTAGCGACTGCATCTTTGATAAGGAAACTCTGTACCAGCGTTGCTTCGGCGCGTTTGTCCGCGTTTCTCCTGAAAAGGAAAAGGATTTCGTCCGCAAGACGATCGCTTTCACCAAGGCTTGGCAGCTCCTTAGCCGCTTGCCCATCAAGATTCGCCGCGTGACTCCGGGTAAGGGGGTTTCTATCGAAGCGAACGATGACAACCCGCTGACCCGTATCACCTGGAATGGTCGCCTCGAAGACAAGTTTATCTTCCGTAGCGCCGTGAAGGACCTGGTGGTGGCCCTTGCCCTTAAGCATTGGCTCATTTACGGCGATCCGATTCAGGATTTCGAATGGCTCGTCGAAAACGAACTCAACTTCAACGATTCTATCCTCAAGTATGCTTCCAAGATCTATACGGAAGACCTGAAGGGAATCCTGATTTCTGAATTCAAGGACAATCCGTCTTACTACGACACTATCACCACTATCGACAAGGATAGCGGTGAATCCGTGGAACGTCGCCTGTGGAAGGGCTTCAGCAACACCGCCACCTACGACAAGATGATGGATCTTCTGGTGAAGAAGAACCCCACTTGGGAAAAGTGCCGCGGTGGCATCGAAGTGTTCCTCTAATGCTTCGATTATAAGAATTTAAGAGGCGGGTTTTCACCCGCCTTTTTTAATTTGTCTCCTTGGCTATCACTACAAACTTCTTCTATCTTGCTTATTTAAACAAAAAGAAACAAAAGCCGTTGACTAGCTCAACGGCTTTTTCTAATTTTGGCTACGAAAATCTTACAAGTACAGGAGTTCTTTACATTATGTGGAACGAAAAGTATATCGCCAAGCTGGATAACTACCTGGCCCAGGCCCAGGCGGCTGGTGGCGCTGCTCGTGTCGATAAGCAGCACCAGTCCGGAAAGTGCACTGCCCGCGAACGCATGGAAATGCTGTTCGATGAAGGCACCTTTGTAGAAGTCGGTGCGCTCCGCAAGTCAAGCAACCGCGTGCTTAAGGAAAGCAAGGTCGTCTTGGGTGACGGCGTGGTGACCGGTTACGGCAAGGTGAATGGCCGTCTGGTGTTTGCATCCTCCCAGGACTTTACGGTGGGTGGCGGCTCCTTGGGTCAGTGCCACGCTGAAAAGATTTGCCGCGTGATGGATATGGCTGTCGAAGCCGGTGCTCCGTTTGTCGCCATGAACGATAGCGGTGGAGCCCGTATCGACGAAGGCGTGTTCTCGCTCGCAGGCTATAGCGCCATCATGGCCCGCAATGTTTGGGCTTCTGGCGTGATTCCGCAGATTGCCGTGATCATGGGCCCCTGCGCTGGTGGCGCCTGCTATTCTCCGGCTCTCAGCGACTTCATTTTCATGACCCAGAACACGAGCCAGATGTTCCTTACGGGCCCGGCTGTCGTGAAGCAGGTGATGGGTGAAAACATCACCGCCGCCGACCTCGGTGGCGCTCCGGTGCATACTTCTAAGTCTGGTGTGGCTCACTTCATGTACGAAGACGACAAGAAGTGCCTCGAAGGTGTCCGCAAGCTCCTCAGCTACTTGCCGCAGAGCAACCGCAAGGAATCTGCCGAATGCAACTGCAAGATTGCCGAAGCTGCCAAGAACGACGAAGGCTTCTTCAAGAAGCTGTTCTCCAAGTCCGAATCTAATGAAGTTGCCGCTTCCTTCGACAACAGCGCCTCTATCCAGGACATCGTTCCGGATAACTACAAGCAGGCTTACGACGTGAAGTCCGTGATTGCCGCTTTTGCCGATGCCGACAGCTTCTTTGAAGTGCAGAGCGACTGGGGCAAGAACGTGGTGATCGGCTTTGCTCGCCTGAATGGTGAAGCCATCGGTATCGTGGCTAACCAGCCGAAGGTTCTCGCCGGTTCCTTGGACGTGGACGGTTCCGACAAGGCTGGCCGCTTTGTCCGCTTCTGCGACGCGTTCAACATTCCGCTCCTCGCCCTCGCTGACGTCCCGGGTTACATGCCGGGTTCCAAGCAGGAATACTCGGGCATTATCCGCCACGGTGCAAAGCTCCTTTATGCTTTTGCCGAAGCGACTGTGCCGAAGGTGACGCTCATTCTGCGTAAGGCTTTCGGTGGTGCTTACATCGCCATGAACAGTAAGGACGTGGGCGCCGACTACGTGTTCGCCCTCCCGATTGCTCAGGTGGCCGTGATGGGTGCCGAAGGTGCAGTGGAAATCATCAACAAGAAGGAAATCGCTGCTGCTCCGGATCCGGTGGCTGCTCGCGCCCAGTGCATCGCCAAGTACGAAGAAGAACTGATGAACCCCTACGTTGCCGCTTCTATGGGCGTGGTCGACGAAGTGATTCACCCGGCCGATGTTCGTAAGCGTCTGATTACCGCTTTTGATGCCTTGAAGACCAAGGATCAGAAGCGTCACTGGAAGAAGCACGCGAACATCCCGCTGTAATACAGACCGGATTGGCTAAATTCTCCAGAATCCTTACTCTGGAGCCAATCCTCTCGCAACCATGCCTCGTTAATACGGGGCATTTGTTGCTCACGGAGACCGCGTAAGCTGGAGAAATCAAATGTCCTCGGATAAAAGTCCGAGGATTTTTTTTGGATAAAGTAAATCACATTTTTAGATGAATAGCGTCGGCCAAGGAAGGGGAGGGTGCAGGGAGGGGACCGTGCGGCCTTCGCAACTCTGAGCTGGGTCCCCTCCCGCATGTATTTAATGATTTTATTTACTAACTAGCCGTCTGGCAGGACAAAAAAATTTCTAATTTCGCATAAATTGCAGGAAAATCCCATATTATAGGTGGTTTTGCAGTGTGCAAATTCAGTATTTTATGGAAACCTGTATAGAAGATAATTGTGTTTTTTGAAGGTCTAAAACGCTTGTGGCCGGTGGCGACAATCGCCCTTGCCGTAGGAATCGCCTGGTCCCAGAGCGACTCTGTTTCGGTTGTGTCTGCAAGCGATGCCGAGACTTCTGAGCCGGATCCGGCTGAGACCGAATGGCAGCCCACTTACCAGTACATTTCTCTCCCTCCTTCGGTAACACCGCTTAATGGGCTTCTGCCCTTCGGCGGTATTGGTGCTTCGCCGACGCTCATGAGTACCAGCAAGGGGCAGGTCTTTAGTCACGATATTGATGTGTCGACTCGTGAAATGGACGTGAGCGAAAAACGCGTGAACTCCGTTTCTCGCGATACCACCACTTTGTGGACTGCGCATTACCCCGAACTGGCAGACTACGTGTCGGACATGTACAGCATTGGCCAGAAGAGTCTGTGGTTGAATGACTTGGTCGGTAAGGCCAATGACGGTTACGAGACTCCCGAGACCGGTTCGGTGTTCGACATTACGATTCCAGTAACGATGCCCGCATGGATGCGTGACTTTGGCTTGGACAAGCCGAAGCTGATGCTTCAGGGTACCATGGACATTCGCTTGAAGGGCTACGGTGAAAAGGATGATGCCGAAGGTAGTACCCAAACGAGTCTCTGGCCCAGCCCCACTTTGAACTACACGCCGAACTTCATGGTGAAGGGTAAAATCGGTCCTTATATCACGGTTGAAATCAACAACGTGGAAGAAGGCCTCGGTGCCCGTAACCAGGTGCGCGTGGTTTACGAAGAATCTTACAAGGATGAATTTGAAGACTACATTCTGCAGCGCGTAGAAGCCGGTACCACGAACCTCGCTTTGACGGGTACGGAACTCACGGGTTACTCCGAGAACCACCAGGGCTTGTTCGGTATCAAGGCGGACTGGAAACTGGGTGACTGGCGCCTGACCACCATTGCATCGCAGGATGGTGGCGACCAGGAAGAATACAGTTTGAAGGCCAATGAATCGACGACGGAATTCCAGATTCTGGATAAGCAGTTTGTTGCATACCGTTATTTCTTCTTGAACTATGCTACGAGAGATTCATACGTCAGAGATGTTTCGCAAACAGGTAAAAGGTCCAAGATTTATAAGGCAACGGACTTGAAACTATTTAAGCGCGGTTCCACGAATTCGAAAGACGTAATTGAGGACGTGTATGTTAAATACGTGACACCTAGCGGCAAACCGATTGTCAAAAAGGTGGAACGTCTTGCTCCTATCGAAGACTTTGATTACGATGAAAAGATGGGCGTCGTGAAAGTGAATGGTATAAGCCGTAACACCTTGCTTGCTGCAAGCTGGTCTGAAAATCGTGGTAAGTCGTCTGTGAAAAAAGGGGATACGGTTGCCCTTATTCAGTGGGATGCGACTCTTTCGGAACTTGTGGATATTGACAAGCTGATGTTGCGTAATGTGTATTCCATCGGCATTTCGGATGCAAGCTCTTCGAACTTTGTGCTGCGCATGAAAAATAAGTCCGGTATTGCTGGAGACTTCCTCAAGAAACTTGGACTTGTGGACACCACCACGGGTACTCCGCTGGTAAATGACGCTACCATCTTTAAGAAGGATGCTTCGGGTAATTATACGGGTGAAATGTGGCTCCCTTGTAAGTCAAGAGACGATGCTGTCTATGCCAATAAATCCGACAAAGACAAAGACGAGCTGGCCAAGCAGAACTGCTTGGAGCCTTTGCGTAACTTGGATTCGACGGCGGCCATGGCTCAACTCTATACGCTTCCTGTTTATAACCTTTCTCGCTACACGAATCGTTTCTATTTCGAATCTGTGGGTAAGCGCCGCAGTTCTACATTGAGCGTTCGTGACCCCAGTTCCAGTTATTCTGTGAGCGGTAGTTCCTGTATGGATATTTCGCCGGGTACAGAAAAGGTAACGGCGGGTTCTACTACCCTTATTCGCGGTACCGACTACGAAGTGAACTACGAATTGGGCCAGATTGAACTTTTGAGTGAACGCGCCCTTGACCCGAATAAGGAAATCAAGGTCACTTACGAATGCGAGCCCCTGTTTGAAATCGACAATAAGCTTTTGCTGGGTGCACGCGCCGAACTCCCGCTGGACCTGTACGGTATGGGCGCGGGATCCGTGTTCGGTATCACCGCCCTTTACAAGAGCCAGAGTACTACGGCTAAAACGCCGACTCTGGGAAACGAACCTTACTCCAGCGTGCTGTGGGGCATGAACTTGCGCTTGCAGGATACGATCCCGGCTTTGACGGAACTGGTGAACTTGATTCCGGGAATCAACACGACTGCCCAGTCTTCTTGGCGTTATGAAGCTGAATTCGCTGCCAGCCGCCATAATGCAAATACCAGCGATGAACAGTCTGCCCTTGTTGAAGATTTTGAAGCCACCACCTCTGGGTTGACTTATCCGCTTTCCCGTCTTTCCTGGTACCAGGCTTCGCCACCGGGTGGTGTGGAACCCTCTGGGGTCGGTGGAGATATGAATGCCTTGACTTATATCGAAAATCAGGATTATAAGCACAAGGGTGAATTCATTTGGCATAGCAACAACACTGAACTGTACAAGAACATTTATACGCCGGTGGGAAATTCCGATGTGGACAACCAGCATCTGACCGTGCTCAAGATGACCTTGCGTGCAAATGACAATCTGTCCGGAAATTCCTGGGGCGGTGTCATGCGCCCGAACAGCGAGTATTACCATGACCTGAGCAACATGAAGTACATCGAGGTGGTGGCGCGCGGAAATGTAGGCTCGCTCTACTTGGATCTGGGCCTTATCAGTGAAGACCTTTCTATTAACGGTACTGCACCTAATGGCCAATATAACGGTGAAAATGATATTGGCTCCACTACGGCACTTCATGACAAGGGCCTTGACGGCTTGACGGGTCTCGACGAATTTGACTCGGTGTGGGATTGCCGTACCAGCCCCTGTAAAGGTACTGAGTTGAGCACGCGCAAGGGTAATGTGGATGCTTCTACAAACGATATTGCCCGTGACAATTATGATGACGATTTGGAAGACGAAAGCGATCCGCCCAGACAGATTAACGGAACCGAAAACAACGCTGGTGAACGTACCTACGATACCGAAGATATCAACAAGAATGGATCCTTGGATCAGGATATCAGCTTTGTCCGTTACCGAATCGACTTGTCTGACACCAATAAGATGAACTTTGAAGAACTGCGAAATGGCTGGCGTAGGTGGCGTATTCCGCTTTACCAGTACGATACGATTGTTTCGCCTTCTACCAATGATTACTTGACGATTCTTGCCGAAGCCCAGTTCAGTAGGCTTTGGTTGGGCAAGCTGAATAACGGTGTGGCCGAAGCCAAGGTCCAGATTGTAAGTCTTGGCGTTATCGGTAACGCCTGGGAAGAAACGACGGTTGCCGACTTGTACAGGACCAGCTCTACGGAGAATTCGCAGATTGTGGAAGTGAACGGGCTTGAAACCAAGGTTTCTGAAAATGTGGTGGCCCGCGATACGACCTATATTAGCGTCAAGACGATTAACAACCGCGAAGATGCAAACAAGTATCACAAGTCTCCCAATACCCGTACGGAACGTGATTCTGATTCTAATGCCCCGCTTAAGGAAACGGCTTTGGTCCTTAATTACCATGGGATGAGCCCAGGCCAAGAAGTGGGTGTTACCCGAATCTTTGAAACCGATGTGAAGGATTTCTCCAGTTACCGTTCCCTCAAGATGGAAATCCATTACGAGGCGCAGAAGGGTGTAGACAAGGCTCCGGTGCGCTTTGCGATTCAGTTCGGTGAGGGGTCCCTGGAAGGTTCCAGCGATTACTACGAATGGAGCTTCCGTCCGGTCAATACCCCTTGTAAAGACAAGGAACGTCCCCAGGATTGTCATGAACGTAACTGGCTGGCCAACGCCTTCGCCATGGATGTGGCTGATTTCTCGGATCTCAAGCGTGGCCGTCGTCCGCCTTACTTGAGCGCTGTTGAAAAAGACCTGGGCGGTGAACGCGAAGAAAAGTTGAAGCTGGTGGGTAATCCGTCGATTACCAGCATCGACTGGATGCGTTTTGTGGTTATGGCCGATTCCAGTGCCTCCACGGATGAACTGGATTCTGGTACCTTCTGGCTGGATGACCTGCGCCTTTCGGACATGGATACGGAATGGGGCTATGCGGCTCGTACGGGCGCCCAGGTGAACTTTGCCGACTTTATCTCGCTTTCGGGAACGGTGCGTTACCAGGATGGAAACTTTGCGACCCTTTCCACATCCAATGGCTCGCCGAAGCCGAAATCCTCTGTGGCAGCCTCCCAGCTGGATGTGGCTAGCGACTTCACCATGAACTTGAACAAGTTCTTGAACGATAGTGCCGGATTCCATATTCCCCTTTCCTTGGGTTACCATAGCTCGACCAAGCGCCCCTACATGAAGCCCACCGACGACATGATGCTTAAAAGAAGCAGCTTTGTGGACCTCACGGGCGATATGTTCCAGAACAAGCTGGAAGTAGGTTCCGACAAGGAAGAACAGGGCTTGCGCGACAATGCGGAATCCAAGGGTTACCAGTCTTACGTGCGTGACAAGTCCTTTGGTATCAGCTACCGTAAGGATTACCACGCCCACGATTCCAAGTTTGGCGAGGTAATGTCGCAGATATTCCTTGACCGTCCGGCATTTAGCTATTCCTACAATGAATCCGAAGGCAGATCCACGACTTCTGCAGACTCCACCTATTCTTACCATACGGTAATCGAATATAAGCTGGGTACCTTCAGCATGTTCAAGTTCAGGCCCCTTGATGGCCTTTCGAAGTATGAATGGTTGAAACCCATTGCGAAGACTGAATTTGAACCGTGGCCCCAGACCTTCGACCTTACGCTTTTCGACTTGAACTATGTGCGCTATGTGAACCAGAGCCGTGACCCGGACTATGTGGACCCCCAGGTCGACAAGATTGTAACTTATACCACGGAATTGAACCACAAGCTGAACATGCGCTGGAATATCTTCTCGTTCCTTTCGACGAACTATTCGTTGAACATCAAGCGTGATATGTACGGCGGTGGCGACCGTGAAGCCTTCGTGAAAAAGAACTTCTTTACCACAAGGGATGGCGGACTTTTTGCCAGCGACTATATCTTCGATTACGACCATACGGACCGCCGCGTCTATATATCGGGCGACAGTATTGTGGCTATTCCTTACGATACCATTCCGCGCATTAAGGAAAACGGCGATACTTTTGCCATCGACATGCAGAATCCGGAATCTTATGAAATCAAGTACGATACTACGGTGTTCTACAAGGTGGATAGCGTGGGCCATAGGGAATATGGTCGTGCCTACGGTATTTTGCGTAATGAACGTGCCCGTTCTCAGCAGTTCAAGATCGGGTTCAATCCGCGCCTGATTCCCTTCTTGCCCTTCAGCGCTAACTTCAGTTCTGATTTCAACCAGCAAAAGACCATCCCCGATGATTTTGACTTTATGGATGAAACCACCCTGGAGAAAAACTATTGGACCATTTCGCAGACGAACCGTTTCGAGTTCTCGCCCTCTTTGAAGGTGCTGGACTTGGCTCGAAGCTTTGGTAAGGAAAACCCGGTGGCAAGTGCCTTTGATAAGGTCAAGTGGCGCGAAGTCCGCTTTAACTGGACTGCAAGTACCAACACCGTGGGCGAAAACTTCACCTTGGCTCAGCTGTATGAAGACCAGGGTGTGACTCCGCTGCAGTATTATTTGTATGGCCTTGGCCTGGGTAACGGTTACCGCAACCGTGGCTTCTATAACATTGTCACCGGCGACATGGGCCTGGACCACCGCGACGATTACCTGCGCTTTGCCCAGTACAGGAACCACCATGTAGATACGGTTGTTTATCAAGGCAACTTCAGGCATTCCGTATCCCGCCAGTTCCAGGTGGGATCGGGCATTACGCTCCCGATTTGGGACATTGGCGTAACGGGTGACTTGCAATGGAAGGAAGACTTCTCTCAGTCCAGAGAATACCCGATGTATATCGATACTACGACGGTGTGGCCGAAGATTGGCATAGGCGTGACGGTGCCGAACTTTGCCCAGAAAGTATCCTTCTTGAACAGCTTCCGTAGCGTGTCGACATACCATCGATTTGATTACGCCTATACCACCACAGTTCATCCGTTCCAGAGTGCCGAAGATTCCTGGTCCCAGAGCCTGAATTTCAATCCGCTCGTTCGAATCACCTTCTTGCTGCAGAACAATATGCGCATTGAAAATAGCGTGCGCATGAAGATTGAAAATACGGACCGTCGCCCCAAGGAAGAAGTGATTGGCATTACGTCATGGCCTGATTCTTCGGGCAGCATCCGCGATACTTCAGACTACTTCTGGGAAATTCCCTGGATTCATACGTCTTTGTACAATGACTTCATGTTCAACATTGGCGATGACTTTACCATTACGTATCCGCTGAAGCTTGACAAGGCTGTGAAGTTCTTCAAGTGGTTCTTCAAGTTCAAGAACTCCATTGACCTTAAGTTCACCGCCGGTTATGACTACAAGAAGACGATCCGTAAGGAATACGATCCGGTGAAGGGTTACGACAAGTGGAACGAGGATAGCGGTACCGACGGTGTCTTTAAACAATGGTCATTCGACGACGGCTTGTCTGCGGACGTGCCCGATAGGGTTTATAGCCCGGAGCTAGAATTGGTTGACAGAACGGTACCTTCGCGTACGCATGAATGGTTCGTGCGTCCCAGTGCAGGCTACCAGTTCAACAAGATAGCTTCCATGAGCAGCTATATTGAATACCGCCAGATTCATGAAAAGCTGGATGACGAAACTCCGCACTTGCGTCAGATTCTGCAATTTGAAATTGCTTTGATGCTCCGATTTGATTAGTATGACTAGGAAACGTGTAGCGGTCGGCATGAGCGGGGGAGTGGATTCGTCGGTGGCGGCACTCCTGCTCTTGGAGCAGGGTTACGACGTTTTCGGCGTAACGCTGCGGGTGTTGCCTCCTCTCGCTAACGCCTATGACCCTGAAAAAGACGACAGCGTTTTGCGGGCTCGTGCGGTGGCGAAAAAGCTTGGCATCGAGCATTATGTGGCGGTATGCGATGACGCCTTTACGGATCGCGTGCTGAAACGCTGTCATGATGATTTCGCAGGGGCCCGCACGCCGAACCCTTGCTGCTATTGCAATCGCTACGTGAAGTTCGGATGGATGCTTGACTTTGCATTGGTGCACGGCGCAGACTTCCTGTCAACAGGTCACTATGTGAACGTGAAGGAGGTCGGTGGCGTGCGTCGGCTTTTCAAGGGCCGCGATGCTGCGAAAGACCAGAGTTATTTCTTGTTCGGTGTACCTGATTCTGCCATGGCACGGGTGATAACTCCGCTGGGTGATATGGAAAAGCCCGAGGTACGTGCCATTGCGGCAAGACATGGCTTTGAAAACGCCAGCGCCAGCGACAGTCAGGATATTTGCTTCGATATTTACGGCGATGATTACACGAATTTCTTGCAGGAACGTTTCGGTGCGATGACACGCCCAGGAAACTTCGTGACCGCCGACGGCAAGATTTGGAATAGTCACGAAGGTTACCACCGTTACACGGTGGGGCAACGCAAGGGACTTGGCGTTGCGCTGGGCGTCCCCGCCTTCGTGCAAAGCGTGAATCCGGAAACTGGAGATATCCTGGTGACCGCCGACAAGTCGGCAGTCGCTGCTTGCGAAGTGCGGATTCAGAATTGCGAGTGGCATGGCGTGAACCCAGCAACGGGTTGCGCCTACGCCGTGGGTGATACTTTTGAATGCGAAGGCATGGTTCGTTACCGCCAGCGCCCGACCCGTTGCATGGTCAAGATTTTAGAAGACGGCTGCGCACTCGCCAGTTTCGAGCAGTCACAATTTGCGGTTACCCCTGGCCAGTGCGCCGTATTTTACGACGGAGACATGGTGCTTGGCGGCGGCTGGATTATGCGCTAGGGTAAAATACCTGCGGGTGTGGACATTTTTTGTAACGAATGTCAACACCTTGAAAGTAAAAGTATTCAATGAGAGCTTTATTAGTATATCTTTAGGGTAATCGCCCCGATAAAAGGGTGTTTGAGGAGTATTATGAAAAAAATTGGTTTTGTGGCTCTTTGCGGAGCTTTTTTGTTCGGTGAAGCGGCTTTTGCTGCTCCGGGTCTTACTGTAAATGGCACCGATTTGCTTTATAACGGCAAGAAGATTTTCTTCTCGGGTACGAACCTCGCTTGGAGTGACTATAACTCCGACGTGGGTGATGCCCCGCTGAATGAAAACGCTTGGCGTAAGGCCGTTGAAGGCACCCGTGCTGCGGGTGGTAACGCCATTCGCTGGTGGTTGTTCAACAACATGAGTCAAAGTCCTGAAATCGACCAGAGTACTCATCTTGTTTCTGGCCTTAAGGAAAATACCATCGCCAACATGAAGAAGGCCTTGGATATCGCCGAAGAATACGGCGTGATGGTTTCCATGTGTCTTTTCAGCCATAACCTGATGGAACCGAAACAGTGGGGCCTTTATGCGGATGAAAAACTCGACATCACGGCAAATGAAAAACTGTTCGAGGACGAGGGTACGGCGGCTTTCATTACGAATGTGCTTAATCCGGTTGTAAAGACCATCGGGAATCACAAAGCGCTCATGACTTGGGAAGTTTTCAACGAACCTGAAGGCATGACGAGCGAATGCAGTGGCTGGACCACTCAAAAGATGGCTCTTGCCAAAATCCAGAAATTCACGAATAAGATTGCCGCTGCAATCCATACGCAGAACCCGGAACTTCTCGTTTCGACCGGTAGCGTGAATATCAAGTATCAGAAGTATTGGAATGATGCAGCCCTTATTGAGGCTGGTGGCGAAGCGAAGGGTACGCTGGATTTTTTCCAGACGCACTATTATCCCTATTATCAAGATAACGCCGTTTCTCCGTTTGTAAATACCGCAGCTCAGATGGCGACTACCTACGGCTACGATTCCAAGCCCATGATTATCGGCGAGTTCCCGGCCAGCGGCTGGAAGGGCGAGACTTACAGATCGAGTTTTGCTGCCAAGACTGAAATTTCCACCGAAGAATGCTACCGCAAGGCTTTTGATGGCGGTTATGCGGGTGCGCTTGCCTGGCAGTATATTGGCGATAAGACCGAATCTCAGTTTGGTGGTTATAGCTACACCATCGATCCTGCACTGGATGCCATGAAGGCTCTCGCCGCTACGGAAGAGGCTTCTATCAAAATCAAGGATGTTGCTATTAGCCAGGAAAGCGGTGACGGCAAGATGGCCGTGGTTTACGGTGGCGATAACGCTCAAATCGAATACCAGAAGACTTGGGACTTGAGCAAGGCTTCGGCGCTCACATTCGAAGCGACCAACAAGGGCGCTGCCGATGCAAAATTGTACTTGATTCTTAAACTGACCGATGCTTGGACCTGGACCGAAATTGACGGCGAATGCACCGTGCCTGCCGGCAAGACAGAAACCTGCTCCTTCGACATCTCGGCCCATGCCGACCGCAACAAGACCTTGAGTGTCATTGTCGCAAACTATGCTGCAGGTTATACCGGTACAATTCTGTATGATAACTTCAAGGCGGGCGACCAGGTTCTCTGGGACTTTAACGAAGACAAGTATGATGCTTTCAGCCGCAGCTTCGGCAATACCGAAGAAATGATTCCTGAAATCAAGATCGTATTCGGAGAATCTTCGGGCCTTACGTCTATTCGTGCTGCAGGGGCCAAGGCTATGCAGCTGAATAACGGATACCTCAGCTTGACGATGAGCCGTCCTGCTGTCGTGACTGTCGAACTCTTCGATGTAACCGGTCATTGTGTTGCAACCTTGCATAAGGGTGCACTTGCCTCGGGTTCACACCAGTTCAAGGTAGATGCCGCAAAGGGTATGTACCTTGTGAAGGTGGTAGGCCAGGGAATCAATTTGTCACAGAAAATCATGGTGAAATAGGACTTAGGGTCTTAAATCGGCTTTGCAGAAGGCGTTGTCCAAAGGGGCAACGCCTTTAAAATTAGGCCGTAGAATGGTCAAATTTTCAAAATTGTAATAAAAAAGACGTTTTTGTGTATCATTTTTATGAGAAGGTCTTTGACGGGGCCTTTTCCTAATATATATTTATTGTAAAGGGGAATTAACATGTCGGTTTCGCAAAACAAAACGATCTTAATCGTGGATGATGATCGTATGAACCTCAGATTCGCTGAGCACATGCTTAGTACAACGTATAACGTTGTAATGGCAAATTCATACGAAGAAGCTCTAGACTACCTATCAAAGGAATTGCCCGCGCTTGCGCTATTGGATGTGCATATGCCGGGGAAGAACGGCTTCGAGTTGCTGGCTGAAATTCGTAAAATGAAGAACTGCAATGACTTACCCGTTGTGTTCTTGACGGCGGACAGTGACCGGGAGACCGAGGTCCGGGTGTTCAAGGAGGGTGCCCAGGACTATATCCAGAAGCCTTTGGTGCCTGAGGTGGTGCTGGAGCGAATCAAGAGAATCCTGTCTTTGCGCAAGCTGCAGGTCTCACTGGAGAGCGAGGTCGAACGTCGGACGCTGGAACTGGAAGAAAGCCGACATAAGCTTCAGGTCCTTTCATTACAGGTGGTGAAGACTTTAGCGTCCACCATTGATGCTAAGGACCGCTACACAAACGGCCATTCCAGCCGAGTGGCCAAGTATAGTAGAGAAATTGCCCGCAGGGTAGGCAAGCCTGTGGAATTTCAGGATGAAATCTACTTCGTCGCTCTTTTGCACGATATCGGAAAAATCGGGGTTCCGGACAATATCTTGAACAAGAATTCGAAGCTCACGGATGAAGAATACGAAACTATTAAGCAGCACCCGAGTATCGGTGTCGAGATTTTGAAGAACATCACCGGTATGCCCAATATTGAAATCGGGGCACATTATCACCATGAACGTTTTGACGGCAAGGGGTATCCAGAAGGACTTGCCGGTTACGCTATTCCAGAAATTGCCCGAATCATTGCCGTGGCCGATGCCTACGACGCCATGACCAGCCGCCGCAGCTACCGTTCGGCTCTTCCGCAGAGCGCTGTCCGCAGTGAAATTCTGAGAGGTCGGGGAATGCAGTTTGATCCGGACTTTGCAGATGTCATGCTTAAGATGATTGATGACGACGTGAACTATGAAATGCGAGATGATGGACAGGACTACTAAAATGAACCAACTGGAGCCGACAATGGATTCTAATGACATTTTCGATGAAAATGACCGTAGGGTCTTGCAAACGTTGACAAGGGTCATGCGTTGGTTGTGGGCCATGTTTCCTTTGATTTATCTCGGAAACGTTATTCATTTGTTTAAAATCGACTACTTTGAATTGAATGTCTTGACGGCAATCGCTTTTGTCATCTTGTGGCTTCCGACTTTTATTGAACGTATGGGAGCCTCGCTTATGGTGCGGCGGTATTTTTGCGTGTTGGGCATGGGATGCATCATTGCGATGCTTGCCACCAATGAAAACATAGGCGTCTATATGACCTATACTCTTGCCATGGTCACAAGCCTGCTGTTCTTTAATGCAGCCTTTACTTTCAAGATTTCGATTTTCAGTTATGTGTTGATTGTGGTTTCCCTTTATTTTAGGGCGCCCGGTGCAAATCATGGCGAGTTTTCATCGGATACCTTCTGGTGGATTTCTCGATCGGCGGGCTTCTTGATTGAAGCCATTGCCATGACGCTTTTGTGCATTACCATTGCAAAACTAACCCATCGATTGCTCGAAAACTTGGACAATGCCCGTAAAAAGGCGCAACATTCCGATGAATTGCGCAAGGCCTGGGCGGAAGCCGAAGCGGCACGTAAGAATGCAGAATCGGCGAATATGGCCAAGAGCTTTTTCCTGGCTAACATGAGTCACGAAATACGTACTCCTATTAACGGCATTCTGGGAATGAATACGATGCTTTTGAAGGAGTGCAAGGATGCGACGTTGCTTGAATATGCTCAGAATATCCAGAATGCAGGACATACCTTGCTTTCGCTGGTGAATGACGTTTTGGATATTACCAAGATTGAATCTGGCAAAATGGAGCTTTTGATTGGGGATTATGATTTATTTGCCGTATTGAATGACTGCTACAGTGTTGCGGATCCTCGTGCCCAAAGCAAGGGGCTGGAATTCAATATCAATGTGAATCCGAAAACGCCTTCTTTGCTCAGTGGCGATGAAGTGCGACTTCGTCAGATTATAAATAACCTGCTTTCAAATGCCATTAAATACACGCCTTCGGGGACGGTTGATCTGCTGGTTGATTTTAAGACATTGCCCGAGGAAAATTCTAATAAGCGAATAGAGTTGGTTGTCATTGTGGCCGATACTGGCATTGGTATCCGTTCTGATGATCGCGGCAAATTGTTCCAGAGTTTTGAACGTATTGACTTGGACCGCAATAGAAATATTGAAGGTACAGGCCTCGGACTGAACCTTACCAAAAAGTTGGTCGAAATGATGAATGGCCGAGTCTTGGTAAAGAGCGTCTATGGTTCCGGTTCCGTATTTGAAGTCCATGTTCCGCAGCCTGTAATAGGCGATGCCGTCATTGGTAACTTTATGGAGCGCCATAAGGAGTTTATTTCTTTTAATTCTGGCGTCAAGAAGTTCAAGGCGAAAAACGCCAGGTTGCTGGTAGTGGATGATGTGTCCATGAATTTGAAGGTAGTTTGTGGTCTGCTCAAAGAAACGGAAATAAAAGTCGATACGGCGACTAATGGGGAAGATGCTCTAGCCCTTGTCGAAGAAAATCATTATGACTTGATTCTCTTGGACCACATGATGCCTGTGATGGATGGTATTGAAACCTTGCAGTGCATGAAGGATATAAAATCCTTCGACATAAAAAAGACGCCTGTAGTAATGCTTACAGCAAATGCAGTTGTGGGCGCAAAGGATGCCTACATTCAGGCCGGCTTTACGGATTATATTACCAAGCCCATTCGTGAAGAAGTGTTACTTACGACGGTGAAAAAATTGTTGCCACCGGAACTGATCGATAAGGTGGATGATGTTGAGAAAAATCCGCCAAGGTCGACATCGCATTCGATGGATGACCTTTCGGGAATTCTGGATACGGCAACGGGACTTGGTTATTGCATGAATGATAAGGGTTTTTACCACGAAATGCTTGTGGAATATGTCAAGAATGATCGCCTTGCCGATTTGGAAAGTTCCTTTGCAAAAGGTGATTTTGACAACTATCGCATCAATATGCATTCCCTGAAAAGTACATCGCTGACGATTGGTGCGGTGGCCTTGTCTGAAACGGCAAAGACTATCGAAATCGCTTGTAAAGAAGGAAATGTTGATTTTGTTCGCAGTCAGCATGAAAGGTGTATGGCTGATTACAAAACAGTCCTAGAAAAACTGTCGAACTATCTTGCTGCAGGAGAGTCGTAACATGAAATTGGTTTATGTTATTCCTGCGTTAATCCTTGCGGTTATTATAGCAGGGTTACTCACGATTAACGTGAAAAAGAAAAATACCGACGTAACTCGTGAAAAAACAAAAGTAGCGATGATTATGAACGGCTCCATTAGCGACTATAGTTGGGGACAGTCTCATTACGAGGGAATGCGGAAGACGGCCAAGGAACTGAATCTTGATGTTTTTTTCCGGGAAAGAATTCCGGCGAATAAGACATCTGAAGAGGTGATGGAAGGCCTCATTGCGGCCGGAGTCAAAATTATTGTAGCGAATTCTTTCCAGTTGGGGCCATATATTCAGGACGTTGCGGTTAGGCATCCTGATATAAAATTCTTCCATGCTTCAGGATTGAATTTCGCAAAGAATATGTCGACCTATTTTGGACGCATTTATCAGATGCGTTACCTTTCGGGCATCGTCGCCGGCATGCAGACGAAAACCGGTAAAATTGGTTATGTGGCTGCGTTCGATATTCCCGAAGTCGTTCGGGGTATTAACGCCTTTACCTTGGGCGTGCGAAAGGTGAACCCTGATGCGAATGTGATTGTGCATTGGACGAAATCTTGGAACGATGACGTGGCCTGCGGCGAGGCAACTCGTGCACTTCTTGTAAAAAATGATTCTATAGATGTACTCACCTTGCATGTGGATAGCCAAGAACCCATGCGTATCGCGGATTCTCTTGGACTGTGGATTGTAGGTTACAATCTGGATAATTCGGGCTTGTACCCGGAACATTTTTTGACGGCTCCAGTGTGGCGCTGGGAAAAGTTCTATACGCCCCATATATTAGAAGTCCTCAAGAAAAAGTTCGTGGGCAAAAATTATTGGAGTGGAGTTAATTCGGGTGTGGTAGACTTGGCGCCTTTCACAAAGCATGTGGATCCGAAAGCTATCGAAATGGTTGCCAGTGAACGCAAAAAAATTCAGGACGGTTCCTTTGATGTATTTTACGGACCCATCGAAGATAACGCTGGAACGATTCGTATTAATGAAGGAGAAAGCATGTCCGATAGTGATATGCTGAATAATTTTAACTGGTTCGTAAAGGGGGTAAAAATAGATGAAGAGTAAAATAACCATTGGGGCGTTGATGGCTGTCGCCGTCTTTTTTGTACTGCTGTATATGGTATTTGAAAAAGTCGATAATGGGGAATCCGTCAAGAAATTGGAATCACAAAAATTCCGTGTCGGGTTTATTCTTTTAAGTGATACGGCTGATAACGGCTGGAATGAAACGCATTATAAGGGAATAAAAGCGGCGTGCGATTCCCTAGGAGTGCAAAGGACTTTGACGATTGATATCCCTGAAGAACGGGATCCCCTTGCAAAGGCGGTGAACGTGATGATTGCCGACAGTTTGAAAGTCATCGTGCTTACGAGTTATAACTATCCTATCTTGATTAAGGATATTATTGAATCGCATCCGGATGTGACGTTCTATGGAATAAATTGGGAATATGATGCTCCAAACTACAAGGCCTATTTTGCCCGCATTTACCAGGCTCGTTACCTAGCAGGAATCGTTGCTGGTTCCATGACCAAAACGGATCACATTGGTTATGTGGCTGCTATGAAAAATATACAGGTATACAGGGGCTTGAATGCGTTTATTTTGGGAGTTCAAAGTGTCAATCCGAAGGCGAATATATATGTACGTTGGACAAATTCTTGGAACGAAGGAAATATGGAAACCGAAAATGCCAACAAGTTGATTGACAGCTCGGGTATTGATGTAATCGCCTTTCACCAAGATAGGGCATTTATTATTGAAGTTGCCGAAAAGCGCGGACTTTATTGCATTGGGAACCATGTGGAAAACAACAAATTCTCTCCGAGAATGTTAACTTCCATCGCGATAAACTGGTCCATTATTTACAAGGATTTTATCCAGGACTATATCCAGAAAAAGGATAATGAAAATATGGATTACTGGATTGGTCTAGAAAAAGATGCCGTGGGACTGGCTTTCTATTCTAGCGAAGTTCCCGATTCCGTGAAGACGCTGGTGAATGCTGCCGCTGAAAAAATCAAGGCGGGCTACAACGTGTTCTCAGGAAAGATTGTGGATGTTCATGGGGGAATCCGCTCTGAAGATGGCGAAACCATTAGTGACGAAGTCCTGCATAGTGACATGAATTGGCTTATTAAGGGTGCGATTGAACCATGATAAAAAAGTTTGGTGTAAGGCCTTTAATAGGAATTCTGTTCTTTGTATTGATTCTCCTTTTGGTGGGGGTACTGCTGCGTGTCAAGTTTTCTAGCCTGTTCCAGAACTATGCGGAAAAACAGGTGGCTTACCAGGCCGAAAGCTATGCCAGTGCCGAAGCGGAACGTCTGTTGCTTGAACTGAAATCCTTATCGGGAATAGCTTCTGGTGTTTCCGCCAATTTGACCCATGTAGAAAGAATGCTTTCTACGTTGGAAGATTCGGATGGCGAGTATTACTATGGCTTGGTTGCCTTGAACGGTAAAATCGTTTATAGCGGGGATACAGCAGAAATTCTGGCTTCGGATTTCAAGGGCGTTTCGGAATCTTTTCATGGCGCGAGATTCATAAGCTATTCCAAGGGAACGGGGCTTATGTTCTCGGCTCCAGTGTATAGCGGAAAAAATATTAAGTATGTGCTGTTCCGCATGTATAAAGAAGATGCGATTATCAAGAACTTTGGCGTGGTGTGTTATGGTGGAAAGGGGTATGCGACTGTTTGGGGCTCAAACGACGGCATCATTATCAATTCTTCTAACGATTCTTTAGGAACGGACTTGTTGTGGGGTGAAAACGGGTATGGTGCTGTTCGCGATAAGCTTTCTAGCGGGTTGAATGTCTCTATTGCCGCCGCAACCCATTTAGAAGTAGATGGCTCGGAATATTATTACTTTGTGGCTGAACTCAAATTGTCGGGAGTATCTTTGAAGGGGGTGGTGCCGGCAAGTGTGGTGGCTTCCGAAAAAGACGATATCTCGTTCCTGATTCTTTGGGTGTTCGGTCTTTTGATATTCATGTTCTCCATTGCGATGCTTTATGTGGTACTGTCCGAAAAGAAGGCCCGTGAAAACAAGGAACTGCTCCGGGAAAAAGAAAACGCTGAAAGCGCAAGCAAGGCGAAAAGTATATTCCTGGCCAATATGAGCCACGAAATCCGTACACCGATTAACGGAATCTTGGGCATGGATTCCATGCTTCTTAAGGAATGTAAAGATGAGACTTTGCGTGATTACGCCTTGAACATTCAAAGTGCCGGACAGACCTTGCTTTCGTTGATTAACGATGTTTTGGATATTTCTAAAATCGAATCGGGCAAAATGGAAATATTGCCTGTAACCTACAGCGTATTTACGGTATTGAACGACTGCTACAATATGGTGGCGATTCGTGCCCATGACAAGAACTTGGAACTGGTTATGGATATTTCGCCGGAAATTCCAAGGGCCTTGTTTGGCGATGAAGTGCGCATTAGACAGGTGGTGAACAACCTGTTATCCAATGCTGTCAAGTACACAAATGAAGGTTCTGTTACCTTGAAGGTTTATGCCGAAAAGGTGAAGGTTGATCCAATTCAGGGTGGCGATTCAAAACAGGTGGAACTTTTTATTCAGGTGAAAGACACGGGTATTGGCATTCGTGAACAAGACCGTGAAAAATTGTTCGATGACTTTGTACGTCTGGATGAAAAGCGTAATCGCAATATTGAAGGTACAGGCCTTGGACTCAATTTGACTAAACAGTTGATGGATATGATGGGTGGTACTGTGCAGGTGGAAAGTACCTATGGTAAGGGTTCTGTCTTTACGGTACGCCTGTTGCAGCAAGTCAGCGACGAAAGACCTTTAGGTGATTTTGAGAAGCTGTATAAAGAACACGTGAATGTGATTGATGCCGCTCATGAAAGATTTGAAGCACCTGATGCAAGAATCTTGGTGGTGGATGACGTCCAAATGAATCTGAAGGTGTTCGCAGGACTCCTTAAGGAAACTAAGATTCATATTGATACGGCTGTTAATGGTGTCGAGGCTTTGGAACTTATTCAGGCGAAACGTTACGATGTGATTTTCTTGGACCATATGATGCCGGTGATGGATGGAGTGGAAGCTTTCCGTCGCATGAAAGAGATGGAGAAAAATCCGAATGCCATTACTCCTGTGGTGATGCTTACGGCGAATGCAGTCTCCGATGCCCGAAACAGATATATGGATGAAGGATTCTCTGATTATATGGCGAAACCGATTCGCGAAGAGGTTCTGCTGACAACGCTCAAAAAATTCTTGCGGAAGGATCTGGTAAAGAACGTTGGTGAAAACAAGGCGGCAGAACCTATTCAGGAGCCTTCGGTTAAGCGGCAAACGAAATTGTCCGATTACTTGGATACGGCTACAGGTCTTGCTTACTGCATGAACGATCAGACTTTTTATAAAGAAATGCTTGACGAATATGCAAAGAGCGAAAAAATCGGAGAACTGAAGGAATACTTTGAAAAGGGTGATTTCGAATATTACCGCATTACGGTGCACGCCGTAAAAAGCACCTCTCTTACGATTGGTGCCACTAAAGTTTCAGAAGATGCCAAGTCTCTTGAAATGGCCTGCAAAGAAGGCAATATAGATTTCGTGAAGCGGAACCACGATGCGTTCGTGGCTGAATATGAATCGCTTATTCGGGTACTTCAGGCGGAACTCGCGCGATGACACCCACGGTGGCGCGTGTCGCCTTCACAAGGTCGGCGGGTGCAACTTTCAGTTGCAAGCCGCGTTCGCCAGCACTCACGTAAATGTAGGGGAACTGCATGGCGGTTTCGTGAATGAAAATCGGGAAGTTCTTCTTGAGACCGAGCGGACTGCAACCGCCGCGAATGTAGCCGGTCAGTGGCGTCAAATCCTTGAGCGGTACGGTGTCAATTTTCTTGTTGCCGCTCACCTTGGCTGCTCCCTTCAAGTCCACTTCGAGATTCCCCGGCACTACGCAAATCAGGTAGCCGATCTTGTCGCCGTGAACAAGGATTGTCTTGAAAACTTGATTGATGTCTTCGCCGAGGCTGTCGGCAACGTGCTGTGCGCCCAGGTCGTTTTCGTCGACCTTGTAGGGGATGAGCTCGTAAGAAATTTTTTGGCGGTCTAGAATTCTCGCCGCATTCGTTTTCTTGATTTCCATATCCCAAATATAAAAAGCCCGCGACAAAAGCCGCGGGCAATTCCATTAATGTAGGGCGCGTACTACAGCTTGATGCTGCAGCCCTTGGCGTTCCAGATTTCTTCGGCGTACTGCTTGATGGTACGGTCGGAGCTGAACTTGCCCATGCGAGCGACGTTCAGGATAGCCTTTTCTGCCCAGGTCTTCTTGTCCATGTATTCCTCGGCGACCTTCTTCTGCATATCCACGTAGCTGCGGAAGTCTGCGCAGAGCAGGTAGTTGTCGTTGGTGAGGAGCTTGTCGGCAATGTGCTTGAAGAGGTCCGGACGGTCGGGGCTGAAGAAGCCGGAAGCGATCAGGTCGATCACGCGGCGCAGATCGTCGTCGTGTTCGTAGAAGTCGCGCGGACGGTAGCCCTTGGCCAGGAGGTCGGTCACTTCTTCAACGGTGAGACCGAAGATGAAGATGTTTTCGACACCGACTTCTTCCTTCATTTCAACGTTAGCGCCGTCGAGCGTACCGATGGTGAGTGCGCCGTTGAGGGCGAACTTCATGTTGCCGGTACCAGAGGCTTCGGTGCCTGCGGTCGAAATCTGTTCGGAGAGGTCTGCAGCCGGAATGATCTTTTCGGCGAAAGACACACGGTAGTTCTCGAGGAACACCATCTTGAGCTTGCCCTTGCAAACCGGGTCAGCGTCGATGATGGCGGCCACGGCGTTGGCGAGACGGATGATCTGCTTGGCCATCCAGTAACCCGGAGCGGACTTACCACCGATCATGATGGTACGCGGCATGATTTCCTTGCCGTCCTTCAGCTGGATGTACAGGTGAATGGCGTGCAGGATGTTCAGGAGCTGGCGCTTGTATTCGTGGATACGCTTGACCTGCACGTCGAAGAACGTGTTGGTGTCGACTTCCACGCCCTGCGTTTCCTTGAGGTACTTGGCGAGGCGTTCCTTGTTCTGCTTCTTGACGGCCATGAATTCCTTCTGGAACTTGGCGTCCTTCGCAAACTTTTCGAGCTTCTTGAGTTCGTCGAGATCCTTGACCCAGCCTTCGCCGATCTTGGAGCTGATGAGTTCGGACATAGCCGGGTTTGCCTTGCGGACCCAGCGACGCGGCGTCACGCCGTTCGTCTTGTTGTTGAACTTTTCAGGCCACAGTTCGTAGAAGTCCTTGAAGAGCGTGGTCTTCAACAGGTCGGAGTGGAGAGCTGCCACACCGTTCACGGCGAACGAACCCACGATGGAGAGGTAAGCCATGCGGACCATCTTGCAGCCGCCTTCTTCGATGAGGCTCATGCGGGCGAGGCGAGCGTTGTCGCCGGGCCACTTGAGGGACACCTGACGGAGGAAACGGGCGTTGATTTCGTAAATAATCTGGAGGTGACGCGGCAGGAGCTTTTCGAAGAGGCTGACCGGCCACTTTTCAAGAGCTTCGGGCATCAAGGTGTGGTTCGTGTAGGCGAACGTGTGCGTCACGATTTCCCATGCATCGTCCCATTCCAAGTTTTCTTCGTCGAGGAGGATACGCATCATTTCGGCGATAGAGATTGCCGGGTGCGTGTCGTTCAACTGGATGGCGACCTTTTCGGGGAACACCTTCCATTCGCCTTCGTGGAGCTTCTTGAAGCGGCGGATGATGTCCTGCAGAGAAGCAGAGCAGAGGAAGTACTGCTGCTTGAGGCGCAGTTCCTTACCGTTCATGGAAGCGTCGTTCGGGTAGAGCACCTTGGAAATGGTTTCGGAAAGTTCCATATCCTGCACAGCGGCGATGTAGTCACCGTTGTTGAAGTAGCTGAGGCCGAAGTCGTCGGTAGACTTGGCGCTCCAGAGGCGCAGGTTATTCACGGTGTTGTTCTTGTAACCCGGAATCGGAGTGTCGTAGGGGAGAGCGAGCACGTAGTCCTTGGTTTCCCAACGGTTGCGGAGCTTGCCCTTTTCGTCCATCCAGCTGACCACGTAGCCGTACATGGGCACCTTGACTTCGTTAGACGGACGGGCGATTTCCCACGGGTTGGTGAGACGCAGCCAGTTATCCGGCTGTTCTTCCTGTTCGCCGTTCACGATCTTCTGGCTGAACATGCCGTATTCATAGCGGATGCCCATACCGGTAGCCGGGAGTTCGAGCGTTGCCATGGAGTCGAGGAAGCAAGCGGCCAAGCGGCCGAGGCCACCGTTACCGAGACCGGCGTCCACTTCCTGTTCGCGGAGTTCTTCGAGAGTCATGCCGAGTTCGTCAAGAGCTTCGGTCACGGCGCTTTCGACGTCGAGGTTCAGAACGGAGTTGCCGAGGGTACGGCCAATCAAAAATTCAAGGGACAGGTAATAGACGCGCTTCACGTCTTTCTGGTAGTAAGTTTCCTGGGTCTTGATCCAGCGGTCTACCAGGCGGTCGCGCACGGCGTAAGCAACGGCCAGGAACTTTTCGTGGTCGGTCACGGTTGCGCTGTTACGGGCGAGGGTGTGGTGGATGTGGTCGGTAAATGCCTTGCGGAAAGATTCCGCATCGGTCCCGAGCACGGAGACTTCTTCAGCTTTCTTGAATGTTTTTGCCATAAGACAGTCCTATGGGTTAGGGTTTAAATTTCTACACCTACAAGTTTAGAAATTTTTACGGGAATTGGTGCTATTGGGCGTGAATATTCGTTAAAATAGTTGTGTTTTTGCGATTGCTATATTAACAGCATGAAAATTGCACTTTTGGGGTCGACAGGACTTGTCGGCAAGAATGTCTTGAAATTACTCGCTCGCCTTCCGCAGGTGGTGCGAGTTTTTTGTCCGGTTCGGAATGTACCGGATATGAATGAACTTGGAATTCTGGAAGGGGCTTCCAAGATTGACTTTAAACAGGTGAATTTTGAACAAGATGACGAAGCCATGCGCCTGTTTTTCTATGCGGGCTTTGTAGGTTGCGATGCGGTGGTGTGTTGTCTTGGAACTACTCGCAAGCAGGCGGGAAGCAAGGCCGCCCAAGAAAAGGTTGACTTGAGGCTTCCGCTGAAACTCGCTGCCATTGCCAAGAAGGCTGGGGTGAAAAACTTCTTGTGCGTAAGTGCCATGGGCGCCGACAGTCATTCACCGTACTTCTATAACCGCCTTAAGGGACAATTGGAAGAAGGCCTAGACATGATGGGCTTTGAAACCTTGACATTGGTGCGCCCCTCGCTTTTGCTTGGCAAACATAAGGACAAGCGCTTTGGCGAAGACTTGTTGCAAAAGACTATCGGGAGACATCCTGAATGGATCCCGGCCTACGTGCGCCCGGTGCATGCCGAAACGGTGGCGGCCCATTTGGTGACATCTGTCTTGAAACCGCCTAAAGATCACGTGTGTGCGACAGATGGAAAAATGGGCAAGCGGATTATTTATAATCGTGTGCTTGCCCAGACGAAAGTCGACGATTTGTTCTAGGAACTATTTGAATTTCCAGAACTTGTACAGGTACTTCGCTGTCTGAATGGGCGTCTTCAAGAAGGCGCTCTTCTTGTACCCGCTGAGGGCAAAGCCTTGCAGGACCTTGTAAAGTCCGATTTGTTCTTCGCGATTGATGGCCAGCAGGAACCTACGGAACTTGTATTCAAAGTCATGCATTTTGCCGAAGTAGTCGTAGCAGCGTTTTTCATACTGCTTTAGGAACGGCTTCGAAAGATTGCCTGCCTTGAGGCCCTGGTCCACGTATTCGGCGCAGAATCTACCGGCGCGCATCGCGGCAGCGATGCCACCACCCGTGAGCGGGTTGGTGTGGTGGGCGGCATCGCCCACCAGGGCGAAGTGGTCTAAAGTGTAATCCTTCAGAATGCTGGAGACAGGAACCATTCCACCGACGGTGTGGTTGATTTTTGCGCCAGGGAAAAGCTTTTCCAGCCATTCCATGGTGACTTCGAGAATGTTTCCGCTGTGGTTGCCTGCGGCGAGGAAGCCTGCGCCAAAGTTCGTCACGTTGGACTTCTGTTTCGGGAAACTCCAGATGTAGCCGTCGTTAATAAAGTCATGTCCCTGCCAGAAAGTCAGGTAGTCGGGCTTCGTCAAAAGTCCTTGGACCTGGATATCAACTCCCGTGCATGTTTCGCGGGGATTCTGTTCGGACTTGAGGCCCACCATGCGACCGATGCGGCTTTCTACGCCGTCGGCGGCAATGACCATCTTGGCAAAAATTTCCTGGGTGGAGGTCTCGGTGACGGTTCCGCATCCGTCGCCTTTGCCCAGCACGACGCGGACCATGCGCTTGCCGCCTTCCACGTCGCCCACAAATTCGGCGCGGGCGCAGGTCTCTACCTGGGCGCCGTCGTCGGCCGCAAGCTTTGCAAGCCACGGGTCAAAGATTTCGCGGTTCAGCATGATGCCGGTGCCCGGCTTGGGAACTTCGATGTTCACGCCGTTGGGACCGTAAATATAAAGCCCGTTGATAATGCTTTCGATGCAGCTTTCGTCAATGGGACCATAAGTCTGCAAGTCGGCGAGGGTCGTGCTGGCTTCGCCGCAACGCACCGGGAACCCGATGCGTTCCCGCTTTTCGAGAAGCAAGACCTTGTGACCTGCCCGGGCCAAGTTCCTTGCGGCCACAGAGCCTCCCGGCCCTGCGCCAATGACCACTACATCGTATTCGGAATTAAGCATTGTCCACCTCCACGAGTTTCAGGGCACCAACGGGGCATGCCTTGGCGCAAATACCGCACTTGATGCATTTTTCGTGGTCGATTTGCAGATCGAGCCCGTACATGTCAAGTGCCATCTTGGGGCAAATACCTACGCAACCAGCGCAGGCGAGACAAACCTTTCTGTCGTGAACAAGCTTCTTCATTAAAGAAGAATATAGAAATTAATACACCACTTCGCCAATCAGGCGCTTCTGGAAATCGTCGCGGACCAGGGGCTTGTCGAACAGGAATCCCTGGGCACTGCCGCAGTTGATTCCTTCCAGGTAATCGGCCTGTTCCTGGGTTTCCACACCTTCGGCAATTACGTCCTTGTCCAATTCGCGGGCCATTTTCACCACGTTACGGAGAATGATTTCGTCGTGGGAATTGGCCTTGCCGATGTTGTTCAGGAGGGACTTGTCGATCTTGACGACGCTGATGTTGTAGTCCTTGAGTACGTTCAAGGTGGAATAGCCCGTGCCGAAGTCGTCGATGGCAACGCCGATATTGTTCTTGCGCATGATGTCAATGAACTTCTGCATGGCGACGGAATCGTCGAAGTCCGACACTTCGGTCAGTTCCACTTCGATGTACTTGCCGTCAAGTTCATACTTTTTCAGGATTCCGAGAATGCGGTCGGCAAAATCTTGGTTGCGCAAATGCAACTTGGAGAAATTTGAAGATATGCGTACGGGGTCGATTCCTGCTTTGATCCATTCGTGAAGGTCGTTGCAGGCGGTTTCAAAAACGTAAAAGTCCAGTTCGCAAATGGACCCTTCCCTTTCCAAAATGGGAATAAAGTCCATGGGGGGCACGATGGTTTTGTGACGGACCCACCGCACCAGGGCCTCGGCACCGTTCATGCGTTTGTCGGTCAGGGATACCTTGGGCTGGTAGAACACCACCAGTTCGCGGTTCCTGAGGGCGTTGTGGAACTCGCTGGAAATTTCCCTCTGGTGGATAGACTGAATCTGCATTTCCTTGGTGAAGAAAACAATATCCCGGTTCTTGATGGCTCTTGCGGCCATCATTGCCGTAGATGCGTTGTTCAGTGCATCGCCGACAATCACGTTTTCTTCGATAGGGTAGACGCCCATGCGGGCTTGAATGCGGATATCTACGGGTTTGGGACCCTGGCTCAAGCTCAGTTCGGTGACTTTGAACTTCTCGATAAATTCGTTTTGGCGTTCCTTCTTGGTGAGGATAAAGAAGTTGTCACCGCCCAGTCTTGCAACGAGTTCAGTTTTGTCCAGGAACAAGAGAATCTGCTTTACGAAAGTCCTGAGGGCGAGGTCGCCCATATTGTTGCCCATGGACTTGTTGATATACTTGAAGTTCTTCAGGTTAATAAAGAAGGCGGTGTAGTCCTTGAGATTTTCCCTGATAAACTGCTGGGTGAAGGCAAAAATGCCTGCCTGGTTGTAGGCGCCCGTCATACCGTCGGAAATGGCGACCTTGCGGGTATTACCCATAAGGCGTGCGCGGCCGGAGAGAATAAAGAAGTCCCAGCTCAGCAGTTGGACGAACTTTCTTTCAAAATCAGTAAAAGTGTGGCCTTCAATGGGGTGGGCCTGGAATGTAAAGGACCCCTGCTCGCCGGTAGTCATGGTTTCGGAAAAATCCGGGGTGGCCGGGCGCGTAGGGAGCTTTTCCTTGTCATGGTAGGCCGTAAATTCCCCAGAAATGCCATTTGGTGCAAATTGGCTGACCGGTGCGTAAAAACTGCAGTGGATTAGGCCGATGTTTGCGTTTTTTGCGAGGGGAGGAAGGTTTCTGGCCATGATAGCGAATATTTCGTCTGTACTGAAGACAGGACCCAAGAGCTTGGACCTGAAATCAAGATAGATGTCGTTGTACAGCGGAATATCCATTACATCCTCAACATCAACATACCAAAACCGCGCCAAAACTAAAAAAAATTTATATAGGTTGCAAGCTTATTTCTTTCCTATGTGGGCAAATTCACTCAGAACACCTTTAATATAAGCTTTTCCAAAAGAAAGTGTGCGGCAAGTCACAAAAATGTAGGTAAATAAATTAGATTAATCTAACTTGGAATGTATATTACATTCATCTTTTCTTTGCTCTTTAGCCTCTCTCCTTTACTCTAAAAAGCTATCTTTACGCTCGCATTTAAAGAGGTAACCTCCTATGAGTAATGAGGCAGAAAAGCCGAATTTCATTACGACTTCTCTTGACTTTTTGGTCAATTGGGGCCGTACGAACTCCCTATGGCCGTTTCCGTATGGTACGGCATGCTGTGCAATCGAATTCATGAGTACCGAAGTGGGCCGCTACGACTTGTCACGTATCGGGTCAGAATACGTCCGCTTTACGCCGCGCCAGTCCGATGTGCTGCTTGTGGCAGGTACGATTTCTTACAAGCAGGCTCCGATTCTCAAGCGCATGTACGAACAGATGGCCGAACCCCGCTGGGTGATTGCCATGGGCGCTTGCGCAAGCTCTGGCGGTTTCTATGACTGCTACTGCACGGTGCCGGGCATTGACCACATTATTCCGGTGGATGTCTATATCGGCGGTTGCCCCTCTCGTCCGGAAGCTTTCTTCGAAGCCATGTTTGACCTTCAGAAGAAGATCAAGGATGAATCTTATATGAAGCAGCGCGCCGAACGCGTGAAAGATCAGCTCGAAATGATCAAGGCGAAGACCGAACAGGCGAAGGCGGAAGCCCGTGAGTTCGCTCGCGAAAAGACTGCCGAACTCAAGGAATTCGTGGCTGAAAAAGAGCAAGAACTTGTCAAGAAAGCCCAGTTCTGGAAGGAGTAATGATGGAATCCGTGATTGACATTCTAGAATCCAAGTTTGGCGCTAAGCGTGATGAAAAGGCCAAGTGGGATGCCTGCGTGGTGGTTCCCAAGGAATACCTGCATAATGCGGTTGAATTCTTGAAGAACGACCCGGCGATGCAGTTTGATATGCTCCTGGACTTGGCTGGTATCGACTACCTGACTTACCCGAACCATGAAGGTCCCCGTTTTGCCGTGAGTTACGCCTTTAAGTGCGTCAAGAAGCCGGGCTCTCGCGTCCGTCTTAAGGTGCTGGTCAGCGAGGCTGACCTGAAGGTTCCGACCATTACTGATTTGTATGCAAGCGCCAATTGGCTCGAACGCGAAGTCTATGACCAGTACGGTATCGTGTTCGAAGGACACCCCGACCTGCGCCGCATTCTGAACCATGTTGAATTTGTGGGTCACCCGCTCCGCAAGGATTACCCTGCCCAGAAGCGTCAGTGGCTCTCGACGACCGATTTCTTGATTCCGGAACTGGAAAAGCGTCTGGAAGACAAGGGATACAGGATTATCCAGCGTTCCAAGGAAATCATGCCTGTCGAAGAAGAATACCTTGAAGGGAGTATCAGAGAATGATCGTACTTGACCCGAATGGCGAAAAAGTAAACCTGATGGCCCTGAACGTGGGCCCCACGCACCCGGCAACTCACCACTGCGTGCGCTTGCTGGCTGCCCTTGATGGTGAAACCATCGTGGCCGGTGTTCATGAAATCGGCTTTATGCACCGTGGCTTTGAAAAGATGGTCGAACGCGGCACCTGGCAGCAGGTGATTCCTTACACCGACCGCTTGAACTACTGCTCGGCCATGATGAACAACATCGCGTTCTGCCGCGCTGTGGAAAACATGTACGGCATCGAAATCCCGGAACGCACCAAGGTGCTCCGCGTGATTGTGAACGAACTCTCCCGTATTAACGACCACTTTATTTGCGTGGCTGCAGCATTCCAGGACCTGGGCGGTACCACTCCGTTCATGTACGCTTTTAACCCGCGTGAAGAAATCATGCTGATTTGGGAAAAGCTCACGGGCGCTCGCCTCACTAACAGCTTTGCCCGTATCGGTGGCCTCTACCGCGACAGCTACAACGGCTTCGAAGAAGACGTGCTCGCTGCTTGCAAGTCGGTGGAAAAGGCCCTCAAGGACCTGCATGCCTGCTTGGATCGTAACCGTATCTTCCTCGACCGTACCGTGGGCGTCGGCAAGATTTCTGCCGAACGTGCCATCAGCTACGGCTGGACCGGTCCGTGCCTCCGTGCGACGGGTGTCGAAAGCGACCTCCGCAAGGATGAACCTTACTACGACTATGAAACCTACGATTGGGAAGTCGTGGTCGGCACGCAGGGAGACGCTAACGATCGTCTGCAGGTCCGCCTTGCTGAAATTGAAGAGTCTGTGAAGATTGTGCGTCAGGCCCTGAAGCGTCTCGCTCCGGGCCCGGTCGACATCGTCGACCCACGCATCCGCGTGCCCGCACACAAGCTGGCCTACCAGGACATGGAAGCTCTTATCGGCCGCTTCAAGAGCGTGTACGAAGGCATCCGCGTGCCCGAAGGCGAATACTACTGCGCAAGCGAATGTGCTAACGGCGAACTGGGCTTTACCATCGTTTCTGATGGTAGCGGCCACCCGTACCGTATCAAGGTGCGTTCCCCGTCGTTTGCCCATGTGTCTGCATTTAACGAACTGGTCGAAGGCCTTACCCTTGCCGACTCTATGGCAACATTGCCTGGCCTCAACATGATTGCTGGAGAACTTGACCGATGACACAACATATTCAAGGTGCAGTTCAGTTTGTATCGAACAACCATTTGAAGTTTGATGGTCCGAGCGAGGCCATTGGTGCCCTCCCGGATCCGGGTCAGACTTTTGGCTACGTGAACAAGGCTGTTCCGCAGCCCTCTACCAAGGAATTGCTTGAAAAGCTCGACACTCCTGAAATCAAGGAACGTTGCGCCGACTTGCTCAGCCGTTATCCGGTGGGCCAGGGCGCACTGCTTGAAGTTCTTTGGCTGGTGCAGGGTGTGTTCGGCTGGGTTCCGACCGAAGGTATCCGCTGGGCAGCTAACGTTTGTGGTTGCGCTCCGGCACATGCTCTCGGTGTCGCTACTTTCTATACCATGTACAACCACGCTCCCAAGGGCAAGTTCCTGTTGCAGTTCTGCCGCAACATCAGCTGCGCCATCAAGGGTGCACAGCCGCTGATCAAGTATGTCGAAAACAAACTCGGCGTCAAGAGCGGCGAAACCACTCCTGACGGCATGTTCACGGTTCTTCAGGTGGAATGCCTCGGTAGCTGCGGCAATGGCCCGATGATGCTTGTGAACGACGACTTTGCGACCGACGTGGTGGATGACCAGCTCAAGATGAAGCGCGGTACGACTCTTACCGAAGCAAGCATCGATCGCATTATCGACTGGTGCAAGGCTCACGTGAACGATATGCCGAAGCACGACGTGCTTGGCGGTGTGGTAAAGGGCCACTGCGGTCATCCCGGTGCTCCGGGTGCTACGGCTAAGCCGCAGGTTGCTGACTATGCTCCGCCTTCTCCGGTTTTGAATGTGAAGGCTGAAGCTGACGAAAATGGTGCTACCCTCACTTGGAAGGGCGCCCCTGAATTCACGAAGATTGTCGTCGAAAAGAAGGACGGCAGCAACTGGGTCGCTGTCGGTGAACCCGGCGTGAAGGACAAGGCTTTTGTGGACGCAGCCGGTAAGGTCGGCGATGTGTACCGCATGATTGCCACTTCGGGCGAACGCACTGCAAAACCTTCCAAGGAAGCGGTCACCACTCAGAAGCCCGCTCCGGTAGAGGAGGCTAAGTAATTATGGCTGAAGTAGTAAAAGTTTGTACAGGAAATTTTGGCAAGGGCGCCCAGGACATTGAAGTCTACAAGAAGCTGGGCGGCTACGCAAACATTTCGGATCGCTTGTTCAACATGAGCCAGTTCGAAGTGATTGACTACGTGCAGCGTTCCGGTCTCCGTGGCCGTGGCGGTGCAGGCTTCCCGACCGGTATGAAGTGGAGCTTTGTTCCGCGCAATTCCGGCAAGCCCGTGTACATCGTGGTGAACGCTGACGAAGGCGAAGGCGGTACCTTTAAGGATCACTTCCTGATGATGGAAGATCCGCACCGCTTGATCGAAGGTTTGATTATTGCAGCTTGGGCTCTCGGTAGCCGCGCCGCATATATCTACTGCCGTGGTGAATTCCTGCCCTGCATCGAAAGCTTGAACAAGGCTTTGAACCAGGCATACGCAGCCGGTTACCTCGGCGAAAACATTTGCGGGACCAAGTTCAGTTTCGATATTTTTGTTCACCGTGGCGCTGGCGCCTACATTTGCGGTGAAGAAACTGCTCTTATCAACTCTCTCGAAGGCCAGAAGGGTCAGCCCCGCCTGAAGCCGCCTTTCCCGGCGGTGAGCGGTGCATGGAAGTCTCCGACTTGCGTGAACAACGTCGAGACCATTATGGCTCTCCCCTGGATTTTCCAGCATGAACCCGAAGAATACGCCAAGATGGGTACTCCCCGTGCAGGCGGTACCAAGGTGTTCTGCATCTCGGGCGACGTGAAGAATCCGGGTGTGTACGAAGCTCCGCTCGGCACCCCGATGATGACGATGATTAACGAATATGCCGGTGGCGTCGTAGGTGGAAACTTGAAGGCCGTGCTTCCGGGTGGTTCTTCTTGCGCTCCGCTGAACGCAGGCGAATGCGCCGTGGCCACGATGGACTACGAATGCCTTGCTTCCATGAAGACGATGTTCGGTTCGGGTGCCATGATCGTGATTAACGATACGCACAACATGGCAGAACTCCTGAACGTGCTCGGCAACTTCTACAGCCACGAATCTTGCGGCCAGTGCACTCCGTGCCGCGAAGGTACGGGTCTTTTGCACCGCATTCTGAACCAGATTGTGGATGGCAAGGGTCACGACGGCGATGTGGAACTCATGCAGAGCCTGAGTGGTGGATTTGGCGGCGTGACGATTTGCCCGCTTTCCATTTCTCTCGGTGGCCCGGTGTCTAGCTACACCGCAAAGTTCAGAGCCGACTTCGATGAATTGATTGCAAAGAACCCCGAACATGCCAAGCCGCGTGTTCAGGAAAACTATCGTCCTGGAATTTTCTGGTAATAATATGAGTAACTACTACAACATGCCGAAACTCCCGACCGAGAACAGCCCGAAGGTGGAAATCTTCGTGGACGACAAGCCGGTGATGGTTCCAGGCGATACAAACCTCCTCGAAGCCCTGAAGGCTGTCGGGATTGAAACTCCTCACGTTTGTTACCACCCGTATTTGCCGGTGTCCGGTAACTGCCGCCAGTGCCTGGTGGAACAAGAAGGCCCCCGCGGTCGCATGCTGGTGATTGCCTGCTATACGCCGGTGGCTCCGGGTATGAAGATTTATACGCCGGCATCCAGTGCCCGCGTGAAGAACGCCCGCAAGGCCACCCAGGAATTCATGCTGGTGAACCACCCGCTTGATTGCCCCATTTGCGACAAGGCCGGTGAATGCACCCTGCAAGAAAACTACATGGAAGCCGGTCAGTGCGAATCCCGCATGCGCCCCGAATACGGCAAGAACTATCACGGCAATCCTGCCCATCAGTTTATTGATGCCAAGGGTCAGCTCCGTGGCGGTAAGCATGTGGACCTCGGTCCCCGTGTCTTGCTCGATGAAGAACGTTGCGTGCAGTGCGACCGTTGCGTGCGCTTTATGCGTAGCATCGCCGGTTCCGAACAGCTGCAGCTCGCTGGCCGTGCCGACCACACTTACATTACTACCTTCCCGGGTGAAAAGCTGGACCACGAATACGACTTGTGCGTCACCGACGTTTGCCCGGTGGGTGCCATGACAGCGAAGTACTTCCGCTTCCAGAAGCGCGTATGGCTCCTTTCTCACACGCCGACCATTTCGATGGACGACTCTCTCGGTGCAAACATCTGGCTTGATTACGCCGATGGCCACATCTATCGTGTGATGCCGCGTTGCAACCCCGAAGTGAACCGCAGCTGGCTCTCTAACACCAGCCGCCTCGCTTTCCAGAACTTCGACAAGAACCGCTTGCCGGCTGTGGAACTGGATGCTCTGAAGGCCGCTCTTAAGGACGGGGGCAAGGTCGCCCTGGTTGCCGGTGGCTCCTGCACCATCGAAGATCTCGCTGCGCTCCGCATGCTCAAGGAAACCCTGGGCGACTCCGCCGAACTTTTCGGCGGCACCTTCAAGAAGGTGGGTGCCCCCGACGGCATCGCCATGAGTGGCGACCCGCTGGCTAACCGCGCCGGTTTCAAGCTGCTGGGCATTCCCGATAATAATTTGGACAATCTCGTCGACCGCCTCAGAAGTGACCTGGTGAAGGGCGCTCCTGAATTCAAGGTGCTCGTTACGGTGAATGCGGATATCTTCGGCGAAGCAGGCGATGTTGCTGCCTCTCTCGAAAAGATTCCGACCCGCATCGCCCTCTCTGCATTCGACGATGCTACTGCCAAGAAGGCCACGCTAGCTTTCGGTATCCGTCACTGGAGCGAAGTCCAGGGCACCATGGTGAACAGCATGAACATCCTTCAGAAGCTGAATGCTTGCCCGGTTTGCCCCGATGAAAAACTCCGCCCGGCTTACGAGGTGCTTTCTGACCTTGCCGGTTGCAAGTTCGAAAGTGCTTTCGACGCCTTCAAGAAGGCTGGCGAATATGCAAGCGTCTTGGCTGGACTTTCTTACGATACCATCAAGAGCACTGGTAAGTTGCTCGAAGGAGGTAACGCCTAATGGATATTATTGAATCCAAAACTTGGGTGGAATGGCTCATTACCATCGCAAAGTTTGGTTTCTGCTTTGTGCCGGTTCTCTACATTCTGCTCCTGATTCCTATGGAACGTCGTGGTGCAGGTTTTATGCAGGACCGCCAGGGCCCTAACCGCTCCTACATCAAGGTTCCGTTCTTCGGTAAGGTTCGCCTGTTCGGCTATGTGCAGAACATGTGCGACGGTACCAAGCTTTTCTTCAAGGAAATGTTTGCCCCGACCGGTTCCAAGAAGTTCCTTTACTATGTGGCTCCGGCCATTCCCTTTGCCATCGTGTTCCTTAGCCCGTGCGTCATTCCTTGGTTTGGCCCGCTGGTGTTTGAATGGGGCGGCAAGGTGGTTCGCATTGCAGGCCCGATTGTGGATTCCGAAGTGGGCATTCTGTTGCTCTTCGGCTTCAGCTCCCTTTCTGCCTACGGTGCCGTGCTGGCGGGGCTTAGCTCCCGTTCCAAGTACAGCTACCTCGGTTCCTTGCGTACCACTGCAATGACCATTAGCTACGAAGTCTGCCAGGGCCTTTCCATGATGGGCCTCCTGGTGCTCGCCGGTTCTTTCAGCCTCACCGACATCGTGAGCTGGCAAGAAAACCATGTGTGGGGCATTGTCGCCCAGCCGGTGGCTTTCTTCTGCTTCTTGATTGCAACGATCGCTGAAACGGGCCGAGCTCCGTTCGATGTGGCCGAAGGTGAACCTGAACTCGTTGCTGGTTACCACACCGAATATGGTGCCATGCAGTTCGGTTTGTTCTACATGGGTGAATACTCCCACATTTGCATTAGCAGCCTTTTGGTGGCAACCCTCTTCTTGGGCGGCTACTCGGTCCCGTTCGTGACGACCGAAACCATTCAGGCTCACATGGGTGGCTCTCTCGCCATTCTCTGCTGGGTGCTGGCATTCCTCGCTCTTGCATTCCTCCACATGATTTACCGTTACTCTCGTAAGCTCGCTGCTTCCAAGCAGAGCAACAAGATGGAAATCCTGCGCGAATACACTCTCTACAAGACTATCGGCTGGGTGGCCGCTGCCGCATTCATTGCTGCCGGCGTCTGCTCCTGGATGTTCTATAACCCGCAAATTACCATGATTGACGGCGTTGCCGTGAATACTTTGGGCGCTGCCCTCGGTACGGCACTCATCCACTTGCTGGTGCTCCTCGTGAAGAGCGTGTTCTTCTGCTGGGTGTGGATTTGGGTCCGCTGGACGCTCCCGCGTTTCCGCTACGACCACATTATGCATCTTGGCTGGAAGATTATTCTGAACATCGCTATTCTGAACCTCGTTGTGACCGCCGTGGTTGCAAAGCTTATGGGAGGTAACTAATGGCTCGCGTTATTAAACAGAGACCCATGAACTGGGTGGAACGCCTCTACATTTTTGAGGCCATTCGCGGCTTGTGGACAACCCTCAAGCACGCTGCCCGCGGCCTGTTCCGCTACGAACAATTGCCGACCATTTCTTACCCGGAAGGCCAGCCTGAAGTTCTTAGCGGTTATCGCGCCAAGCATCGCCTGATGCTCCGCCCCGATGGTACCCCCCGTTGCGTGGCTTGCGGCATGTGCGCTGCAGCTTGCCCTGCTCACTGTATTTATATCGAAGCTACTGCCAGTGACGATCCCCGTATCGAAAAGAAGGTGAAACGCTTTGATATTGACCATTTGACCTGCGTGTTCTGCGGCCTTTGCGTTGAAGCCTGCCCGGTGGATGCTCTCCGTATGGATACCAAGGAAATCATCTTTGAACATCGCACCCGCGAAGAATTCGTGGCAAACCTCAAGACTCTCACTAGCTGGGATCCGAAGGATTACCCCGAAGATGAACAGAGCCAGAAGGCTCCGGGTGGAACAAAGAATGCCCAGGCTCGCGCTGTCTGGGGAATGGAGGTAAAGTAATGCTTGCCCTGATTTATTTCGTTGTTCTCGCCGCTATAGCCGTGGTGGCCGCCCTTGGCGTGCTCTTCTCGAAGCACCCGCTGTATGGCGGTCTTTCGCTGGTGCTCACCATGCTTTCTTTGGCCGGTATCTATGGCCTGATTGGTAGCCCCTTTATCGGTGTTGTCCAGATTATGGTTTACGCCGGTGCTATCATGATGCTTTTGGTGTTCGTGATCTCGGTCTTGAACGCCGCCAAGGATTCCAAGACGCCCATGTTCGATGGCGTGTCTATCTTCGTGATTCTTGCAGCCCTTGCCCTTGCCGGTCTCGTGGGTTTTGCCCTGGTGCTTTCTCCCATGGGCTTCGACGTTACGACGCTCCGCGGCTCTGTGGAAATGACTTCCAAGAATCTCTTTGATACCTCGAAGACGGGCCCCGGTTACTTCGTCTTGTTCGAAGTGCTTGGCTTGTTGCTGCTTTCTTCCATGGGCGCTGCCGTGCTGATGGCCAAGAAGCGCTTGAGCTCCGAAGTCTCCGAAGAAGATCATAAGGAGGATAAGTAATGGAACTCCAACCGATTTACATCCAGATTCTTGCCCTGGTGATTTTCACCATCGGCTTGATTGTTGCTCTTTCTCGCCGCAACATCTTCTTTGTACTCATGGGCATTGAACTTGCGCTCAATGCTGTGAACCTCTCTTTTGTGGGTTTTGCAAAGACGCTTCCGGCCGACTTGAGCGTGGCGGGCCAAATCTTCCCGCTGTTCTCGATTGCCGTCGCTGCTGCCGAAGCTTGCGTGGGCCTCGCTCTTGTCATCCTCATTTTCCGTAACCGTGAAAGTGTCGATTCCGACAACTATTCCAATATGAAGGGGTAAGCAATGACAAATTTACCGCTTTGGATCATTCCTCTTTTCCCGCTCCTCGGAACGATTCTTCTGGGTGCAATTGCCGTGATTTCTTCGGGTAGCAAGAAAGGCCCCTCCGAAGGTTTCGTGGGCGCCCTCTCGGTGCTGTTCCCGGTAATCTCGTTTGTGTGCGTTGTCTTGCTTGCATTCGGCATGCCTGAAGAAGGTATTCGGCAGACGCTTTGCAACTGGATTGACATCCCGATGCTCAAGGTCGATATCGGATTCCTGTTCGACGGCCTCTCTCGTGTGATGCTCCTGTTCGTGACCGGTATCGGTTCCCTCATTGCTCTCTACTCGATTGGTTACATGCACGGTGACCGCGGCTTTACCCGCTTCTTCGCCTACATCAACCTCTTCCTGTTCAGCATGATTGTGCTGGTGCTTTCCGACAGCCTGCTGCTCACCTTCCTCGGTTGGGAAGGCGTGGGCCTCTGCTCTTACTTGCTGATTGGTTTCTGGAATCACGACCTGAACAACTGCAAGGCTGCAAACAAGGCCTTCATCGTGAACCGCGTGGGCGATATCGGTTTCTTGCTCGGCATGCTTTGCCTTGCAACGCTGGGTGGCTCCGCAATCCTCAACTACGAAGCCTTGAACAAGTTCGTTGAAATGCTTATTGCCGGTGGTCATGTGGAACTTGCTGCCCCGATCCTGATGATTGCTGGCCTCCTGTTCTTTGTGGGTTGCACCGGTAAGTCCGCTCAGATTCCGCTCCTTACCTGGTTGCCCGATGCCATGGCTGGTCCGACCCCTGTGTCTGCCCTTATCCATGCCGCTACCATGGTGACCTCTGGCGTGTATCTGTTGGCCCGTCTTTCCCGCATGTTCGTGCTTGTGCCCGAAGTGCTGCTTGTTATCTTGATTGTGGGTATGCTTACTGCTTTCTGGGCGGCTGTTGCAGGTCTCTTCCAGAACGACATCAAGAAGGTGCTTGCCTACTCGACTATTTCTCAGCTCGGTTACATGTTCATGGCTGCAGGCGCTTCTGCTTTCGACGCCTCCATCTTCCACGTGTTCACCCACGCCTTCTTCAAGGCAGCCCTCTTCTTGGGTGCCGGTGCCGTGATTCACTCCCTGGCAGGCGAACAGGATATGCGCCGCATGGGTGGCCTTATCAAGAAGACTCCGGTAACCGCTTGCGTGATGATTTTTGCCTTCTTGGCCATTATCGGTTTCCCGGGCTTTGCAGGCTTCTGGTCCAAGGACCTCATCTTGGAACGTCTCTACACGAACGCTCCTTTCGGTGAGTTCTTCTACTTTGCCGGTCTCCTTACGGCTGTGATTACGGCTGTCTACATGGGCCGTCTCATCATCATGACCTTCTTCGGTGAATACCGTGGTTCCAAGGAAAGCGAAGAACATATTCACGAAGCTCCGGCCAGCATGCTGGTTCCCATGGTGATTCTCGCTTTCGGTGCCGTGTTTGCCGGTTATCTGTGGGCTGATTCCATGGGCATCAAGTTCTTTGCAAATACGCTTGCTCCGGTGGTGGGCGAGGCTCAGAACTACAGCTTGGGTGCTGCAATCCATCATGTGAACGCTTTGACGTTCGCTTGCTTTGGTACGGCTGCCGCACTCCTGGGTATGATTATCGCTTATGTGGTTTACGGCCGTGCCCGCATTCCGCAAATCTCTGCTAAGGAGAGCAGCGCACCCGTTGGCTCCAAGGCCGATTGGACGTTCTTCTTTGACTACATCCATGAAATTTTCATTACCATAACCAAGGCCGCCGCCTTTATCGCGGACATGGTTGTCGATAAGATTCTGCAGGCTATTCAGTGGACGGTGGGTTCCATTGCCGAAATCGTTGGCGATGGCGTGAGCACCTTCCAGGTGCGCAAGGTGCGTGTGCAGCTTACGCTTAGCTTGCTGGGTGTCGCCGCCTTAGTTGCCGTTGTACTTTTGACCGGAGGATTGTTCTAATGCTTTTACATCTTCTTGTCCTTGCTCCTTTTGCCGCCGCGATTTTGATGATCGCCACCTCCAAGGAAGATCCCAAGTCTTCTTCTAGGCTTGCCTTCTTGTTTGGCTTTGCCTTTGTGGCGATGTCTATTGCCTTGATCGCTAGCGGTAACCAGGCCACCGAAGCCATCGAATGGTTCCACATTCCTGGAGCCAAGGGTGCCGTTTACTACTACCTGTACAGCCATGGACTGGGCGCCTGGATGGTGTTCCTTTCTAGTGCGCTCTCTCTTGTGGCCCTGATGACGGCCCGCAATTCCCTCGACAAGAACTACCGCAACTTCGCCATCGGCATCTTTGCCTTGATGGGTGCCATGAACGGTACGTTCCTCGCTGCAGACGCGGTGCTGTTCTTCTTCTTCTTCGAAGCCATGGTGTTCCCCGCCGCAGTGCTCATTGCAGGTTTCGGTGGTAAGGAACGTCGCAAGGCAGCTATGACCTTTGCGATTTACACTCTGGTGGGTTCTGCCCCGATGATGGTTGCCCTCTGGTACCTGATTACCTTGGCAGACAATTCCCTGGTGCTTTCCCTTGCTGTGGCTCTCCAGAACCTTGATCCGGCAACCCAGACAACGCTTCTGCTTTGCTTCTTGCTGGCCTTCTTGGTGAAGACTCCGATTTTCCCCTTCCACGGTTGGCAGGCGATTACCTATGCTGAAGCTCCGGCTCCGCTTTCGGCTATCCTCACGGGTGCCATGAGTAAGGCTGGCGTGTTCGGTTTCATTGCCTGGATTCTTCCGATTTTCCCGCTTTCGATGGAAGTGGTGGATTCTATGATGTGGCTGGGCCTGCTCACCGCCATTTACGGCGCCCTGATGGCCCTCCGTGCTACCGATGGCAAGAAGCTCCTGGCTTTTAGCTCCATGAGCCATTTGGGCCTTGCTGTGGCAGGCGTATTCAGTCTCTCTGAATCCATGCTCCCGGCGGTTTTGGTACTCTTGGTTGCTCACGGTCTTTCTGCTGGAGCCCAGTTCTACCTGATGGGTATTGCAGAACGCTTTGCCGGTACTCGCGATATTGAACAGCTGGGCGGTCTTGCTGCTCGCAATCCCGTGTTCGGTTCCCTCTTCGGATTCCTGGCCGTGCTTTCTCTCGCGGTTCCGGGTACTGCCGGATTCGTTGGCGAATTTACCGTGCTTATGTCCCTGTGGGATATGGGCCCGCTTCCGGCACTGGCCGCAGGTCTTTGCCTGATTCTTTCGGCAACCTACATGCTCCGCTTTGTGCAGAAGGTCATCTTTGGCAAGCCTGCCCGCGAATATGAAGACGGCAAGCGCATGACAGCAATCGAAGGTTCTTCCATCGGTGTCATGGGTGTCCTTCTCCTGGTGTTCGGCATGCATCCGGCCTTTATTACGAATGCACTCCAGCTTTTTGATGAAAGCGCCGTGCAAGAAATGAACAAGCTGACGCACCCTGCAGAAGATGCCCAGACGGTTGAAGCTTCTGCCGATACCACTGGCGAAGCCATTGTGGACGAAAACATTGCTGCCGTGGCACAGCCCATGACCGACGATGATTTGCGTCAGCTGGATTCCAACCTGAAGGCGAATGGATTTAGTGACGAAGAACGCGCTTCGCTGATTGCCCAACTGAAGAACATGAGCGAATCTGAAGTTGCCGATGCTCAGGAAGAAGGCGCGCTTGAACAAAACGAGGCCAATGTGAAGGAGGCTTCTGAAAATGAGTAATTACGTGAATCTCTTGCCGGTAATCCTCGTGGCTTTGGGCGCGCTGATGACCCTTGCCGCAGAACCGTTCATCAAGGACGAAAACAAGCACAAGATTCTGCCTTGGGTGGCATCTTTGTTTATCGCTCTTGGTGCAGGCGCTTACTACTTTACCACCAACGACATCTTTATGGACTTGTACGCCATGGATCCGATCCGTCGCGTGCTGGGCCTTTCCGTGATGCTCTGCGCTTTCCTCGGGATTGCTGGACTCCAGTGGACCCTCGGTCACGAAAAGTTCAAGGGTGGCGAAGCTTACGCTCTCTTGCTGCTTGCAACTTGCGGCGCAACGCTCATGACCCAGGCTATCGACTTCCTCGCCCTTTTCTTGGGTATGGAATTGGCTAGCTTCCCGATTTACGCTTTGGTGGGCCTTCGCCGCAAAGACGTGAATGCCAACGAAGGTGCTTTCAAGTACTTCGTTTCGGGTTCGGTCTTTAGCGCAATCTTCTTGTACGGTGTGGCGCTCATTTACGGTGCCACCGGTTCTACCCACATCTTTGCCTCTGTTATCGCTGGCCGCGGCCTGCTTTATGGCATGGGTGTTCTCCTGGCCATGTTCGCCCTCCTCTTCAAGGCCGGTGCCGCTCCGCTCCATTTCTGGGTGGCCGACGTCTATACGGGTGCCTCTGTGGCTGTGACCGGCTTTATGGCAGCCGTTGTCAAGGTGGGCGCTCTCGCTGCCTTGGGCACGCTCTGGCTCGGTTCCTTGGTGACCCGCATCGGTTCTGCTCCGGCATGGAACCTGGCCGAACAGGTGACTATCCGTGGTGAAAACAAGAGCCTGTTCTACGTGATTTTGGTGGTGGCTGTCCTGTCCATGGCTATCGGTGCTTTCGGTGGCCTTGCCCAGAAGTCCATCCGCCGCATTATGGCATACTCTGCCGTGATGAACGCAGGCTTTATCGTCATTGGCTTGTTGCTCCCGAACTATGCTACTGAAGGTACGGTGCAGATGGGTGCCATGTACTACTTCCTCATTACCTATGCAATCGGTAGCGCTGGCGCTTTGGCCGGTATCGCTTACCTTGCCGGTAAGGATGACAAGAACGAATCCCTGGAAGACATCCAGGGCCGTGGACGCAAGCGCCCCTACGTGGCCATTGCTACGACGGTTTGCTTGGCTAGCCTTGCAGGTATGCCGCCTGTGGCCGGTTTCCTTGCCAAGTTTACGCTGTTCACCGACGCTCTTGCCGGTGGATTGGGCGTTGTCGCTGCCATTGCCTTTGCCCTTTCGCTGGTGGCTGCAGTGTTCTACCTGCGCATCGCCTTCGTGCTGTTCATGCCCCTCAAGGCTGAATGCGCCTGCAAGTGCTGCTGCGGCAAGAATACGGTTTATACCTACCTGTTGCGCTTTGCCGTGACCCTTGCTGCTATCGCGTTGATTCTCGTGGGAATCTTCCCCAAGGTCGCACTGATTCTGCAGTAGGCGTCAGCTTTCAGGTATCTGGTTTTAGGGGAATGTCGCAAGGCGTTCCTCTTTTTTATTTTAAATTTGCAAAGGAATAAAAAAAAGGAACAAGTTATGGATAAGATTTATCGTTCGGGAATCGGTTTTGATGTTCACAAGTTGGTGGAAGGCCGCAAGTGCATTATTGGCGGCGTGGATATTCCATACGAAAAGGGACTCCTCGGTCACAGTGATGCCGATGTGTTGCTGCATGCCATTAGCGACGCTTTGCTGGGTGCTGCGGGCCTTGGCGATATCGGTACCTACTTCCCGGATACGGATCCGGCATTCAAGGGTGCTGACAGCTTGGAACTCCTGCGTAAGGTGGGCGAAGAAGTCCGCAAAGCCGGTTACGAAATCATCAATATCGACAGCATCGTGATGTGCGAACGACCGAAAGTGAACCCGCATAAGGATCAGATGAAGGCAAATATTGCACGCGTGCTGGGCCTCGATATCAAGCAGATTGGCATCAAGGGAACCACCACCGAAAAGCTTGGGTTTACGGGCCGCGGCGAGGGCATTGCGAGCCAGGCTGTTGCCATGGTGCGTAGCCTTTAACTTTTCTATCTTTGGTCGCGAAAAGAGAGGTTTTTATGTCTGCAAATCCTATTATTGTGGTTGACTACAATGCCGGTAACCTGACATCGGTGATGAATGCCCTTGCGCATATTGGTGCCGAGGCAAAGTCCAGCCGTGATGCAGACGAAATCTCTAAGGCTACTCGCCTGATTTTCCCGGGCGTGGGCGCTGCCGCCTCTGCCATGGAAACGTTGACCCGTACGGGGATTGGTGAAGCGATCAAGACGGTGGTCAAGGCTGGCAATCCTGTGCTGGGCATTTGCATTGGCTGCCAGATTATTCTTGAAGAAAGCGAAGAAGATGGTGGCGTCAAGACGCTTGGACTTATTCCCGGCCGTGCGGTGCGCTTTAAAGATGAACCCGGTCTCAAGATTCCTCACATGGGTTGGAACCAGGTGAACTTTACCCGCGAACACCCGATTATGAAGGGTATCCGTAGCGGAAGCGACTTTTACTATGTGCATTCGTACCATCCGGTGGTTCCCGCTGAATACTCTTTTGCCGAAACGACTTACGGCACGCAGACCTTCCAGGGTCTTATTGGTAAGGACAACTTAATCGCTTCCCAGTTCCACCAGGAAAAAAGCGGCGATGTGGGCCTTGCCATGCTTAAGAATTTCTGCGACTGGAAAGTTTAAAGAAAAGCCGGACTTGGTCCGGCTTTCTTTTTATTTATATTTGACTAAACGTTAGGAGAACATTATGTCTAGAAGATTGTTCGCGTTCATCGCCTTGTTCGCTTTTGTGCAAGTGTCTTTTGCAGCGTGGTCGGGCTCTGCCAAAATACCGAAGGTCGTCAAGAGTGACGGCCAGGACTACTACGAAATCACGACTCCGGAGGAATTCGTTGGGTTTCTGGATTCCATTGTCCCTGCCAATTCCGGAAAAGAAAATTTAAAGGCGTATCTGAAAAATGACATCGTGTTCGGTGCGGACACTTCAAAACTTTCTTCGAAGAAATGGGTGCGTAAGCCGTCGTATTCCTATTTCTCGGGCGAGTTTGATGGCCGTGGCCATACCGTTTACGGATTGAATGCCGAAAAAGCGATGTTCTACATGGTAGGGTCTGCAGTCGGTTCTGTGTCGAACCTGAATGTGGCGAATAGCTCTTTTGGTTCCGATACGGTCGGCTATGCCGCTACTATTTCGGAATACCTGCAGTCGGTTATTCGCAATGTGAATGTTTACAATACGAAAGTTCATGGCATGTTTTATGCAGGTTCGATTACTGCCTTTATGAATGAATCGGCGGATTCCTTTATAGCCTATATCTTGAACTGCAACGTGGTCGGAGGCTCGGTCAGTGCGGGTTCCTATGTCGGTGGCATCGTGGGTTTTGCGTTGGGCCGTGTTATCGGCTGTACTAATTCGGCGAAGGTTTACTTTGTCAATCCGGATTGGAAATATCTCGATTTTTCCCGTGCGGTCTATGTCGGAGGAATTACAGGGTATTCCGAGTCCTGGGTGGGCGCAGCGGTAAGCAGTTGCGTGAATCGTGGCAATGTTGAAATGAAGACGAATTACAGGGAATCCTATGTGGGCGGTATTGCAGGCTATTCCCTGGGCGCTCTTGAAAATCTGCAGAACTACGGAAAAATTTCGACAAAGGTTTCCCTGGCGGCGAATGATACAAATTCGGAATGGAAAATTTTCTCGGAAGTGGGCGGAATTGTCGGTTACCATGATCTGCATAAGAAGCAGAGCTCTGAAACGCGTGACCTGCTGAATGATGGCGCGATTGTGGCCATTGTAGAAACGGACCTCGAAAAGGCTCGACTCTCTGTCGGTGGAATTGCGGGGGAATCGTTCCGGGTGAGTGTTGCCAATGCACTTAACCGCGGCTCTATCGAGGCTTATGGAAACAACAAGTTGCTCGAACTGTATGCCGGTGGAATAATCGGTTATAGTAACAAGATGTATGCGGGTGTCGAAGGTTACGTGAAACTGAAAAACCGCGGCAACATTACTGCGGAAGGTACGTATTGGGTATATGCGGGCGGAATTCTGGGTTATGAAAACAGACCTGCAAATGACGGTAAACCGGGCATCAGTTTGTCCTTTAATTATGGCAACGTGACTGGTACTGTTGCCGATGACGCCAGTGAATCTGAAATCTTGGCGGTGGGCGGCATCGCTGGTTATGCGAATGTGGTGATTAGCGATGTCTACAACCATGGAAAGCTGAATGCCAAGGGCAAGCTTGCTTACGGTGCAAGCTATGTGGGTGGCATTGTAGGTGAGATCAGCTACTGGGATGGCTACGTCAAAAATTCTTATAGTGCCGCTCCGAGCATGAAGGGTGACACTCTTGGCGGTGTGATAGCGTATGCGCTGGATGGCGGTTATCCGCAGAACTCCTACTTCGACAAGTCTCTTGTTAGTGCGAATTCTGTCGGCCGCAATTATTTCGAAGACAAGCTTTATCCCGAATGCAAGAAGTCGACTGCCGATTTGAAAAACGACAAGATGGTTACTCTGTTGAATACCGAAAATGGTGCGGTGGCGGATCGTCATTTGTGGGTGCGCCGTGGCGGGTATCCGGTTCTTTCGTTCGATAGTCTGTACAAGAACGACTCGGTCTTCTTTAACGTCGGTGAGTTTGAAATTCCGCAGTCGAAGATTGTCGATGATACGGTTGTTTATGTCATCTCTACCGCGGCGGAACTTCGGACTTTCCTGGAAATGGGACGAGCGCTTGGTGCAAAGGTTTTCAAGGTTGAACTTGCAAATGATATTGTGATGGGGCGCGACTCGTTGCATGTGATGCAGCGTGCGATTGCGATTGATACGAACTATCTGGATATCACGATGAACTTTGATGGCAAGGGACATACAATCTATGGCCTGAATATGACGCGTGCGATGTTCCGTCGCCTCGATACAGCTTCGGTGGTCCAGAATTTGACGATTGCGAATAGCCGCTTTGTAAATGAAAATGGACTCTCGGCTGCCGGCGTTGTCATTGAAAATGCTGGTTGCGTGTATAATGTGACTATCCGCAACAGTGTGGTGCGCGGTGGCGATGCGGCCGGTGGTCTTGTCGCCTATAACCGTTGGGATGGACTGCGGTATGCCATTAAGTCTAAGAATGAAAATACGGCGGTTTATTCGGATTCCCTTGCTGGAGGAATTGTCGGTGAAGCCACGGGTGGTGTAGTGAGCGAATGTTTCAATTCCGGTAGAGTGTCCGGCAAGATTGTCGGTGGGCTTGTCGGGTATATGGACATGACTTATGATGGATCGACGGGTATCATCAGCAAGAGTTCGAACCAGGGAATGGTTCTTGCATCAGGTAACGATTCCGTTTATGCTGGCGGTGTTGCAGGCCGTGTCCGTTGGACGACCTTGAGCGCCGATTTGAATTCGGGATTGGTGGAAGGTTCTGCAGCATCGGGGATGTTGATGGTGGGCGGTATTGCGGGATATATTGATTCTTCGATGGTTGTGACGGACTTGGGTAACTGGGGCCGTGTCCATGCCCTTTCAGGAAACAAGGTTTATGCAGGTGGAATTACAGGTTGTATGAAAGGAGTGACCACTATGTACGACAAGCAACCGATTCGCATTAGCGGTTTTGTACAGTCGTTCAACTATGGTCCCGTGAAGGTTCGCTCTTCGAAAGATAGTGCCCTTGTGGGTGGCATTGCGGGCTATGTGACGGCGGCAACGCTCCAGAATGACTACAATAGGGGTGCTATCAGGAATGAGGGCAAGAAGGGTTACACTGGCGGTATTGCTGCGATAGCGGACTTCGTGACGATTGCATATACCTACAATTATCCGGATACCTTGTCGGGTGGAAGTGTCGGTGCCCTTGCGTATGAACTTTCGTCGCAGCATACGGTTGACGGATTCTACTATGATGCTTTGCTGGATGTCGATGCGTATAAGAAACGTCCTACTTCGGATACGTCGAGTTACTACAGAAATGTTTTCGCTAAGACTTTTGAAGAGACTGTTGCCGATCATGAATACCTTAAAGAATCGGAGTGGATCTTTGGCGAATGCCTCCCCAAGTTGAAACATGATACGACTTCGACTTGTACTGAGCCTGTGGTCAAGGATTTCTATGGAGATTCGGATAAGCCCTATGTCTTGAGTTTCCTTGAAGATGTGGTGCTTGCGGGTGATGATTCTACGGGTCTGGGTGACGAAGGCGGAACGACGCCCGTGCTGGTTAAGCCTGTTGTGCCTTCGATGCAGGTGGAGGTCTCTGCACGGAATATTTCTGTGACGGGTCTTGTCGAAAATCGTCCGGTGATGTTGCTCGATATGAGAGGTCGCCTGGTGGCGACGGCCCGTTCCCATGGCACGGCGGTGAACCTCTCGGTTCCGAGGGCTGGCCGCTACATTGTCCGTAGCGGAAAGCAGACAAGAATTGTAAATGTCCGCTAGTTTTTGAGACTAAAGCCCCCGTCAAATGATGGGGGCTTTGCTTGTAATAAATATTTTCCTTTTTTATAACCCCACATGAAATGGGGGAACGCAGGCACTTTACTATATTTTTACGCAGTCTTTACAATCACAATTCACCGCCATGAGCCCGAACTAGCTGAAAGGCAGCGACGATGATCCGGTAGTGGCGCTCCTATAGGAAGGTCCTATTATATGGCTTGGATGGCGTTTAAAATGTTGGGCTGCTTAGCCCTGCTCATGTTCGGTATGAAGTCCATGAGCGAAGCTCTCCAAAAAATGGCTGGTCCGCAGCTCCGTCACGTGCTCGGTACCATGACCACAAACCGTTTCACGGGTATGCTTACCGGCATGTTCGTCACAGCCTCTGTACAAAGTTCGACCGCCACCACGTTGATGACGGTCTCTTTTGTTAATGCGGGTCTTTTGACGCTGATGCAGGCAATCTCCATTATCCTCGGTGCCCACATCGGTACGACGGTCACTGCATGGATCATGAGCCTCGGGTTCTCGTTTAACATCGCGAACTTCGTTTACCCTGCGTTCTTCATTGGCATCATCCTGGTGTACATGAACAAGAAGCGCGTGGTGGGTGAATTCCTGTTCGGTGTCGGCTTCCTGTTCCTCGGTCTTACGACCCTTAAAGAAACCGGCTTTACCGTGGTGCAGGATCCGGGTGCAAGCGCATCGATCAGTTCCTTCTTCGCTCACTTCAGCGACCCGAACTTCTTCAACTCCCTGTTCTTCCTTGTGATGGGTACGGTGCTCACGCTTTGCGTGCAGTCCTCTGCCGCTATCATGGCAATCACGATGATTCTCTGCTCTACCGGCGTGCTTCACATTGACCAGGGCATTATGCTGGTGCTCGGTGAAAACATCGGTACCACCATTACGGCAAACATCGTGGCGCTTTCCGCCAATACGCAGGCCCGCCGCGCCGCCCTTGCTCACTTTACCATCAACGTGATAGGTGTTATCTGGGTGGTGATTGTGCTCAAGTGGTTCCTTGCTGCCGTTTGCAATGTGGTCGGCTTTGACCAGAGCATTCACCTTGGCGAACCGGGCTACGAAAAGAATCTCGCTAAGATTTCTGTGGTGCTTGCAACCTTCCACTCTGCGTTCAACGTTTCGAACACGTTCATCCAGATTTGGTTCATCAAGTTCATTGAAAAATTCGTGTGCCGCATTATCAAGCCCAAGAACTCCGACGAAGAAGAAGATTCCCGCCTGCACTTTATCAGCTCTGGGCTCATGGGCACTCCGGAACTTTCTCTCCTCGAAGCTCACAAGGAAATCGTCTTGTTTGCGACCCGCACTCGCAAGATGTTTAACTTTGTGCCGAACCTGCTTGAAATGAAGGAAGAAAACGATTTCGTCAAGCTGTTCGCCCGCATCGAAAAGTACGAAGGCATTAGCGACAACATGGAAATTGAAATCGCCAAGTACCTGAACCAGGTCTCGGAAGGCCGCTTGAGCCCCGAAAGTAAAACGACGATTCAGGCGATGCTCCGTGAAATTTCTGAAATCGAAAGCATTGGCGACTCCTGCTACAATATGGCCCGCGCCATCAACCGCAAGTTCCGCAGCAAGGAAGACTTTACCGCTGAACAGTACGACCATATCAAGCATATCATGGGCCTCTGCGACAAGGCTCTGGAACACATGATTGCCGTGATCGACGACGTTCCGCAGGTGGATGCGAACCGCACCTTGAACCTCGAAAACGAAATCAATGACTACCGCAAGCTCCTCAAAGGCAAGAACGTGGCCGATATCGAAAACCAGAAGTACAGCTACCAGATGGGCGTGCACTACATGGATGTGGTAAACGACTGCGAAAAACTCGGCGACTACGTTGTAAATGTCGTCGAAGCTCATGCCAACAAGAAGTTCTCTACTTAAAATTCACCTATAAACGTCGCCATACGGCGTCATGTGAACTTTCTCGCCGTACGCTTTGTACGGCTTCGGTTCACATTCCTGGTCTGGCTCGTTTCTAGGCGAATTTCGATAGTATGTTTTTGAAAAATTAAGCGTCGGCCACGGATGGGGAAGGAACCATGCGGCTTTTGTAAAGTTTGTGTAAAGTGTAAATAAAACATTTGCGAAGCCCTTGTTTTAGGTATTGAATAAATCCTGTATACTTTTTATCTTGATATTGGGGAAATCCGCAAACTATGAATAAGATTTACATTGTTGAAGACGATTCCGAGATCCGCGAGATGGAAGCCTATGCGCTTAAGACCAGCGGTTTTGATGTGAACGCTTTCGATTGCGGAAAAGGCTTAGACGAGGCTGTTAAGGCTTGCGTGCCGGACTTATTTATTCTCGACATCATGTTGCCTGGTGAAGACGGCCTCAGCATTTTAAGGCGCCTTCGTGCGCAGGAATCGACCAAGAATGTCCCCGTCATTATGCTCACGGCCAAAAGTTCCGAACTGGATAAGGTTAAGGGGCTCGATTCCGGTGCCGACGACTATATTGCAAAACCCTTCGGCATTCTAGAATTCATTTCTCGCGTCAAGGCGCTGCTTCGCCGTTCGGGAACATTGAATGCCGAACCCGAAGAACAGCAACTATTGTCGCTTGGGGGCGTTTTTATCGACGAAGCGAAACGCACTGTTACGGCCGGCGGTGAAAATGTGGAGCTGACCTACAAGGAATACGAACTTTTAAAACTTCTCTTGTCGCATCCGGGGCTTGTTTACACAAGACAGCAGATTCTAGAAAAAATCTGGGGCATCGATTTCAAGATGGACACGCGTACAGTCGATATGCACATCAAGACGCTCCGGCAAAAACTGGGTGAACAAGGTGCAATCATTCAAACCATCCGTAACGTAGGCTACAAGGCGCAATGAAAGATCGCATTCGATACAGCCTGATTTACATGGGGGTTCTCGCGGCCCTGTTCGCCGTCTACTTTACCATGCAGGTGTTCGAAGGAGAAATGGCGGATCAGCTCAAGAGCCAAATGCGCGAAAACTTGCGGCTGATTGAAACGGCCTATATCAACGAAACCCTTGGCGACGAACCTCAGAAACTTGCCAAGTTTGCAAGCAAGGACCTTCGTATCACGCTGATTGATTCAAAGGGCGGAATCCTCTACGATAGCGATGCTGAAGCGGTCAAGATGGAAAACCACAACGACCGTGAAGAAGTAATCGATGCTTTTGCAAAAGGGGTCGGTGAAGACCTCCGCTATTCTTCGACCTTGCAGGCGCAGGTGTTCTACTTTGCCAAGCGTCTAAAAGACGGGAATGTTTTGCGCCTTGGTATGCGTCAGGCGAACCTGCAGCAAGTGTTTTCCAAGACCATTCCTTATCTTATTGCATTGCTCGCGGCAATTGTGGTGGCGGCGATCCTTATCGCCATCGGCCTCAGCCGTGCCTTTATCAGTCCGCTGAAAAAACTGGTGGACCAGCTGGGTACTCCTGAGTGGATGAATATCGAAAATGTCTATAAGGAAATTGCACCGCTTGTCAATACCATACGCAAGCAGGACCTTGAGCTGCAATTGACCATTGAGCAGCTCTCGAATGAAAAGCAGAAAATCACGCACCTGAAGGATGAGTTTACGGCAAATGCTTCGCATGAACTCAAGACTCCGCTGACCTCGATTTCGGGCTACGCGGAACTAATCGAGAACGGCATGGCAAAGCCTGAAGATGTCAAGGTGTTCGCGGGCAAGATTCACAAGGAAGCTCTTCGCCTGCAATCCATCGCGAACGACATCATTACGCTCTCTAAGCTGGATGGCCAGCAGGGCGAACCGTTTGACTTGAACGAAAAGGTGAACCTCTGGAAAGTGGCGCACAGTTGTGTCGAAGACCTTGGCCTCAGTGCAAGCAAAAAGTCGGTGCAGCTTTCGCTAGATGGCGATAAGGCTGCGGAAATCCAGGGAAGCTCGAAACTGCTTTATGAGATGGTCTTTAATCTAGTGGATAACGCCATACGCTATACGGAGCAGGGTGGCAAAGTTGCCGTGATTGTAGAACCGAGCGCCATTGTGGTAAAAGATACCGGCATCGGAATTCCCGAAGAATGCCAAGCACGCATCTTTGAACGTTTCTATCGCGTCGACAAGAGTCGTTCCAAGGAAACGGGCGGCACGGGGCTTGGGCTTGCTATCGTAAAGCATATTGCGGAAGTTCTCCACGCAACGATTCGCCTGAATTCAACGGTTGGGTTCGGCACAGAAATTAGGATTGGATTTAAAGTATGATTCTAGCTATTCTAAAAATGATCGGTTGCCTTGCGCTCCTCATGTTCGGCATGAAGACGATGAGTGAAGGCTTGCAGAAACTCACTGGCGGACACCTCCGCGCAGTTCTTGGCACCATGACCAAGCACCGCTTGGGCGGGCTCTTGACGGGTACATTCGTGACCGCTGCGGTGCAATCTTCGACAGCGACTACCGTGATGACGGTGAGCTTCGTGAATGCGGGGCTTCTCACGCTTGTGCAGGCAATTCCTGTTATTATGGGTGCGAACATTGGTACCACCGCTACGGCATGGGTGATGTCCATATTCGGCTTCCAATTCAACATGAGCAGTTTCGTGTGGCCGTTCTTCGGGCTCGGTATCGCACTTTCGTATGTGCGCAAGAATGGCGTGCGTAGCTTTGGCGAATTTGTTTTTGGTTTTGCGTTCATGTTCCTCGGTTTGACTACGTTGCGTGAAAATGCGGTGGCGATGGACCTGTCGCACAACGAGGCGATTATCAACTTCTTTGCCGCAACGGGTGGCTGGGGCATTTTCAGTACGCTCCTGTTCCTTTTGCTGGGCGGTATCCTCACGATGTGTGTGCAGTCTTCTGCTGCGATTATGGCGATTACCTTGATTCTTTGCTCTAGTGGCGTGCTCCCGATTTACCAGGGCATCGCCCTTGTGATGGGTGAAAATATCGGTACTACGGTGACTTCTAATTTGGCAGCCCTTTCTGCTAGTACGCAGGCGCGGCGTGCGGCTCTTGCTCACATGCTCTTTAACGTGTTCGGCGTGGTGTGGGTGCTTATCATCTTCAATCCGTTTGTGAACATGGTTTGCCATGTGGTGGGCTTTGATCCGAATTTTGTCCCGCAAACGCAAGAAGAAATTGCCCAGGCGAGCGTCCGCGTGACTTACGCTCTTTCTGGATTCCATACGGCATTCAACCTTTGCAACGTGCTGCTTCTCATTTGGTTCATCAAGCCCATGGAAAAGCTCATTTGCAAGATTATCAAGGACAAGGAAGACGGCGAAGAATTTGGCATTAAGTTCATTAGCGGTGGCCTTATGAGTACCGCAGAACTTTCTCTTTTCGAAGCTAGCAAAGAAATTTCCTTGTTTGTGGAACGTACCTTGAAAATGTTTCGCTTTGTTCCGGAATTGCTCAGGCTTAAGGACGAAGGCGAATTTGAAAAGCTGTTTGCTCGCATTGAAAAGTACGAAGGCATCAGCGACAAGTTTGAAATTGAAATCGGAAACTACTTGAATAAAGTCGGTGAAGGTCGCTTGAGTCCCGAAAGTAAAACGGCGCTCCAGTGCATGCTCAAGGAAATCTCGGAAATCGAAAGTATCGGTGACGCCTGCTACAATATGGCTCGTGTCCTTAGGCGTAAATTCAGGTGTGGTGAAGATTATACCGAAGAGCAATATAATCGCATTGATTCTATGATGAAATTCTGCGACCAGATGCTCGTGGAAATGCAAAATGTGGTTGAGAATAATCCTCAGGCAGACCCGAAATTAGTCATGAGGCATGAATTTGAAATCAACGATTTCCGCAAAATGCTCAAGGAACTGAACGTGAGCGATTTGAATGCTCAACGCTACAGCTACCAGATGGGTGTCCATTACATGGATTTGATTAACGACTGCGAAAAATTAGGCGACTACGTCGTCAATGTAGTAGAGGCTCACATAAATCATAAAATCCGCCTATAAACTTCGTCATACAGCGTCGCACAATATTTTTATATTTACGCCTGAAAATAAGGAGGGCTTTATGAAAAAGCTGATAGCGTTGGTTTTTGCCTTGTTCTTTGCAACAGCCGCAGCTGAAGAAACATATGTGGCTTCGGAAAAAATTACGCAACAAGTTGTGTCGGGTCACCTTACCCAGACTGTGGATGCTGGTGATTCGATTAAAACAATTAGAATTTTATATACCAATATAGAAGAAGGTGCGGATAAGCATAAATCCGGCAACATTTCTGCCCTTGGCTTGATTGAAACATGGGATGGTCCTGTTTGTGAAATTTCCGGGAAGCTAGACAAAAATCTTGCCGAGCAAACGATAAAAGCTTATATCTTAGTCCAGGACGATGAAGGCAAGTACGCTAAGACAGAAATTACATTTAATATAAAAGAAAAAGAGTTTCTGTTTGATTGGAATAGTTCTTTTGGTAGAATGAACCAGACTGTCAAGGCTGGTCATTCTATAACACCGATCATTTTCGATTATAACGCCATTGAAGAATATAAAGTGAGTGGACTTCCGTCCGGACTTATAAGTGAAATTGATGAAAAAGAGCAGTATATAATAGTTGCTGGCAATGTGAAGGAATCTGTTGAGTCTGGTGATTATGAATATACGGTAACCGTTAAAGACTATAATTCAAAAGAACATTCATTGTCTGGAACGATCACCGTGGAAGGTCTTGCGAATGTTACAAGTATAAAAGTTATTGAAAATGAAAAACAGAAGGTCACGGCAGGCAATGCAATTAAACCTATTGTGCTTAAGTTTACGAATGTGGAAGTCACCGAAAACTTGGAAAATTTCAAATTTGATCAAACTTTACCTGGCACACTTAATTTCGAAGTAAAGGACAGTGTTGTGACTGTAAGTGGAATCGTTGATGAAAAAACGAAGGATGATTCTTACACGATAAAGGTTATTGCAAAAGGCGAGGTGAACAATGATACCGCTTTTGCAATCGTTGAAGTGACTCATAAGTCTGTAGAAATTACTCTATCTGTTATCGAAAACAAGACGCAGACTGTGACCGCCGGCGATTCAATCGAACCGATTGTGTTCAAGTTCGAAAATGCCGTAGATATTGGAGAACTTACCGGTTTCCCGGGCAGCTATACGATTGTGCCGGATAATGCGACTAAGTCAATTTTTGTTATTGGTGAAATTAATAAAGGTGCTAAGGGTCCTTATACGGTCAAGCTCTCTGTAATAGGTGCTGATAATAATGCTTCTGCCGAGGCTACGATTAATGTAACTCCTTTGGAAATGAAGTTTGAACTTGTCGAAGGTAGTGATAACCAAACGGTTTTTGCTGGCGATGCGATTACCCCGATTGTTTATAAATACGACAACATGCTTTCTGCGAAAGGTAGCGGTTTCCCGGCTGATTTGGAAGTGGTACAGGACCAAGAAAACAATTTGATTAAGATTTCTGGTACGGTGTCGTCTGGATCGGCTGCCTATGAATACGTTTATTCATTTGCTGTGACGGATCTTCATGGTGATGTTTCGACAGTGACCGGTAAGATTAACGTTGTGCGTGAATTGAGCAGTTCTTCTGTTGCTTCGTCATCTAGCGTAGCAGCATCTTCGAGCTCTGTGGTTGCCTCTTCAAGTTCTGCGAATTCCAGCAGCTCTGTTGAACAGTCTAGCTCCAGCGTTGAGTCGTCTTCAAGCTCTAGCAGTGAAGACAATTCCTCTTCAAGTGAAGAGACCACGAAGATTGTGTCTGCAGCAATGAATGGAGTGAAGTTTGGTTATGCGAATAACATGCTGACAATCGCGATGCCGACCTCTTCGATGGTACGTGTGCAAGTGTTCGACTTGACGGGGCATCTTGTTGAGTCTCTTGTAGAACCTGTTATGGGTTCCAGGAGCTTTAACCTCGCTCATCTGAACAGGGGTAATTACCTTGTGCGCGTAGGCAGCAATAGCCAAATGCGTACGGCGAAAATCGCTGTCAAGTAAGGCGAATGCCTATAAAAGTTCGCAAGAATCGCGATTTTTTCTGAAAATGAAAAAAGACTCCGCTGGTAGGCGGAGTCTTTTTAGAATCTTTTTGAATTTACTTAGATTCTAAAAAATCAAGTGCTTCGCCGGCGAGTTCCACGCAGCGGTTGCAGGGGATAACCTTGTTCGGGCGGATTTCGCTGCACTTGGTAAAGTTCTGTGCGCCGCGTTTGAAGAAGTCCTCGATAGCGTCGGCGTGGTCAGGTTGCATCATTTTAGCCGCATAGAGCGCGCCGCAGGAACCGTTCGGGGCCTTGCCGCCACCGAAATTACGGAACATCTCGGCAGAGGCTGTGGCTTCGACTTCGGACTTGCCTGTTGCCCGAGCGTAACCGTACGCTACAGCCATGGCGCAGTTGCCGCGTTTGTCCGCATGGAATTTTTTTGAAATTTCCGCAATCGACATAACATGATTCCTTGTTAAAGACTTCTAAACCGCAATATACAAAACTAAAAATCAAAGCGTGCAATCAGAAGGTTGCAAAAAGAAAAAACTCCGCAAACAATGTTGCGGAGCTTTTAAATTCAAAATATTAATTTGAATTACTTATCGGTGAGCACAGCAACACCGGGGAGGACTTTACCCTCAAGAAGTTCGAGGGAAGCGCCACCACCCGTAGAAGTGTGGGTCACCTTCTTGTCGGCACCGTACTTCTTGGCAGCCGTAGCGGTATCGCCACCACCGATCACGGTGATTGCGCCAGCAGCGGTAGCTTCAACGATAGCGTCAGCCATAGCCTTGGTAGCCTTTTCGAAGGCTTCGAATTCGAACACGCCTGCAGGACCGTTCCAAACGATGGTCTTAGCGGACTTGATAGCGTTCACGAAGAGCTTGGTGGATTCAGCACCCACATCGAGGCCCATCCAGCCAGCCGGAATGCCTTCGGCGTCAGAGACAGCCTTGGTAGCAGCGTCGGCAGCGAACTTGTCAGCAGCGATGTAGTCAACCGGGAGGATGATTTCCTTGCCAGCAGCCTTAGCCTTGGCCATCAGATCCGGAACGAGCTTGGCGCCTTCTTCGTCAAACAGAGAAGAACCGATTTCGATGTTGTTGAGGACCTTCTTGAAGGTGAAAGCCATGCCACCGCCGATGATGATCTTGTCAGCCTTGTCGAGGAGGTTGTTGATGAGCTGGATCTTGTCAGCGACCTTTGCACCGCCGAGGATGGCGAGGAACGGACGCGGAGGATTG
>JBGUWV010000072.1:0-66725 GCA_045221475.1 Fibrobacter sp.
TAAAAGGAATGAGCCCGGTACAATACCGGACTCATAACGCTGTTTTATCCTAACTTTAAACTGTCCAACTTTTTGGGGTCAGTTCACGAGCGGGCTTCTCCTTTTTACACCCACCCTAGCCGGGTCTTCCGCTACCCTTTCTAGCGGGCTTCAGACGCCAGCCCGCAACGCCTGGCTTTTTTCACCAATTTCAAACAATCTTTTTCAAATTAATTTGCTATATTGTGGATAAGCCGACGTAAAGTCGACAAGCTCACAAAAGAGCCGTTTTCTATATCGTTATTTATTTATCGACATAGGAACGGCTCTTTTTTTATTTAACCCAAAACGGCTCGGATTAAATCTCCCAGCCAAAGGAGTAAAATGGAAGCAAACCATATTCCGTTTGAACAGTTGACCATCACAAACCGCTTCATGTTCGCGTTGGTGTTCAGCCACAAGCATATTGCAAAGCCCTTCTTGGAGGCTCTTCTTGGTATAAAAATTTTTGATTTGAAGGAACCGGAGCCCGAGAAAAGTACCGAAAACAGCCCCTTTAACAAGGGCGTCCGTTACGACGTATTTGTAAAGGAACAAGGACCCAAGGGTGAAATCCTTCGCACATTTGATATTGAGATGCAGATAGAAGACACCCACGAACTGCCAAAACGGGCCCGTTACTATCAGGCACTCAGTGACTCCGAAGCTCTGAACAAAGGCGAATCATATCGCAACCTCAAGGAACAGTACGTCATATTCATTTGCCCAGACGACATTTTCAAGCAAGGGCGAGCAGTTTACAAGTTCATGAATCTGGAAAAAGGTCATTCTGAACATGAATTGGGTGACCTGTGCTTCAAAAATTTTTATATATTCAATAAGTACAAGGATGTCGCCGAGAAATCGGTCAAGGAGTATCTTGAGTATTTCGCAACCAACAAGGCGAACTCACAAGAGACAAAGGACATTGAACGCCAGCGACAATGGTATCTGTCGGACAACGAAACAAGGAAACGCTTTATGACTTGGCAACAGGAAATAGATGACGCTGTATATGAAGAGCGCGAGCGCGCCAAGGCGGCAGAACGACGCGCCGACGAGGAAAAAACTCGTGCCGACGAGGAAAAATCTCGTGCCGATAGGTACGAAAAGATTCTCAAGGAGCACGGTCTTCTTTAATTTTACCGATTGTCCCTTTTTCGTCCAAAAAACTTGAATGTGCATAAAACAAACCGGTCTATTTGGGCCGGTTTTTGCAATAACAAAAAATAATTATGGGTTATGGAGAAAGAGGATTGTCTTCAACTGCATACACTTGCAATTTGAGTGCATTTAATGCATATTTGTTGGCATTAAGAATCTAGCACACCGGAGTTTATCATGAAAGTTGTCTTGTTTAACGGCAGCCGTCGCGAAAAGGGCTGCACCTACACCGCCCTGAACATTGTCGCGGGCGAACTCAACGCCGCGGACATTGAAACCGAAATTTTCTTCGTAGGGGGCCGCGTACTCAAGGGCGAAACAGACGCCGTCGTCCACGAAGCCAAAGAAATCTTGAAGTCCGCCGACGCGGTGGTCTACGGTTCGCCGGTCTACTACGCCTCCCCCAGCGGCGAAATGCTGATGTTTCTCGACAGGCTCTACGGCCTCGCCGAAGCGGAACTGCTTTTCAAGCCCGCCGCTACGGTCGCATCGGCACGCCGCGCAGGCACCAGCGCCACTCTCGACGCGCTGAACAAGTACCCCGCATTCGCACAGCAGCCCCTCGTAACTTCGCGCTACTGGAACATGGTCCACGGTTCCAGTCCCGAAGACGTGCTCAAGGACGAAGAAGGCATGCAGATTATGCGCGAACTCGGCCGCAACATGGCCTGGCTCCTCAAGAGCATCGAGGCCGGCAAGCAGGCGGGCGTCCCGCAGCCTGTCGCCGAAAAGAAGGTATTCACGAACTTCATCCGCTAAGAGACATTGTCCCTAAAAGGAACACGTGCTTTTTAGACACCTTTCAAAATTCGTTGGAGCGGTTCTAATTCTATGCGGAGCCCTATCCGCACAGCAGATTGACTCGATAAAAATCGCGGCAATTCCCGACAGCATTCGCGAAAAACTAACGGACGAAAATGCCGTCTTTAGTATCGAAGAGGCCAAGGTTCTGCGCACCGCCATATTGGGCGACTCCGTCATTATGGAACGCGAAAAAGACACACTTGTCGTGCCGAAGGACAGCCTTTACGGCACCCATGTAAGCCCATTCATCGTATCCGCAGAGGTCCTTGGCCAAAATGCATTCGTTTGGGCATGGGATTATTACGTCCTTGACAAGAACTACGCACACACAGGGCCTAGCTATTGGAAAAGGAACTTCCGCGAAGGTTGGAAATGGGACCACAATCACTGGGCTATCAACTTTTACGGTCACCCCTACCAAGGTTCCATGTATTATGCAGCCGCAAGAGGTGGCGGCTACGGATTCTACAGCAGCCTGCTGTTCGCCGCTCTCGGCAGCTCCACCTGGGAAATGTTCTGCGAAACGGAATATCCCGCTCCGAACGACCTTATTTCTACATCAATTGCGGGTTCCATGTTCGGCGAAGCCCTTTACAGGCTTTCGCGTGCTGTCTACAATAAACCGGGTGCTCCCTGGTATAGACAACTAGCCGCATTCGTACTTGAGCCCGCCGGTTATGTTCAGCGAAAGGCTTTCGGCAACAGAGACTTTTACACGGGCTGGGTTCCCATCGAACTTGCCATCGCAGCAGGCATGGGTTCACGATTCGGTTCTGTCTACCGCATGGGTGGCGAAAATTCCGAGGAAGTCGACGCAGAATGGAACGACCGCCATGGATTCCTTGCCGTTTCTTTGGAATACGGAAAGCCATACACCAAAGTAAAGCGTCCCTTTGATTATTTCCAAGCCGAATTCATGAGTGAAGGAGGCTTCGAAGGAGCAGTACTGCAACTGGATGTCATGGGGAAACTCATCAACCGGGGCGTTCACGCGCGCGGACACTGGCTGGACTTTTCCATCAACCTAGACTACGACACCTTTTACGGAGACCTCGCAACCGTCAGCACCCTGTCCTTGGGCGGAGCAATGGACATTGCACTCTGGCTCACCCCGCGCACGCGCTTCCGCGTCATCAACCAACTCTACTGGATTATGCTCGGTTCCGCAGACATGGGCTACGACGACATCATCCAGGAATTCAACCCCGACTATCATCCGGACAAAGACAGTTACCAGTACAATTCCGGCGTAAAATACAGTCTCACACTGGAAACGCTCTACAAGAACAAATGGAAATTCTTCAGCAAGACAACCATCGACGCCATGAAAACGATCGAAGGCACCACGCCCGATTACGGCGTGACCGGTTGGGACTTCTTGCTGCTCAACAAGACCGCCCTCGAATATAAATTGTTGAGCTGGATGGATATCGGCTACCGTTTAGACACCTATGTGAAGATGGCCGCCTATTCTTCTGACATTGCCGAGCCGATGTCCCGCAAAATCCACGCCTACACCCTGTACCTGAATTTTCACCTGCTGGGCGAATAACCGATAGTTTTTTCTATACTTACGATATGACCGAAAAAGAAAAGATGCTCGCAGGCGAGCTTTACGACCCCTCCAACGCTGAACTCGTGAGGCTACGCCAAACTGCGCATTCCCTGAGCCGCCAGTACAACAACCTCGACGAGACGGACGACGAGCGCGAGAGCATCTTGGACAAGCTATTCGTGAAACGCGAGCCGGGCGTATACCTGCAAGGCCCGATTTTCTTCGACTACGGCGTGAATACGCAAATCGGCGAAAACACCTTCGCGAACTTCAACTTCACCGTCCTGGACTGCGCACCGGTCACCATCGGCAAGAACGTCTTTTTCGGCCCGAATGTCGCCATCTACACTCCCCTGCATCCGCTGCGCTGGCAGGAACGCAACATGTTCAAGAAACCCGACGGAACGCTAGCGAACAACGAATACGCGAAGCCCATTACCATCGGGGACAACTGCTGGATTGCAGGGAACGTCACCATTTGCGCAGGCGTTACCATTGGCGAAGGGAGCGTCATCGGGGCGGGCAGCGTCGTGACCCGCGATATCCCCGCAGGCGTCGTTGCCGTCGGGAACCCGTGTAGGGTGTTAAAGAAAGTAGAATAAAGCTCTCGCTATCTATTGCGCAATTTACCTTCCTGTCGCTACCAGGTAGGCGCAGACAGCCGTGTAATAGCCGGTAACGGCTTCTGTATAGGAATCGCTGGCCTGCTGGCGCAATGTTTCCGCCTCAAGCATATTGCCGAGCGTTGCCGTACCAGCGTTGTAGTATTCGCGCTGCATGCGCAGGTTCTCTTCGGCCTGAGCGACGGCATCGCGGCTGATTTCTATCTGCCGGAACGACTCATTCAGCGTATTCCACTTGGCGTCAATATCTACCTTGATCAGGTTCTTGTTTTCGGCTTCGTCGATGGCCGCCTTTTGAGCCTTCAAGTCAAATTTTGCGGTAGAATAGCTGTTGCCCCACCAGTCCGAAATCGGTACGGTAAGCGAAGCAAACAACACCCCGTTCACGGCGTCATCATCGAGCAAGTTCTGATACAAAAGGCTTGCGCCCACGGCAACCGTCGGGAGAACCTTGCCGCGCTCCATCGAGCGTTCCTTTTCGGCGGCTTCGCGGCTAATGGCAAGCAGTTTACTTTCGGCACGGCGCTCAACTGCATCGTCAGCAGAGATTGCATAAGATTCCGGCGGTTCAATCTTTTCGAGATCCGTTTCTGCCAAGTCAAAATCCGCATTGTCTCGGTTCATTTGCCGTGCAAGCATCAGTTTCGCAACAGAAATGCCGTTTTCAAGTTTCAGACGATTGCTTTGCAGCTTTTTCTTTTCGAGTTCCACGCGGAGCAAATCATTTTTCACGGCAACACCTGCTTCTACAGCCGTTTTCACGTCGTTATAAATCGCATCCACCTGTTTTTCAGCTTCAGCAAGGGTCTTCATCTTTTCCTTGAGCGAAACGATGAGCCAATAGTATGTCTCCGTATTCTTGCGGATTTCCGTTTCGGCAAGAGTTTCTTGGAGCTTAGCTGCACGCGTCCCAATTTTAGCAAGTTGATTTCCGTTGTAAATCTGTCCACCTGCAAAGATAGGCTGAATCAAAGTCAGATGCCCGACAATCCCCTTATCGAGCATTCCCATGCTGTACGTGGTCGGAATCCCCGCAAGCATCGTAGGATCTAGCCCCATCTGCACCATGGTCGGTGCAAACTGTTGACCAACACCTTCTACTTCGGCAGATACATCAATTTCCTTTTTCACCAAATTATCGTTTGCATAAAACGCAAAACCTCCGGCGAATACTTTCGGGAAATATGCCGGAAACGCACTCCCTTCGGTTTCTTCAGCCATCTGGCGATTCACTTTCGCACTTTTCAAAGTCGCATTGTTTTCGCGAGCAATACGCAAGCAATCTTCAAGCGTATAAACATCCGCCGCGAACAATGGCAGCGCACATAATAAAACAAGTCCTAAACAAATCGGCTTCATACAGACTTCCTCATCCTAAAGCGTACGCCACTCACCTTCCAATAGAGCACGGGCAGCACGGTCAAAATCAAGCACATGGTAATAAGCGTTCCGAAACAAATCACCACACCCATCGGCATCCACAAAGAACTCCCTCCCATAATCATCGGAATCACGCCCACCGAGGCCGCCGCCGAAGTCAGGAAAATCGGACGCATTCGTCTAAGTGCCGAGTTAAAGATTGCCGTTTGTGCATCGCAATGTTCTTCACGTTTTAGTTCTTCGGCATAGTCTATCATAATGATGCCGTTACGTACCATAATTCCAAGCAAGCTCACGATGCCCAAAACACACGTCACGCTAAAATCAAGACCCACAATAACCATAGAAACGCCCGTTCCGAACGCACAAAGCGAAAGCGAACCGACAAGCAAAACAGCCGTTGAAACTTTCTTGAAATGCCACAACAGAATGAAGAAAATGATGATTACCGCAGCAATCAGTGAAGTGATAATACGTGGCATCTGCACATCCACAACTTCACCCTCTCCACCAATTTCAACATCAACATTTTCAGTCTTGGCAATTTCACGAACTTTCTGCAAATAATCCCTTGCCGCGTTATTTGCACTTTTACCATAAGCAAGCTCCGCCGAGACGGTTACCACCTGAAATCCGTTACGGTGCGTCCGTTCGCCATCATGGAAAGCAGGTTCCAAGTCTGCAATCTGTCGCAACGGAACATTTCCAAGCCCACCAAATGTCGTCATTTTTTCATTGGCTAGCGTTGCAATATCAGCACTATCAGCATTTACGCCTTTCAACACCACAGGAATATTGCGGTCGCCCTCCCATAGGCTCGCTACAGGAAGGCCACCGCTATATCGCGCAGAAAGGAGCGACTGCGCAACCATCTGGTTTACACCCAATTTCGAAGCATTTTCATTCAGTTTGACTCCAACACCATTCAAGGGTTCCTTGAGGCTCGTGCGCACCATGTAGAAATCAGGAACGGAACGCAGGTAATCCGCAACTTTATCGGCAGCCCGCTTTATCTCTACTTCAGATTCTCCCGTCAAACGATACTCAATTGGCGACATCGCATCGCTGTAGCTCAACTGCTTAAAGCACACAAAGGCATCGGTAAAATGTTCCGCATACTTCTGGGCATATTCCTCAATAATCTCATCCGTCGCCTTGACGTCCTTCGTATTCACGATAAACTGGGCAAAGTTCGTTCCACCGAATTGCGGAGCGTATGTCAAATGGAAACGCGGCGAAGACATCCCCTTGAAACTTGTAATGGACACAATTCTCGTATCGCGTTCGAGAATTCGCTCCATGCTGTCGGCCACCGCAGAAGTCCGTTCAATAGATGTACCCGTAGGCAAGAAAATCTCGACCGAGAACTGGTTTCGCTGTGCAATCGGCAACAACCGAATCGGACGCTCCAAAATAGCAACCGCCCCGACAACAACACAGACGACAGCTAGCAAAATAATCGTTTTCGGGAACTTGAAACAGAGTTTAAGAACTTTTTCGTAAAAGGCATTCGACATCGATTCAAAATTGAACTTGTGCTGTTTGCGCTCACGCGGCTTAAGGAACGCAAACTGTAAGTAAGGCACCACCAAAACAGCCACCCCAAGGGACACCATCAAAACGATCGTCATCGCCCATGGGAATGATTGCAAAAAATCATTGAACATTCCCTTCATAAAGACGAGAAACGGGAAGAATGTAATGCTGATGGCAAGTGTCGCCGAAAAGATGGACTTGAAAAAATGCGAAGCGCTATTCGCAGCCGCACGCCAACGCGGCACACCTTCGGCAATTTTTTCCTGATAATCATCCAGAATCACAATAGAATTATCGACAATCATTCCGAGCGTCAGGATCAATACGGCCAGCGTCACCGTATTCAGCTCAATACCAAGCCCATAGAAAATTCCAAGCGCAATAAAGATGCTCACGGGAATCGTTCCCGCCGCTACCAAGGCCACGCGGAAAGGCTGCAGCAACATCACCACAATTACCACCGAAATAATGGCAATCAGTAATTCCTTGAGAAAATCGCGAATGCTCACAGCAACGACTTCCGTCTGGTCCGTCACGCGGCTCATCTTGACTTCTTCGGGCAATTCATTTTCAAAATCACGCAACACCGATTCAATTTCCTCGCCCATTTTCACAATGTTGTATCCGGAACGCATCTCAATACTCAGCACCACACACTTGTGACCGTTCTGCTGTATATACGAATCAGGTTTCGGATATTCTCGCACCACATTAGCCACATCCTTAAGCCGCACAACACCACCATCGGGCGAGCTAAACACAATCGTTTCCTGGATATCGCGGACATTTTCAATCCCGCTTTTCACATAAATCGGACGATTAAACTCACCATCCTTGAGGGAGCCCGAAACATTGATAAGCCCCTGCCCTGCAAGCATCATCATCGTCGATTTATAGCCCAGGCCGTACTGCGAAAGTTTTTCGTTATCAAAGTAAATCGAGATTTGTTCCTTCAGTTCGCCAAAACGATTGACGCGACCGACACTTTCAAGCGTACGCAATTTGTCCGTCAAGCGGTCAAGATATTCCGACATTTCGCGGTAGGTCTTATTCTCGCTTTCAAGTGTCAAAAGAATCGCAGATGCATCGCCAAAATCGTCCATGACCAAAACCGCAACGACTCCAGCAGGCAAATAACTCTTAAAAGTCTGTATGCCGTGCTTGAACTTACTCCAGAATGCATCCTTGTCATTGACATCGTCATCAAGGGTCACCTGCACAATCGCAAGCCCATCGCGAGTCGTAGAAGTTGTCTTTTTCTTGTCCACTTCGGCATAGGTGAAAACAAAATCTTCAAGCGGTTTGGTGACGCGATTTTCAACTTCATCCACATTCGCACCCGGATAAGCCGCAATCACGACGCCTTGACGCACCGTGAAACTTGGAAACTCATTCTTGCGGATATTTTCTAGCCCATACGCACCGAATACAACGAGAATGGCGCAAATCAGGAAAATGATTGCGCGATAACGCATGGCCGATTCTACAAAGGAGCGCTTTTTCATTTTGCCTGAATCTCCACGCATGTACCCCGGCCCACCTTCTGTATCCCGCCCACGATAACGGTATCGCCAGGTTCTATTCCCTGCACCAAGACATCATTTCCTGCAGCATCAACACTCAATCGAACATCAACATCGCGGCGATCCGCACGACCGCCAGAAACCGCCCACACAAATTTTCGATTCCTTTCGTCTAGCATCACCGCCGCCGTCGGGAGAACTACTCCCGACAAGGAATCACTCCTTTCGAGCGTAATTTCCGCCAACATTCCCGGCAAAAGTTCTCCACTCTTGTTCGAAATTTCCGCCTCGATTTCGTAGTTACGAGAAAGCGGATTAGCCGAGATTCCCTTATTCGATATTTTCCCGCTGAAAGTCTTGTTCCCCAGCGCCCCCACTTGAATTTGCACCTTGTCGCCAACGCGGATTGAGCCGATTTCTTTCTCGGGAACAAAAGCGCGGGCCTTGACCTTTGCAATATCGACAATCTTGAACACCGGAACGCCGGGGAGCACATTCTGCCCCACTTCTAGCGACTTGCCCGAAACAATTCCCGTCGCAGGCGCATAAAGTTTGCAATCTTCCAACGCCTTTTGCGCAAGCTTTTCGGAGGCCACTGCCTGCTTGTACTTGCTTTCGACATCCATCCACTGGATTTCAGAAATGGTCTTATTCTGGTACAATTTTTCCATACGGGCGCGAGCATCTTCCGCCTGGCTCTTTAGGGCCGACGCAATTTCCAGCGCATTTCTTGCCGAAGTTTCGTCAAGCGTCGCCACCAAGGCACCCTTGTTTACCTTCTTGCCTTCAGTCACATTTACCGTTTTCACTGTTCCAGGCGAAGAAAAACTCACGACAGTCGCCGCAGTCTCTGCAATAGAACCGGCATAACGATGAGTAAGCCCTGCATTCGTACTCTGAGCAACAACGGTCTCAACCTTGACTGTTCGCAAGTCCTTATCCACGACATTCGTATTGCGAGTGGCAACAGATTCGTTTTCACAAGCGGCGAAAAACAACGACAAAATCGGCAATATAAATAGTTTCGTATTCATACTCCAAAATTATCTCTTACGCAAATAAATTTTAAGGTCAAAATTTCGTCACAATCAGAAATTTTTACCACTAACTTCATTATTTTAAGTCAATTTTACCATAATTGAGGAAATTTTTACCAATTTCAAATTTCTTTTTTTATTTATTTTATAGACATGAACAAGCATCTCGAAAAAGCTGGCAACATCAAGACCGCCGACCTTTCCCTGCTCGAAATCTTGAAGCAGATAAATATTGTTCCCGGAAAAATCGGCGTATTCGAGAGTATCGAAGAATTGGACCTATCAGGCTATTTTGACCTGCAAGGGATCATTCTGATTCTGGTAGAAAATGGCTCCTGTTCGCTCGAAGTCAACATGGCTATGTACGAGCTAAGAAAAGGCGGAGTATTCGTAGCTTTTCCCGGACAGATTATCCACTTACTTCAAATAAGCAAAGACTTCAAACCCTTATGTATTGCCTGTTCCATTGACATGATGAATGACTTGACTTCTCAAGTCAAGGACAGTTTACAGCTCATCCAACTGGTGAAACAGTCTCCTTACCAGCAAAAGGAAAAAGAGGAATTCGAGCAATTAAAGAAGTCCTTCAACCATCTACAAGAAAAAATCGAAATAACCAAAAGCAATCAGCACCGCTATCAAATTATCAAGAACCTTGTTCTGTCTATCGCCTTTGAGTGTTTCGATTTCTTAATCGGGAAGAGCCTTGTGCATCAAGGAGGCAACCGCAAGAAATCACTCTTCAACGCATTTCTGCGAAATGTTGAAGAACACCACCGCAAAGAACACAGCGTCAAATATTACGCCGACGAACTTTTCGTGACATCCAAATATCTTTCTACCGTCATCAACGAAATGAGCGACAAAACGCCCAAGCAATGGATTGACGAGTATATCGCACTGGACGCGAAAGTTCTTTTGCAATCCACAGAAAAGGACATTCAGGAAATTTCTGACGAGCTGAACTTTCCTGACATCAGTTTTTTTGGTAAATTTTTCAAACGCATGACCGGAATGTCGCCCAAGGCATTCCGCGAGAAAAAGGATTAAAATTATGAACGAAGCAGAAAACCGTCAAAAGGTCATTGTCAGGACAAGCATCATCGGCATCGCGGCAAACATCGTGCTGTCGGCGTTCAAGGCATTCGTGGGATTTGCGACAAATTCCATCGCCGTGACGCTTGACGCGGTAAACAACCTTTCCGACGCACTGTCTTCGGTCATTACGATTGTGGGCGCAAAGCTTTCGAACAAGCTGCCCGACAAAAAGCATCCGCTCGGTTACGGACGAATCGAATACCTGAGCGCGATGGTGGTCGCAGCAATCGTGCTTTACGCCGGCGGCACCTCGGCAGTGGAATCGGTCAAGAAAATCATCCACCCCGAAGCAGCGGACTACTCCACGGTTTCGCTGGTGATTATCGCCTCGGCGGTGGTAGTGAAGCTCGTGCTTGGCAAATTCGTGAAGCGCCAGGGCGAACGCGTGAACTCGGGCGCTCTCGTGGCATCGGGCGCAGACGCGCTGTTCGACGCCATTCTCTCCCTTTCGGTGCTGGCATCGGCCATCGTCTTCGTTCTTACGGGAATTTCGCTTGAAGCCTACGTGGGCCTCGTGATTTCGGGATTCATCATCAAGTCGGGCATCGGCATGCTGATCGAAACCCTAGACGACATTCTAGGCAAGCGCGCCGACGGCGACCTGGTCAAGAAAATCAAGATGCTGCTCACCGAAGAACCGCAAGTCCACGGCGCATACGACGTCATCCTCAACAATTACGGGCCGGACAAGTTCCTCGGTTCCGTGCATCTGGAACTCCCCGACACCATGACCGTCGAGGAACTCGACGAACTCACCCGCAGGGTGCAGGCACGTGTGCACAAGGAAACCGGCGTGCTTCTGACGGGCGTGGGCGTCTATTCCTACAACACCAAGAACGATGAATCCGCCAAGATCCGCAGCAACGTCTTGAAACTGGTAAAAGCACATGAATGGGCTTTGCAGCTCCACGGCTTTTACGTAAACTTCGAAGAAAAGGCAATCCGTTTCGACGTGGTCATGAATTTCGAAATCAAGCCGCAAGAAGGTCTCGACATTCTTTACAAGGAAATCGGCGAAGCCTACCCCGGCTACGATCTGCATATCAACGCCGACATAGACGCATCGTAACGGCCACAAGGCTTGCGAACATCGCCATGATGGCGATGTAATCTAGTGCGAATAGCAAGTAGCCACGTTCCAGATCAAGGAAAAAGAACGGTTGCTGGAGCGTAAGGTATTTCCAGAGACCGCGGGCAATAAAGGCGTAAATTCCGTAAGCGGCGAGTGCGAATGTTATACCCGTCGCAACACGACCTCTAATAAACAGCGACAAGTGCAACCCGATATGAAGCGAGACAAAAACAAGATACCAGTGACTCGCAAGCATGTGGGCGTTGCGGGCAAAACTTGCTCCATTTTCGATACCGAGCCAAGAAAATACGTGGTTCGAGAGCATCACGCCACTGATTATCAAGAACAAAACGCACACGATAACGCCAGCGTTAATAACTGTTCGCACAATTCGCAGCGCATTGTATTTGCCCTTGAGCATGCCTTTGATCCACGCGCGATTCCAAACAATGTGAACCGCCCAGAGGATAAACAAGACAACGCCCAAAATTTCGTGGACAAGGCCGCTGTCAAGCTCGCCGTCGAAAGCATTGTAAAAAAGACCGTTCCCACCCATCAATACGAGGGTGAGTACGGCCATCGCGATATCTAATGTATGGCGGGCTATTTTACCCACTTGTCCACTTCCTTTTGCGCCTTTTCGCGTTCATTCTGCGCGACATGCCCGTAGATGGCTAGGCCTGCAGTCACATTCGCGCCAGTTATCTTCTTGAGCTTGGCGACTCCCGAAAGGCCGCTGCCTTCGTGCGTCATGAACGGGTGAATCGTCTTGCCTTTGAGATTGTATTTCTCGAGGAAGGTGAACATGGGCATCGGCATTTCGCCCCACCACACCGGATACCCGATGTAGATTTCGTCGAAGTCCTCGGGATTCACGTTCACGGGCTTGATCGCCGGGCGAGCATCCTGCGCCAGTTCCTTCTTCGCGACATTGATGCAATCGTCGTATTTCTTGGGGTATTCCTTTGCGGGTTCCACGTGCAAGAGCGTGCCGCCCGTCTTTTTCGCAATCATCTCGGCAATGATTTCAGTGTTGCCCTTGGTGATTGTTCCAACGCCATAGTTTTCGTCAGCGCGCGAATAATACGCGACCAGGATTTTCTTTTCGGCAGCCATAGTGACTCCAATGAGGAAAGTTAAGAGGATGAGGATTGTGCGTTTCATTGCTGTCTCCCTTTGTGTTCTTAATATAACTTATTTACCGCACAATAGCAATTACTTATTTACTATGGTTTGTTATGCTTTTTAGGCATAAGACTTGCGAAAAGTGTCGTAATCTCGTCACTTAATCACCGCGCGATTTCCGGCAAGCAAGCATGATTGCCGCAAATGAGAGCACTGCGCCGACAATCAGCACAATGGACGCACTTATGGCAATGTTTCCCATGCCAACAATTGGAGAGACGATTCCGCCTATTAAGAATCCGGATGCCCCGAGGGCTGCCGAGGCTGTCCCTGCGTTGGTGCGTTCCGCATTTAGGGCGAGTGCGGTGGCGGGTGGTTGGCTAAGTCCGAACATGAATGTAAGCCCCATGAAGCCGATTTGCAAAAGCGGAAGCGGTGCATGCAAAATGAGGGATGTAGCAACTGCTGCGGCAAAAAGGGGCATTCCGAGGGCCGCGATTTTCAAGGTCTTGCTGTCGTCGCCCACCTTGCCCGACAATGCGCAACCCGCTGCAGTGAACACGGCGTTCAGGGCAAAGCAGAGGCTAAATCCGACCGGCGAAAGTCCGTAGAGTTTTTGATAAATGAACGGCGAAGATGCGATGTAGCCAAAGAGAATCACCATCGGGAAAGTGCATACCAAAAAATACGATACAAAGGTGCGGTTTTTAAATACTTTTGCGTATAAGCTAAAGTTTGCAAAGATCGACTTTTGGCTACGCCGCTTTATCGGCAGAGATTCCTGGAACTTGCTCGACATTATCAGCAACAGAGTCCCATACAAAAGCAATACGGCAAAAGTTCCCTTCCAATTCATGAAGTTCAGAAGGAATCCTCCAAGCACAGGGGCTACAATTGGGGCGACTCCGTTTACGGCACTCACCATGGCAAGGAACTTGGTGAGCACGGGGCCGCGATACGAATCCGCCGAAATGGAACGCGCAATGACGATGCCGCCAGATGCGGCCATGCCCTGCAACAGACGGAAAATGTTGAACGAGATAATGTTGGGGGCGGCAATGCAGGCGATTGTTCCGCATACAAAAAGCAACAGGCAAATCAACAATAATTTTTTACGTCCGTATTTGTCGCTTAATGGGCCGATAAGCAACTGCCCGATTGAAAGCCCCAACATGCTCATGGTTAAACTCAGCTGCGACATCGAAGGGCTTGCTGAGAAGTATTCCGCAAGGCTCGGGAGTGCTGGCAGGTACAGGTCCGTCACGAAGGGGCCGAATGCCGAAAGGAGTCCGAGTAAAAGCATTAAGAAAGTAAATTTCTGTTTCCCGCTCATTTTTTACCTAAAGTTTATTTATCCAGTTTAAATCTCATTATTTTGTACGGACCGGGGACGGGAGCACCGTCGTGATATTTGGGCTCGTCGTCAATGCGGGAGAAACTGATGTACAAATAACCATTCTTGAACGCATAGCTGTCGGCCCACGGGAAAAGTTCTCGCGATGCCTTGATTTCGACCATTTGCAACTGCGGTGTGATTTTTACGATTCGTCGATTTTCAAGATCGCCCAAGTAAAGGTTTCCGTTATCGTCAAACTCCATTCCATCGGATGTCGTGAAACGCCCCATGAATTCAACAGTATTTGCAAGCGCATCGTCAGAAAGCGCGAAATTCTTCAAGGCCGCCGTCGGTATGCGGAACAGCCTGTCGTCCGTGAGAGCCTTGAAATAAACGAATTTCAGGTCTTTTGAGATGGCGATTCCGTCGGAATTCGCACGGTAGGGTTTCCCCCGATTGATAAGCGGTTTTGAGCCACTTTTAAAGATGTAACTGGTATCCGCCAAAACGCAATCGCGGTTACGCAGCACCTGACGCGCGAGTTTCTTTTTCAAATCGAGCACAACAAGCCCGCCGCCTTCTCCGGAATTTGTAATGTATGCGAACTCATTTTTTGTATCGATGCGGATGTCATTCAGATATCCACGACCAGAGACAATGGAATCCAATGTCCAGACACTTTCTACTTTATCCGTTGAAATGTTGATTCGCACAACGCGCTTCGCCCGCGGTTCTACCACCCACATCCGGTCCTTGTCATCAATAACAACCGCCTGCACAGAGGTGAACTTGTGCCTGCTCCATGTTGAATCCGGATAAGGGATTTTTCTGCCGTCGCGAACTTCTACGAGAGCGTCCCGATACGGACCGTCCCAATGCGGATAGTTTGTAAAAATCCGCCCTGTTTTTGAAACAGCAACTCCCGTCAACTGGTATGTTGAATCTTCGAAGACCGTCTCGAACTGCTGTGCGAACAAAAAGTCTGCCGCAAAAAAGTTCAACGCCAAGACTGCCATCGCTGTTGATTTGAGTAAAGCGCTTGCCACCTTCATACGATTTTCCATTACAAAAAAAGCCCGCAAAGCCTTACAACTGGACTTATGCGGGACCGCTACACGTTGATTTCGCAAGCGAATTTAGGAAAAATTTTTTCCGTTGGCAAGTTCTTGACAAAGCCAAAAAAAATTTTTATTTATGGGCACGAAATTTCATTGCGTATAATGGTTCAGCGTGAAACTCAAACATAAGGGTTTTGCGCCTTTTTTATTGCGCAGGGCCCGCAACAAAAGAGGTTAAAATGGACTTTTACATGAAACTCCCGCGCGGCAAACGCGAATTCACCCTTTTTCTCGTGACGCTTTCGATTATCTCGATGAACATCATCGCGCCGCTCATCACCTGTTTCGAGATGGGCTTTAGCATGGAAAACTGGGCGCACGTATTCCCGATTATGCCGATACTCTGGCCGTGCGTTATCGCGACGGTGCTTGTCACATATAAGCCTGCGGCGTTCCTGACTTCAAGGCTTACGCAGAAAGGCGACAGCTTCCATGCGGTGATTACACTCAACATCATGTGCACGGTTTTCCTGATGTCCATCATTTTGACGATTGTAGGTACCTGGGTCGGAAACCGCGAAATCACAATGGAGCCGCTGGTGAATTTCTTTTACAAGTGGCCTCGCAACTTTGCCATTTCGCTCGCAGTAGAAATCTTGATCGCGCAGCCGATTGCACGCCGCGTGATGCTAGGCTTGCACAAGTACCGCGACGCCCGCCGGGAAGTCGCAGTTTCTAACTGAGCCGTAAATAATTTATAGAATGGAGGACACAAGTTGTGACCTCCAAACCTAAACAAATATTCGTCGCGGTTTTGTGTCTTTTGCTTACTTCAAATTTGCTTTGAAGAATTCTTCCATCTTGTCGTAGGGAATTCTGCCGTTCACATCGTCGTAGAGGTCGGTGTGGACTGCACCCGGAAGGATCAGGAGTTCCTTGTTGCCGACGGTCATGCTCCAGTTCTTGCTGGGGTCGAGCTTGGCGGGGACCTTGACCTTCTTGCCGGTCATCTTTTCGAAAGCACCTTCGCTGAAGTAGCGGCTGTGGGCCTTTTCACCATGAATCACGAGCACGGCGCTTTCGATTTCGTTGGCATAAGCGAGCAACTTTGTATTCAATAGCGAGGTTGCAGCCGATTTAATCCAGCCCATGTTGCTGTTGAGCGAGCGCTTATGGTAGCCACGCGGAGTCTTGTAGTAGTCGTAGTAATCCTTCACAAAGAACGGTGCGTCTTCTGCCGGGCGTGGGTTCATTTCGGAAAGATCGTAGTCCTTTGTCCTGTATTCCTTGGTGCGCTGTGCCATCAGAGCCTTGCGCATTTCGTTACGAGCCTTTGCGTTGTTCGCCTGGTCGAAGTAGCCGTTGGCGGTGACGCGGCTCATGTCGTACATGGTCGAAGCCACGGTCGCCTTGACGCGGGTGTCGATTCCGGCAGCATTGATTGCCATACCGCCCCAACCGCAAATGCCGATGATACCGATGCGTTCCGGGTCAACGTCGTCGCGGGTCGAAAGAAAATCTACGGAAGCCATGAAATCTTCAGTGTTGATGTCCGGGCTGTTCATGTAGCGCGGCTCGCCGCCCGATTCGCCGGTGAACGACGGGTCGAAAGCGATGGTCAAGAATCCGCGTTCAGCCATGTGCTGTGCGTAAAGCCCAGAGGACTGTTCCTTGATGGCACCGAACGGGCCCGAGACTGCGATTGCGGGAAACTTCCCGTTCGCCTTGAGGCTCGTATCCTTGGGAATGTAAAGGTCTGCGGCGAGTTCAATGCCGAAATGGTTCTTGAAAGTGACCTTGGAATGTTCCACCTTGTCGCTCTGCGGGAAAACCTTGTCCCATTCGGCGGTGAGGTTAAGTTTGTTCATGTCTTTCTCCGGTGCGGGTTGAGCTGTTTCTGTTGTGGGCTGTGCGGCCGGCGTGGCAGCACCCTGCGCAGCATTGTTTTCTTTTTCGGGGCAGCACGCCATCAGAGAGCCTGCGGTGAGTACGGCAAACGCCGCGGTCAAAAATTTGGATTTCATGTTTATCTCCTTGTAATTAAACTTTCTTGCCCATGGCAAAAACTTTTTTCAAGAATGCCGTTCGTTCCTTGACATCACCGGGATTCTCGGCACCCGTAGCGCAAATGCCGCCCTTGAACTTCACGCCGTCAAAGCAGGCAATCCATCCGCTGATGCCGCGCTTCGCGATGTTCATCGCCTTCTTGTCGGTGTCGGCAGCGGAAGCGAGCAGATAAATCTCGCGGAACTTGTAATCGCTCGAGTAAAGGGAATTGGCTCGATCAAGCATTGTCTTGAGTTGACCGCTCATTTCGTAATAGTAAATCGGCGTCGCGAAAACGATGACTTCGGCCTTCTTCATTTTCGCAGTGATAGCGTTTGCATCGTCATTGATGACGCACTTGCCCTTCTTCTGGCAGGCAAGGCAACCCGTGCAGAAAGCAATCTTCTTGCCACGCAGCGAAACGACTTCCACCTTGTTGCCGGCCTCGGCGGCACCCTTCGCAAATTCCTGCGCCATCGTCTCGGAATTGCTCTTGTTGCGCAAACTGCTCGAAATCACTAGAACGTTTTTCATAATGGTTACTCCACGAAGAATATTGCTGTTACGTTTCCCTTGCCAAGAATTTCCTTGAGGCGCATCTTGTTCACATTGTCGATGCGAGCGAGCCGCGTAAAGTTCCAGGAATTCTTGTCGTAATAAATCACGATACGTTTGCCCAAATAAAGAATCAGGTCGCCGGCATCAGTATCGATTTGCTTGTCGTTGCGCGGAAAACTTTGCGGCAAATCTGCAACCTTCTCAAAGTTGCTAAAATCTTCCATGTCAAGCGTCAAGTTGCCTTGTGCGAGGAATTCAACCAGAGCTTTCGCCGAAGAGTTTTCTTCAAGTGTCGCCGTAAAGGTTGTGTCGTTCACGCGGATTTTCAATTTCATCGGATTTTCCGTTGTTGCCGTCTTTTCCGTTTGCACCGAATTTGCCTTCGTGTCCGCCTGCGTCGGGCTGGACGCTGCATCGCTTGAGCAAGCGGCTAAAAAGATAAAAACCATGAACAAAAATATTCTCATGGTTATAATATAACTAAACACATCTGCAATAGCAATTACTTATTTATTATGGCTTGTTATGCTTTTTAGGCATAGATATGCATAAAAAGAAACCGACCCAGCCGGATCGGTAAAACAGATTCCTGGAAGTTCCTTTAAATCTTGAACCGCAAAATCTCTTCGGCGGTCAGTTTCTCGATTTAACGTTTTTTTGTTAAGGTTTTACTCATAAAAAGACCCTAAATAGGCAACTTGGTTATTGTAATGGATTTTATTTCTTTAGATAAATTCTTACATTCTGATACTCTATAGCGAAATCCTCTTCTTCTAAGAAGTCCTTGGGTAGGACATTTATAGACGGGTTTATTTCTTGACTTTCTAATTTAAAATTACTGACATAGATAATTCGATATTCGTCCCTATCCTTGGTAAGGTGCTCTTTTGCAAAGTTTATTTCATTCGCAGACATCATAAAACTGCAATCATTTTCTTCATGACTCTTAACATCGATGTACAGAATTTTTCCGTCTTTCCCTCTAAGAAGAATATCGTAACCAAGTTTATCGTCTCCGTCTGTTCCTTCAATTCTTTCTGCAGCTTTAGATTTCCACTCCACTTTGAATTCCTGATTGTTGAATAGTTTTCTTATATCAGGAATATTATTTTTTCGTAACTCTGCCACAACTAACTTCTCAGCTTCATCGCCTTGGTTCTGCAAATTGCTATTATTAGGCGTAGTAGGTTTTCGAGGATTCCTACTAGACGGTTTGCCACCACTACCCGAGAAATGCGGTTCGGATCCTTCCAGTGCATTTCCATAATTGACGGAAATATCCACGGGAATAGATATATAAGCTGGCGTATTTTTCTTTTTTTCAGTTTCTTCTTCAAGCCATTTATTGAATTTGTTCTGAACTAATTCTACATCAAAATACAAAAGGCTCTTGATTTTGGGATTATCAAAAAAAGATTCTACATTCAAAATACTAGTTATTGATATTTTACTGCGATTCCTTTGATATATGTCGTCAACATTTTCGCAATTGCTTGATTCTTTTTTTCTGAAGTCAAATTCATCTATCGAGCAACCAAATTTATCTTCAAAAATACTTTTTATAGCCAATTCAGCATCAAATGAAACAGAATTCTCTATATTCACCTCTGATATGAGGTCAACAAGAGCTTCTTTATTGCTGCGAAATTGGAGTTTGGCTTCTTCATCGGCTTTTTCACAAGTAATCCATAAAGCCCATTCAAATATGTTTCTTACATCGCTTTCTTCAAATTTTTGTTTCAGTTGTTTCTTGTTGTAGTCAACAACGGTGATATTTTGTTGGTCAAGTACGGATTTCAAATCGGAGATGTCAAGATTGTTTTCCTTCAGAAAATGAAATAACTTATCCTGCTCGAAAATGCTGGGCTTAATTCCTGCATAAAGGCGATCAAAAATTTTTCCCATATTGGTGGCATTGCAATTTTTCTCTTGAAGATATTTTAGAATTACATTGCCTTCAGAATTAGAAACAGAAAATTTCAGCCTGCAATCCTCTAGGGCGTCAACATATCCGTTTTGTTGAATTAACCCAATACGAGAATCATCGTCACTTCGGAACAATTCTGAATAAAGATTTATCCGCTCGTTATTTTCTGTATTAAGAATTTTTTTAAGGAGATCACCTATGGCAACAGATAAAGAATACTTGCTTAATTTTCCATTCCCAACGTAAATGAAATAGCGTTTATTTTCTCCCTCCAATAGATGATATTCTCCTTCTTCCAATTCAATTGGAGTTCCCTGCTCATCTCTTAATTTTGAAACCAAATTAAGTTGCAGATTCCTGAATTTGGGAATCATTATGTTTTGTAGAGAGTCTACTAAAAGGCACAATACAAAAGGTATGTACTTCTGCCAATCTGATTGAAAATCAGAATCTAAATCAGAGATATCTTCATCTGATGCTTTTATATTTTTCTCCCAATCCAAATTATAAGGTGAAACTTTAAATATTTCTGTAATAGAACTCGTTTCTCCACTTTTTAGAGAAACATCAAACAGAAATTTCTGTAATGGATTCAAGACGGATGAACTACTGAAGAAAATATCTTTGACAGGCTTGTAGGAGGAATCTTTTTTGCATAAAAGCATACCTGTTTGTTTGAAAATTTCTCCTTCCTGACTGTTCCTATATTTTTCTACGTAGGATTTGTCCTTACTTAGGGTTTGAATGCAGTTGCTGTAAATGGAATGCGATAATTTTACACTTTCTAAAACATTTTCCAATGTTGGAAGTTTAAGAAGCAAATTGTAGAAACTTTTTGGAGAAAGATTCAAGTAATTTGAATTGCAACCAAGGCTTGTAAAAAGATACCTTAATGAATTTTCATCAATATCTACTTCCTTGCAAATATTTTTCAGATATTCGTCAGTGATAACTTCGGAAAGACAAGCTGTTTCTAAAGGGTTTCTTGACGCAAACTTGCACTCCGCTGGGGCGTACTTTTTCTTGTTTTGACCAAGAGAAATCCATGGGGTAAAAGAAAAGACGTACCAAAGAAAATTTTTTGTCGTAATATCTAGCTGTCTATCATTTAATTTCTTGCAATTTGGCCTGTAATAAATTTTTACGCGTTCTTCGGGAACCAAAAGATGTTGAATTATTTTCCCCGAATCATCTTTCTTGCCAAAAATCCATCTGAGTATTTCATTGGTTGGAATTTTTTCCAAAATATCATATATTTTTGCAACTGTTATGATAGATTCTTCGCTAAGGATTCTTTCTTCCGCATTTCCTTCTGCATCAATCGCATTGCTTAACTGAAGTTTTCCATATTCAAAGTATTTCTTTTCGCTTTCTTTTGAAATTGAATAGCGACTTAATTTGTTATCTGTTATTTCGGGTCCCTTAGCAAATTGAAATTGCTTTAAAAAAGGCTTTAGGCGATTATTTTCTGTATTTTCTCCGTTAAAAAGTAATATTGAGGGTTCACATAATTCAGATTTTCCGGCAGCTTTAAGAAAGGGAATGAACGAGTTGTCTTCGTATAGCTTTCCAAGATATATATCTTTTGCACAATGAACAGTATTGTCTGCACAGGGGAAGATTTCATCAGAATTTGTCAAGCCATCAATTTTGTCATTTTGACGAATCCAACGGATAAACTCAACGGCTCTTTCATAATCGTTTTCAATGGCCGTTTTTAAAGGGATGATTAGCGAATCGGCGCTATATTCTCTAAAGGTGAATATTTTGAGACTGTTCAAGTAATTAATGACTTCTCTTTTATCCTCTTTTCCTTCTGTTTCCCTGTATAACTTTTCAAGTTCAGTTGAATCATCTCTTTTTAGTATAAGGACATTATGCCATTTGGGGATAGATGTCAAATCTTCAGAAGGTGGGAAGAAAATTTGTTTATTGGTGGATGTAATCCAATTTCCGTCCTGATCCTTTATGATTTTTGGAATATAATAAGTCGTTTTGAAATAATTTAGCCACCATCTAAAACATTCAATTCTTTGGCGGCTATTCCATTGTTCGGAGGAACTATCAATAATGTCCTTAATGTCGCTCGTAGAATATTTATTGTCTCCACCAATTAATTCTTCTAAAAATTTTGAAACTCTCGTATCATTAATAGCTTTGCACAGTAATTCAAATTGAGTCCCCATGAAAAAAGATGGAAAAGAATTGTAAATACGCGGATGCTTCTCTATTGTGATAAAGTCACCATTAACATTCAACAACGATAGCTTTTTGGAACATAATGTTTTGTACTGTTGCTGAACAGACCCGATTTTCCATGCGGCACCATTTGGTGTCAGTAGCTTTGCTACAGTATTTTCATATTCTTTTTTTGTAAAATTTTCTGTAACAATCTGTACATAAAAGTCCATCAGTTTTTCAAAAATCACTGTGTTCAGTTGGTCGTTCTGAATGGTGCTTCTATTTTGCTCCAATAAGAATGTTGCGTGAAGAAGCGCAGGAACTGGACATTTCTCATTTTTTATCGGAAAAAATGTATAAAGGTTACTTTCGAACTGGCTGAAATCGCAAGGTATTGCAACCGATATTTTAAGGAGAGATTCTTCACCTTTATGCACAATTCTTTCATCATCCCGTTTGAAATTGTAAAAAGATCTCTCCTCAATAACTGCACCTTCATTTTTGTAATCAATCTTTTTGAGACGGACCTTATTAAAACCATTTTCTATTGTTATTTCTCTTTTAAACCCGTAAAAAGCTGAATCGGTTTTTATAGATATTTTCGTTATGTTCTGCAAAAAAAGCAAAACATTAAAATCAAACTCTTCTATTTGTTTATTTACATTCCAATCATCATTTTGCGTAGTTGGATCAATTACTATTTCTACAGTCGTATCATAATGCGGCTCTAATTTATTTTCAACCCAGTAAGGAGCCCAAAGAATGGGGAATGTTATTTGAGGCTTCGCTTTTATTTCGTCACGAATATTCTGATAATTACTTTTTAGGTATTCCAATTGTTCTGCAGCAAACTTTTTTGAAAACCCAAAAGAATAGTCTCCAGAAAAAATTTTTACCTCTTGTGTCCAGTTTAAAATCGAACGAAATCCAATTCCCTTGTTTCCGATATATTGCAAGCCTTTTCCGCTGACATTGCCTTGACTCAATCTTTCCACAGAATCTTTATCAAAAGCAGCCCCCTTATTAGATATCCGTAATATATTCCCCCTATATTCAATCAATACATCATTTTGGAGTTTTTGTATTGTCTCTACACCAACGTAAGCATCATCCGCATTTTGAACCAACTCTAGCAGCTCTCGCCCATGATAGCTTTCTGCAAGCGATTTATCGCTATTGTATTTTTCGGTAAGATTCTTTTTTGTCGGATGATTTGTAAACATGGCCAAGCTATCTTTGAGCATGGCCTCAATGTGTTCTTTTGCAGATTTTTGATTGGTCATTTTTTAGAACAAGATGGAAATATTTGTGTTGTACTAATATAAAAAACATCAGCCTTTCAGCTAGAGAAAAAATGACAGGAACCTCCGCATGCGCAAGGAAAAAAATACACTTTTATTATGTATAAATATTGATTTTTTTGCCAAAAAAACAGAATTGATGGGCGGGGAACGCCAAGCGTTGCGGGCAGGCGTCTGAAACTCGCCAGAAGGGGCAACAGAATACTTGCCCTAGATCCTTCGACTACGCCCGAAGGGCTTCGCTCAGGATGACACAGGGCAAGGCTGAAGTGAGGGGAAGGCTTTCCCCTTTTATCTAAAAATTTTGTATATTATCCCCTGACAGGCACCGGCAGCGGAAGTCCGCTTGCAAGCCGCGTTCGACTAGAAAAGCCGACTTTTTGTTATATCCCCAATGGAAATTGGGAATTTTTATATAGCAAAGGTCGGCTTTTTTGCGTTTATAGGAGTAAAAATGAATAAAAAGACCGAGAAAAAAGATATTGTCACTACAAACCCGCTCGTGGAGTCGGGGGTCGAGAAGATAATTCGAGTTATCCGAGGCAAGCAGGTTTTGCTTGACCGCGATATTGCGACGTTATATGGCGTTGAAACCAGGGCGATAAATCAGGCTGTAAAACGAAACATAGAGCGTTTTCCGGAAAGATATTGTTTTCAGTTGGCAAAAGGCGAACTAGAAAACTTGAAATCACAAAATGTGATTTCAAGTTGGGGTGGCGACAGGTTCAAGCCCTATGTTTTTACCGAACAAGGGTTTGCCATGCTTTCGTCCGTTTTGAAAAGTAAGGTTGCCGTGAATGTATCCATCGCAATCATGGATGCGTTTGTCGCCATGCGGCAGTATTTATACCAAAACGGCGGGATTGTCAACCGTCTTTCTAATGTGGAGGCAAAGGATTTGGAGCAGGACGCCCGCCTTCTAGACCATGATAAAAAAATAGATTCGCTTTTCGAGGCGATGGATCGTGGCGAGCTTAAGTCAAAAGGGCTGTTCTACAACAATCAAGAATTTGACGCCTACGTTTTTGTGTGCAATCTGATTCGAAAGGCAAAGAAACAGATTATTCTCATAGATCGCTATGTGGATGAAAAGGTGTTGGCAATGATGCTCAAGCGCAACGAAGGCGTATCGGTAACTATCTACACCTACGACAAGAGCAAGGTTTTTGAAGTTGATTTGGCGACCTATAATGCGCAATACGCGGACTGCCCGATTGAGATTTTACCTTGCTATGGAATGCACGATCGCTTTTTGTTTATTGATGATACCGCATACCATTTCGGAGCATCGATGAAGGATTTGGGCAAGCAGACATTCTTCCTTAGCAAGGAGGATTTTACGCTAGATGAGATACTGAAGATGTCCGAAGAAAAAAGCCAGGTGTTGCGGGCTGGCGTCTGAAGCCCGCTAGAAAGGGTAGCGAGCAACGGAGTGCGAGCGAGGGGAAGGCTTTCCCCTACCTACTCCAAATTCACGTTTTTGCCGATTTCTTCACTTCTTCATGATAGAAGTAGTTGACCACGACGGGAGGGGCTTCAAAAGGGCGCTGCATGGAGTCGTCGTCACGGACATACGGAAGTTCAAGACTTTCGGCGAATGATTTCAGTTCAAGATTCAGGTTTTCCCAATACATGCGGTTGTTCCTGGTGTATATCTCCGTATATAGCCCCACAAGTTCCGGGTGCTTAGTGCGAATGTAGTCGATAATGGCGGGTTTGAACGTGCCACGGAGATTCAAGTTTTCCAACCAGATGAGGTTGCACTGGTCCTTTACGCGGGAGATGATTGCCGGCACATTGGTGATGCCCGGGAAAATCGGCGATATAAAACAGGTGGTTCGGACGCCTTCGTCGTGCAGTTTTTTCATTGCGGCAAGCCTACGCTCGATACCCACCGCATTGTCCATGTCCGCACGAAAGCCTTCGTCGAGGGTGTTGATGGAAAACCCAACACGGATATCCGGAAACGAGCGAATAAGGTCAAGGTCGCGCAGCACCAGGTCGGACTTTGTCTGGATGGTGATCTTCACGCCGCTGCCCTGCAATTGTTCTAGCAAGGCACGGGTGCGAAGGAATTCTTTCTCTTGCGGATTGTAGGGATCGGTAACGGAGCCAAAGAAAAGCTCCTTGCCACGATACTTCCCGGCATTCTTTATCTCCGGCCAGTATTTCACATCGAGAAATTCACCCCAAGGCTCTTGATGCCCCGTGAAGCGCTTCATAAACGAGGCGTAACAATACTTGCATCCGTGAGAACAGCCCACATAGGGATTCACGGCGTAGTCGCAAACGGGGATATCGGTCTTGGTGATGACCGACTTTACTTGCTTCTTGTTGACAAACACTTCCACCGTCCAAAACGAATTTGTTCGTCCACGTTGGGGTGATACTGTTCCAGCACGGGTTCTTCCGGGTCTGCATATCCGATACCGATGAAGACGGGAATCATATATGTCGGAGGCACTTTCAATTTTGTCTTCACGATGTCATGTTCCTCGTTCAGCGGGATGCGCATGGAACAAGAAAGCCCCTCGTTTGCAGCGGCCAGAAAAATGTTTTCTATCACACACCAGGCCGTAGAAAGCGGGTTGAGTCGGGAAATCGATTCGCCACCGCTCACCTGCTTCATCTTGAAGACGGGAATAACTACATACGGAGCATCTTTCAGCATCGTAAACTGGCGCGGCATGGCGTGAGCATACATTTTCTGCCCCAGTGTTATCTCGTACGGGCGAGGTGCATTCAGATAGCGTTCGACATTGAACTTGCCTGCAATTTTCTTGGCGTATTCAAAGGCGAACTCCTTCTCCTCTTCGGTACGCAGCACGATATACTGCCACGAACGGTGATGATCCCATGTGGGGGCCTGATTGCCGGCCTCCAGAATCCGCTTGATGGCTTCGAAGTCAACATCCTTATTAAGCCACTGGCGACTAGTGCGCCGATTGTTTATTACATCAGTAAATTCCATAAGACAACCATCTATACAACAAACAAATCAAAATGCTTTTGGCAGATTTATATATACAATTTTGCTAAAAGTTGCAATTTAGCAATCTATTCCAAATACACGACTTCGCCGATTTGCAGCATGAGCATGGGCTTGCCCGATTCCTGGGCGGCCTTTTTCGCGTTTATAGGAGTACAGTTGGCTAAAGGCGAACTAGAAAACTTGAAATCACAAAAGGCACTGCGGTTCTTTTGGAGGAATAAAGAAGCGGCTCATGTCAGACTTCTCCAATTGCAGAAGTTGGACTTTTTTATTGATACCGCCCGCATACCCTGTCAGGCTTCCGTTTGTGCCTACTACTCGGTGACAAGGAATAATCAGAGAAATAGAGTTATGCCCGACCGCTCCTCCGACAGCCTGTGCAGACATCTGAGAAAGCCCTCGCTCCTTCGCAATTACAGTTGCGATTTCACCATAAGTCATAGTCTTTCCAAATGGGATTGTCAGCATAATCTCCCATACTCTTTTACGAAAAGCGGTCGTTTTCATATTCAGCGGCGGCGTAAAATCAGGATCATTGCCGCTGAAATAGATATCGAGCCATCTGTCGGTCAGCTTAAATATCGGGAGCGTTTTTTCTTCGTACTCCGTATCCAGTACATCAGCGAAGTATTTCTGTCCGTCAAACCACAAGCCGATCAATGCTTCGCCGTCAGACGCCATCGTAATCCCGCCAATCGGAGAATCGTAGTGATGCGTATATTCCATAATGCGCCCCAACTTATTCCAAATACACGACTTCGCCGATTTGCGGCATGAGCATGGGCTTGCCCGATTCCTGGGCGGCCTTTTTCGCGTTATCTAGCGGTTCTGTATAACTATGTTTGCTCAAGCAGAACTTGGAATGATGAACGGTCATGTAGCGCGCCGCACCCAGTTCATCCATGATTTTCGGCAATTGATCGGGCATCGTGTGGATAAGCGCCCAGTCCTTATTGTACTGCCCGTTTTCGAGAATGGCGAGGTCGATACCGGGGAACTTTTTGCCGATGTTCGCGAAATGCGGGCCGTAGCCCGTATCGCCGCCAATCCAAATCGTGCGTTTGGGAGTCTTAAACACAAACGAAGCCCACAATGTCTTATTCTGGTTCAGGTCGCGACCCGAGAAATGTCGCGCCGGAGTCGCCGTCACCTCGTAACCTTCGCCGAGGCTCGCCGATTCCCACCAGTCCAGTTCCGTCAACTTTTCAGCAGGGTACTTCCAGTATTCAAAATGCTCGCCCACGCCAAGCCCGGTCACCACGCGGCCTACGCGGGGTCTGAGTTCCGTAACCACCTGGTAATCCAGATGATCCCAGTGGTCATGGCTAATCACCAGGTAGTCAATATCGGGCATCATTTCGGGCTTGTAGTAGTCCGTGCCCTTGAACATCTTGTTCACGAAACTCACCGGCGAGCCCTGGTAAAACACCGGGTCCACTAGCACCGTCTTTCCGGACAAATTCATCAGATACGAAGAATGTCCAAACCACACAATCCAATCGCGGTCTCTCGGAAGCGCCTTCAAATCCGTCTTGACCACGGGTAGCGCCGTATCGGGTACCGTCTGCGTCTTGTCGCCGAACAGAAAATCACGCCACACCGCAAAGATGCCCTTGTCACCCGTCATCGTGACGGTTTCCACCTCGTTCACGAACTTCTTGCCGTCGTAATTCGGGCTTTTTTTGATGCGTTCCAGGCGCGCGCCGCGCGGTACTCGCCCGAACTTTTCCTGACTCAGAAAAAGCACGCCCGCGTCACCCAGAATAAACAACACTGAAAGGATAATGGCGGTAATCATAATTTTCTTTTTCTTCGGGTTCATCATTGGTCAGAACATTTTTCGTATGTCTGTAATATAATTAATTCCTAACGCAAAACCAATTACTTATTTGTTATGGGCTTTCATGCCTTTAAGGCATAGATATGTATAGTTAATAAGTATTTGCTATTTAACAGCCTTTAACTTATTTTTATTCATATCGTCGGAGTACTTGCCTATGAAAAAGTTGTTTTTGCTGTTTTTGTTCTTTTTCGCGAGCGTTTTTGCAGACGACTTCGTTTTGGTGAAGGGCGGGACGTTCAACATGGGAAGCCCTGCAAACGAGGACTGGCGAGGTAATGACGAAACTCTTCACAAGGTGACGGTTTCGGATTTTCGTATTGCGAAGTTCGAGGTAACGCAGAAGCTTTACCGCGAAGTGATGGGCGAAAACCCTTCCAGTTTCAAGGGCGACAACTTACCCGTAGAAAACGTGACGTGGCTCGATGCCATCCGTTTTTGCAACAAGTTGAGCGAACGCGAAAAACGTAAGCCTGCTTACGAAATCAGCAATGATGGAAAGACTGTTTCGTGGAATCGCGAGGCCGACGGTTACAGGCTCCCGACTGAGGCGGAATGGGAATTCGCCGTTCGCGCAGGAACTACCACCCCGTTCTACACAAAGAAAACGCCCGGGGCTGACGACGTGAACTTTTACGGACACTACCCCTACCAAATTGAGCAGAACTATTTTAACGACGAGGTTTTGGACACGCGTCCCGGAATTTATCGCGGTAATACGCTTCCTGTAGGGAGTTTCAAGCCGAATCCGCTCGGACTTTACGATGTTTACGGCAACGTGGGCGAATGGTGCTTTGATTATTATGGAGCGTATGGTGCTGCGGCGCAGATGGACCCGGCCGGACAAAAGAGCGGAACAAGGCGCGTGCATCGTGGCGGCGGCTGGAACGATTTCGGGAAGAACTTACGTAGCGCCTACCGCGGGGCTATGCAGCAAGGGAGCAAGAGTTACAACGTGGGAATCCGCCTGGCGATGAACGCCGACAAGCACGCCAAGGGGACTTTCGTGACATCGGAACTTGCGACAGGTGCGGCGCAATCTCGCGACAACGCGGCCGCAGACAACGCACCGAAATCCAAAACGCTCATTGTATTCTATTCCTGGAGCGGAAATACGCGCGGAGTCGCCCAAGAAATCAAAAAGCAGACGGGTTTCGACATGGTGGAACTCAAGCTTGTGAAGCCGTATTCTGACGACTACAACACCGTGCTGAACGAAGCGCAGCGCGACCAGCATAAACAGGCCCGCCCCGCGCTGAAGACGAAGATCCAGAACTTCGGGCAATACGACACATTCATCATCGGCTACCCGAACTGGTGGGCGTCTATCCCCATGCCAATTGCGACATTGCTAGAATCCTATGATTTTGCAGGCAAGAAAATCATCCCGTTCTGCTCGCACGGCGGCGGACGATTCGGGCAAAGCATTACTGCCATCGCAAAACTCGCCCCGAACGCTAAAATCGGCGAAGGCCTTTCAGTGCATTACTCCGGCGGAAGTTCGCTCAAGAAAGATGTCGCCGAATGGCTCAAGAAAAATGGGGTGAAATAGGATGGCAACATTTCTGCCAGAATATCGTAGCAATCCTGCAGTTACGCTCTCAAGCAATTTAGAGGAATGACATATATTCCGTCTGGACGCCGGTACGCGGGACCCGTAGCGGTGACAATCGCCATAAAGGCCATATTCGGGTCGTTGACATCATTCTTTAATTTGATCAGGTTCGCAACACCTTCTTCAACGAGTTTATCGCCACCAAGCTTGATTTCAATGGCGCCCCATTTCCCCTTGCCGGTATGGACAACGGCATCGCATTCCAACCCGCGACTATCTCGGTAATGTTTGACGTTTCCGCCAAGCAGGCTCGCATAGATGCTCAAATCGCGCACGGCCAAATCCTCAAAGAATAGGCCAAAGGATTTCAAATCGGACATTAGATCATCAGGAGAAATATCAAGTGCCTGGCATGCGATGGATGCGTCGACAAAATGCCTTGTGGGTGTGGTGCGCACGACAGCCTTGCTGCGGAGGTTGGGGTTCCAGGCTTCAATGTCGCTGATGATGAACAAATCCTTGAGTGCATCCCAGTAGTCATCGAAGGTCTTTGTGTCCATGGTCCGGTTATTCGATTCGGTTATGTCTTGAATGATTGTCCTGTAGGCGGCTTCGGTAGAAATGTTTCGGGCGTAGCTGCGCAAAATCATCCGCAGAACTTCGGTTTTCTTGTTGCGAAATTTTTCATTCTCGCTTGTATCGAAATTAAAAAGGCCATTGTAATAGTTTGCCGTGACATCGAGAGCAACGCTTCGGTCGTCAAGAATCGAAAGGGGCCAGCCGCCACGGCAAGTGTAGAAAGCCATGTCTTTCAGGGAATGCTTTTCGTTTGTGTCATATACATTGGGAGCATCGCTAGAAAAAAGTTCCGCAAGTGAAACGGACCCGGTGGAATCGCCGGATTCAAAAAGTGACATAGGGCGCATGGGGAGCGTCACGATGCGGCCTGCGCCGGAATGGTGAATCTGGCTTTTGTCGGCAGGGGTGGAGCTACCCGTCAGAATGAACTGTCCAAAACCGGGATTTTCATCAGCCCACGCCCTGACCTCGTCCCAAAGTTCGGGGACGGTCTGCCATTCGTCGATAAGCCTTGGCTGTTCGCCCAAGAGCGTGTTGTGCGGTTCCATTCGGGCCAATTCGATGTTCCGGCGTGTGGCGAGGCGAACATTGCTTTTCGACATACGAAGGCAGGTTGTGGTTTTTCCGCAGAATTTAGGCCCAGCGACTAGAACCGCGCTACTGGACTTAAGCAATCGCTCAATTTGGCTTTCGATGTATCGGGGGCGATAATTGTCCATTTTGAACCTCTTTTTGACCTAAATATACAAAATTCCCAAGATTATTGAGCAAGAATTCCCAAAATTATTGCATTTTCACTCCCAAGATTATGAAGATTTTGTAAAAATTGCCTAAAAAGGCTAAAAAGCGCTCTTTTGACGGTTTTTAGGGTGTTACTTCGCCAAAATCACCGCAGGGAACGCGACTTTTGGAAGATACATTTGCGGTCGAAAATTTCGATTGCAAATATTCTGTCACAGTTTTGCCAATCTACCATCAATACAAGCATCTTGATTCAACAATCTTTTAGGAACGTCTATCTCACTTCAAAAAGAATTAGTTTCTTCACCTGAAGTTGATTTCCTAACCCCCAAGCCAAATAGGAATACCGTCCGCACAAAAAATTACCTTGACGACCAATTTTTTTCAGCACGGTTTCATCATCTTGAGTAATCATCATTGCCGCTGTGTCCATCGATAGCGAATAAAGACCTTTTTGCAAGGGCTTGTCATCCGATCCAAAAATTATATCAAAAGCACCATTCTTCACTACAGCCGACGTATCTCTATATTCCAAGCTATCAATTCGTTCATTTTGCAAGCTCGCATAAGCTCTAAATCCTTCGGGAAGATTCGTCTCTATATGAACATGCGCAATACGCTCCTTGGAAGGATATACATGAGGTTTAAACGAAATATAGGTAACCTTACTTTCTCGCAAATACTTTTTTACCGATGTAGGAATCGGTCTAGGCTTTCCCATATTCACCTTAATTCCATCATAATACCAATTTCCAGTTTTGTTTCTGAAACCAATATCCTTCACCATTGCAACTGTTTTCGCATCTATTTCTCCATCAGTCAAAACATCTTCAGGGCAGGTTTCCATATGAACAAGCCGTTGTATCTCCAAAATACTTTTCTTGTATTCTTCGGCTGTTTTAAGCAAGGCATATGCAACAGCTCTATCTGTGCCATAGCGGTCCTCATAATACTCTCGCAAGTTATCAAACATCTCCGTTTCTTTTGATATGTACGACTTATGCCAACCAGAATCCTCATCTTCTGCCATAAGTTCCATTAGAGCTGTTTGTCGTTGCACATTTTTACGAATAGAGCAAACCTCGTCGTAAATCTTATATTCAGGCCAGGAGAATCCCCAAAAATACTTCTCTGTTATTGAGTAGTGGTCCCCTGCAAAAACAAAGGAACAAAGCATCAAAAATACTGATAAAGACTTTTTCATAATGAGTCCTCCGAATATAAATATATCTTATTGCAACGATAAATGGCCATCTAGTTCAGTAAACACCTAAAAGCACACAATCAAACTGTTAGAAACACCTTGCTTTTCGAATATTCTGCCATAAAACATCAACACTAGCCATACCTGTTTTGTAAGCAGACAAGCATCCTTTCAAATGGCATTCTCTATAAAGTTCATTCCAGTCTATGTCAAAAACGCATCGTCCTTCTGAATTGTTAGCATTCCCCACATAAACAATAAATCTACCGGCACATATATCAACAACAACGCCATCATCAAAAGACTTCAACGACTTTAAAATCATTGACATTACCTTCATACAAAATTTTCTATTTGAAATCTTTTTCATTGTTTTAAATATATATTCATCCACCTGTCAAAAGGTGACATTTTTGGTTATTTCAAAAAAAATTTCAATATTTCGAAACCCGCAGTAGGGGTGCTGGAAGACTTGCCCTAGATCCTTCGACTTCGCCCTACGGGTTCCGCTCAGAATGACACGATGTTCGCTCAGGGTGACAGAAGGGCAAGGCTGCAAGCAGGGGGACACCTCCCCCACAAAAATCGAGCCATGCCTTTCAGGCATAATAATGTATATTTTGCCCATACAGGGAATAAGCCTGTAATGAGATTTTAGACAAGGCCTTCAAATGAAACAGTACATCGTTGATGCTTTTACGGATAAGTTGTTCAGGGGGAACCAAGCTGCCGTTTGTGTGATGGAAAAATGGATTCCTGACGACTTGATGCAAGACATCGCAAAGGAAAACAATTTCTCGGAAACTGCTTTTACTGTAAAAAACAGCGATGGATGTTACGATTTGCGTTGGTTCACTCCTGGTGGCGAAATAGATTTTTGTGGGCATGCTACGCTAGGCACTAGTTTTGTACTGTTCTCTTTTTACGAGAAGAACTCTTCGACCATTATTTTTCATACGCAGCAAAAGGGCGATTTCAAAGTCACTAAAAATGAAGGCGGCATCACCATGTCGTTCCCCGCGTTTTCACTCAAGCCCATTCCTGTAACGGACTTGATGACAAAGGCCTTCGGCGCAAGACCGAAAGAAGCTTTTTTGGACAGAGACTTGCTTTGCGTGTTTGATTCTGCCGAGACTATCAAAAATATGAATCCAAGCGAAAAAGACTTGAATGAATTAGACGGTCTTTGCCTTGGAGTGACGGCGAAGGGAACAGACGGTTTTGACTGCGTTTCTAGAGTATTCGCCCCCAAATTGAATATTTACGAAGACCCCGTGACCGGCTCAACGCATTGCATGATAGCGCCTTATTGGTCTAGCATTCTTGGCAAGAATACGATCAAGGCGTTTCAGGCTTCAAAACGGGAAGGCGCATTGCTTTGCGAGGTGAACGGAAGCAGTGTTTCGATAACGGGTAATGCAGTATTGTTCAGCACTTGCGAGTTGAATATCGCGATTGATTAGCGGGTAAATTATGGAACTACGGACTCTTAAATACTTTTTGGCGGTGGCCGAGCAGGAAAGTTTCTCGCAGGCGGCGAACAACGTGCTCTTTGTGACGCAGCCGACGCTTTCGCGCCAGATGCAGGAACTTGAAGAAGAAATCGGGGCGCAACTCTTTGTGCGCAGCAACAAGAAGACAACGCTTACCGAAGAAGGACTCCGATTCAAGAAGCGGGCGCAAGAAATCATGGAACTCGTGAAGCACACGCAAAAGGAATTTGCGGAATCAAGCAAAGAAGAAGTTGTCGGCGATGTGTATATCGGCGGCGGCGAAACGAAGGCGTTCAGCTTTATCGCGGCGGCTTGCAAGCGCATGCAAAAGGAGCATCCGAAGATTTGCCTGCACATCACTAGCGGCAACGCCCAGGACGTGACAGAGAAATTGGACCAGGGGCTTTTAGATTTTGGGCTCTTGGTAGAACCCGTGGACAAGTCGAAGTACGAGTTCGTGGAACTCCCCGCAAGGGACACGTGGGGTTTGCTTGTGCGCAAGGACCATCCGCTTGCGAAGAAAGGATTCGTAACAGTCCGTGACTTGGAAAACATTCCGTTGCTAGCCTCCCGGCAGACCATGATGATGCGGGATTTTTCGGGACAGCTCGGGCGCGACATTCATTCACTCAACGTCATCGCGACCTACAACCTGATTTACAACGCATCCGTCTTTGTAGAACAAGGGCTTGGCGCCGCCTTTACGCTAGAAGGCCTCGTGAATACGGGCGGCAAGAGCAAACTCGCATTCGTGCCGTTCACACCATTACGCACCAGCGGTCTCGTGGTCGTGTGGAAAAAGAATCCCGTGTTCAGCAAGCCTGCCGCGCAGTTCCTCAAATCCTTGAAAGCGGAACTGGAGAAGTAATTATGCTCAAAATCGAAGCCTACAGCGAAAAGTATATCAACGACTCGATTGAAATTTGGAACGACATCGTCGAAGACGGCATCGCGTTCCCGCAGAAAGAAACGCTTGACACGCAAACGGGAGACGCGTTTTTCAAATCACAGTCGTTCACGGGTATCGCCATCGATGAAGGCTCCGGCGAAGTAGTCGGACTGTACATTCTTCACCCGAATAATGTCGGACGCTGCGGGCACATTTCAAATGCGAGCTATGCCGTCAAGAAGAACAAGCGCGGCATGCACATCGGCGAATTTCTCGTGAAGGATTGTCTCACGAAAGCAAAGGAAATCGGCTTCAGGATTTTGCAGTTCAATGCCGTTGTCGCGACAAACTCATCGGCACTAAAGCTCTACAAAAAACTCGGTTTTACACAGCTCGGCGTGATTCCCAAAGGTTTCTCGCTCAAGGACGGGAACTACGAGGACATTATCCCGCACTATATAGAACTTTAAAACGGTTGAACGCCTAAATCGGTGTCGCCGTCTTTGACTTTCGCAAGGATTTCGAGGCCCGTCAGGTCCTGCATCATGCGGATATTGTCGTCTTCCATTTCCAAGTTGCCGCTAGAGCCGTAGCGATTCACGATGAGCCCGCGGATATCTAGGCCACGGCTACGAGCATATTCCACCGTGAGCACGCAGGCGTTAATGGAGCCGAGAGCCGCCGTCATCACCACGAGAATCGGGAGATTCACAGTCTTGATAATGTCTTCAAGAAAAATCTTCTGATCATCATAGCGGATGGGGCAAACGATTCCCCCGCTGCCTTCGGCAAAAATGAATTCGTGGCGAGCACAAGCCGCCTCAAAATCGGCTTTGATCTTCGTCAAGTCCACGGGATTCCCTTCTTTGCGAGCAGCGAGATGCGGAGAGACAGCTTCTTTATAGACATAGCTCACCAGCTGTTCCTGCGTATCAGGAAGATTTGCAATGCGTTTCACGTAATCGGCATCACCGGCAACCCATTTGCCGTCGCGGAGTTCAGCGCCGCTGAGGGCGGCCTTGTAGTAGCCAGCATCGATACCAGCATCACGCCATTTTTTAACGAGAAGGGCGGTCACAAATGTTTTACCGACATCAGTTCCGGTTGCTGTAACGAAATATCCCTTGTTCATACACCCTCTTTTACCGCCTGCGCAATTATGGATGCGGCGGTTTGAAGTTGCTCTTGCGTATGTGTTGCCATCAGGCTTGCACGCAGGCGGGCTTGCCCCTTGGCGACTGTCGGATAGCGAATCGCAGGAATCAAGATTCCCTGTTCCTGAAGCTTCGCAGAAATTTGCATCGCCTTCGCCTCGTCACCGATAACAATCGGAACAATCGCCGAAGGAGACTGTTCAACGTTCACGCCTTCGCGCTGCAGGGCTTCGCAGAAAAATTTCACATTATCGCGCAAATTTTGGACGCGTTCAGGATGCGCATCGATGTATCGTAAATTGTTGCAGGCGGCAGCGGCAACAGCAGGAGCCATTGCCGTCGTAAAAATAAAGCTGCGAGACTTGTTTTTTAAGAATTCCGTCAACTGCTTCGGGCCCGCCACGAAGCCGCCTTCGGCGGCGACGGCTTTGCTCAACGTCCCGACGGTTACATCGGCGTGAGCACAGCCGTAGTGTTCGGCAAGTCCGCGCCCGGTCTTGCCGAGCACGCCCGTGGCGTGGGCTTCATCAATCATCAAGAGGCAATCATTTTCTTTTGCGACACGCAAGAGTTCCGGCAGATTCGCAAGGTCGCCATCCATACTGAAAACAGCGTCTGTCACGATGAGTTTGCGAGGGGCCGGCAACGCAGACTCGCCCGTTCTAGACTTATCCGCTTCTTGAATCACCCGCTGCAAATCCGCCATATCGTTATGCTTATACACAAAGCACTTGGCGCGGGAAAGGCGAATACCATCGATAATGCTGGCGTGGTTCAGTTCATCGCTGAAGATAAAGTCGTTCTTGCCGCACAAAGCCGAAATCGTGCCGACATTCGCCATGTAGCCCGTATTGAACGCAATGGCCGATTCTTCGCCCTTGAACTTGGCGATAAATTCTTCTAGCTCTTGATGCGGAGTTTTGTTGCCTGTCGTAAGGCGAGCGCCGCCGCTACCTGTACCCCACTCCAAAACGGCCTGGGCCATCGCCTGCTTGAGCTCATCGATGTTTGCGAGATCCAGGTAAGAATTGGACGCCAGGAGAATCTGTTCCTGCAAAGCGCCATCGGGCATGCGGATTTTCACGCGCGACGATTCCGGCGATTCCATCAACCGCATCGAGCGATAAGTGTTGTTCGCCCGCGCCGTTTCCAAAGCGCCTTTCGTAAAAATGTCAAGAATGCGACTCATGCTCCGACATCCACCAAAACTTTTTTCTTCTGCAAGTACTCAATGCATTCTTCGGCAGAGGCCTTGCGCGAATCAAACAGGAAAATGCGGCCTCCGTTTTCGTCGCCCATTTCCTTCATCTTCATGATGCGCACATAACCGAGTTCCTTGCTCGCGACATAGCCCGTCACGTAATTCGGGTCATCGCTCACGCAAAATTCCGCAACCATTCCAGGAGCATTCGCCACCTTGGTCGCAAGCACAATTGCCTCGTTAAAATGATTCTTGCAACCGTCCACTTCGCTGGAATGTAACGCATCCATATAAGTCGCACGCACACCGCGTTCGTGGTCAGGTTCCAGGCGCTCGCCCGTCGCAATGTCGTAAAGCATTGCGCCACGCATCGGGAAAGTAGCCCGCAAGAGCTCTGGAAGTTCTCGGGCAAAATTTTTGATGAGATTTTCGCGCACGTCATTGCGAGCATCGCGAAGCAATCCATCACTTACAGTTTTATTTATAAGTCCAAACGCCTTGTCCAGTCCTTCCTGCCACGTATCCACATCAATACGCGTCACGGACAAAGCCTTCAAAATCCGGATATCATTTTCGCTAACCTTTTCGATTTTCACGTTGATAAAATCCGGGTCGCCCTTGGAATGATTCATAGCGCGGCGCACCATCGCCGTACATACCGCTTCTACAGAATCCCGGCACACAATGCGTTCGGCACCGGAAATATGCTGTTCGTGTTTCTGTTCGCCTTCACCCACTTGCTGCGAGGCTCGCATTTTCAAGCTATAATATTCCATATTACTCATGAAATTCGTCTTCGCCTTCTACGATAGGCGCGGGTTCACATTCACCAATCATCTTGATGGCTTCGCAGATGCGGTCAATTTCAGAATCGGTCGTAATGAGCGGAGGCATCGTGTAAACGTAATTGCAGAACGGCCTGAGCCACACTCCAGTTTCACGAATCACGCGCAGAATATCGTCCGCAGAAGGTTTCGCCTTCAGCTCCAAGACTCCGATAGCGCCAAGCACTCGTACATCCGCCGCATTTTCAAGCGCACGGAGCGGTTCCAAATTATGCTTCAGGCGCTTTTCAATCCGAGCAACGCTCGTGGCATAATTGCGACTTTCAAACAGCGAAAGCGAAGCAATTCCCGCGGCACACGCCAATGGGTTTGCCATGTAAGTCGGGCCATGCATAAACGCAGGAATCTTGCTATTCGTAATTGTTTCGGCAACCTTCTCGGACGCGACGCAGGCAGCCATCGTAATGCTTCCGCCCGTAAGCGCCTTACCGATACACATGATATCCGGCTTTACGAAGTCGGCGCAGTTATTTTCAGCAGTGTGCATCATTGCAAAACGTGGCCCCGTGCGGTAAAAACCCGAAGCGATTTCATCCAGAATCAACAGTATGCCGTAACTGTCGCAAAGTTCACGAAGCGCCTTCAGGTACCCCGCATTATAAAGCCACATGCCGTTTCCGCCCTGAAACACGGGCTCGCAAATCACGGCAGCGATTTCATCCTTATGTTCCTCGACAACGCGTTCCATCGAGGCGAAATCCGCCGAATTCCAAGCCTCGTCAAAGCGGCAATTCGGACGTTCCGCAAAATAATGATGCGGCATGATTCCGCGGAAAAGCGTATGCATTCCATCAGGGTCAGAAAGCGCCATCGCCCCCGCGGTGTCGCCGTGGTAGCCGCCCTTCAAGGCGACCAACTTACAGCGCTCCGGGCGGTCCAGCGAATGCTGGTACTGCACCGCCATTTTGGCGCTGCATTCCACGGCGATGCTTCCCGAATCCGCAAAGAAAATCTTGTTGAGACCTTCCGGCAAAAAATTCACCAGTTTTTCGCCGAGTTCAATCGCAGGTTCGTGCGTAAAGCCGCCGAACATCACATGGCACATCTTTTCGCTCTGCTTCTGAATCGCCTCGACGATTTCAGGGGCGTTATGCCCATGTGCCATGCACCACCAACTCGATACCGCATCAATCAGTTTCAAACCGTCGGCCGTTTCAATCGTCGTTCCATGAGCGGATTTTGCAAGGAACCTGGCCGGAGTATTCTTCAGCGCCGCATACGGGTGCCACAAATGCTCGCTATCAAAATCAAGTAGCTTTTTCATTTGCGGCCAAATATAGAATTTCCCCTACATTTTCCCCAAAAAAGGACATTATCCCGCACTATATCGGACTTTAAAACGGCAGCATTCCATTTTTTTCATTGAAATGAATATATTTTACAGGTATAGGGAGCAATGATTTTATGGACAATTACAAAAAATTTGTAGCAGACCTTCCTGTGAACTCTGCGGAGTTTTTCACAGCTATAACTCACGCCGTCACAGAACTGTACATTTCGATGCATGTACTTGATCTTGAAACCAACACAGCGTTCCCTATCAAGAGTAACGAATTCATCGATAAATTCATGAAGTGCGGTAGCACTTTACAAGAAAGTATTACCAATATCATGGTGAACCTTGCATGCCCAGAAAGTGTTGCAACCATCAAGAACTTTACGATTCTTTCAACATTGCCGGAACGCATGAAAAATTCAAACGTTATTTCAGAGATTTTTCATGGAAAGATTCACGGTTGGAGTAAAGCGATATTTGTACGCGTTGGCGACGATACGTCATTACGTCGAGTCCTATACCTTGTCGAAAACGTGAACGCGCAAATGACAAAGCTGGAACAAGAAAAAGAACTCTTGGAACAGAACCGAAAACAACAAAACATGATCAATGCCCTCATGAACGGATACGCCTCCGTTGCCAGTGTCGATTTTGTAACTGATAAGGTGGAAATTTTCCGCACTAGCGATCGAATCAAAAGCGCTATTGGCTCTACGAAAGAACCACCGACCTTCAAAGCACTTGTTGAAAAACTCCTCAACACGACGGTTCTTGAAGAAGATCGGGACAGTCTCAGAAAAGTGGCTGACGAATCCTATATTAAAGAATACCTGCCTATTGGCAATAGTTTGTCAAAAATATTCCACAACGAACACGGTCAGTATGTTGAAATGAAGGTGGTGCGAACTGGCGAAGAAACAACCGTATTCGGTTTTACCGACAAAACTAACGAAATCACAGAAATCAACGATAAAATCTACAGGGATTCGTTGACTCAAGTGATGAATCGTAAGTATTTCGACGAGAAACTCGCATCACAGAATTGCCAAGCAGTCGTAATGGCCGACATTGACTTTTTCAAAGATGTCAATGACAATCACGGTCACCAGTGTGGTGACGCAGCCCTTACCGCCATAGCGTCGATACTGAGTTCATCCGTTCGTAATCTGGACCACGTCGTACGTTATGGCGGCGACGAATTCTTAATCTCGTTCAAGGGCATCAGTCATGAAGTGCTGAAAATCAGACTTGAACAGATGCGTGCCAAGGCAGAAAAAATCGTACTGAAAGATTACCCGAATGTAAAGTTAACCATGAGCTTTGGCGGAACATTCGGAGATGGAACCGTTTCAGACATGCTCTCTTTTGCCGACAAAGCGCTCTACATGTCCAAGAAAAAACGGAATTGCGTTTCCTTAGTCCCGTTTGAAGAATAAAAAGTTTCTATATTTGGGACAGTCAGTTCGAAATCCATCCTGACTATAAACAAAACTAGGAACCCCATGAAAAATGCACTGTTAATTCTATCCGGCGGCATGGACAGCGTGACCATGCTTTACGATTATATTGACGAAATAGCCCTCGCTGTTTCCTTCGACTACGGCAGCAACCACAACGACAAAGAAATTCCCTTCGCCCAATACCATTGCAAAAAGTTGGGCGTTCTTCACCTGACAATTCCGCTGAAGTTCATGCGCGACAACTTCACCTCGTCACTATTTTCTGGTGCAGACGCCATTCCCGAAGGAAGCTACGCCGACACGAACATGAAATCGACGGTAGTCCCCTTCCGCAACGGAATCATGCTTTCAATCGCAGCAGGAATTGCCGAAAGCCGCGGCCTTACAAAGGTGATGATGGCCAACCATTTTGGCGACCACGACATTTATCCCGACTGTCGCGACAACTTCGTAAAGCACATGTCTGACGCCATTTCTGCAGGAACCTACGCCGGCATTACCATCGACGCCCCGTACACAAAAATTTCCAAAGCGGAAATCGCCCGCCGTGGCAAAATGCTCAGCATCGATTACAGCCAAACATGGTCTTGTTACAAAGGCGAAAGCATCCATTGCGGCAAATGCGCCACCTGCATTGAACGCAAAGCCGCATTGTCAGAAGCCGGCATCAAAGACACCACCGTATACGGAGCATAGCATGTACCGAGTCATCAAGCGCATGGAGATTTCGGGCGCCCACAAGCTGGATCTCCCCTACGAAAGCAAATGCCGCGGTCTACACGGTCACAACTGGATTATCACCGTATTCTGCCAGTCCGAAACACTGGATGAAAACGGAATGGTTGTCGACTTTTCGCACATCAAGGAACTCGTTCACGGCAAACTGGATCACCAGTTCCTAAACGATGTCATCAACGGAAATCCCACCGCCGAAAACATGGCACACTGGATTTGCGAACAGGTCCCCCACTGCTACAAGGTCCAAATTCAAGAAAGCGAAGGCAATCTCGTAGAATACGAGGTCTAGTCCATGAAGGTTTCGGAAATTTTCAAGAGCATCGAAGGCGAAGGCCTCCGAACAGGACTCCCTGCAGTATTCATAAGACTCCACGGCTGCAACTTGCGATGTTCCTATTGCGATTCGATGTACGCCGTCGAAGGCTCTGACTACAAGCAAATGAGCGTTGCGCAGATTTTAGACGCTGTAAAGGAATTCAGCGGCGTAACCCATGTAACGCTTACTGGCGGAGAGCCCTTGATTCACCAAGATGTAGAGGATTTGCTCAGCCAGCTAAGCAGCAACGGCTACCGAGTCAACATCGAAACCAACGGGACCGTCCCTTGCAAATGGCATTTCCCTGGCTTATTCTACACCATGGACTGGAAATGCAAAAGCAGCGGAATGTCCACCAAGATGAAGATGGAAAACCTCGAGACTCTCGGGGCCGATGATGTCCTAAAATTTGTGGTCGGCACAACCGAAGACCTCGAAGAAACAGAATCCGTAGTCAAAAGCCTCGCCGAAAAGAAACGCGACATGCCGCACCTATTCATTTCGCCCGTTTTCGGAAATTTGTCTAACGAAGAAATCGTGAACTGGCTACTGGGCAGCAGCATAATGGTCAAAAATAACGCACGGTTTCAAGTCCAGTTGCACAAAATTATCTGGGATCCCGATCGCCGCGGCGTCTAGGATTTTATATAATTAGAACATGCGGTTCACGAAAACTAAACTCGGCGTAATTTTCTCAAGCGCGGCGGTAGCTGCCGTACTCACGGCATGTTCCTCAGATTCATCATCCAGCGCAGAAATTCCCGAGCAGTGGAATCCAGAGATTCCCGCCAGCAGTTCTTCTATTGCAGCGGGATATTCCAGCTCCGAAGCCGGAATGACATCTTCAAGTTCTCGCAACGAAATTTTAGACGAATCCTCTTCTTCCGAAATTATCGAATCCAGCTCAGAAACCGGAACGACATCCTCAAGTTTTTCTAGCTCTTCCGCAGAACAAATAGTAAGCAGTTCTTCAGAAACCATCACGAGTTCCGAGAGCGTTTCGCCTTACCTCTGGAGCGACGAATTCGAAGGCTCCTCCATCGACACCGACAAGTGGACATTCGAAATCGGCACAGGCGCAAACGGTTGGGGCAACAACGAATGGCAATACTACACCGACCGTAGCGAAAACGCCTACATCAAGGACGGCGTTCTCCACATCCGCGCCAACAAAGAAAGCTACGAAGGCGCAAGCTACACCTCGGCGAGAATGATTACCAAAGGCAAGTTCAGCTTCACCTACGGCACCGTAGAAGCCCGCATCGCGCTCCCCATCGGCAAGGGCATCTGGCCCGCCTTCTGGATGCTGGGCGAAAACATCGATCAAGTTTCCTGGCCTGCCTGCGGCGAAATCGACATCATCGAAGCCGTCAACAGCGAAAATGTCGTGTACGGCACCAACCACTGGCAATATGAAGGCAGCCACGCCGATTACGGCAACAACACCAACGATTTCCACGGCGCAAAGAAAGAACTAGACATCACCCAGTTCCATACATACAAATTCACCTGGGACGAAAAGCTCATCGCCATGTACGTTGACGATTTCAAGTACCACGAGATTTCTATTGAAGACAACGCCGGCGGCACAGACGCCTTCCACAAACCCTTCTTCTTATTATTGAACGTAGCCGTGGCTGGTAATTGGCCCGGTTTCGAAGTCGATGACGCACAGTTCCCCAACGAAATGCTCGTCGACTATATCAGAGTCTATTAAAAAAGACTTTTTTAGGGTACAAGCCCTCTATATGCAACACGCGTTGCATATAGAATATTTTTCTAAAATATTTTGCAAAATCTTGTGATTTTTCTCATTTTTCTTAGTTTTTGTTGCATAAAGGTATTGACACACCTAAAAAAAAGAGATATATTCTTGGCATAACAGGATGGAAAACAATGAAACCGATTATCGAATATTCAAACTTCCGCCAGTATCTGCTGGACTACTACGAGGAGCGTAAGCGCATTTCCGCATTCTCGTGGCGAGAATTCTCGAAGGTCGCTGGTTTTACCTCTTCTTCTTATATGAAGGTGGTATGCGACGGAAAGAGCAAGCTCAGCAAAATCGGGGTAGAACGCGTCGCTACAGCTATCGGCCTTACAGGCTTTGAGCTGGACTACTTCCGCGCCATGGTCAAGTTCGGCCAGGCCGCAAGCGAAGAAACCAAGAAGGCAGCCTACAGGGACATGCTCGCAATAGCGAAAGTCCACAAGGTGCGCGTCTTGGAAGGGGACCTATTCGCCTATTACGATACCTGGCGCAACCCCATGATGCGCGAACTCGCACCGCTGATGCCAGGCGCCACTCCCGGCGAAATGGCAAAGATGTGCTACACAGAAACCTCGGCACAGGAAGTTCGCGAATCCCTGGATTTTCTCACCAAGACCGGGCTTCTCAAAAAAGGTAAAGACGGATCTTTCGCGCAATCCGAAACTTCCGTCAGCGGCACCCCCGACGCCACCAGGCTCGCATTGCGAGGCATGCACCGCCAAATGGCACAGCTCGCCGCCCCGGCACTTGAACTGCCTACCGGCGAACGCAACTTCAGTGGCGTGACCATGGGCGTTTCCAAGAGCACCTACAACCGCATCGTGGGACTGCTGGACGAATGCCGCCGACAGATCATCTCCATTGCCGCCGAAGACAAGAACATCGAACAAGTTTATCGTTTGAATTTACAATTATTCCCGCTTACCAAAAGCATAAAGGAGAACAACAATGAAAAAGCTTAACATTTGCATCGCGGGCGCACTCGCCCTCCTCTGCACCAGCTGCAGCGATTCCGACGGAGTCAAGGATCTCACCGGAACATCTGAAGAATTGAACGAAGTTGCCGACAAGGGTTCCTCCAGCTCGGGCACGCCCGGCACGGAATCTTCGAGCAGCGTCAAAGATCAGAAGAATTCCTCTAGCAGCGTAGACGACCAGAATCCGAATTCTTCGTCGAGTGGTGATGTTCAGACACCCAATAACGGCTCGCTAGACGCCTACCTGCAGCAATACGGTCTCGAAACCAAGTACCGCTTCGACAAGGCCGTACTCGCATTCAACAAGAGCGAAATGGTCTCCAGGGCTCCGACTATGGATGGCTCCACAAACGCCACAGAATTTGACGGCGAAGGCGTCCGCAAGTTCGTAAAGCAGAACATTGGCGCGATAGAAACGCTGTTCCCGAAGGCTGCGGCCAAGTACGCTGACCTGGTTGAAGCGACCAAGAACGGCACGAACGAATGCTCGCTCTACTCGTTCAACCTTTATGGTAACGAAAAGTACGCCGGCCATGTGTTGGAATACGTTTCCCCCGATACCATGAAGGTGGTCGATATCGAGGCCAAGAACTGCGAAGATAACACAAGCAACCAAATCGTCCGATTCCTGTTCAGCTACTGCGGTGACGTGAGCAAGGAACCGATCGTCGAACGCACCACGGCAAAGTCGGACATCGCAAAGGAAAAATGCCCTGCCACTAAGACCGACGACGAATGGGTCAACGTGATTAGCAGTAAGGAAATCCAAACATGCCGTCACATTTCAGATAACGAAGCATTGAAGCAAGGTGCCAACTGCAACTCCGATACGGACATCGATATCGTTACCGACTGCGCTACCGGCGATGAATACAGATGCGCTTTAAATTACTGGACTTTGGTAGACATTTGCGCGCCGGGCGGTGATTGCAACGGCGACGGCATTCCTGACGGAATCTACAGACCTGACTTGGAACCTTGCGACACGGATACGCTGCTGTATTTCTACGGACGTCACTACCAGTGCGTAGAAGGCAAGTGGGAATACCTGCCGCCTCCTGACTCCGGTGACACACGCGATCAGGCAAGAAACGCCACGCTCTCGCCCCGCCAAGGAATGGCTGTAACCCCGCGTGTCGTGATGGCAAGGAATGAGGACGGAACCATTTCGATTCGCGACGATGGTTACAATGCCTCTAACAACTTTGTCATAGAAGCGGTTTACACCGAAATTTCTGGCGACACCATTGTCGTAGACGTTATTTACCCTGACGGCGCAAAATTGAGCAGCTTCCAGATAGGCGCCCTCACATTCACCGTGAGCAAAGTCTACACAAACGTGAAGTACTTAAGATATAAGGATGACGATCGAGTCAAGGAAATTCACGAAGTAGACGAACTCCTCCCCTGCGCAAGCAGTTCTACTTGCCAGGAGTGCAGAGAAGGTCTCGAATGTTAAAAAAGGCTTTATTCTCCTAAGCCCGCCCCGCAATTACATGCGGGGCTTTTTATAGCGCCTTGCCGCCAGAAGCCCCGCTTCAAAAAGCAGATAAGTCGGCGTTCCAAGCACCAGCTGGCTTATAATATCCGGCGGAGTCAAAAGCGCCGAAAGAGCGAGAACGCCCACAACCACGTAGGGGCGTTTTTTGCATACCGTCTCGTAATCGACGATTCCGCCGCGGATTAAAGCAAAGGTCACCAGCGGGAACTGGAACATGCATCCGAAAGCAAGCGAAAGCCAAAGCGCGAGACTCACTAAATTCGACACGCCGAAAATCGGCTGCAACAAATCGCTCGCAAAGCTCATGCCGAACTTCACAATCAGCGGGAAGCAAACGATCAAGCAAAAGGCAACACCTGCCACGAACAAAAGTGAAGTCAAAGCCACGATGGAACGGATAAACTTTTTCTCTTTTTCATAGAGGGCAGGCAACACGAACTGCCAAATATTCCACGCGATGGCTGGCGAGCAAATCACCACATCCAAAAGGGCAGCAATCTTAAGCTGCAGCAAGAAAACTTCTAGCGGAGAAAAATAATGGAGTTGAAAATCACCCTGCAAGGCAATCTGACTGCAAAACCACTCCAAAACGTAGGGCGAAACTAAAAAGAGCGGCACAATGCCTATAGCAAGTACCGCAAGCGAACGCAACAACGCTCGCCGGAGATCTTCTAGATGAGATATCAAATTGGATTCCGTTTCTTGCCTACTTCTTATCATCGGCTTCGGCAGCCTTTTCGACCGTCTTCTGCAAATCTTCGGCTTCTTCTTTCAGGGCGTCCTTAGCCTTTTTATATTCGTTCTGAGCCTTACCCAGGGAACGGGCCAGTTCAGGAATGCGCTTAGCCCCGAACAGGAGCAGCACAACCACCACAATCAAGATAATTTCGGGAATTCCGATAGACATAATTCACCTGCTTTTCTACGAAATATAACATAATTTCAGGCAGAAGGCTGCGTTTTACATTTTCAGTCGTTATTTCAATTATTGGAAAACAAGTGTTGTAAACATACATTATCAAAAGCTGATTTTCTTCTTAAAGAGCGCCATTTTTTGTCGGTTGGCACCAAATTTCAATTTTGGCACGCCTTTTGCAATAGGTTGGGCAAAACAAGAAAACAACCTCAACAAAGGATAGGAACATGAAGCTCGTTACAGCTTATATCCAACCCGAACGACTAAACCTCGTAAAGCAAGCACTATACGAGAGAAGTATTTTCAAGATGTCCGTTACAAACGTTCTTGGCTGCGGTCAGCAGAAAGGCTACAACCAACGTTTCCGCGGCGTCGTAACCGAAGTAAACCTGCTCAAGAAAATCTGCTTGAAGATTGCCGTAAACGATGAATTTGTACAGCCCTGCATCGATGCGATTATCGCAGGTGCAAGAACCGGTACCATCGGCGACGGCAAGATTTTCGTTACCGAACTCGAACAGTGCATCCGCATCCGTACCGGCGAAACCGGCCCCGAAGCGATCGGCTAAACAGTAACCACAATCAAAAGGATTTTCCACAATGAACGAAGCAGCAACTGTCGTACCTGTCAGCGACGCCATCTTTATGACAGAAAACATTTGGATCATGATCAGCGCCATGTTGGTGTTTATCATGGGCCTGGGCTTTGCCTGTGTCGAAGCGGGTCTTGTTCGCGCAAAGTGCGCGGCCAACGTCGCTTTCAAAAACATCGCGGTTCCCGCCATAGGTATCACGATGTATGCCGCCATAGGCTTTGCTCTCATGTACCCCGGAACGTTCAACGCGATCTCCGGTGTACTTGGATTTGCCGGATTCGGCATCGGTGACTGGGCAGACCCCTCTAAGTTCACCGCCGCCTACAACGGCCACTTCACCCTCTTCACCGACTGGCTGTTCCAGGCGATGTTTGCAGCAACCGCGGCTACCATCGTTTCTGGCGCCGTCGCCGAACGCGTGAAGCTGAACTCCTTCCTCGTCTTCACCATCGTCTATGTTGCCTTGGTCTACCCCATCGTGGGTAGCTGGACATGGGGCGGTGGCTGGCTTTCCACCATCGGCAAGGCCGGTTTCCATGACCTCGCAGGTTCTACGCTCGTTCACTCCGTGGGCGGCTGGGCAGCTCTCGCTGGTGTCATGATCCTTGGACCCCGTATTGGTAAGTATGTTGGCGGCAAGGTGCACGCTATTCCGGCCCACAACATTCCGCTCGCAACCATCGGCGTGTTCATGCTTTGGTTCGGTTGGTGGGGATTCAACGCCGGTTCTGCTCTCTCCGGTGACCCGAAGGCTACTAGCTGGATTCTCGTGACCACGAACCTCGCCGCTGTCGCAGGTATCATTACCGCTACGCTTACGAGCTGGATTGTTTCGAAGAAGCCGGACGCCACCATGGCCCTCAACGGCTGCCTTGCAGGCCTCGTCGCTATCACTGCCGGTGCAGACGTGGTTTCCCCGCTTTCTTCCTGGATTATCGGTGCCATCGCTGGCGTGCTCGTAGTCGGCGCAGTCTTCATGTTCGACCGCCTGCACTTGGATGACCCGGTCGGTGCTCTCTCGGTTCACCTGGTGAACGGTGTGTGGGGTACGCTCGCTGTCGGTATCTTCGATATCACTGGCGACTACACCCTCGGCACTCAGGCTATCGGCGTGGTTGCTTACGCGGTTCCCTGCTTCGGTGCTGCTAGCCTCATCTTCTACGCCATCAAGAAGACCATGGGCCTCCGCGTTACCGAACGTCAAGAACTCCGCGGCCTTGACCAAAGCGAACACGGCCAAGAATCTTACAGCGGCTTCCAAATCTTCAGCAACATGTAATCCATACACTCTAGCAAAACGGATACATCAAAACGACCCTGGCGTTTGCCAGGGCCGTTTTTTATAAAAGCGATAGAGCCGAGCGGTCTCAAACCAGTTCTGTTCTACTATCTTAAAGCCTTGCGAGCGGAACGCATCAGATTCTTCAGCTGTTTCTTGTCAAGCTGCGGAACCTCGGCGTCCTTCTGGGCGCGAGACTTGGGAGCGCAGTCTTCGCAAAGGTGCTTGGTCACGGTGCCAAAGCTAGCGGCGCCGTTACTGACGCTGGTTTCCTTAAAGCGGTAAGGACGAAGCAAGGCTTCTTTCTTGCACTTGTCGCAAATACCCATCTTGGGTTCTGCGGGTTCGCGCTTGCGTTCCTTCTTGGGAGCGTCACTGGTGTCTTCCCAGGCCTTGCTCTGGGCTGCAATCTTGCGTGCGAAATGATCGTCTGTCAAGCTCATGTTTACCTTCCTTTATTTTAATTCTCTTTTTATAAAGTCGTACAGGAACAGCGCCATGAACGTATTGCAAATAGAAGTCGGGTTGCCTTCTTCGGTATAAAGGCTACGGCCGAACTTTCCACGTTCCAGCTGTTTTTCCTTGAAGTCCGCCACGTAGGCGGCAAAATCCAGAATTTTCACCCGTTTTTCATCTTTCTGCTGCAGGCCGCGAATGCAGTCGTTCAACGCCGTCAACTGGGAGGGCGCCACCGGGAACATGTCCTCGGGTATAGTGAGAAAGTGAACGGGAGCCATGGTCTTGCTCAGGACTTCATCGGCCAACTTCTCGTAGGCCCCAAAAACTCCGTTATAGTCCTTGCCGCCACGTTTGAGTTCCTTGAGTCCAAGACCAACTATAATTCGCCCTGCCTTCTTGCCGATAATGTCGGCAGAGGCCCGGTCATAAAGTTGCTGCAAACTTTGGGGGGCGGGAGCATTGATTGAAAACTGGACAGGTCTATTGGCTTCGCGACAGAGGAGTATTTCAGCAAAGCGGTTGGCGGCTTCGCCCTGTTCTCCCAAAAGTTCATCACCAATAATCAGAATCCTGTTTTCCATTACTCCTATAATCTACACTCTTCCAGGGCGTTTGACCACAGAAATCGACCAAAAGCCCTCTTTTTTTTGCCTTTTTTTGACAATATGACCATCGGCGACCAAGGCACCAGGTACATTCTCTATAGGCGACCCATCGTCTAGAAAAATTTCCAGTTCCGCCCCTTCTGGAAGCCCCGCCATGACCAGACGACTGCGCATGGCATTGTTCGGGCACACCACCCCACGCAGGTCCAGGCGTTCCGGAAATGTTCCTTTCAAAGCCGCCGGCAAGGGGTCAACCTTCGTTTTTTCGCAAAAATCGGCAATTTCGGGGGCGAACCTCGCAGGCGAGTCCAACCACTTTCCCAGAGGATAATCTGCTAAATCAATGGCAAGCACCCGGGCAAGAGCCTCTTCAGGGGCAACGGCAACCTGATTTTCGCGCCTAAACCACTCCGAACAAGCAAAGGAAACCAACCTCCGAAGAGCCTCTTCGAAGCCAGGATTCCCCCTTTGAGCGTCAATCCACTTTTCCAGGGCAGATTTTTCTTTTTTTACATACAATTTGGGTCTATATTTGATAAATTTTTCAAGAAAAACTCTGCCACAATGTAGCAAACTTCCACGTAGGTTTCTATATTTGGCCGCAAGTTCCGAATGGAGCAAAAGGTTTTACATATAGGTTATACGGTTTTATGGCAATCAGTACAATCCTACTCGACATCATGTTCGTTGTCTATGTGATCGCAGGCATCGGGCTTGTCATTTACGGTTTTAGCTGTTACTATAGCATCTACTTATTCTTGAAGAATAGCCGCACCACGCGTCTTTCTGACCGCAAAAAGATCCTGCAGTTCTACCGCGAACACTCGATGGACGAGCTCCCGCAGGTCACTACCCAGCTCCCCGTCTTTAACGAAGCTAACTGTGTCGAACGCCTGCTTGAAGCTGTCTGCGCTATCGACTACCCCAAGGACAAGCACGAAATCCAGGTGCTGGACGACTCTACCGACGAATGCTACGAAGTTGCCAAGAAGAAAGTTGCAGAACTCGCCGCCAAGGGCTACGACATCAAGCTTATCCACCGCACGAACCGTTCCGAATTTAAGGCCGGCGCCCTCAAAGAAGCAATGGAAGTTGCCAAGGGTGAATTCCTCGCCATTTTCGACGCCGACTTCGTGCCCGAGAAGGACTTCCTCCTCAAGACGATCCCCTACCTGGTCATGGACGATCAGATTGGCCTGGTCCAGGGTCGCTGGGGCCACTTGAACCGTACCGAATCCGGTCTTACGCTCGCTCAGTCTATCGGTATTGACGGCCACTTCGTGGTGGAACAGTCTGCCCGTAGCTGGGGCAAGCTCTTCATGAACTTCAACGGTACCGCAGGCGTGTGGCGCAAGCAGGCCATCTATGGCGGTGGCGGCTGGGAAGGCGACACCCTGACCGAAGACATGGACCTTTCTTACCGTTCTCAGCTCGCTGGTTGGAAGATGAAGTTCGTGTTCGACGTGATCGTTCCGGCCGAACTCCCCAACGACATCAACGCCTTCAAGGCACAGCAGTTCCGCTGGGCAAAGGGTTCTATCCAGACCGCAATCAAGATTTTGCCGCGCGTGCTCAAGGCCAAGGTTCCGTTCCGCGTAAAAATTGGCGCAATCTTGCACACCACGCACTACTCTATTCACCCCTGCATGTTGTTTACCGCCCTCTGCGCATGGCCGCTGCTCGCGTTCTTTGAACCGGTCGCCCACCTGCCGACTTGGGCCTACACCGTCGGTTTCAGCTTTATCTTCCTCGCCGCTATCGCTCCTTCTGTTCTTTACTTTGTGGCACAGCGTTGCTCCGGCTACACCGGTTGGAAGATCCGCCTGCTTTCCCTCCCCATCCTCATGGCTCTGGGTGTGGGCATCGCAGTGAGCAACTCCCGCGCCGTGTTCTCTGCCGTCATCGGAGCCAAGGGCAGCTTTGTCCGCACCCCGAAGAGTGGCGGTTCCAAGAAGAAGGCGAAGAGCCACTACGCACAGAAGTTCCCGTGGCAGGCTGTTGTCGAACTCGGCGTTGGCGTTTACTGCATCTTCGGTCTTTTGGAATACATCGGTGCGCAGAAGTTCATTATCGGACCGTTCCTCGCCCTCTATTCCGTTGGTTTCCTCTCGGTGAGCGTGCTCTCCTTCATGCACTACATTGGAAACCTCTTCGAAATGCACAAGGCTCGCGCTGCTGAAAAGGCCGCCGCGAAAGCCGCAGGCAAGACCGCTAACGTCTTAGACTAGCGCCAAAGCAATAAGGATTTAGCCGCCGCAGTTCTTCGAGAATTGCGGCGGTTTCTTTTTGGTAGTCACCGTAAAGATGCAGATAGAGTCTGTGGTACGATGCGTAGACCTGCAGAGCCGTAAACGAAACGATGGAGGCGGCCACCATAGCCACCAGAAGTTCTATCAGGGTAAAGCCTCTCACCGCACGCATCGAACAAGCCTCCGCAACGCCCCCACCTGGGCCCACGCGAGCGGTTTTATGCCGGGCACCACCTTCAGCGAAACCGTCACCCCATTCAAGCTAAACGACGAATCCCGGCAGGTGGGCGAAGCCAAGACTAGCGACTCCATAGACTGGGCTTCAGCAACGAAGGCATTCACCTGCTGGCGTTCCAGAGCCCGGACTCGATTAAAGCCGTCCAAGTACCGCCCGAATACGAGGACGCCCGCAGAAAGCACCGCCAGCGCCACGCAAACCTCCATCAAGGTGAAACCCCTCCTGCACGGTGAAGACATTTGCTTGACCATCACTTCATGCTCCATTGAAAAGGTTTCAAATTTCCCGGAATAAAGTCCGGCACCAGCGTAGAATCCACCATCGGGATTTCTGAACTTTCAAGAGCCATTGCAAAAGAGGGATAACGCATTTTCACTTTGCCCGCCCCATTCGGGAATGCGACTTCATGCCGGGCAACCGCAACTCCAGAGAACTCCACCCCTTGGGCAATTTCGATACGGTCTTCGCTGAAAGCTTCCAGCCATTGAATTTTGAATGATTCCCGCAGGAGCTGGCCCCGTAAATACAGCGGTCCTCTAGCATAAAGCCGGAGCGTGTCAATAAGGACACTCCCCCGCACATCGATAGAACCATCGGCAATAAAACGGCCGGAAAACGCCTGGGGAGCATGTTTTCTATCGTCATCTAAGTCCAGAAACAAGTCCCCCTCCTGTACCCAAAGCGCCTGAGAATTGGCAGACGAACCGGCTGAAGCCAATCCCAAAAGCCGACGATTACCGGACTTGATTTGCAACGTAAGCGGCGGCCGAACCATGGTGATTTCTCTATTCAACTGTTGCTTAAAGCCCTCATAAATTTCATGCCGTAGCTTGGACGACCGAAGCATTCCACATGCGCTATCGCAAGCAATTCCCGCCAGCACATGGATGCGTTTTTCTCCAGCCGACACAGACAAATCAATCCAAGGCCCCCGCCGAGAACGATCTACTTTCGGAAGCTTAAAGAAGTCCTCAGGAAAGCCTTCCAAATAAGCAATGAGCGCAGACTCGCCATCATAAATCCGCTGTTGCATTTGCGCATAGCGCAGCGCCACTCGCCGCAAGCCACCTGGCATCTGCAAGAGGGTTGTCAGCAAGAAAGTCACCGTCAAAAGGATTCCCAAAACCAGAGGCAGAACGGCTCCGAATCGTTTCTCCAAAAGTTTAGGGTTCACGTACACCCACCTTTTTTTCGACAACGGAATCGCCACAAACTAATTTCACCCCTTCGCGCCCCACCACACGAAGTACGAAAGTCTCTAAGGAATCCCCTACAGACAACGCACGGGATTTCCCAGACTCCGAAGCGAACTTCACCACCGCCAATTTTTCAGCCACCACTCCCTTCAAAAAGAAATCAGGCAACTTACATTTGGGCAAAGCAGCATCCTTCACGGGAAACACCTTGGGAATTTTTTCACGAGGTTCCTCAGGCGCCATCCATTCCGGCGGCAGCGAAAGTTCCACCGGAACCGGATTTTCGGCATTCAAAAAGGGCTCTTCTTTTAACCACCTTCCAAGCAAGGCCATCAGCACAACAGCCATCAACCAAAATCTTTTTCGCCTCAGAAAATGCAACATTTCTAGCCACCGATCCAAACCATTTTTTTCATTCATCTCGACTCTCTGCAAATCTCGCCTGCGCCAAAAAGAATCCCGAGAAGCCTTTTTGAATTGGGCACGCACAAAATCAGGCCCGGACTCGCCTTGCAAATGGAGTTCTTCAAAAAGACCCACACGGGAAAACAACGCATCGCGCTGCAGAAACCGCCGGAATCGAGGCAAAGCCTTTTCCATTTCCACCGCCTCTTCGGACCAGTGACACAAACGGCCTTCAAAAAACACCAGAACACAGAGCAAATTTCCGGCATAGCCATAACACAAGTAGTTTCCGGCGTTATCACTTTCGGGCAAAGTTCGAATCATCTGGTCTGCCGCCGCCGAAAGCCAAATCTGTTCCGGCAACACACGCCCACTGCATTTTTCTAAAGGTTCCTCCACCAACGCCACCAAGAATCGGGAGCGCCTGCCTTCCGACGAATTGAAGGACACCATATGCCAAATCCGATAAAAGCCACCATTTTCCTGCAGGCGGCGACACGTACGCGGGAACTCGCTTTCAAACAGTGATTCCAATGTTTCAAGCGCCGGAATTTCATCGAATGTCATTGTACATTCCCAAGTCAAGAGCCGCGCCTGAATCGATTTCACACGCCCCATCATAAGCCCGCCTTTACCACATGGGGCGTGATAAAAATGGCCAATTCATTTTCTTCTTCCTCTTCGGAGGTATAGCTGAACAGGCGGCCCACCAGTGGCAAGCTCCCGAGAAAAGGCACCGCCGAACGCACCTCGGATTTACTCTTGCGAATGAGGCCGCCCAGGCAAAGGGTTTCACCATCCTTCAACACCACCACCGTCTTCAGGTTCCGCGTACTGATGTCGCGGGGGCCATCTCCGGAGCTTCGCCCCGCCGTCTTGATTTCCGGCGAGACCTCCAGCGTAATGCGGCCCTCTTGCGTCACCGAAGGCGTCAGTTCCAGGGAGATGCCGTCGTTAAAAGAACGGTAATCCGTAATGGGGTAACCATCGGCAGACACTTGGCTCACCAGGTAGTAAACCGTATTCGTCACGTTGAGTTCCGCCTTGTTGCCGTTGAGCGTTGTCAATCGCGGCCGCGCAAGTACCTCGGCCTGATTGTTTTCTTCTAGCGAAGCAAGCTCCAATTCAAAACGATCGGGCAACAGGCCAATTTTACCAAAAGCACCCGCCACCGAAAAGTCCTTGTCCATAAAATCCAAATAACCCCGAGCACCAACATCCCGTTCTGCAGTCTTACGGGAGGCTCCACTGTGAAGCCCGATTTCAAAACCATGCCCCTTCTTGAATTCCACCACAATACACGAAAGTGTCACTTGCAGCGCAGGAATATCAATCTGCTTGAGCAGATCCACCGCCGTCTGGATTTCAAAATGGGAACCGCCCAACAGCAACGCATTCAGTTCCTTGATTTCGGTGGCGACAAAGTTCGGGCTGGGAGCAAACTTGCCCAAATAAGCCAGCGCCCTTTCTGAATGGATATGTCGCAGCGGGTAAAGCCTGCTTGTAGAAAGCGCCTTGTGGGTTCCGCCCTCGCACACATACAAGGTATTATCCTCTAACGCAAATGTGTAGCGCCGTCCCTTGAACAGCGACACAATCAAGGATTCGAGAGTTACCCCATGGAGCTTCAGCCGAATGCTTTCGCGAATATCACCATACAGCGCCAAGTTCAATTCCGCAACTTCTGCAAGCCTATTCAATACCTGCGCCAAATCGCCGTCATCAATTTCGGCCGTGTACAAACCCCCGTCTTTCCAAAGTCGAATTTTATCATCCCGTTCTTTTGTCGCCTCGTGACCGGGCCCCACCCGCAGGCATCCATTTTCACGCCAAACCCGAAAGCCATGGGCATTCATCAGGGCACGAAAAGCAGGCTCTGCCGGCAACTGGAATAAATCTCCCGAGATTTTTCCTTCCAAGCCCGGTGATGCAAGAATATTCAAGCCAGAATTCAAGGCAAACTCCCGCACGAACTCGTTCACCTCCTTGTCTTTCACCGACAAAGAAATCAGGGAATCCTGCCTAGAGAATTCATGCTTGCCCCGATTGCTAGCCCGCCGCACATGGAACACGGATTCTTCTTGGATCAGTTCCAGCCCATTTGCCGAACACAGGGCCGAAAGGGCCTCCAGCACGCCAACACCATCCAAGTGGACGGTCACCTTGAAATCCAGGGCGTCATCCACCAACACGGGCGTATCATAGGCCAGAGAAAGGGTTCTCACCACCTCCGCCACGGGGGTATCCACAAAATCAAGCGAAACCACCTTCGCAGGTTCAGCAGCCCGCAATGGCGTTAAAATCGCGAGCAAAAACAACAATGTAAAGGGCAAAATTCCCTCGGGAATGGCAATAACCCTGCCACGGGATATAAAAAAGATTCCCAATTTGGCGAATCAGCGCAAAGATACAAAAATTTCGCAAAAAGAGCAAATTGGTTGCAATCAAAGCTATTTGGAGTTGCCATCTTTTATGCGTTTTTGTAGATTTATGCATAGAAAACTAAAACCCGTTTTTTCTGCGCTTGGGAATGCTCAAAAACGCGACATTCTTTTTGGTGCTGAAAACATTAAGGAGCCTACATGGCACATTATCTCTTTACTTCTGAATCAGTGTCCAAGGGACACCCGGACAAAGTTTGCGACCAGATTTCGGACGCTATCCTCGACGCCTGCCTCGCCCAAGACCCGAACAGCCGCGTGGCTTGCGAAACGCTCGTGAACACGGGCCTCGTCGTGATTTCCGGCGAAATCACCACCAAGGCTGTGATTGACTACCAGCAGATTGCACGCAAGACCATCAAGGGCATCGGCTACGTGAATCCGGAACTCGCCTTCGACTACAAGGGCTGCTCCGTGCTCGTCGCTATGGACAAGCAGTCTCCGGACATCGCTCAGGGCGTGGACGCCAAGGCCGCCGACGGTAAGGAAGATGACAAGCAGGGTGCCGGTGACCAGGGCATGATGTTCGGTTACGCCGTCAACGAAACTAAGGAATTGATGCCGCTCCCGATTAGCCTCGCCCACAAGCTCATGGAAGAAATCCAGAACCTCCGCGAAAAGGGCAAGATCAAGTGGCTCCGCCCGGACGCCAAGTCCCAGGTGACTGTTGAATATGACGAAAACGACAAGCCCGTACGCGTGGACACCGTCGTGATTTCTACCCAGCACGACGAATTCGTGAACGGCAAGGAACTCAAGCACGCCACGATCGAAAAGGAAATCATCGAAAAGCTCATCAAGAAGGTGATTCCGGCCAAGTTGCTCGACAAGAAAACCCGTTACCTCGTGAACCCGACCGGCAAGTTCGTGGTCGGCGGACCGCACGGTGACTGCGGCCTCACTGGTCGTAAGATTATCGTCGACACCTACGGCGGCATGGGCCGTCACGGTGGTGGCGCATTCAGCGGTAAGGACCCGTCCAAGGTCGACCGCAGCGCTGCCTACGCCGCTCGCTACGTGGCAAAGAACATTGTGGCTGCAGGCCTCGCCTACCGTTGCGAAGTCCAGCTCGCTTACGCTATCGGTTACTCCAAGCCGGTTTCCGTTCTCGTGAACACCTTCGGCACGGGTAAGATCAGCGACCGCGAAATCGAAGCCATTGTCGCCAAGACCTTCGACCTCTCTCCGGCCGGCATCGTGAAGATGCTCGACCTGAAGAAGCCGGGCTACCAGGCTACCGCCGCTCTCGGCCACTTCGGCCGCACCGGCGCACGCTTCACCTGGGAAAAGACGGATAAAGCAGCAACTTTGAAGAAGCTCGCTAATATTTAAGCGACACTCGCATTAAGATTGCAAAAAATCCCCGACTTCGTGTCGGGGATTTTTTCTTTGATCAAAAGCGAATTACTTCTTTTTGGAAGCGCCTTTTTTCTTCTTGTCCTTCATTTCAACGCGGCGGCTACCGGAGCGCAGGCGTTCCCACGGGCCAAAGCTGGACATGGGGAAAAGGAACACGTAGAACCAAGCTGCAACGGCCACGAACCAAGCAACCGACAAGGGCCAATAAATGCCACCGGGCATATCCACAGAAATCGCAACATCCAGCAGCAAGGCGCCCACAAGCACGGGCACAAGCAGCTGTTTTGCAGACTTCACGAGAGCGCCCGCTTGAGGAACTCCGGCACCAAGATGTTTTCCGGCAACCAAGGCATAAGCCATAGAAACAGCAAAGCCGAAAGCCGAGGACACGCCCCAAACAAGATCCTTCGGAACATCAGGAGTGCCCGGAAGCAAGTTCAGCAACACTCCCAAGAAAATCCACAAGAGCGCAAAGGGGAACAGCATACACGCCAGAGACATCTTCACAAAAAGGAACAGCACCAGCGAAATCACCGCCAACACGCCATACATGGGAATGGCCATGTCTTCGCCACCGCCCAACACATAGAGCGCCACAAAGAACAGGAGCGGAGCCACAACAGACGCGATCCCAGCGCGAAGCCCTCCAAAAACAAACAGCATTACAATGCAGGCCACGCTAGCAACAATCAAATGCTGCGAAGAACTCCAAAGGCCCTGCAAATTTTCGATACCGAAAAACCACATGCCAAATCTTTCTGAAGCGGCAATCGGGAATGCAACCATTTCGTCCCAAGACTTCGCAAGCATCGTCACGGACGCAACAACCATCACCACCAGCGTTATCAACCGGAAACGCAGCATCAATTCCAAAAATTTCTGCACCTTTCCCGGTTTTTCCCTTAAATCCATAATTACCTCGAAATCAATAGTTTCTGTTTTTTAGTCCAAGTCTTCTTTCCGAAATTTTCATTAGCAGCCACGGTACTGCGAACCACATAGTGGTACAAACCGTTAGCAAGCAGACGTCCGTGATTATCATGACCATTCCAATGTGTCACGCCCGAAACGGCATCCTTCAGCACCCGAACCAGTTTACCGTTCTGGTTATAGATAAAGATATCCACCTTGGAGCTTCTGTCATCGGGAGTCAAGTTCTTGAAATAGAAGGTCGTTCCCTTTTTACCCATGGGATTCGGCGCATTGAATACGTCGGCAAGGCCAGCCTCCATATCATCCGTAATTTCAAGATTCAAGGTCTTGGTAGACTCGTTATCCAAGACATCCTTTGCAAACACCTTGAACACGTATTTGCCGGCAGGATACTGTTCGGAGCTAAAGTTCATGCGCAGCTTCGCACGCTTCGAAGTCTGTTCCAGATAAGGCCAGGGGTGGAACGGATCCTGGACGCCCACGACTTCAAAGGAAATACCTTCATCGGCCTGTTCCCTATAGTCGAGGGCCGTAGAATCTTCCACAATCACCTGCAGGCATGCGGGAGACTGCAACTTGACCGTTTCACCATCGGAAAAATTAGTCGCAATTCCACCACCATAACAGGACTGCACTTGAATCGACGGAGGCAACGTATCATTCAGCGAATCCGCATAATCCGAAATACCGCTGATAACCAGGTTTCTAAGCCACGTACGACCCACAGAAGCTTCGCTAGAAGAATAGGCCCAGGCGCTAAATTCCGCGGACGTATCCCCAATAGATATCTTGCGGGGAGTCACGAAGTCTGTAGTGAACTTACCGCCCTTGACAGGAATCTTCTCTGAATAAATCAAGCCGCCATCATAGAATACGTCAAGGGAATCTTCGTTCACTTGGAGATCCATCTTCTTATTCGTACGGCCTTCGCGCAATACCAGGTCCACGTATCCGTCGTTCATGCCTTCCACGGTGCCGGACAATTTCATATGGTCAAGGGCTTTTATGGAATCCAAGGTTTCATCCAGCGTAATTTTCCAGTCACTGCTGGGCATGCGAATCACCGGTTCCCCTAAAAGCACATAACGTTCATTGTTATAGCGCTGTCTTCCATAAGTCATGCTTGCAGATCTTTTGGTTTTGAGCATCGCCATGCCAATGGTTTCGCCGTTTTCCATCAAAGCATTCAACAAAAGGTCCGTTCCGAAATTCGAATTGTAATCTGCAAAAGTTTCACGGGAGGCTCCAACAGACACAATGGAACCCGCCCTCGGTGCCAACAGGAATTCTTCAGAAAGGGAGCGCGCATTGCCTTCATCAAATCGGCCCACCGTACAAGAGAAAGATCCCAGAATGGTATAACGGCCCCTGTTCGAAAGTTTTGCAAGATAGCTGGGCTTCAAGAGGCCTTCACTGGCCCAGTCCGTCTTGGAACCGTGGCCAAAGTAGGTCGTAAACAAGGCGCCCTGATTCATGACATTGATAAAGTCTTCAGCGGCATCTTTCTTTTGACCCGCAGCATCTTCGGCATAATCCAAAAGATAAATCTTCTTGAAGTTCCAGCGTTCGCCCTTGACTTCAGCCATCTTGTCAATGGCCTGCACAAGGGTTTCCTGATACCAGGTATGCTTTGTCTTATCTTCTACGCCGCTATTCTTGGCATCGTCAGCCGTATGCAACATCGTTGCACGCCAGTCGGAATAATCCATGACACCTTTCTTTTCGTAATCCTTCGCCTTTTCGATATAGTCCGCAAATTCGGTCACCGAAGCAATGGGCAGTCGGCCTACCGCTACATCCAAATCGTATTCACCATACTGAACCACTTCGCCGGAATCAAGGACGCCGAAGAAGTCTTCATACACACCGTCTTCTTTTTCGAAGGGCGGGAAATAGGAAGTCGCCAATTTGCTATCGAAGCCACGGTAATCAAAATTACCGGCGCCCACAAGCAACACATACTTGAAATTCGGGCACACGGAATAGACATAGGCAATGTAGTTACGGACTGCCACCGGCGACACGCGGCCAGCTGTATAGCGATTATAAATATCTTCGAGAGCAACCACCGACGTGGGGAATGTTCCCACAGCAGAGCCGTCATTACGGAATTCCGCCAAGACCTTAGCCGATTCGATGAATTCGTTAGGAGAGATAATCAAGTATTCCAACTTCGAATTGGGCCTAGACAAATCCGACAATACCCCACTGCCATAAGCAGGCAAGCCTTCCACCGTCAGGCCCGAGCGATAAACTTTCTCACGAACAGCCAGGTACCGGACATCTTCACCGACAGCAATGCTATCCTTTGCAACATTTCCCGATGCGTTCAGGAATCCCACCGGTCTCATATTCGAGAACTTCATGACCTTTGTCTTGGAGGGGACAGGGACATTGATAATACCCGAGACAGAACCGCCCGGCAAAAGCCATTCCGCAGAATCCACGACGGGGTTCCACTGGTATGCAACCGTAAAGCCGTCAAATCGGTCAAACTGTCTATCGTTAGGGAGCAATTCCAAGACATACTGATTGTTTTTCTCAAGGAATCCGGGATTGTCGATGCGGAAGTTGCCTCCAGGAATGAGCGTCGTTTCGGAACGTTCAACGCGATTTCCATTAACTTCCATGGCGAACATGATCGAATCCATGCGCGTCGCATAGCTCTCTTGAGAAAGCGTCAAGTTTTCAGGCTGGTCTTTCCATTCCACAGCCGTACTCGCCCACACGGAACGATGGGGGAAGAAAGACACCGCCACATACTGCTTGCCACCCGGAACCATTCCCGGCATATTGACGGTTTCCTTGACTTCTTCGGCAGAGAAAGAAATTCTGGTGGTTTCCATACGGCTATGCCATTTCCAGAACCATTCCTTACCGGTCGCCCTTTCCCAGTCAAGAGCCTTTCCGAAATAGGTATCGCGCAAGAGAGCATCCTTTTCGGCTCGGGCATAACGCATCCAAGTGACATTTTTTCCGCTAGCCGAAGGCGCCGGAACGCTTTGACTCAGGCGAAGTCCCTTGCCCGATTTCTTATAGCCAAACAGAAACTTCTGGTAAAAGGAATAAGGGGAATAGGAATGGAAATAGTCCATTTTCCCATTGATAAAGAAGGGGTCTTCGCGGTCGCAGCGCTTCCAGAAAGCATTGCCATAACCCACAAAAATCAAGGAGTCGCCTTCGTTAAAAATACCGTCGGGGCTGCTGCCTCCGGGAGTATGGTCACGGACCTCGATGGGGATTTCAAAAATCTGGTTCGGGTTTCGATCGCTTGCACCGGGGCCCATATCGGCCAAAGTATCCGGCGATGCACCATAGAGACAAATCTTATCTACAGGAATACCATCCAGGGAATCCTGACGCTGCCACTGCAAAAGCGAAGTGCGGATTTCGCTAAAAGGCACCGCATACAAGCCGTCTTCGCTAAAGCTAGACATGCTCTTGTCGCCCTTGTCACCCACCTGGAATCTGGCCAGGAACGAGACATCACTTATTCCATCGGCTTCTTTGCGCAGCGCCCTGAAGGATTTCGCCCGGGAAGTCCCAAATCGGGAGGCCGCCACAGGGTTTACCACCTTGGAAAGCACACGCTTGCCAGGGTTGACACCATTCTTGGAACCATTGAACTGCACCTTCAGGCGAAATTTTTCGCGAAGGGATACCGAGGAACCGCTCTTGATGTAAAGGGGTACGCGAATATCTGTCATCCAAAGACCATCGCGCATATACGGAACAGAAACATCCAAGGCCAGAATGCGCAAGGAATCTTTAGCACCGCCAGGGCCACCCTTACACAGGGATTTTCCCAGAGGAACCACCTTAGAATCGGTCAACGAGACATTGGGCTTTTGATTATTCGGGAGAGCGACACGATAGTAGCGGAACGGAACCGAATTGCCATCCAGGTAAGCGGCATTTTCAGGCAGGAAAACGCCCCCCCGATCTTTTTCATCAAGACAGGAGTGAACACTGGATTCAACGACAACATCGTCCAAGACAAATCGGCTCTTGGAATCTTCGACCACCCGGGCAAACGAGCATACCGCACCCAGGGCCACAAATAGAGTTATAAGTACTTTGGGCTTCACGTTTCTAAAATAGCAAATAGCGGGAGTCCAGATTTAAACCTTAGCGGCGAATTTCCAGTTCCGAATAGCCATTTCCGTTGGTGCGGAATTCAACCGTTTCTCCGGCCGCCGTAGAGGCCTTGAAAAGTCTGAAAAACGAAGGAGCCACTCCGCGTACAAGAATCGATTCCAACTCAGAACGCTTAAGCATCCACTTGGAATTCCAAGCCGACATATACCAATGCCACGGCTGCCAATTGAACACGCCCCGAACCGATTGTACAAAGGCCCTGAGCATGAGCGAATATTCGTACTTGAAATAGTCTTCGTAGTCTGTCAAGATAGAGGCCTTTTCATCAAGGGTCTTCGAAGCATAATCCTTTACCATGTAAAGGGGCTCGTCACCTTTCTTGTCATACGAAAAAATCATTCCCGACGGGAGCAATTTCACCTTCAAGTTGTCCTTATCCCGGTGGACATATTCTGTCTCGGAAACCTGCCTGTAATCCCTGAAAACAACTTCTGGGCGAAGAACCGGATTGATAGACAAAGGAACAGGCTTTGCGTCTAAAGACGTCAGCTCATAAAACAGGATCGTTTCGCCACTGCCCTTGGGCAAAAGGACAGCCGCAAGAGGCTTCGAACGTTCCGTAATCACCCAGACCATTTCTGGCTTATTCGCGCTCTTGAGCATCGGATCTAGAATTTCCATCAGCGACGGATCCTTGACGCCATTGACATCCCATTCCATCCAGGTTCCTGTACCGCCTACGGAATCCAGCGTCGCAAAAAGCCGGTCTCCGCTAAAGGGTTTCTTGGAATCAACGGCACCCATCACCTTTGCAGAGCCAGCCGTATAAGGCTTACCCTTGGGAGCAGCCCAGAGCGTAGAGCACAAACAAACTAAAGCAACGAGAACAATCTTCGGAAAATTCATCTTTATCACTAGAAACCAATGGGTTCGCAAAGGGAATCATCAAGTCTCGAATACGTCATGTGGTATTCGCGGTCCAGCCAGTAGAGAGCCAGTTTCTTGTTGCTCCAGCTCTTCTTGACTGCTGTGGCTTCGATACCCTTCGTAATCAAGGGTACCGTTTCGACCAGGTCCAATTTCCAGGACTTGTCGTCCCATTCAAAAATCATGATAGGCACTTCGGGACTCTTCGCAAGACCAATGCTTCCTCGGTCGTTCTTGACCTTCATGGGGCCCAGTTTCAGCTTGGTAAAGTTACGCATAATTCCCGCCTTGGACATGTAAAGCCAAAGCATGCGGTCTTCGGCCACCTGCCACAGGTGTTCACGTTCATAAAGGCGGTACAGCAAAATGGAATAGACTTCGTAGAACTGGCAGGTATCCAAGTCTTCGGGCGTATACACTCTTGCGTGATTTTCCAACGTATCCAGCCAGTATTCCGAAGAATCCGTCATCATGGCATAGAGATCTTCGGCGGGCGTATCCTGACGAATGGCGACCAAGAATTCCTTGAACATGGTTTCGAGCATGGCCTGCTTATCGGATTCCTGAAGCACCACCTTTTCATTCTTGACTTCGGCAGATTCACCAGAGCCTGCATCGTTTTTTGCAGAAGAACCCGCACAAGCCGAAAAGAAAGTGCACGCCCCAATCGCAAGGGCCATAACAATTGTATTTTTAAGTGTATGCATCGCGATACCTATTTAAAAATGACGCTGGACGAACTGCTCCGTGCCTGCACCCTCAAGGGTTTTCAAGGGTCGGGCCCCGGCGGTCAGCACCGCAACAAGACCAACACGGGAGTTCTACTCGGTTTACGTGAATTCAATTTAGAAATCAAATCCTGCGAAGGCAGGAGCGCTCACGAAAACAAGGTGCATGCATTACACAGAATGCAAATGGCCCTGGCCCTGCAAGTCCGCGAAACACCCGCAAACCCCGAAATGCCCTTTCCGGGGAGCAACGGCCACCTGCAACCCAGCAACGCGCTGTTCCCGCTGTTTGTCGCCCACGTTTTCGACATCATGGCCACCAAAAACGGCGACACCAAGGCGGCTGCGGCAGCATTCAACCTGACACCCAGCGCCCTGGTGAAAATTCTGCGACAGGACAAGGCCTGCGCCACCAAGCTGCAGGGGAACCGCAAGCAGAACGGGCAAAAAGCACTGAAGCTGTAGAACCATAAAATAATTTTACATTGTCACCCTTCCAAAAGAGGGGTGTTTTTTGAACTGTTTTTTCAATTTTAGCGTGTTAATAAATAGGACCACTCAACCAAATGGAGGTAATATGAGTCCTATTAAAACAAAACATGCAACCATGGCCACCTCTCTCCTTTGCGCATTCGCCCTCTGGAACTGTGGCAGCGAAAGCCACGAAACCAACGCCGTCATCAACAACTCGGAACATGCATCCGTCGCCCTCCGGCTGCAATACAGCACACCCCCGCTGTTAGATAGCCTGGTACTGGACTGCTACGGAGCAGATACGCTCCACTACGTGCACCCAGCCGACAGCGCCCTTTTCAACATGGATCTTTTCCCCAGCGACAACTGGTCTTTCAAGGCCAAGATTTACGCCAACGGAGCCCTGATGCAAATGGGCGAACTGACCACCAAGCTGGAAGCCGGGGCCACAGAAAACCTTTCCATCCAGATGCACCCCATCGTAGGATTTGTCTTGGTAGAAGTTCCCACCGGGCTCAAGAACGAAAGCGGGATTGTGGGCGGCACCATGACGCTCACCTCCAAAAGCGACCGCTATGAAATTCCCATGGAAGAATCCACCGGGAAAATCTACTTCAAGAGCGGCATGCTCAAACTCGGCGTAGAATACGGTGTACAAATATCCCTCCTCGATTCTACAGGGAAAGCCATCTACAGTTTAAGTGACAAATTCCTGCTCACCGAAGATAGCCCCGTACCCGACCTCACGCTGAACGCACTCCGCAGCAAAGTCGCCTTGGGCATCAAGACAGCAGAGGAGCGCCACGTCGAAATCACGCTGTCGCTCCGATCCGGATTCCGAAAACCTCAAGCAGACAACTTGCTGATTACGGAATACTTCGCCGCCCCCGCCAAGGACTCGGCACAATACGAGTTCGTCGAGATTTACAACGGGACTATCGACACGTTACTTTTGGACGACTGCGTTTTAGGGATTACCAGTTCCAACACACTCAAGCGCTATAACCTCACCACCAGCGAAATCTTGCCGGGAGAGGTCATGGTCTTAGGCGATGCCACCTCCGAAAAGACTCCGGCAGAATACGTAAACACCGACGGCTGGAGCGACATGACCAACAGCAAAGGGAGCATCATTTTGCAATGTGACGGAATCACCCTGGATTCCCTGTACTACGCCAACGCCACCGACTCGCTGCACACCAATGTGGTGCCCGCGTTAGGTTCGAGTAAATACAATCAAAGCGGCCAACTGAACATTGACCGCTGGAAAGTACGTTCGGACTCCTCGGCGTGGTGCCTTACGGTTCCCACTCCGGGCGAACTGAATTTCTGTAATTAAGCGTGAATCTGCGTATTGGCGCGTTCTACGTCGAACAGCCTGCGCAGTAATTCAGTGCGGGCCGGATCGCGTTCTTCGGCAAGAGTCAGCGGACCCATGTTCAGGGCAACCAGAATGGAACCCGGATAGTTGTTCGCGCTCTTGATGAAGTCGCTAGAAGAAACGCCTTCGGTGTAGAAATCGACAACGAAGGTGTCCCAGTCGTCGTTTTCGAGCTGTTCCTGGGCTTCGGCCTCGGTCTTTACAGCCTTGATGGTAGCACCCACCAGAAGGTCTGTCAACACGGTCAGGCAAGCTTCGCGATGGGAATCGTCTTCTTCCCAAATCAGGATACGGCGGTCGCTATAATCACGGACCACAGGAGTCTGGGCAAGGGAGTCCTCGGAATCAAACTTCTCGAGGGCGGCTTCGTCCATTTCTTCATCGTCAAAATTGTCGAGTTCTTTTGCCATAGTAGCCCAAATATAGTAAACTTGACCCCAAAACATTGCCATAATCGGCTATAATTTCTAAATTTGCGCGCAAAAATAAACGTCAATCAAAAGAGCCATTATGGATACATCTAAAATCAGAAACGTCGCCATTATCGCCCACGTTGACCACGGTAAG
>JBGUWV010000073.1:0-3578 GCA_045221475.1 Fibrobacter sp.
TTGCTTTTTTCGGCAAAAAACAAAAAAAACTAGCCCAGCAGAGCCGGACTAGTTTTTTGGGGGTTAGGAGGAGAACAAAGAGTTCTGATACATAAGATATAAAATTTTGGGTAGTCCGACAAGTGGGAAACTGAAAAAATTCTTACTTTTTTAATATTTATGTCGTTTTTGTGTGATTTTACGCGTTTTAGTGGTACAAAATGTTCCGTTTTCGGTTTTACAGGGCTTTTAGAGGGGGTTTTGTAAGTAAATGATTGTTTTAGGGCAAAAAAGGGCTATATTTGCAGTAAGCATGGAGACTGTATGAGTTGTCGAATACTGATGCGCTTCGTCGGGGTTACCGACGAGCTTTCTGCGTTGTACGATGCCCTGATGGAGCAATATCCCGAAATGGATTTGCCCAGCGAAGATACCGGGGACTGGTATTCGGTTGACGACGTCATGATGGACGAGTATGAATGCCGTTTCGAGGAACTCCCTGAAGGTGAACTCCTGGCAATGGATGGCTCGGTGCTTGTGGAAGATGAACTCCCCGAGGAATTCTTTACGGAGCTTATGGAACGCTTCGAACATGTGTTCGGAGCCTTCAAGTGGTCTTCTTTGGATGTGGGCGTTGGATGCGGAACCAGCGATGGCTGGGGTGAATTCAATCCTGATTATGCCGATAATTACTCTGACGAAGCCAACGAAATTTCCGAAGCCGTTCTCGGGTTTTAATCCAAGCTCTTGATCATAAGGCTATCACAGATGTCGGCGAGCATGCGTTCGTGCGTGCAGACTTCAGGTGATACGCCCTCAATCGTTCCTGTGCTGTAAAAAGAAGTACAGGCGCATTCATGGGCGCAACAGCGGTAGCGTATGTCGCAACCTTCGCATTCTTTCTTGTCATTGTCTAGGAACTGTCTAATTTGTTCGCAGGCTTCTTCGTCAAAGCCGGTGAAAACGTTACCTTGTAAGTAAGGCGGGTTCTCGCTCGAGGTAATGAACCTGGTGCACGGGAACATGTTGCCGTTAGTGGCAACGCCAATGGCACCGTTGTAGACATGACAAGAATACTGCCTGTATCGTAAATTCGCGAGATATAACTTTATTTTGTCATGAATCGTACCCAGGAACATCTTGTCGCCTTTTTCGCGGCATTCCTTCCAGTACAAGGCCATCTTCTGGTATTGTAAGGCGAGCCTGTCAAAATCTTCGCTGGTCCATTTGCCGTCAAAGTCAACGCTGGTGGTAAGGCTCCTGAATCCTTGCTCGTGCAGCCACTTGACGCTTTCTGCTAAGGTCTCGATGTGGGCTCGCGTCACGGTGCTTAGGGCAACTGCGCCTAACTTAACGAAACGTGGAATGTATTTCTCGATGTCCTTGAAACTGCCGCAGTTGTTTACGGTACGGCGTGCGATGTTGTGGTGATGTTCCGGGCCGTCCAGCGAAAGGTAAATGCGAAAGTGTTCCCGTTCGCAAAAGTCAAAGAAAGAATCGTCGAAGAGCGTTCCATTGGTGTTTACGGCAAAGTTGAGCTTAAAGTTGCTGGGAGCTTCGCCTTTGTCCATGGCCTCGGCAAGAAAAGCCTTGGCGAGGTTCACGCCCTTGAAAATGGCGTCTTTGCGCAATAACGGCTCGCCGCCGAAAAAGGTAATGTTCAAATAAGCCTGCTTGAAAAACAGGCTACGTTCTAGCCCTACGCGAATTGCCTGTTCAAGCGTTTCGTCGTCCATCACGTTGTGACGTGCGGATTGCGTGTCCTTATAATAACAATAGGAACAGCGCAAGTTGCACTGTTCCGTAAGGCATAGAACTAAGTTCATCCGGCGGTATCGAATCGTTCGTAAGTGGATACCATACTAGCGACCATGCAGCCATCTTCGTTGTTGCACATGTGAACTTGGATGCAGAACGGGTCGCTGTCGGGGCATACTTCGTGTATGTCGATGGACGAACTTGAGGGCTGTTCTACTTCGCTCGAAGAGCTTTCTTCTATAATGGGGTCGCCAGCGAGCGGCACCGGATCTTCGGCGGAACTGCTTTGTGCGTTCACTTCGCTCGAAGAACTGCTTTCGAGGTCGCTTTCATCGGGAGCTTCGACAACGCCTGATTCAGGTGGCGGAAACGGTTCGTCGTAAGAAGAACTGCTCAGGGGCTTAGCTTCGGAAGAAGAGCTGGACTCAGGATAGATTTCATCAGGAGGAATGACTCCAGCTTGAGGTGGAAAATCTGGCTCTGCGGCAGACGAAAGCGCTTCGACGGCCGAGCTGCTAAGAGCTTTGTGGCTCAGGGGAATATCGGCGACGCTGGAACTGCTGGGAGACTCGGAACCTGTGTTATGGTCTTCAAGATCGGTCGTATCGGGTGCCGCGGCGGTGGCGCTTTCTTCACAAGCGGTCAATGCAATAGCTGCAATACCGAACGAGGCGGCAATGGCGCTCTTGGCGGCCAAGCTGAGCTTCGTGCTGTTTTTGACGATTTTCTTCTCGATTTTCATAGCAGAACTCCTTCCTTGTATTCAAAATATATATAAACGGCCCCCTGATTTCTACAAGAAAAATCATTCTGCAAAAACCTGTGACATAATACAAGAAAATCCGCCCTTTTGGAGCGGATTTCTTAAAATCTTAGCTTTTGCCGTTTCGGTCTTCTGTGAGCAACAAAGCCCTCGGGTGTTAACCGAGGGCGGTTGCGAGAGCGAGCGCGTTCATATTGCCTAGTGGCAATGAGCACGAGCGGTCGTGTTAGGTCTGTTCTTCGCCGCGGAGCATGATGACCTTACCCGTGCGAATGTATTCGACGATTTCGAACTTCTGCAACAGGCTCTTGAGCGTGTCGACCTTCTGGCTGTTTCCGGTAATCTGGATGATCATCGAAGTTGCGGTCATGTCCACAGTATTGGCGTGGAAGTGGTCGCAAAGCTGCAGAATTTCGGTACGCTGGTCCGGAGTGCAACGCACCTTGATCAGTGCGAGTTCCTTTTCGACGGCGTCAGTATCGGTATGGTCCTTGGCCTGCACCACGTCCACGAGCTTTTCGAGCTGCTTGATAATCTGCATCAAGATCTCGGGGTTGCCGTGAGCGATGATGTTCATGCGGCTGAAGTTCGGGTCGAGCGTGGGGGAGACCACCAGGGAGTCGATGTTGTAACCACGGCGGGAGAACACGAGGGCGATGCGCACGAGCACGCCCGGGCGGTTTGCAACTAACAAACTAATAGAATGTGCTTTATCCTTTAACATGGCTTATCTCCTTAGGTCGATCCCGTGGGCTTTTCAAGTTGAGTCTTCGGCTGTTCGGTAATCATGCTCGTGATCGGAGCACCGGCCGGAATCATCGGGAACACGTTGTCTTCCTTTTCGCATTCGCAGTGAATGAGCACCGGACCTTCATTGTATTCCAGAGCCTTCTGAATCACGCGTTCGGCGTCGGCGCTGCGCTTGATGCGCAGACCAAGAATGCCGTAAGCTTCAGCAAGCTTTACGAAGTCGGGGTTGCCCTTCATGTCCACGCAGCTGTAACGCTTGTCGTAGAACATGTCCTGCCACTGGCGCACCATGCCCAGGTACTTGTTGTCCATCACGAAAATCTTGATG
>JBGUWV010000074.1:0-41058 GCA_045221475.1 Fibrobacter sp.
CTTCGCCGCTGTATTAGCAAAAATTAGGGTTAAATATTTTTGTGACATTTTTTGACATTTTACTTATATTTAACCTTGGTTAAAAAAGGTTAAAAAGTGAATTACACGGTTGACAAGCATAATTTTACAGATTCTGACCTCGTTTCGGCAACGGAAGCGGCCCACGCTATAGGCGTGACGGATGCGGCCGTTTCGAAAGCCAAACGAATTGGCCGAATCTCGACTTTCGAGAATTCGAAGGGCAAGCAGTGCTATCACCTGGAGACTTTCAAAAGGGAGTGGTTCGCCAACAGGAACCCGTCAAAGGTGACCACGGCCACCAACGGACAAAAAGCAGTAGGCTTGACGGATTTTGAAGCTCGGCTGGCTGCAAAAAAGAATTTCGGTGACGATGGCGAGCCTATCTCTGACCATGAGGCTTTCGATTTTGGAAAGGAGCGTGCCGCTCGCGAACATTTCTCGGCTGAAATGGCGCGAATTAAAACCGAAGAAATGAAGGGCGAACTAGTCAACAAAACCAAGGCGTCGCAAAAGGTGTACGAAATCGCTTCTAGCGTTAAAGATCGCCTCTTGGCGATTCATCTAAAAGTAGCTTCGGCGGTTATGGCTCCGCTGGAGAAGTCGTTGACTGATGCCGGGTTGACCGCAGAAACTGTGCGCAACGCTTTGAGCGTTGGCCACGTCGAAAAAGTGATTGGCGAAGTTGTTCGAAAAAATGTGATTGATTCTTTGCGTGACATTATTTCGAAGGAACAGAATCAATTTGTCTGATGTAGATAACCAGATTGACGCGGAACTTGACAAAGATCCGATTTTAGAAGCGAACCTCAAGCATGTGGCTTCGTGTTTTCTGTCTGGTTTTATGCCGCCGCCCGACATTACGATTTCGCAGTGGGCGGAACAGTCTCGCGTGCTGCCGAAACTCTCCAGCGCGGAACATGGCCAATGGCGCAACGAGCGAACTCCGTACCTGGTCGAAATCATGGACCAGCTTTCTCCGCAAAGTTTGGCGACGGATGTCGTTTTTATGAAGTCCGCCCAGGTTGGCGGAACTGAGCTGTTGATGAACACGGCTTTTTACTACATCATCCACGACCCGTCACCGATTGGAATTTTCCAGCCGTCCGAAGGCTTGATGGAAAAATTTTTGACGCGATTCAATGCCTCAGCGCGTGAAATGCAAATCGACGACAAATTCACAAGTAACACGAAGTACATCAAGGAATTTTCAGGCGGTCAACTTATTTGCGGCTGGTCCAGCTCTGAATCTAACTTACGCTCTATCCCGGTGCGCATCGACTTGAATGATGAAGTTGCAAGCTGGGTCGAGGATTGCGAAGGGTTTGGCGACCCGTGCGACCTGGTGAGCAAACGAACGGATACTTTCTCGCGCAAAAAGCGCTTCTGGTGCTCGACTCCGGGAACCGGCGAAAAGTGCAGAATCTATTCGCGATTTATTCAAGGCGACCAGCGCGAATTCCGCGTGCCGTGTCCGCATTGTGGCGAATTGCACGCGCTCCAATGGGATAACTTGATTTGGGACAAGGACGAAGACGGAAACCATTTGCCGCAAACTGCGAGAATGAAATGCCCGAACTGCGGCGAGGAATTTTCGGAGTTTTACAAGGACGAAATTTTGAAGCTGGGGCAGTGGGTCCCGACGAACCCGAACGGGATTTATCCGTCTTACAAGATCAATGCGCTATATTCTCCGCTCGGTTGGTTCTCCTGGAAAGATGCCGTGCTGGAATTCCTTGCGGCCGTGAAAAGCGGGTCCCGCGCGAAGATGCGTGCGTTTGTAAATAACGTATTGGGCGAAATCTTTGTCGAGCAGACGGAAGAAAGCATCGACCATTCCGGACTGATGATCCGGAAAGAAGATTATGGCGCGGAAGTTCCGGACGATGTTATCGTCTTGACGGCCGCCGTCGATACCCAGGACAACCGACTCGAAGTCGAAATCCGAGGATGGGGCCGCAACTTTGAAAACTGGGGCATCTTGAAAAAGGTCCTTATCGGAGACCCGCGAAAGAATATGGCTGTGTGGGAAGACCTGGACCGCATTCTGCTTGCTCCGTACTCGAAAGCGAACGGCGAAAAGTTGTATGTAGCGTGCGCATTGCAAGACGCTATGGGCCATTGCACGGATGAGGTTTACAGGTTTACCGGTCCGCGTGCTTCGCGCCGTGTATTTGCTTGCAAGGGCCGTGGCAAAACGGGCGTTCCGATGACGAGCGCACCGAAGAAAACGGATGTTGGCCAGCGATATAACGCTTATCTGGTAACTGTTGGCGTCGATACGATTAAAGACCAGGTGTTTAGTTGGATGAAGGTCGAACAGCCCGGAGCCGTGGGCTATATGCACTTTCCGGATTTGCCCGAATACGACACGGAACACTTTTTGCAGCTCACGGGTGAAAAGCTTGTGTCGCGAATGGTGAACGGTAACTTAGTTTATTCTTACAAGAAGACGCGAGAAAGAAACGAAGCGCTCGACCTCTTTGTTTACAACCGTGCAGCGCTCAATCTTTTGCGCCTTGACTTAAACAAGATGGCGGACGCCCGCCAAAATGTCACCTGGAACCCGAACCGAAATATGGTTCAGCGTTCCGGAAATGCTTCGCAACCAAATTCACAAATTCGCATGCTGTCGCGAGGGGTGAGCGTATGAATTATTTTTGCAACGCCAAAGATTTTGGCAAGACTTTGGAAAAGACTGTTAGCGACATTCAAAAAGGATGCCGCTTGGCTGCTTACAAAACGCTGGAAGCTGTCGCTGAACGCTCCAGGCGTGCCGTCATTGCGAACTATTTTAAGAAATTCCCGGATGAAAACGGAATCAAGAAAAATAAGGGCGTGCCGCAACAGGTAACAAAGTCTAAAGTCAACAAAGAAAAACTCGAAATTAGCCTTTTCACGAAAGACAACATTTCTTTTATGACCGATCAGGAATATGGCGCTGTCAGGACTCCGAAAGCTGGAAAAAATATCGCCGTGCCGTTCTTGGGCCTTAAACAAGAAGGCCGAAATAGTAAAGGAGGGATGAAGTCTTCTTTCTCTATCAAGACTGTTATGAATAAAGTTTTGAAAAATAAGAGTGGCGAAGGTACGGGCCGGAAAAAATTCCATTTTGCAAAGACGAAACGCGGAAGAACGATGATTGTCCAGGAGCAAAAGGGAACCGACGACGCAAAAGAAATGTATCATTTGGTCCCAAAGACGAAAATCAAGCCGCGCTGGGATTTTGAAAAGACTGTAAAGGCAATAAGTTCAAAGTACATCGAGCCAACTTTTGAAAAGGAACTGCAGAAAGTAGTTGACAAATTTTGACGTTTTTCGTAAATTTACGGTGTAGTTTGGCGAAACACTACTCATTCCCTCCAAAAATTACTTCCATAATTGGCAGCCGGTCTCTGAAAATGGGACCGGCTTTTGCTTTAAATGTCAAAAAATGACAAAAATATTACACTGAATTGTTGAAAATTGATTATATTTAGTTTATAAATTGACAATTTTTGACACAAAATGGCAAATCAAGACTTGGTCGGTATTTCTTCGGCGGAATGTAAACAGATGCTCAACGAGCATCTTCAAGCGCTTTCTGTCGTTCTAAAATCGAATCAGTCTTACACCATTGGCGGCCGTTCGCTGACACGTGCGAACCTGAAAGAAATTCAAGCCGGCATCGAATACTGGCGGACGATGTATTTGAACGCTTTGCAAACGGAAACGATTGGCCGTCGAGGGGCGGTCTCAAGAGCGGTGATTCCACATGGCTAACGATTCTCAGCGAATAATTAACCGTTTTGGCGGGAATGCCTGGAAGGGCGCTTCGTGGAATGCGAATTCCATGCGCGCTTTTATTGCTCCGCTGGGTTCCGCTGACTACGATCTGACTTGTGACCGCGAAACTTTGCTTTTGCGCTCCCGCGCTCTTTTCCAGAATCACGCCTTTTCGCGTGCCGTCATTAGTTCGATGACAACGAATGTTGTCGGAACTGGAATTAAGGTGCGACCGCAGCTTAAACAGCTTGACACGCTCGGAATTTCGCATGACGAAGCCGTCGCGTGGTGCCGAAAAACACAAGACCTTTACGAAATCTGGTCTAACTCGAAAAAGTGCGATGTTGAACGTAAGAACGACATGTTCGGCTTGCAGGATTTGGCGCTGAAAACGCAGCTCGTCGATGGCGACTGCTTTGCACTTGCTAAATACGATAAAAAGATTGAGCCGTTTGGACTTTGCCTGAAATTGCTTGAAGCGGACCGCTGCATGAATCCGCTCGGCATGATTGACACAGACAGATTAACGCAGGGCGTCGAAGTGAATGACTTTGGAACGCCCGTAAACTACTTCTTCACTAAACGCCCGCCCTGGTCTATTGACAACTACTCCGATATGCTCGAAACGGTAAGAGTGGCCGCTTTCGATAGGTACGGAGAAGCTAATGTGCTTCATATTTTCTCCCCTGACCGCACGGACCAGCGGCGCGGCGTTTCGATTTTGGCTCCCATCATCGTTTTGATGAAGCAGCAAGAGCGCTTCCTGGAATCTGAATTGATGGCGGCGGTCGTTACCTCGATGCTTACGGCATTTATCGAAAGTAACGACGAAAAGCTTGATGATCCGATGATGAGCAATGTTCCGAATTACGAACAAGTTGCAACAGAACAGGAGAAAGAATCTCCGACGGGTCCGCTTGAATTGCAAGCTGGCGCAATTTACGAACTCAAGAAAGGTCAAAAGGTTTCTTCGATTAATCCGACCCGCCCGAATAGCGCTTATCAGGGCTTTGTAGAGGCTATTTTCAGCGAAGCCGCGTCTTCGCTGGGCTTGTCTTACGAAGTGGTCTTGCGCAAATTCAACAGCTCTTATAACGCCGTCCGTGGCGCTATTCTCGAAAGCAAAAAGACTTTCGACCGCGCACGCCGTAACCTGATTTCTGATTTTTGCCGTCCGGTTTATGAAAAGTGGCTCGCCCAGGCGATCTTGACTGGCGTCATCGACGCTCCGGGCTATTTCGAAAATCCTGTAAAGCGTGCTTTGTGGAATGGCTGCCGCTGGATTGCCGATTCTGCTTTCTTGCTCGACCCGCTCAAGGAAACTCAGGCTTACAAGATGCAGCTTGACGAACAGCTTACCACGCGTGACGCTGTTTGCGCGGCTGTCAACGGTGGCGAATATGATGTTGTTCTTGATGGACTTGCAGAAGAAAAGAAGAGCCGCGACGAAAAGAAACTTGGCGAACCTGGACTTGTCAACAAGAGCGAAACTTTCAGCGTTTCGACGGACGATGTGAACGAAAGCGCTCTGGGGTAATTTATGGCTAAAAAGAAAAAAATTTTTGATTTGACGACTCGATTTGCGATGGCTCAAGATGCCGTCGAACGACTTGCATCGTCATCTATCCATTACTCGGAAGATTCCGACGGCTGGTATACCAACCGAAAAGAAGATGGCGAACTCGATTATCGCAATAACGTTACTTTGCACGAAGACGGTATTGCGGTGATTCACATCGATGGCCCGCTCGGTTACCGTGCCATTCCGCAGGGATGGTGGGGCTTGCAGGGCGACTATTACGACGGTATCCAGGCCGCTTTCGACGACTGCATGAATAACGATCAGGTGCTTGGCATTGTCCTCGACATTAACTCGCCTGGTGGAGTCGTTAACGGTTGCAGCGACCTTGCCGAAAAGATTTTCAAGGCCCGTGGTCGCAAGATTTACGGCATTGTCGCCCGTACCGGCGGCCAGATGCAAAGCGGCGCTTATTGGCTCGCTTCCGCTTGCGAAAAGATTTACGCCAGCGAATCAGGCATTATCGGTTCAATCGGAACTTTGGCCCAGTTCAGCCGTGGTGTCGAAAAAGAAGTTGTCACGATTGTCTCGAATTATTCTCCGGACAAGTACCCGAATCCGGAAACGAAGGACGGCGCGGAAGTCATTCGCGCTGAGCTTGACGCAATTGCAAAAGTGTTTATCGATACTGTTGCCCGAAATCGCGGATATACCTCTGAATATGTTATCCAAAACTTTGGACGCGGTGGAAACTTTGTCGGAAAAATGGCTGTTGACGCGGGCCTTATCGACGGCGTAATGACGTTTGAAGATATGTGCGCGGAAATGAAGCGAATTCCCGGCATTAACAACATCAACAACAACGAGGTAGTCATGCAGAATACTGCTCCGACCGCAGCGAAAGCCGCCGCTGCTCAACCCAATGCGGCACCGACGCTCTCCGAAGCTGAAATCAAGGCTTTGGGCGTTCAGGAATACAAGGCACGCGCAACGGCCGTTCGCGGTATCTTTGCGGGCCTCCCGATTGACGAATCCAAGGTCCAGGAAATGATCGATGGCGACAAGTCTCTTTCGGACTTGACGACAGAAGCTCTCGCAATGGCTAAGGAACAAGTCAAGGCTTCTGCCAATGCCGCCGCCCAGGCTGCAGCAAATACGAAACCCGCTGACGTTACGGCCGGTATGACTCCGGAACAGGTCGCAGCCGTTAAAGACGGCCTTGCAGCCCAGGCGTCCGCGCAGAATAGCATCGTCGGTGGCGCTTCTTCTCCGGAAGCTTCTGACGCAAAGAACCTTGAAATTCTTTGCAAGAGTGTTGCAGACAAATTTTACAAGAGAGGTTAAACAATGACTGAATATCCTAATCTCATTGCGGGTCCGTTCCCGATGCAGAAAGACACCGTCACTATTGGCGGCAATCAGACTCTGAAGGCTGGCTGCGTGCTTGGCTTCAAGAGCGTAACCGATGGCGCTAAAGGCAAGTACCGCTTTGCGTTGTCCAGCATTACGGCTGCCGCTGGCACTGTTTCCGTCACCATTGGCGAAGACACTTTCAGCATCGACACCACGGCCGAAGGTGATAACCACACCATCGACGAAATCCTTGACAGCCTCGCCGCTGCCGTGAACGCAAGCTCTACTGTCGCATTTGAAGCGACTGCCGACAAGTCTAACGATTACTTTATCCTCGAAGCAAAGGCCGTTGGAACTTGGGCTGGCGATGTGACTATTTCCATGGCCAAGACCGGCGATCTCGTTTTGACGATTGGTTCCAAGACTCAGGTCACCGCACCGGCTGACGCTTCGACTGGCGAATTCTTCGCCGCTGACCACACGGCCGTTGACGGCACGCAGACCGCCCGCGCTGTATTGCTCGAAGACATTACCGTTGCAAACGGTTCTCTCGGAAAGGCTGCCGTCGCTTACACCGGCTGCTTTAACAAGTCCAAGCTGACCTTTGGCGGCTCCGATACGCTCGAAGATCAGTACACCAACATGCTCGACCACTGCATCTTTGCTGTGGACGTGGTTGAAGAATAAACTAAAGGAGAGCTGAATAATGGCTATTCTGAATACTTCCAATCCGGTAGAACTGAGCCGTGCGCTCGTTCTCGCTTATCGTCCGCAGGCATTCTTCCGCCGCATGTGCTCGACGATTACCCATCGCACAAAGTCTTTCTTGATCGACATTGAAAAGAAGACTCGTTTCCTCGCTCCGTATGTGCGCGACGAAGAAGATGGCAAGGTTATTGCCCGCGACGGTTACGAAACTATCACTTTCACGCCTCCGAAGGTTGGCGCGTCTCGCAACATTACGGCGAAGGATCTTGAAATCCGTTTGCCGGGTCAGTCTATCGTTGACATTAGCGCTGCCACGGCTAACAGTGAAGCTGTCATGAGCGGTATTGTCATCGAAGACATGCTCGATCTCCAGCGTTCCATCGAGCGCCGCGAAGAACAGCAGATTGTCGAAATTCTTACGACTGGAAAGGTCGTTACTGGTGTCGGTGATGCTATCAATGCGCCGATTCCTGCTGAAAACATCTTCACTGCTGCTGCTGGCGATAAGTTCGACGCTCAGAACAGCGACCCGATCAAGTGGATGCGTGACCAGTCTCGAAAGAAAGTCGCTTTGTCCGGAGGCACTTCCGTTCGCCGCGCCGTTTTCGGTGGCGACGCTTGGGACGCTTTCGTCAAGAATACGGCCGTGCAGACTTATCTCAATAACCGCCGCATTGATCTCGGTGCGATTGCGCCGCGTGAAGAAGAAGACTTCCCGGGCGTGACCTATCAAGGCCGTATCGAAGGCGTTGATCTTTACACCTATGACGAGTACTTCTTTAACGAAAAGGAAAAGAAGAACCAGGCGATGATGCCTGTTGACCGCGTGATTCTTCTTGGCGGTGACCCGCGATTCGAAATGCACTACGGTGCTGTTTTCGATGGCGCAAACGGCACAATCAACAAGACTCAGACTTACGCCTGGGAATGGATTGAAAAGGGTAAGATTCGCTGGCGCGAACTCGAATCCCACCCGCTCTTTGTTCCGGTCAACGGCGGTTCCGTCGTTTCCGCAAAGGTTGTTTAATTTGTGTTGATTTAAGGTCATCGATGGGCGATTTTAAACAACAGATGATGAACGACTTGCAGGATACGTTCCTGAATACCGAAGATTTCGGCATTCAGGTTACGCTTGTCCGCGATGGCGTGAGTTATCCGATGAAAGCGCTTTACGATGAACCTTCGCTCGATGGCGCTGCCATTGGCGCTGAGGTAACGGCGATTTCTCATCGCCCGCGTCTCATTGTGAGTTCCGCAGATTTACCGGAAGGATGCCCGAAGAAGGGCGACAAGTTTATATTGTCTGCAAGTCCTTTGAATCCATCCGGTGAATTTGTCGCACGTGATTTTATTTTTGAAAAAGACGGAACCGTTACATACGATATGCAGGTGGCTAAATGAACATGGCGACAAGTATCATGACGCTCCGGAATATCCGCATGGCGGTTTGCGATAAGCTTAAAACGGCAAATCTGCCGTTTATTGGCGAAGATGTTTTCTGTAACCGAGCCGAAAAGGCGTGGCCTCAAGAAAAGGCGTTCTTGTCCGTATATGTCCAGCAAAGTTCTTTCGATACTCAAGAGACTAGCCCGGAGATTTACAGGGTCGAAACGGATGTCGTTATCGATGTTGTTGTCCAGGGCGCTCAAGAGCTTGATGGAGAAACTTTGGAAATCGACGACTTGTTCGATGTAATTTCGAGCAATGTCGTTGACTTGCTGACAAGTTATCCGCGCCCGAAATGGTTTGTTGAAAACCAGCTTGCATCTTCGGAATTTACGTTAAGGTCTTTTTCTGACGAAATCAACGGTGAAGGCGAGACTGACAAAGGGACGCGCAAAATAACATTCAGCGCTGTGTGGCGCTTCGAGCCTATTACACGCGATGAACCTCTTAACGATCTTGACGTGATTCATACGGATATAAAGTTTGGTCCGAAAACGCGTCATTTGATTACTTCGAATCGGGAACAAGTTGTGACGAACGCTGGGCTGAAAGTCCGCGTCGAGCTTGCCGGTGACAAGTTGAATTTATTTGGATTTGATACTGAAATGAGGTAGAAATGAATATTTCTCAAGTTCCTCCGAGTCTCCTTGTTCCTGGCTTCTGGACCGAATTCGACAATTCGGCTGCTGCGGGTTCCGGGACTATGCCCTGGAACGTGCTTTTGATTGGCTCGATGCTCAGTGGTGGAACGGCCGAAGAAAGCGTCCCGGTGCAGATTTTCAGCGACGACGAAGCGGACAAACTCTTCGGAAAAGGTTCGCAGGCTGCTTTGATGGTCCGCGCTTTTCGCAAGAATAATACGCTTATGCCGTTGTGGGCTGTTGGCGTTGCCGACGGCACAACCAAGGCCACAAAGTCCGTTACTTTCACGGGAACGGCGACCGCTGCTGGCGTTATCGCGCTCTATGTTGGCGGTCAAAACTTGAATATCGCCGTTGCAAGCGGTGACACGGCCGCAGACATTGCTCAGGCGATTGAATCGGCTGTTACGGATAACATGCCGGTCACGGCTTCCGCATCTTCCGGCACGGTGACTTTCACCGCAAAGAACGGCGGCACGGCTGGCAATTACATCGATATTCGCGTCAACTATGTTGCTGGCGAGGTCTTGCCCGATGGCATTAGTGTTTCCGGAACGGGCCTTTTGACGGGTGGCGCTGGCGATCCGTCGCTTACGACCGTTATCGCGAATATTGGCGCACAGTGGTTTAACATCATCGTTACGGCGTTTAGTTCGTCCGCAACCTTGACCGCACTCAAAACCGAGCTTGAAGCCCGCTGGAGCGCGACGAACCAGAAAACAGGCGTCGCCATTTTCGGCGACAATACGGATAGCGCCCGAACGGTCGCTTACGATCTGAATTCTCAGGTTCTTTGCGAATTGCCGCTGCCGAAATCTCCGACGACTTCGTTCGAAATCGCCGCCGCTGGCGCTGCCGTGATTGCCCAGTCCGCAGAATCTGACCCGGCGATGCCGCTCGGAAATCTCTCCGTTAAAGGCATCCTCGCGCCCGCCATGAAGGACCGCAAGAGCCTGAGCGAAGAAAACGCCATGCTTGCTGCTGGCGGCTCGTTGCTCAACGCTTCTGCCGATGGCACGGTCTATTTGCGCCGTACCGTCACGACCTATAAGAAGAACGAATCCGGCGCGGATGATGATAGCTACAAGCAGCTCGAAACCATCTTCACGCTTTCGTTTATCCGTTGGGACTGGAATAACTATATGAGCAACAAGTACAAGCGTGCAAAGCTTGCGCAGGACGGCTACGAATACGGCGAAGGCCAGACGGTCATCACACCGAAGAAGGGCCGTGCCGAAGCTCTCTCGCGCTTTGATTACTGGATGCAGATTGGCGTTGCCCAGGATGCCGAAACGTTCAAAGAATACCTGGTTGTCGAAATCAATGCTCAGAACCCGTACAGGCTAGACTTCTTGCTTCCGGCTACATTGATGAAACAATTGTTCACCGTTGCAACTAAGTTGCAGTTCAGATAAAGGAGGCTAAAAATGGATACTATTGGCGGACGCCATCGTTTATTCGTGAACAGTCAGCGCTATTATCTGAAGGGTGACCCGACGTATGATGTGGGCGGCTTGCGAAACACCGTCATCAATACGGTCGATGGTGCAACTTTCACCAAAGAAGAATATGTGAATTGCAAGGTGTCCGGAACGCTTGCGTTTACTCCTTCTTTGGATCTTGCCGCGCTTCGCAAGACTAAGAAAGCTACTGTCATGCTTGAATGCCCGAACGGACAGACTATCGTTTTCCCGGATGCGTCCTTTGTGGATGACCAGTCCGTAAGCGGTAGCGAAGGCGAGGTATCTTTTGCGTTTGCGGGTAATGGCGAGGCGAAAGTAATGATGCCTTAAACTAACTCCTTTAAGGCGTGGCGGTCGCCAGGTATGCGCTTGGCGACCGTTTCTTTTAAACTATCTATTTACTTTATTTGGGTTGTTTTTGGATGGATGTACTAGGACTGAATTTGAACGGATTTGATGTCGGGCTTTTTTTTACAAACCTGGCGACGATAATCAAAGTTTTTCACTCGGATTCGAAAACTAAAAACGTCGGTGAGCAGACAAAAGCGATTCAAAACGACCGTGTAGCTTCTAAAAAAAGTTACGACGAAAAGTTTGCTGAGTACGATGTGCGCTTCCAGAATATGCAGAACCGCTTGGATAAGGGAGATTTGCGTTTTATCAATGTCGAGAAGAAAATCGACGAGAATTTTCGCGACATGAAAAATGAACAGGCAAAAATCGGCGGCAATGTAAAGTTTATTATGGGACTTTTGAAAGGCATTGAACAAGAAGCTCAAAGGATACGGTCTAAATGATATTGATTTGGATTCTTGTAATTGCTGGCGGCATCATCAACGAAATTTAAAAGGCGGTGAATTATGGCACAGTTGGTTTTAAAGCGTGATATTCGAACGGAAAAGAGCGTTTTTGGGCTTCTTTATTTTAACGGCGCTCTTATATGCGATACGGTCGAAAACGCTTCTAAATTGATTCCTTGCGGCGTCTACAGTGTCAAAAATTCGCAGTCGCCAAAGTTTAAACGGGAATTGCCGTTAATTTATAACAAAGATGTTCCGGCGTCGCGTGGGGTTCGCGTTCATCGTGGAAACTCCTGGCGTGACAGTAGCGCGTGCGTGCTTGTTGGCATGGGCCGAAATCCGGAAAAGGAAATAATTACAGAATCTGCGCTGGCTGAAACGATGGTGACGATGCTTTGCCGCTCGGTTGTTAGTCTTGTGATTTGCGAGGAATGATGATTCAGTACGGCATTCCTTACATGGGTTCTAAAAATACGATCGCGGAGGATATTGTAAACGCGATCCCTCCGGGCGGTAAAATTTTGGACGCTTGCTGCGGTGGCGGCGCATTCTTGATGGCCGCGGCCATGAGTATGAAATTTGATGCGGTGGTCGGTAACGATGTAAATACGTCGGTTGTCAAGCTGCTAGACGCCATATTCATAAATAAGGGCCAAATCGAGTATGAGCACCCGGAGCCATGCACTAGGAATGATTTTCTGGTGAGCTTACAGAAAATTCAAAACGGTAATTTTGATGTCCAGGATTGCGTAAATAAATTTTGTGCGAGTTTTGGCAATAATGGAAGATGTTATTTGTACGGCCGTGAAATCGAAGATAAAAAGATTTTGGCTGAAAAAATGTTGACCGCTCCGAATCTTGAATTGCGTAGAGGCTTTTATAGAAAGTTTGTACAAGATTTGCAGGGGGGGGCAGTAGTTCTTTAGATTCTTTGGAAAGTTTGCAAAGAATACAAAGCTTAGAAAGCTTAGAAAGCTTAGAAAGATTAGAAAGATTAGAAAGATTAGAAAGATTAGACTGTAAGTCCCTATTTGATATTGATTATAGTGAGTTCGATATAGTTTACTTTGACATTCCGTATAAGGGAACGGCCGAGTATGATTTTAAATTCGATTACGAACGCTTTTACGACCTGTTTTCGTCGCTTAAAATTCCGGCATTTTTAAGCGAGTATGATGCGCCGTTTGAATGCGTCGCGGAATTTGAAAAGACGCAATTACTAGCGTCTAACGGTTCATCGAAATCGACGACGAAAGAAAAACTCTATTTTAACGGCTCCAAAGATCGCTATAAAAAACTCATGGGCCGATTCTACAAAGAAAAAGAAGTACAACTAAGTTTGTTTTGAATCGGATAGCATTTTTCTCATTTTGCTAATTGCCTTATTGCAATTTTCGAAAGATAAGTATTCTTTTGGAAATCCTAGTTGATTGCTTATGTTAGCTGCGATTTCGTCATGTATTGCGAAAACGTACTTTTCGTATTCTTTTTGTTTTTCGATGAATTCTTTTGTTTCTTCTGTCAATGGCTCCGGGACTCTTTCGCCGTTTTCGACAATGATTTTTGCTGGGTGTGTGGAGATGTATTTTGCCAGTTCTTTTTGAATTGGTTCTTGAGCTTCGATGATGGTTTTCTTGATTCGCTCTACTTTTTCCGGAAAATAGAAATCTCGTCTGTCATGGTTATTGATGATAGTTTGTTCTATTTTATTTAATCGCTGTTGCATCATGATCACGAATTTGTCGTTTTCGTAGCCTAGCATAATTTTCTCCTAATAAAAAATTACAAATAACATTCCGCAAAAATTTAAAAAATCTGTATTTTCGTTATGTTGCCAAACTTTTAAAAGCCTTGTGTCGTTTGGATCTGTGTTTGTAACTTTTTTAAATTCTTTTAGAAATTCTTCTTTTGTTAGAATAGCGCCGTTAATCGAAAAACTTTTTGCGTCTTCGAGATGAATTCTTTTTAGCTTGCTTAGTTCTTTTTCTTTTAAATTTATGATTTGCTTTTTGATTATTTCGTTTTGTTTTGATATATTGTATAAAATATCATCTTCGGGTGTAGACTTTAATTTGATTTCTGAAAGTTTCATTTTATTCGCCTCTTTTTTCTTGTTTTGGCGATTTTGATCTAAAGTTGTAGAAATGAATTGGCAGCGATTTTCTTCTGCAGCTTTGGCTTTTTCGTATTCGTAGAGTTCGAAAAATTCTCTCATCTTTTCAAAGCGAATAAATTGTTCTTTTTGTAAATTTCGTTTTCTGTTGTTGATTGCTGTTAGTTCGTTGTACAGCTTCTCTCTTAAATGCTTGGAAAATGATAGTGATTCTTTGAATATTTCTGGACAATCAATTTCTAATGCTTTTCTGCCGATGTCTGTTCTTGTTAAATCGAACCATGATGTTACTATTCTTAGGAGATTGACGATGTCTTTTTCAGTCATTAGGAATCGAAGTTCCCAAAAAATACTTGATGGTTCAAGATCGTGTAATTTGAGTGTGTCCATTTTTATTCTCCTGTCTTCTGTGTGTTTTCGTCGATGTAGCGCTCGACCAGGTGGCGCAGAAATGCGCTGGTGTTCGCGGCGATTTTTGGATTTAAGCCGCGCTGGATGGCGGATTTCATTGCTTCGTCGATTTTTGATGGCGAAAGAACTACTGTAAATTTTTCGTGGTCGTTATCTTTTACTTTTGGCATTTTTATTTCTTCCTGATTTTAGATTTTACTTAATTTCGACCCAGTTTCCGTGAACATCTTTGCGAACTTCGACGAATTTTCCTTCGTGGACGTAAGCTTCGAATGCGTTTTGTTTCGATGTCCCGTCGAGGAACTTTTCTTCGATTTCTTCGTCTGTAATTATGTTTATCCAGTTTTCTTCTGTGTCTATTGCACCTGTATCGATGTGCATGTAACGAATTTTGTCGTCACGGAAAATCACAAGTACGATTTTACCGTCCTGGTCGATGAAATCGCCTACGATTTCGCCGCCTTCTTCGTTGCCGTCGATTATTTGGCCGTCGCATTCGTATTCCGTGCCGTCTTTCGATTGGGCGGAAACATGGCTCCAGTGATTTGAAAATTCGCCTTCGACGATTTCAAATTCGTCCGGATTTTCGCGTGCATAATCAAGCATTGCTTCGTATGCTTTTTCGTAGACTTCAAAAAGCGGCTTGTTTTCGTCAATTTCAAAATCTGCTATTTCTGCAGCGTTTGCGATAAGTTTTATTTCGTTTGCGAGCATGGTTTTATCCTCTTTTTTAAAGTTTTTGCGGGTTCAGGCGTTGCCCGTGCGCCGTGTGTACATTGTTTAGGCTATTTTGTGCCAAACCTTTTCGTCTCTTGATCCATCTTCGTTATATCCTTGTATGAACATTTCATAAATTTCCCCGTTAATGTCCACTTTTACGATTGGGTTTTTGGCAAGAGCAGCCTTTACAAAATCTTTGACGGCGTTATAGTTGTCTGCTTTTGCAAAAGTGATGTATTCGCAATTTTTCATAACGCTTATTGTGTAGTGCTTTTTCATTGTCTTATCCTCTTCTTTCTTGTTTACATCTATAATATACGTAAATTACGTATAAAAAGCAATAGAAAATACATAAATTACGTAAACTTTATAAAAATTGCTTAAATTTTGCAAATTTCGCCAATTTTAAATAAAAAGTTTACAAAACTTAAACTAGAGTTTTCTCGCGATTCTATTTTATAAAATTTTGATGTCAAAAAATGACAGAATAAATTATATTTAACTGTAGATTCTTAAAGGAGTTAAATAAATGCAGTACAAATTAAAATTCCCTGTCGAAATCGGCGACAAGTTGGTCGAAGAAGTGACCATAAAAGAAAAGTGGAATGCCGGTGACATGATTGAATGTCAGAACGCCGGGAACGGAGCCGGGGACCGCGCTTGCAGACAGGTTGCTTTGGCGCTTGACTGGGGCGATCCGCTTGTCAAAAAGCTTTCTGTCGATGACTATATGGCGATTGTCGAAATTTCGAACGGTTTTTTTATGCCGAATTCCGCGACGGCGAAGGCAAGTTCTTAAATCACCGTTTGAGCGTTGTCGCGGGCGTCTTCCATTTTGGCGTTCGCGACCTTCACGCAATGACGCTTCAGGAGCTGAAATTTTGGTATGATCGCGCAATTTCTTTTATTCGCTGGATAACTCCGAAAAAGAGGTGATATGGCCGTAACCGTCAAGAGATCTTTTTTGCAGGGCGATGTGCCGCAATTCTATGTAAAGGATAGCGGTATTGTTCGGCTTTTGACGCCGATTTCTGTTTGCCTGGAAATCCAAAAGAAAAAGCATGTTTACGCCGTTGAACTTTTGTTCAAAAAAGGCTACGAAAGTGACGGCCTGAGCCGTCCAGGTTTTATTGGCGGCTGGATAAAGCGTTTTGATTTTGTCAACATGCTTTATAATTTCGCGGGTTTTGTCCATGATTGGCTTTACTCTCGAAAAGGCGTCATCGAAAAAGACTTTGTTCTTGCTCGCTCGGAGTGTGACGATGTTTTTCGCGGTATTCTCCGCGATGCGGGCGTTTCGCGCTTTAAGGCCGGTGTTATGGACTGGTGCGTCGGTGTTTTCGCTGGCGGCTCTAAGCACTGGGGAAATGATTCTTTTGGTTGCTGCGATAAAGTTGTTTGTTCAAAACTGATTTGCATTGACGGGCGGTGATCATGGCCAATCCAAAAATTAATGCCATCCTATCGTTTGCGACTCAGGGCATTGGCGCTGTCGCGCACGATGTCAAGTCTGTCTCCAGCGCTGTAGATTTGGCGTCTTCGGCAGCCGATAAACTCACAAAGAAGCTTTCGCAGATTCAGAAGGGCGTTGCGTTGCAGTCTGTCGTTGCTGCCGCCAGTGCGGTAAAGGGCGCTTTTAGCGCCGTTTCTGATGTCGTCGGCGGGGCTGTGTCAACCGTTTACGGGCTTGCTGAATCTCAGGCTGCTGCGGCGGACAAAATCGGAAAGACTTCGGCCCTGTTGGGAATGGAGGTTAGCGAACTCCATGCGTTGCGTTCTGCGGGCATGCGCGCGGGGCTTACGCTCGAAGGCGTCGACTCGGCGATGGAAAAGTTTTCCGTCACAACGAGCAAGGCGGCGGCCGGAGAAAAGAGCCAAATCGAGCTTTTTAACGCTCTTGGCGTTGCGACCAAAAATGCGGACGGCTCCATCCGTAACCAGACGGATATTTTGATGGATGTCGCGGACGCGTACACGCTTTTAACAAATTCTCAAGACAGAAACCGCGTATCCCAGGAACTGTTCGGCAAAAGCGCCGTGCAGATGTCGGGATTACTCAAGGACGGCTCCGCTGGAATTCGTGGCGCGGTGGCTCTGTACGAAAAGACGAACGCTGGTTTTACGAGTGGCCAGGCTGCGGCTGCTGCGGCTTTCAATGACGAATTGCAGACGATGCAAGAGTTTATCGGAGGGATTGGCAAGGATCTTTCGTTTGCGCTTGTCCCGGCATTTACAAAGCTTTTCACGGGCGTTTCTTCGTTTATCGAAAAGAACCGTCCGCAAATCGACGGGATTGTAAGCAAGCTTTCAAACAAGTTGCCGTCGGTGATTGACGATATTACTTCGGCTTTGCCTGTCGTACTTTCGGGTGTTTCGATGGTGGCTTCTGCCGTTAGCGCTGTTGTCGATTTTACGGGGCCGTGGATCCCGATTTTGACAGCGGCGGGTGCGTTGCTTGGCGGTGCAATTTTAACGGCCGTGGGCGCTGTCGGTGCTGCCGTGGCGACCATTGGCCCGGCGTTCGGCGCGGCTGTGTCTGCGGCGCTTCCGATTGTGGGCGTTGTTGCTGCTGTCGGTATCGGCATTTTTTCTTGGGGGCGTGCGATTAAGAGCGTTGTTGATAATGCCGCAATGCTTAAAAGCTTTATCGTGGATGACGTGTTCCCGGCGATGGCCAACGGCTTTAAAAGCCTTATAAATTCGGTGATTGACAAGATTGCCGGCTTTGCGGACCTTATCGCGTCTATTCCGCTTGTCGGCGAAAAACTCGCTGGCGGTAACGGCGACTGGTGGCGCTCTCAAAAGTTCGATGTCGGCGAATACGGCAATTACGAAGCCCAGGCTATCCCGATGGGCGAAGAAAACGCGGCCGTGCTTACTGGTGCGCCGGTGTCTTCTTCGAGCAGCTTGACGGTCGATTTTCGCGGGGTCCCGCGTGGCACAAAGATAACGCCTTCCGCTAATTTTGATTATGGCAATATTGACTATTCGGCGGGATACGCTTTCGGGGGTTAAATGGCCGCTATTGATGAATTGGAGCGTGTGGAAATTACGGTCGATGGCGTGACGCGGACGGTCGTCGGCGGGTCCTTCAAGGGTGTCCCGTTTTTCGTCGAGGAATACGAAATGCAGGGCGGCGGGCGAAACATCGTCTCGAAGCCCGTGCCGTTTTCTTCGAACTACGTCAACCAGGATTTAGGCGGGAAAATCCCGTCTCACCCGATTAACGCTTATCTTGTCGGTAGCGAATGCCGTCAGGCCCGCGATAACCTGGTCGCGGTCTGTAACGAAGAGGGCGCTGGCGAACTGGTGCATCCGTTCTTCGGACGGTTCCGCGCTGAATGTGTTTCTTTGTCTGTTAACGGCTCCAGGTCAGGCGTCAACTATTGCACGGTATCCGTCGAATTTAGGCCGGTGAGCGCTTCGGAAAGCCGGCCCGTGCAGGTAAACTTGGCGGGAACGACGGCGAGAAATTCGACCGCTTTTCAAAATGACTCTGTAGACAAGTTTTCCACAAACTTTTCGATTGTCGGTAAGGGTAAAGGAATTGTCGACCGTGCGGTCGAATTTACGCAGAAGGCGATGGACGCCGTTATTTCGGCGCGTCAGGTGCTTGCAACGGTGAACGACTTTGTGAGCGCCATTGGCGCGATGAAAGCGAACGCGGAAACTATCATGATGGCCCCGGCGGATTTCGCGAGCCGCTTGACAAACATTATTACGGCTACAAAGGAAATGTTCGGCGTCGAGAGCCAGGAAAACGACGTTGACGAATATCTTGCAATGCTCGATGGCTTCCGCGAACTCGAAACGGACGAAAGCCCGTCCGGGCGCATTGCGTCGATGGTCAAGAACTTGGCTGCTTCGATGGTGGCGTCTTCGCTTGTCGAGGCGAAATTCGAAAGCGTGGACGATGCCGCCGCCATGCAAAAGAAAGTCTCTGAAACTTTCGAATGGCTGCTGGAGCAAACGAACGATGTTGACGACTACATGACCATTGATAGCCTCAGATCTTCGGCGCTCGGTTACTTGCGTTCGAATATGGAAAATATAGCGGTCGTTCTCGAAAAGGATGTGGACTATTCGAACAACATCTTGCAACTCTGTTACGATGTTTACGGCTCCGTTGACCGCGTGGACGAGATTCTTGAAAGAAATTCTCTGGTGCAGGGCCTGTTTGTTTTGCCCGGAAAAATAAAGGTCCTTAGCAAATGATTTCTGTCGTGTGTAACGGCGTCCAGATGGACGGGTTTTCTTCTGTAAATGTGACGCGTGCGCTTGACCAGTTTTGCGCGACGTACTCTTTACAGGCAATTCCGCAAAATGGCGCTTGGCTCCCGACTTTCCCGGAAGACGAAATCGAGATTTTCGAAGACGGCGACGCCGTTTGTACTGGATACAATGACGCTTGCCAGCCGTCTTTCGATTCTTCCGGATGCTCGTTTGCCGTGAGCGGCCGCGAGGTCGTGAAAGATATTGTCGATTGTCCGGCCGAAACGGTGAATTTCGAAAACAAGAAAGTCGATGAAATTGTCCGCATTATCTGTGCGGAATTTGGCGTAACTTATGGCGGCTCCGTCGGTGCCGATGTCGGCGCACCGCTGGAGAAATTTTCGGGCGATCCAGTGAAAAGCGCGTATGAAGTGATGATGGATGCGTGCAGGCTTCGCCGTTGCATTGTATATACGGATGGCTCAGGGCGAGTGTTCGTCGATGGCGGCCGTTACCGCTCGGCGGGCGTTGATCTTGTGCAGGGCGTGAATGTTCTTTCGGCTTCCGGGAACTTCAGCACAAAGGAACGTTACAAGGTCTATCGCGTGGTCGCTTCCAGCGACTATTCCGGAAAGACTTTTGCCGAAGTCATCGATGATGAGTCTGTTCGAAATCGTCGCTGGGTGATGGTGGACGAGCGCTGGGCGACTAAGGAATGCTGCGAGGACCGCGCCATGTGGGAGGCAAAACACCGTCAGGCAGTCGCGAATGCGTTGACAGTTGCCGTGGCGGGGTGGCGGCAAAAGGACGGCGGCGACCTCTGGAAGCCTGGTCTGATGGCCCGCGTGGATTTGCCCGCTATAATCGGCGACGCTGGCGAATACCTGGTTAACCGTGTTGACTTGCGCTTCGATTCTAGTTCCGGAATGACGGCGGTCTTGTCGCTTGTGGATCCGGCTTGCTATTCACCGGCTCCGGGATTCCCGGCGGCGAAAAAGAGCGTCCGGGCGACGAAGGCAAAGCGCGATGCGTGGGCCAGTATCCGTGCGCAAACGGGGAGTAAAATGCGATGATTCGACTTTTGGAAAATTTGAAAAAGGCGTTAAAAGCCGTTGTCGGAAAAGGCTCTGTCGATGGTGCTTCTAAGGGTGCAAATGGCATTGAAGCTGATATTGTGCTACTTGGTAACGAGCGCCATTCAGGTGTTCGCGTAATGCAGCATTACGGCTTCGCAAGCGTGCCGAAAAAAGGTTTTGAGTGCGTGGCGCTATTCGTGGGCGGTGCTCGCGATAACGGCGTCTGCGTGGCCACGCAGGGCGCGCCGTCGAAGATTCCCGCGCTTGCTGCGGGCGAGGTCGCAATTTTCAGCGAGTTTGGCCAGACGGTAATCTTGGACAAGGATGGAAATGTCCAGGTGACTCCGGCGTCCGGAAAAGACATCGTATTTAACGGCCGCGTGGTGGCTAAGAATGATGTTATTTCGGAAGGCAAGCTGCTTGCCGTTGGCGAAGTCGCTGCAAAGGTGGTCAAGGCTGGTTCGTCTTACGCCGACTTGACGGCGGTGCATCTTTCGACGCATACTCACCCGGTATCCGGAAGCGCAACGACCGGCCCTGTTCCGGGTTCGTAATATTATTGTCATTTTTTGACATTTCTTTATAAAAATAAGTATATTTATTGAGTATGAGCGACTTGGCACTTAAAAAGCAAGAAAACGGCCGGTATGACCTCGACTTTAGCCGGGGTGATCTAGTCTTGACCGATTCGCTCGAAAACGCCGTCTTGCTTTCGCTTGTCTGCTGGTCTCGTGACGAGTCGATTCGCGATGTGGCGAACCTGAACCCGGATATTGGCGGGTGGTGGGGCAACAGCCTCGAAGATGTCGAAATCGGTTCGCAGCTCTGGAAACTTTTCAAGAACAAGTTAAACGAACCAACTGCGACAAATGCCGTTTCAGAAGCTAAAAAGGCGCTAAAGTGGATGGTCGATGATGGCGTGGCGAAAGAGGTCGATGCGGAAGCCGTCATCGATGGAAAATTGCTTGTTTTGAAAATTTATGTTGTTCGCCCGAATTCGGAACGCGATGAATTTCGCTGGCAAATAAACTGGGAGGCTAGTATCTAATGGCGTTCAAGGTTCCCACGCTTTCAGAAGTCAACAGGACCGTCGAAAACGGCTTTAGCGAAGCGTTTTACGGCACGTCGGGCGTATTGCGTGCGATGGTGCTGAAGGTCGTTTCTAAGGTGGTCGCGGGCGTTATCTACCTGGTCATTTTGCTTGTCGCTGCGATCTGGAAAAACAGCTTTATTGCGACTGCAAATGTCGACGGTCTTATTCGCAAGGGCGATATTTACGGATACCCGCCAAAGCCCGCAAGCCGTGCGCGTGGAAACGTGATTGTCACGGGAACGGGTGGAACGTCTATTCCGGCGGGAACGGTGCTTGTGGATCCGGTTCTGGGCCATGAATACGAGCTTTTGACGGTGGCGTCGATTCCGGCGGGAACGACAAGCGTTTCTGTGCAGGTCTATTCGCTTGGATTTGGCTCTGAATACAATTTGCCTGCAGAAACGGCGCTGGAGTTCCGCGATGCGGCTCCGGGTGAATTCACGATGGCGGTCGATTCCGAAGGTCTTTACGGTGGTTCTTCCGTCGATGTGACTGTCGATGGCGTTGTCCGCAAGTGGGGCGAAAGTGTCGAGGATTACCGTTCGAGACTCAAGGTCCGTTCGCAGAATCGGCCGATGGGCGGTTCTGTGGCGGATTATTGGCTTTGGGCGATGTCTTTTAGCGAGGTATCGAACTGCTATGTTATACCGAACTGGCCTTTGACAAATTGCACTGGGATTTTTGTAGCTGACTTTCGGACGGCTGCAATTTCCTTGAACTTGACGATTCTCGAATCAATTCGCAATTACATTACGTCTAATGATCGTCGCCCGGCGACCTCCCAGCCGGTTATCGGTACGGTTGACCCGATTACAGTTTCGTTCACTTGCTCCATTCCTGTAGTCAACGACTTTTATAAAAATTCCGTCGTTACTGCATTGAAAGACTATTTCAGGACGCTTGGACCAGGTCAGATGTTCAGCGCCGAGTCTATCCGTAAACGTATTGTCGATTTTGGCGGCGTGGATAATTGCCTGGTGAGTGACTTGTATGCGGCCGGCTCGTATATCGCGGACGATTACCAGCTTGGACAGAATTATTTGCAGATCGGAACGACCTTGACGATTCACGGCGAAGTTGTAAATACCTATTTGCTTGACTCTTCGATAACATTTGAAAATATGACTTGATTATGATCTTTGTTGACGGAATTTCATCTAAAGTAATTTGCTCGGGCCTTACGTTTACAGTGTTTGGCGGATTTTTTGATGCAAGTTGCAAGGTGAAATTTGGAGACAAAGTCGCTGTGGTCGAGTCCTGGGCAGAAAGCTTTATTACTGTAGTCGTTCCGGATATTGGCGGCACATTTACCGTTTACGTGGTCGATGGAGCGAATCATTCGTTAAATGCCGGAAACGTGAAAGTCGGTAACACGTTGAGCGTCCCGGTTTACAACTTTGTCCGCGACTATTCCGTTGACGATTTCAAGGACCTTGCCGAAAGCATGTTCCCGAAGGGCCAACTCTTTGACTTTTCGACCGGCTCGAACTTTAAAAAGCTTGTTGCGGGATTTGGTTCCGCGCTTCGCTATTGCTGGGGCGTGATTCGCTCGGTAGTCCAGGCGCTCGACCCGTTGCATACGGATAGCTTCGATGAATGGGAACGTGACTTGGGTCTTCCGGAAGTCGGAATTCAGGCGTTCAGCGACGAAGAACGTCGCCGTGAAATTTACCGTGCGGGCTTCGCTCATGGCGGCTGCTCGATAAACTTTTACAAGCGAATTCTTTCGCTGCTGAAAGTTGACGCGGATATTTTTGAGTATGTCTACAATCCGGAAAAATTTAACGGAATTGAATTCGGCGATGACGATCCGCGGTTCTACATGATGATTCGCTTTCGCGTGCCGCTATTGACTTACGACTATTTCCGCGCTGGGGAATCTGTCGCGGGTGACTTGCTGCTTGACTTTTCGAACTACAATGTCGAAAGCGTTTTTGAAAAAATCAAGCACGCACACATTAAAATAATTTATTCATACATGACGCCGCGAAACATGGTCGTTATTACCAGCAGCGGAGCCGCAATTGTCACATCTAACGGCGAACGCCTTATCGCTTACGCTTATCCGGAGTAGATATGTATAAGATTGACTCTATTAACAGTGTTAGCGGTCATTTCTCCGATGGCGATTACAGGACCGGGCGAAAGGGAACTAAGGTTCCCGCGCACTGGCTGAACGCCGTGCAGGGCGAACTTTGCAATTTTGTCACCGCGAACGGAATCGCTTTGAATAAGAACGATAACGGCCAAGTGCTAAAGGCGTTGGAAAAGAAAATTAAAGGGTATTTTGATAAATATTCTTTTTTGCAAACTGCGTCTGGAAACGAACTTTTTGTCGGAACTGATATTGTCACTGTAAATATTGATCCTGGTGGAATACTCGATTTTAATCTGATTACATATTCTACATCAAGCTATATGCCAGATATTGATTTGTCTGTGAAATCAGGATCGACCACCGAAAAACATGCTGTCGTCAAGATGGATGGTGCTGTTGGAATTGGTGATTTTTTAAGTCGCCGTTTTTGTTTTCAAAACGAAAGCTCGTCTGCGAAGTCATACGACATCCATTTGAGTTCGGACCTGGATAATACTTACACTGTTTATGTCGTTGGCTACAGGAATAACATATAGCGAGGCGTTATGCACAAAATTGATACTAATACGGCTGTTGATGGAAGCTTTGTTGACAAGAATGCCTCTTTAGGCGTTGACGGCACTGTTGTTGATGCTGATTGGCTTAACTCCGTTCAGGATGAAATTTGCAACGTCGTCGAGGAAGCCGGCGAGACTTTGAGCAAGCAAGATAATAGCCAAATGGCCAACGCTATCGGAATACTTACAAAGCGCGAATGTTCTAAAACTGTTGTTGCTAGTAATTCTGTAAAACAGGGTGTTTCTGCGACGATATTTAGAATAAGCGATTATTTCAGTTTGGCTCCTGGATATTTCATCGACGAAAATGTCTTTGTCAATGTGACTTCCGTTGCCCAGTCTTCCGGACAGATTAAGTTTAGCTTGCGAAAAACGGGCGTTGCGGATCCGATTTATGAAATTATGACAGTAAGCTCGACTTATCAAGGCTTAAGCTCGACGCGATTTCTGCAGGAAGTCGGCGACGCTGTAGCGTCCGGAAATGACTATTACTTCTCTATCGATGTAGTCACGAATGCCCCGGAAGCTTACGAATTCGACATCGAAGGGATTGTCTCAAGGAATTAAAAAAGGAGAAAAGGTATGTCAGAAGAAATCAGAGCGAAAGATATAGTTCCGCACAAAACATCGTTTAGCGCCGGTGATGGATTTTATGGCGATGGTGATACGTCGTTTTTCATGGAAGCTTTAGTGCTATTGGGTTTAATTAAAGAAGATGTAAAAAATAATCTTACTCCTTTATCGATAGCAAAAAAACAAATTTTCGGTTATTCGGCTCCCGATGGAATAACTAGCCTAAATGATTATACAGATAACATTGTTGTTGAAGTTCATAAAACGTCGCTGACACCTGTAACGGATTTCCCAGCCAATTTCGAAGATTCTGGGATTTTGATTGTTGAAAAAACAAAGCGCATCAATGATGATTTTGTTTACCAGCGACTTATCCATCTTACAACTAGGACTATATATACAAGAACGTTCAGCGCAAATACTTGGTCGAATTGGTCCGCTTCTGAAATCGACGGCTATGCGAAGTGCGCTGACACATTCGGTGTCTACAATGTAAACGCGAGTAATTTGGCAAGCCTGAACAATGCTGAATTGAACAAGATTTACTTGATTAATCGTACTGCTTCAACTACGACTACCAATTTCCCGAGCGACTTCGGCACTGGCAATGCTATACTTTATACGCAAAAGTCTATCTACGATTCCGGCGCTAACTACTCCTTGAAGTTTCAATTCTTAATCAAGGAAACTGGTGGTTTATGGTTCAGAATGTACGTATCGGCTACGAGTGTATGGAGCTCGTGGAAACATACTGAGTACGGCAATGTTACTGCAATGGACACGTTCGGCGTGTATAACGACAATGCGGGGAACTTGGCAAGCCTGAACGATGCCGAAGTGAACAAGATTTACTTGATTAATCGTACTGCTTCAACTACGACTACCAATTTCCCGTCAGATTTTAATACTGGCGAGGGTACTCTGGTTACGTATAAAAGCAATTATACGTCGTCGTGGTTTATTAAGTACCAAGTACTCATGAAGTATAAGCCAAATGGAGGAATTTGGTTTAGAACGTATGCATCGGCTACGAATACGTGGAGTTCTTGGTTTCGAGCTGACGCATCTACTGAGATTACTATAGGACAGGGCAAAATGTACTCCACACTTCGCGAAGGACTTGCTGAAGCGTTCAGGCATTACAACGCCAAAGTCATAGTCTATCCGGGCGAGTATGACCTTGTTCAAGAATTTGCAGATGTTTTGCCGACAATTAGTGACCATAACGGATGCCTTGTCGGTAAGGGTATGCATGTTGTGTTTATGGCGGGCGCTCATGTGTCTGCAATGGTTGAAAAAGGCGACTACACTGACGAGCAATTCAACAAGATTAAGTTGTACTTTCATCCTTTTGGATTTTATCCAGATAGTGCGAACCTGAATGACGACTTCACAATTGAAGGACTCGACATTCGAGCGAAACACACTCGATATGCTTTCCACGACGATTACGGTTTGTCTCAAGAACCGTGCGTGCATAAGTTTGTAAATTGCAAGATGTATTTTGAAAATACAAATACAACGGCCCAGAACAATTTTATCAACGCAATTGGTGGTGGCCTCGGACGTCACACTACAGTAATTGTTGACGGTGGATATTATGAATGCAATATTGCAGTTGGCAGTTCGATAATAATGAGTGGTGACCCCGATTATGCTCAACAGCCTATTGCATACCATAATACAACGGCTTCGGATGAGGATTCTGAAAGCAAAATAATTCTGAAGGATGTTTACTTTGCGGATAAAGGGTATTTTAGAGCAACTGCTCTTGGCGGTTCTAGTGTTACCAGTAAAATATATATAAGCGGTTGCCGTTCTTATTTTCCACCACTCTTGCAAAAGGGCAGTTCTGTTCCTAGCGAAGCGCCTTATTTCAACGTTGAAGTAAAGGCTTCTTGGAATAATGAGGTTGCTCAAAACGGACACTGGGAGCTTGATTCTGATGACCGGGAGGCGACTTGGATTCCTAATAGCTAATAATTTGACAGAATATCCGGTATAGCGTCCACGGCCTTTCTTCTTCCCTCGTCTAGAACCTTAGCGTAAATCTGCGTTGTGGTTACTTCTTTGTGACCGAGCAGCTTGGAAACGGTGTATAAATCAGCACCGTTTGCAAGCGCTATGGTCGCGAATGAGTGTCGCGACATGTGAAAGTGTACGTTCTTTCGGATTCCGGCGTTTTTGGCCCATTCCTTCAAGTGGGCCGTTAATGTGTTCAACGGTCCGACTTCAAATATTTTTCCTTTCTTCCCGTTGCGCGGAGGCATGAATCTTTTTGCGTTTTCAGATAACGGAACGCGGACAATTTCTCCGGTCTTTTTCATGCGCTTAACGATTGTTCCTTTATCAATATCTTCCCATTTGAGATTGCAGACATCCGAAAATCGTAGCCCGGTAAAGCAGCAGAACAGAAAAAGATTCTTGGTGCGTTCCGGCGCTTCCGTTTGGTACATCATTCGAAGTTCGTCCATCGTCAGGAATTCCGGATCCGTCGCTTTCTTTGCTGGCGTTATTCCGTATAGATCGAGCTTCTTTGCAATTTTACCGTCGATGAAAGCGTCGTGCATGCGTGATTTGAAAATCACGCCATAAAGTCGCACTGTGTTGTTCGATAGCTTCAAACTTATAAGATAGTCGATGAACTTTCGGAAAAGTTCGCGGTCGATGTCCTGGAGCGTGGCGTGCGGTCGAAAGTTTTTAAAATGCTTGACGACGTTTAAATTATTAAGCCTCGAATTCTGATTCTTGATGGCTTCGGCCTTCGCTCTCAAGTATTCGTCCGCCATCGTAACCTTTATGCGTTCCGGGAGCTTTATTCCAAGTTCGCTGGCGTCCAGGTCGCGAATGCGCTTGTTTTTCGTCTCGATGGCGATCTTCATCGTCTCTTCGTTTTTTATCTTGTCAGACGCGTTCTTCTGCGGGACCAGATACAGCTTCAGAAATTCGCGGATTCGCTTTCCGGCTATCCTGTAGTCCAGGTATAGCGAAAAACCGCCCTCTTTAGTCGGGCGCTTATTGATGTGAACTTTCTCTTTTACTTCCATAATTTTCGAGTGACCAAAAAGTGACCAATCTTTGAAAATATTAGAAAATGAAAGAAAGCGAACGAAAACGAAAACGGCTAGAATAAAAAGAAAAAGCCGGATTTTGCATCCGGCTTTCCCTGAATAATACTATTGAAATTACCTGGAGTAGTATTTTATACCGCTTGCGAAGCCTTGTATTTATTGGGATTGGATGTTTTTAGTTGTGCTAAAAGTGACCATCTAGTGACCAAATAATAAAAAGATAATCAAGTGACCAAAAGAAAAGCCCCGGCGGTCATTCCGGGGATTCTTGAGAAAATTTTTTGTGATTAAAGAAGCATTTGATAGATGCGAAATTGTTTCTTTTTGTGGTTTATAGCCTCTTGTTTTGCGGCCGTGTATTCCCAGTGTCTGTAGATTTTCAAAAAAGGCCACATCGTTGAACAGCTTCGTGCAAATCTTGCAAGCTCCCACGACGTAAAATGGCGGTTGCCGTCAAAATGGGTGTGTATTCTGTTTCGGAGTTCGTCAAATAAGTAGTAATAGCCTAGCTTTGGATTTATTGGATCTGTGTATAATGGATTTGCAATGTCAGTACGTTCGCAAAGCTCATCGTCTTTCGCTGGGTTCGTATAGAATTTCATTTTTTTTTTTTTTTTTTAGCCATCTTTGTAAATCCATTTTTGAAAATCTAGGGCATATTATTTTTGCCAGTGCGTGATGTTTCTTTTCTTCTTTGCTGAAATCACGGCCGCACATCGGGCAACGCTTTATTTTAATTTTTACGGAGTTAACGCCTTCGGCTTTGGGATAAACGATAAGTTCGCCGTTCTTTGTGATGGCGCAAAATCCGTTTTCGCCTTCGATTATTTTCTGGTGGTATGGTTCGCAAAATTTGCAGCTCATAATTACTTCCTTTTGACTTAAATATAATACTAATTCTTCGAGTGGACTTTTTCGCGGATTTCTTCGACGCTGGATTTGCGCTTTCTCTCCAGGTATTTATCAAGGTCCGAAATCCGGAAAACGTTCGATTTCCCGATTTTACAATAGGCGAGTTCGCCGGAGCTGGTGAGCTTATACATTGTGCTGCGACCTTTGGCCTTGATGTACTTCGCGGCTTCGTCGATGTCCAGGCATCTTTCTTTTTCAACTTTTTGCGCGGACAAAGCCTGGATGATTCGGCGTTCCATTTCGGCGAGGTCCGCTTTAGTGGCGATTTCTTCAAGGTTCATTTGTTTCTCCCTCTTTTTAGTTTAAAATCTATTTTTATGAATTGCGGATTTGTGCCGTGCTTATCGCACGCGCTACAGACCGGCACATTGTCAATCTCTTTGCACCATTTACGATAACCGCATCGGCGGCATTCTGTGTAAATTGGATAATCAATCATTACTTTTTGCTTTAAGACCGATTACAAAAGCTTTGCAAAATATGAAAAGACGTTCGTGCGCAAAATCAATTTGTTTTTGCCGTTCTTCTGGATCTTTGAAAATGTCTTCTGAATGTGCGTTTTCGATTATTTCTAGCAGCTTTTCTAATTCGTTTGCTAAATAGTTCTTGGGCGCTTTATTTTTTATTACGGCTGCTTCCGCTTGAATTCTAGTTTGTTCTTGAAAATCATTTTGTGTTTTAAAATCGTTTTTCATTATTTACTCCATGTGATAGCAAAGTATTGTTTTCTCGGCTCCGCGCCCCATTCGGTCTTAGTTCTCCGATGGAGGGAATTCTACGATGACAGAATGTGTTAGCGGATATTCAAGGAAGCGGTTGTCTTCAATATTAGGGAAATCTTTAATTCTTACGACCGTCATGTTCTTTAAAATCTTTTTCATCTTAGACCATTTTCTCCCGTATATTGAACGCATTTTGCTGTTAAGAATTTTGTTTTTCTTAGCTTTATTTTTCATTTCGAATCTCCTAAACCATTCCCATTTTACGAGCAAGAGCGTCTTTTTCGCGCTGGCGAATCATTGCGGCTCTCATTGGCTTCGTGATGCCTTTGTGGGCGGCGCTCATCCTTTGCCGTGCTTCTGGCGTAAAGAAAAATCCTTTCTTTGCTGCGTTTACGGCTTTTGTGGCGGCTCCTTTTTTAGCGCTCATGTTGTCTGGGTCCCGCTTGCGTCGCGTAGCCCAAGACCGTTTGCAGCGTCGATTTTTTAACCAGGGCTTTTCTTCTTCGAACTGCCTGTTTTTTTTCTCAATTCTTCTAGCATCTTGACGTTTTTATTGTAATATTCGTCATCTTGATTGCGAATGCGCATAAATTCAGATACTGTAACAAATTCAACATTATCGAGACTGTAGTTTTCGTGGTCGCCATCTTTGAAAATGATGGTGAGTCCTTTGGGCTTGTCCGTGCCGAAGATTTTTCGATAGATATAGTTCGGCAACGTCATTCTTTCACCGTTGACGCTCCCGCGATAGTAGCCTTTTTTCTCCCAGTAGAAAACGAATCCGTCGACGATTTTCTTTTTCATGTGCTGCTTGCATTTTTCGTGAGGTCCTGGAATATGCAGCCCGCGTTCGTGGCAATGGTCGATGACGGACTGGTAATTAAATCCAAGCTCTTTAGCGGCGCGGCGGTAGCTGCCGAACTTCTTCGCCATAAAGACCATTTCGTTGATGTCGCTTTCTGTGAATCTCATTTTAAAGTCTCGTTATTTTGGGGTACTGTTGAATTATGTTGTATTGGGCTTTGAATTCTGATGGCGAAAGAACGAAAAAGTTGTTTTCGGATTTTTCAATTATGTAATATCCAGGCAGAGCTAGCTGATCGTCTCCATTTGTTGAAATAACTAATTCGTTGGCTTTTGGGTTAGATACGAGTCTTTCTTTGCAGAACTCTTGAACATCGATGCCGTTTTGGCCGTCAAAAATAATGGCTCTGTAGAATTCAGGTTTCTTTTGTATTCTGAGTCTCATTGATCGCCTCTATATATTGCGTTTAGTCGTTGCTCTGTTGCTTTTTTGTTTATGTCTTCGGTGTTTGGGTTATTTAATGCTTTGAAAAGTTGTAATGGATTTTCTATTTCAAAAAGAAGGGCCGTTCGTTTCCAGTCTGAAAGTTCTAATTTCGTTAGTTCGTAATCGTCTTTGATTCCTGATACAAAAATTCTGAACATTGATGAATATTTGTTTTCAAGTTCTCGCCTTTGCTTTTGTTTTAGCCTGAGAAGCCGGTAAAACATTTTGTAGATTCTTAGAATGCTTTTCATTAATTGTCCCATGTGATTACAAAGTAAAGTTTGTCTGGTTCGGCTCCCCATTCAGGGCGGCCCGTTCCGATGCGGATTTTTGGGTTCTTGAACGTTAGCCACTTGTCTTTTTCAGCTCTGCTCGGGTATGCGAGAGAAAATTCAATCATGTCATACTTTAGATTTAAAAGCTCGCTTTCAATGCCGTTAATTTCGCCTTCATCAAAACCTTTATGAAAGTTATAGTCTCTAATCAAATCGTTTTTTAGAGGCTCAAACTTGATAAATTGACGGATGTAGTGTGGCTTGATTTCCCTGTACTCTTCTTTCTTGATTCCGGCCTTGATCATGCCGAACCATTTCTTTTGTAGAGGTAATGTTAGAGTTTTCATTTGACAGCCTTTTTAAAATGTTTCTGTTTTTGCGCGTTTGGTTTTCGGGTCGTAATGGCGATAAGGAATTTGATGGCTTTCTGCTGTTACTACTAAAAGAGTGTGGATTTCAATTTCATTACATTGAGTTGGTTCAAAGTTCTTTAGAATCTTGTAAAGTTGTTCCGCCATGTCGTTCATTCTTTCTTTTCTTTTCATTTTGTTTCCTTAAATAAAAGTCTTCGTTCATGAAAGTTCCGTCTGCAAGTAGTTTGAATAGACCATGACGGCCGTATATTTTTAAAAGATCGCTCATAAAAAAGTATTTGCCAGTTTTGACTTCGACGTAAAATGAATCTAGATATTCTGCTGCATTGGTCTTTTGTTCGGAAATTTTTCCAGCTTTCCTTTTGTTTAATTTTCGAATAAGTAATTTGCTTAAAATAAGACCTAAAAATAAGCCACACAAAAAGTACGGTAATAAAATCATTATTCGAGTTCCTTTGCCTTGGCGCGACATTTGGCTTCTGCTATATTTATTGCTTTCTGCATTTGTTTACAAGCTTCGTTGAATGTGTTAAATCCGTTATTCCAAAATCTTGAATTGCAATGTGTGTATTTACGCAAATATTTGTCAACATCAAATCGGCTTAACGCTAAAGCTCTCGCCAGCCACAGCGAATGTTTTAGCTTGCGGTTCTCGACTTGTAGTTCGTCAATGACGTTCTGGTTGTCATCACGTTCAAAACAAGCATTTTCGGAAAATTCCTTGAGTTCCGCGATGGCTGCGTCAACTTCGGACTTGGAGTAGAAAAAGTGCTCATCGTGATATAGGCATCCTTGACAATCAAACATTTTCAGTTCGTCGCACTTCATACGAATTTCCCTTTGCTGTATTTGTACTTTTCGACTTTCTTGTCGCGCTGGTAAATTGTTTTACCGTTGCGCATCCTGTTTTTGAGCTTGCTTGAGAGCGTGTAGCCCATTCCTTGAACGTTCGTGCCGCCTATGGCGATTTTTGGTAAATCCTGTGTCGGGTTCATCCATTCCTCCAAATTTTCGTTAATTACAGATGATGTTCCTCGATATTGTAGTTGAACAAATAGCCCTGTTTGCTTTCGCGGTGACGCCTGAGTATTTCGTTTGCTAGTTCTTCGTCTGCGATTACTTCGCTTGATTGGTAACGGCCGTCGTTGTCCGTTTCGATGATGATGTATACTTTCATTTCGTTTTCTCTTTGTATTCCTGAAGGTGGTGGTAACCCCACGGGTCGTATTCGTTTGTATAACGTATTGTAAACTTGTTTTGATTTTTGTTTATATAAGCGACGTAAAATCCTGTAACAATTATTCCAGTGCTAATCGCTACTCTAGCGCATGGCTTGTATCCTTTTGGCAAAAGCCAATCGGAGCCGTAAAACCTGATTTTTCCGTATCTTTTATGGACCAATTCAATAAGGTCTAAATCGACATCGTAATATTTTATATCATCATCTTCATCAAAGCCGTCATCCCAAAAGTCGTTACTCATTGTCGATTTCCTCGAATTTCATTTCAGTTTGTTCTGGTTCCGTTGCCTTGAAAAACGACTGGATTGTCTTTTTGGACGGCACAATTTCAATATTTTCTTTGTTCGGATGCAATGGTTTTGCGGCAAGCATCAGACCGTTTAAGCAAGCAATATGGAACCCTTCGCTGTCAGCTCCATAAAGATTTTGGATGATTGTTTCAGTCCCTATAGGAGCCACGTCAAAAGCGATTGCGACGGAATCCAGCAAACCGATTTCGGACGGCCTGAAAATCGCGCCCGTTGCAGACGAATTCTGCAGAGATTCAGCGGGCGGCAAAATTTTCTGTATTTCCGGAAAAGGCAAATAAGTCTGTTCTAGTTCTTCCCAGGACGGATCGTTAATTCCCTTTTTAAATTCGTTGACAAAGTTTTCTTTCTTTTCGGCCGTGATAAGTGCAGCGCCATTCATGTAGTTGATCACCTGCATATCGGCGTAAAACGCTAGTTCTTCAAGAATTCCGTGCTTAGACAAATTTTCGTATTTGTTCAGGTCTAACAGCGCGATAATGTTGCCATCTGTGGCGATGGCATGGGTGTCGCCGTTAGGAATAAAAACGCACATCGTGACCGCGTGCGAATCTTTCTTCGACGCGACTTTCTTGCCCATGATTTTGAGCGCGGCGGCCGTTAATTCAAAAGGGGTCTTATTAGCCATTTTGCGATTCCTTTAGCTTATAGTAGTTGTTTATTCATATGTACGCGGCAGAGTGATACGGTGTCGTAGTTTTCTTTTCTGACAGCGACGTGAATTTCTTTTGCCGAAAAAAGTGCTTTGTCACCCACGTTCTTTTCGGCAAGGAACTTTTCTACGAATTTCTTTACGTGACGCCATTGGCGACCGTACACTTCGCGCATTTGAGCATTGGCACGGTGCTTGATTCTAGCTCTATTCATTATCTTCGTCTTCTTCGTTTTGCTGGTTGTCGAAACGTTCTATTTCCGCGATGATTTCTTCTTCGGTCGGTTCAAGAGCGTCAACGCTTTCTTTGCCGGGAATGTTTTCGTCGCGCACAAAGATGTTCCAGAGCTTTTTCAGATTGTCGGTATTTGTGAAGCTGTTGACGATGCTTTCTGCGCTTTCCTTGAGCATCTTGACAATCTTCGAGACCGTGAAATTGTCCGGCAAATCTTCGAGGTAAATTTGGCCGTCCCATTCGGCTTCAAAGCCGTTCGCCGTCAAAACTTCCTTTGTCGGAAAATCTTCTATTCCGGAAAATAGCGTGATTGCCAAAATTCCGTCGCTGCCGAAATACTTCACTTTCTCCAGAATTTGTTCTTTCAGGCGTGGTGCCAAAATTCGTTCGCGAGCACGTGTGCGCTTCAGCAGGTCTTCACGTTCCTTTTCGCGGGCTTCCTTTTCTTCTTCGGTTTCTTCGTGGTAATCGGGGAGGTCGCGGTAATCGTAATATTCGTAAACTTTGGCGTTTTCCGGATTTACCAGGGCGCGTTTCTTGACGCCTTCGCTTTCGGCCTGTTGTTTCTTTTGTTCGTTGCGGATTTCATGGCTGTAGGCGTCATCGTCGTAGCTGAGTTGGTTTCGGCTGTCGAATTCGCCAATCCTGGCGTTTACGCCGGTGGCCTTCAAATTGTCCACCTTCGCTGTAGCTTCGTCGTGCATCTTGAGCTGGAAGCATGCCGGGTCGAGACAATAGGATTTCGGCTCGTTTTCGAAAAGGTCGCCTTGCGTGGAACTGCATTTGTCGCAACTCATGCACGCGGCCGTGTCGAATGGCACCTTTGCCAAATCCTTGTGGTTGCGTTCGATTACGCCGTTGATGAAGTAGGAGTCTGTCCTGTAACAGCTTTCCATTTCATGCTTGAAAACGTCGTCCGGAAGGTCTGCAATCTTTGCGGCTGCCGAAAGCTGAATGCTTCCGTCCATGACCTTCTGCATGACCTTTTCTCCCGCGTCTGCGAGCTTCTTCCGGATCAGTACCCAGCGCACGGAACGGCCGAACTTCTTCGCTACCTGGGAAACGGTGTTCTTTTTGCTGATTAGGTGCTGGACCGCCTTGCATTCTTCATACGGCGTCATGTCCATTCGCGTGATGTTTTCACTCAGGGATATTTCGTCGAGCGTGTCTTTGTCGCTGTTGCGAATGACGCACGGAATTTCTTTAGCTCCAAGTTGCTTCATTGCGGCAAATCTGCGGAACCCGGCTATAAGCCTGTAGCCATCCTTTTCCTCGGTGACTGTTATCGGGTTGATAAGTCCGTGAGCGTTGATGGATGCGACAAGCTCATCGATGTCTTTTACATCGCGGATGTTCTTTGTGTCCTTGATTCGTTCGACATTGATGAGCTGCATGCTGTCTGTCGTGATTTCCATTTTTACTTCCTTTGTTTTAAATTGTTAGCCGCCGGCGGCGGTACTTTATCACAGTGATAAGTGTTTGGTTCTTTTTGGTGTGCTTGCCGCCATTGGCTTTTTTTGTTTGTTTAGTAGCTATTGCGGGACTCGAACCCGCGTCAAAGCAGTCGCAATTTGCAAGTGCGAACTGGACTCCCTTCGAAGCTTGCAGTCTTCGTGGAGCTGCCACAACCACTGGGCTAAATAGCTATCCATTCCGTCATTCTTTTTTGCAGGGTGTTACACAACGGTTTTGAGATAAGGATCACCCTCGTGGCATGAGAGGAATCGAACCTCTCGAACTTCGCAAGCGCAATGGATCAGAAGCCTTGCGAAAGCCCGCGCCGAGCCTGCCTTGTATCTTAAAGTGTTCCGTCATTTTTCGAGAGGAAGAATTCTTCGATTCCGCGAAGCTGTGCGCGTGCATCCTCGATGGCGCTGTGTGCCGCCTGGTTGCCTTCTGCGTTACGAATTCGCGGGAAAATGTTCTTGAGCGTCCTATAGTCGTACTGTTCCCAGAACTTCCACGGGAAATGGTGGCCGTAATGACGCAAAAATTCTTTCAGGATCGGGAAGTCGAAATCAAGCCCGCAACACCAAACCTGGAACCCGTCGCCGTTCTGCATCTTGAAATGTTCGTAACAGAAAAGCTTGAAAGCCGCAATTCCTTCTTTCGGGTCGTCTTCGCCGCCGAAAGCCTCCGTAAACGCTTCCTTTGTCTGCTTACGCCACCAGTCCATCGTCGAGACGTCGTCTGTGAATCCGGCTTCGCGAAGCTTGACCGGGTCGAAGCGGCGGTAAAATTCGCAGTATTCGCCATTTGCGCTGAATCCGGCGGCTCCGAGTGTCATCACGCGGCATCCTGGATTTTGACCGCTTGTTTCGATGTCAAGCATGAGCACGTTTTTCAGCTTGGCGGTATTTTCGATTTCGTTGTTCATTTCTTATTCCTTTGTTTTAAATTATCGATTTTCTTTTGCAGCCTGTCGCTGTAGTCGATTTCCCTGTGCAGTTCATTTGCAAGTTTCCTGTTTTGCTTGGCCAGTTGGGTGTTCCGCTCTCCGAGTGCCAGGCAAATCTGTAAAAGGGCCTCGATTACGCGCTGCTGTGATTCCTTGCAATCCCTTTTCATCGCGACCTCCTAAAATGGTAAGTCCTCGATGTCTTTCGCCATTTGGCGTTCCTCTTCTTGCCTATAAGCGGGCTTGGGCTTTTTGTTCTCTTCGCTTTCAGCGCCGTTCTTCCGGCTGGTCTTTGCCATCTTACGCATTTCGCTGATCAGCAGATAAACTTCGTGGTGTTCTTCCTGGGTTTGGTTGTTTATCCAGTTGTTATTCCTGAGCTTACCCTCGACCATTACGCGGTCGCCTTTTTCAAAGGCCATGCGGCTCAATGTCGTGGCGTCTTTTCCCCATGCGACGCACTTTATCCAGGTGGTTTTCGATTTCCATTCCTCGCCGTCCTTATATGCTTCATTTGTACATAAGTCGAACGTGTAGCGCGGCTGGTTCTGAGTGCTCAAAAGGTACTTTGGATTGTCGCCCAGGTTACCGATGATTTCTGTGTGGTTCTTGAAAAGGTTCATTATTCTCTCCAGTCTTTTGGGTAGCGTAACGGTTCGCTATCCGGGTGGCTTTCTGGCAAAAGCCTTTTCGATAATGACGGGTCTTCTCCGTTGTGAATTCCGTTGTAATTGAACGCCAAAAGACGCACGGCTTTTTTGATGAACTCTTTACGGCCGCCATTTGCGCATTCATCCGGATTGCGTCGAAGGATGTAGTAAGAGTATTCCTTATCCCAGCCTTTCTTGATGCACAGCATGTGCAGCGCACTCATGAAATTTGCTCTCTTGACGATTCTGTTTTTCATATAATGCCGTTGTAACAGGATTTGTAAAGGATCACCAGGAGCGCAATGAGACCGATGTATAAAAAGAGGTCGTTGATGAACATTGCGACGCGGCGCGGGTCACGCTTTGCGATGGCGAACGCCTGTTTTACTCTTCTCTTGATTCGGTTTTTCATTTCTGCCTCCTTTTCTCTTCTTCGGCCTTGACCGCATTGATAAGCGCTCCTTTCCAGTTCTCGAAAACTACTCCATCCTTATCGCAACCGGGCCTTTCAACAAAGTTCCGCTCCCACCAAAGCCGAGTATCGTCATAATCAAGACCGTGCGATTCTGCGAATGCGACAACCTCTTCGAATGATTTCGGCGGTGCGATTTTGCGGTTGTAGTTCCATCGATTGTTCATTCCCTTTTGTCCAGCTTCCGATTTCTTTCTCAGTTTTTCAAACGACGATTTTATTAATTCATTTGCAAACTTGCATTTTGATTTGCTATCGCCGAGCAAAAGCGCTTCTGCAAGGCTTACGGTCCAATCGCTTAGAGCTTGAATATCGTCCTTTCTCGATAAAATTTCTCTTGTGAAATCAAGGATTGGCAACGCAACCCATTTAGGCTTCCACTCCATCGGCTGATCCTCCCGATGCGTCGCTTATTTGGCTGTGCATAATTTTTAAAGCGTCGATTATGATCGACTTTGTGCTCGTTGGCTCCAGCTTTTTTTCGCGAAAAGCCTTTATGTCCTTAATGATTGGAATCATTTCGGCGGGGAGCCGTGCTTGTGTTGTTTTCTTCATTTCTATACTCATTCTCTGTATTAAAGAATTTAGTTCTTGATACGAAGAATATAGTATTTGAGATAGAGAAAAACAAGTATTTTTTTCTTTTTTTTGTAGAAAAGTCTTTTTTATTTAGAGAAAAGTGGCTATTTTTGAATATGTGGACGGATTGGAAAATAAATATTTACAAAGTGTTAATTTAGAAGCCCTGCAAAAAGAGACTGGACTTACGCTTCAGCAATTGGCGGCGCTGGCTAAAGTTGGACCGAAAGTGATTTATAAATGGCGGTATTTGCATAAAGATGGAAGCCGCCCTGACTATAACACGATAATTCGTCTTTTACAAAAGGGCGCGACTGTAGAAACTCTTTTTGGAGTTGATTACAATGTCCCAATTAAAAATGGTTTTAAAATTCTTCCAGAATTAGCTTCTAAGCCTGAGTTCTTAAAAGGTCAGGAAGACGCACTGAAAGATTTTGAAGAAAGAATTGAACGCCGTGTCATCGAAAAATTAAAAGAGAAGGGAATAATAAATGATCAAAACGAAAAAATTTGATTTTGTGTTTGACTGTAAAAAGTTTTAAAAAAGTAAAAACAAATTTTTTTTATAAGGGGAGCTTGTATGAAAACTATTAAATTGATTTTATTATTTGTCGCGTTGGTTCTGATTGGAACGCCTGGAACGCTTCTTTTTATTGCCGCGATTGTTAGTCTTTTCCAAAAACAGTTTGATTCCGCTGTTGCGTCTTTGGTGGTCTCATTGCCGTTTTTGTATGGCGCTAAAATGTGTCTTTCTCGAATTGATAAGATAAAGCATCCAGAGAAATATCCTGAAAAGAAAAATGAACAAACGGAAGTTGTTCCGGAAAATGTTGAATGCGAAAAATTGGATGTTCCGGAAAACATTGAACCGGCTAACAATAGAGGCTTTTCCCCGGAATATGAAATAAGATATGTTGATGCGGGCGGTTGTGAATCCGTTCGTAAAATCTATGTACAGGCTTTTAAAGGTCGCTGCGTTACAGCTTATTGCTTTTTAAGGCGCGAAGAAAGAACGTTTGTAGTTTCGAATATTCTTGAATGTATTGATCTTGAAACTGGAGAACTTATAAAAGAAGATTTGCACTTCTATTTTAACGAAAAATATCATACAAATTATAAAATGAAAGATATGTTCAATTATGAAGATTGGACAAAAGTTCGTTTTGCAGAATATGCCAAATTACCTGATGGAATAAGTGGATTTGATATTGATGAAAAATTTAAAATGAAAATAGTCACTTATGACAATGGCGTTGTTTATGGTGATTTTACTTGCCAAAAAATTTTATCGTCTCTTTTTAATGAAGGACAATATTACATTACAATGCTAAATAAAGATGGTGAAGGCTTAAATGTCGAATTGGAAAAGATTTTGTCTGTAGATGGAATTGAAAATTTTGGTGAATATTTGACTAGAAAATTTTATGAAAGTGACGTTTATAAATCCGCAAGTCTTCTTCAAAAATTTTCGGCCGAGATTTATTCGTTAGTGTATTTGGGCCGTGCAGATTCGTCGATGACTCCCCAGAAAAGAAAAATCATTTGCGATTATTTAAAATCTACTGGAGCCGTTTGTGATGATGATGTAATTTCGGCAACTTTGAAAAAAGTAAGAGTCGATGATAAAGATTTCAAAAAATGTGTGAACGCGCTTGCAAATTCTCTTGACAATTCAAAGAAAAAGAGTTTTTTAGAAACTGCTTTGGCTGTTGTTGGCAATCGCGATAAGGCTAAACCTTTTGGCGCTGCTGGATTGCAATATATTGAATCTAAGATAAAAGTTTAGCTTTCATCATTTCGATGGCGTCTTCTGGTGTCAACTCGCCTTCGAGGCACTTCATTATTATCGCGAAAATGTAGCCTATAGTTTCCATAGGAACTTCCTTTATTTTCTCCAGTCTTTTGATAATATATAAATTTTGGGCTTAAAATTAAAATTTTTCTTTAAAAAATTAAGTTTTTATTTAATTTTATTGTATATTTACACCATGATCAAAATCAAAGAATTTATCGAGAGGGTAGGGATAGAGGACCAAAAGGCCCTCGCCAAAACTCTTGGCGTAACTGATGCGACTATTTCGAATTGGGCAAAGGGCAAGCAGTTCCCGACTCACCAGATGGAAGAGCGCCTAATGCTTATGGGTATGACTTTTGAGGAGCTTTTTGGCAAGGAACTTTGGAAAATCGTGATGAAACAAGCCCTTGACGAAAGCGGTTGGATCGAAGCGGCATTTGACCGTAAGGCTGAATTCTTGTTGAAAAAGTACATTCACAAAATCGAAAGCACCGATATTGACGTTTAAAATGGAGGTAGTAATGACACCGGAAGAATACGAAGTTGCCTACTGTAAAGGGCGTAGACAAGAAATGGAAGATTTCGTCGAATGGATTGACGACCATATAGCATTTGCTAAGGGTTCGCGTGCCGACGGCGTTTCCGACGAAAAGGTCCTGAATAGAATGCTTGAGTTCATGGGAACTTTCGCTGAGAGAATGGCGAAGAAATTGTCTGAAAAGCCTAAATTAATTTCTAAAACTTGTCCTGATAAGTGATGTTTCTGAAAATGGCGGCTTTATGCCGTCTTTTTTTTACAAAAATATAACGGTGTTATCGTTTCGTTAATAACAAAAATATAACTAATCACAATCACATTCATAATCACATTCACATTCACAATTACATGTGAGATAATACTATTATTCTCTCATTAATTATTTATCCTTTTTTATATATTTAACACCCTCATTCTCAATAACGCGCGTGCGTGCGCGAATAAGCTGTAAAGTGACGATTTACAACTTGACACGATTCAATTATCGTTACAGGTGATGTAGACTTCTGCTTTTCTTTGATGTCTTGCTAACGCAACTTTCTCGTCGCGTGGATTTTTCCTCATGGCATATTATACACTTTTTAGGCGCGCTGACGGCCTTTTCTGTGCAGACGTGTGTTTTTACGAATTTCTTTTAAAAAGCGTTCTGCGGCCCGTTTCCGTTTAACTGTGGCGTGGCTGTGGTTGCCCGCCCCGATTTCGGTTTACTTTTTCTTTGACTTGCCGCGCCGGGTCAAGTTAAGTCGTGCCGCCCGCCAAAATTGCCGTTTTTGCGCTAAATTTGCCATTTTTGCCATGCGAAGTGCGCTGTTTTGGCTTGTCTTGTCGCGCCCGATTGTTTCCTTTGTCATTGATTTTAACCCGGTGGGGGCGGCGCTGGGCGTCATTTTGCCGATGTCGGCAAAATGATCTGCAAAAATTCTCCGGTGGGGGTGGGGGAGGCCCCCAGGCCAAAAGAGTTGCTAGGTTTTAGGGGGTTG
>JBGUWV010000075.1:0-92979 GCA_045221475.1 Fibrobacter sp.
GATTTACCGAAAAACAAGACTGTTGAATACGGTCTGACGGCAATCTATGGTGTCGGTCTGTTCACCGCTAACAAGGTCTGTGCTCAGCTGGGCATCGACAAGAACAAGAAGTGTGACGACCTGACTGAAGAAGAACAAGGTAAGATTCGTCATCTTCTCGAAGACGAATACTCCGTGGAAGGTCAGCTCCGCGCAGAAATCACCTTGAACATTAAGCGTCTGCAGGATATTGGCTGCTATCGTGGCCTCCGCCACCGCAAGGGCCTCCCGGTCCGCGGTCAGCGCTCCCGTACCAATGCCCGCACTCGTAAGGGCCCCAAGAAGACTGTGGCTAACAAGAAGAAGTAAGGAGATTCATCGTGGCTGAAGAAGAAATTAAGGAAACTGCTGCCGCTGCCGAAGCTCCGGTCGCTGCTGCTACAGAAGAAAAGGTCAAGAAGGGCAAGAAGCGTATCGACGTTCAGGGCATTGCCTGCGTGTTCGCTTCCTTCAACAATACAATCGTTTCTATCACCGATGCTCGTGGCAACGTGGTGGCTTGGGGCTCTCCGGGTAACTCCGGTTTCAAGGGCTCTCGCAAGAGCACTCCGTTTGCTGCCCAGCTCGCCGCTGAAGTCGCTGCCCACAAGGCTTTCGACCTCGGTATGCGCAAGGTAGATGTCCGCGTCAAGGGCGCAGGTGGCGGTCGTGAATCCGCTGTCCGTGCTATCAAGAATGCGGGCCTCGAAGTTCTCTCTATTCGAGACGTGACGGGCGTTCCGCACAATGGTTGCCGTCCTAAAAAGAAGAGAAGAGTCTAATTAAAAGAGGTATCGCCAATGATGTGGAAATCACTTCAGATGCCGCGCAGCTTCCAGAAAGTGGAAACCGGCGAAGATGGTCGCTACGCCAAGTTTGTCGTAGAGGCTTTGGAACGTGGCTGGGGTATTACCCTCGGTAACGCCCTCCGTCGCTCGCTCCTTTCCTCTCTGCAGGGTGCGGCTATTGTCTCCGTGAAAATTGAAGGCGTCGATAAGGAATTTTCGACGATTCCGGGTGTGAAGGAAGATGTCACCGACATCATCCTGAATCTCAAGAGCATCCGCGTGAAGCTCCTTTCCGACCACGACGAAACCCTCCGCCTGGACATGTCCGGCGAAGGCGAAGTCACGGCCAAGGACTTCATGGACAATCCGAATGTCGCCATCTTGACTCCGGACGTCCATATCGCTACTTTGAACGGTAACGCATCGCTCTCCCTGGAAGTGAAGATTTCCAGCGGTCGCGGCTACGTCACTGCCGACGAATTGAAGGACAAGGACGCTCCGATTGGCGTGATCGCCATGGACGCCAACTTCAACCCGGTGCAGAAAGTCGCGATGCACATCAGCGATACCCGCGTTGGCCAGAAGACGGACTACAACCGTCTGGAACTGGAAATCACGACTGACGGTTCCATCGATCCGGAAGACGCTCTTGCATACGCTGCAAAGCTCCTCATGGACCACTTGGAAATCTTCATCAACTTCGAAGGCGATCTCGAAAGCCCCGAAGAACTTGAAATGGATGAAGAACGTCAGCGTATCGCCCAGCTCCTGCGCACCCGCGTGGACGACCTGGAACTCTCCGTTCGCTCCAGCAACTGCCTCCGTATGGCTAACATCCATACCGTCGGCGAACTTGTGCGCAACAAGGAAAACGATATGCTTAAATACAAGAACTTCGGTCGGAAGTCCTTGGTGGAACTTAACGAGGTGTTGACCTCCATGGGCCTCTCTTTTGGCATGGACGTCGATGACTACTTGAAGGATTAAACATGAGACACGGTGTAAAAAACAAGAAATTGGGCGTTAACGCTCAGCACAAGCGTGCCATCCTCCGCGCTCTTACCACTTCTATTCTTGAGAAGGGCATGGAAGCCGAGCAGAGCAACCGCTACGTGCGCACTACTCTCCACAAGGCTAAGCTCGTCCGCAGCTGCGTGGATCGCATGATCACTTATGCAAAGAAGGGTGACCTTTCTGCACGTCGTGAAGCTTCTCGCTTCGTGATGAGCCCGAAGGCTGTGCAGGACCTGTTCGCAACGATCGGTCCTCGCTATGCTGGCCGTAATGGCGGCTACACCCGCATCATCAAGCTCGGCCCGAACCGCGCTGGTGACGCTTCCGAAATGGCTCTCGTCGGTCTCGTCGAAGACGAAATCGTCGTGAAGACCAAGAAGGCTGCTGAACCTGCCAAGTCCGAAGCTGTGAGCATGGTCGAAGGCGAAAGCAAGGCATAATTGATCTTTGCAAAAAGATTGAAAAACAGGGACCCGATGCATGTCGGGCCCTGTTTTTATTAGACAAAAAATCCAAGTAACAATTAGCTTGCAAGTGGTAACTTCACGTTTTTTTTTGTATTTTATAGGAACATGCGAAGTTTTATTTTATTTGTTGCCCTGTTGTGCGTATCGGTGCTTGCAGACGATGACCTTTTTAAGGCAGCGGGTGTTGCCGGTAAAAGGGATGGTGTCTCGTCTCGTAGCAGTGTTGCGCTGAATCCGACTTATGCCGAAGTTGCCGTCGATTCTAACTATGTCCTTGGTCCAGGCGATTTTTTGGACTTGATGCTTGAGGACAATTACCTCTCGGTACAGGTGTATCCTGATGGTTCCGTGGCGGTCGAGGAATGTGGCGCTGTAAATGTGGGAGGCAAGACTTTTGCCGAAGCACGCGAGCTGATTATGGAACTGGTTTCCAAGCGCTACAAGCGCGAGTACTGCTTTGTTCAGCTGGCTGCCCTCAAGAAATTCAAGGTCAATGCTATGGGTGCTGTCCTGAAGGTGGGGCAGCATTTGGTAGAGCCTCAGACGCGTCTAAGCTTTTTTATCCGCGATGTAGGCGGCACTCTGCCTAATGCCAATACTGAAGACATCATGGTGATTCGTGACAAGGACACGATTCATGTCGACTATAATGCGATGACCTCGCGGGGTAAGTTTGATATGGATGTGATGCTGGAGCAGGGCGATAAGGTCTTTGTGCCGTTTGTGGCCATTGGCGACAATATCGCGATGATTTTCCCGGGCTACAGGACAAGTGTTGCTTACGATGAAAACCGTACGCTTCAGGACTACTATGAACTTGCTGGAGGCTCTCGCCTTCATAACTTTGGCTACAAGGCCGTGTGCGTGCGCGAGCCGGGCAAGCCTCCGCGCTGGATTACTCTTTCGGAGATGAAACTGACCAAGGTCGCTCCCAATACCGAAGTTGAGTTCTCGGTGCAGGAAATGCTGGTATACGTGGGCGGTGCCGTCAACTTTATTGGTCGTTATGCCTACGAACCGAACTGGCACGCCTTGGACTATGCGGCCGCTGCGGGAATCAACCCCGTGACCGGAACGTGGAACCAGATTAGGGTATGGCGCGGCAATAAACCCGAGCCCTTGACCTTGAGTGTCACCGAAGACCAGATTTTGCCCGGTGACTATATCGAAGTTCCCAAGAGTCATTACGAGTCGTTCAAGGACTTTACGCTTTTTCTTGCGTCGCTCTTGACCGTGATTTCATCCGCGTTCATCATTTACGTCAACTATAAGTAGCCTATGCAACAGGAATCTGTCGGTATTGTAGAAGTCTGCCTTCGTCTGCTTAACAACAACTTAAAGCATTTTAAGTTGTGTCTTGCCATTGTCCTTTTGCCGACGATTGTGGCTTTTGTGCTTGTAATGTGGGTGATCAAGCCCGTATATGCGGCGACCGCCGTTGTGACGCCGCCGTCTACATCCAATGCAAGTATAAGCAATCTCAGTGCCATTACCGGTATGTCGGGTATGGGATCCCTTTTGGGGCTGAACAGCAACGAAGATGCCAATGCGGTGTGGACCATATTGAGTTCCTGGGAATTACATGATCAGGTTATCAATGAATTTAATCTGGCTGAGCATTACGAATTCAAGGGAAAATTCCATGCGGATTTGCTCAAGATGTTCCGTAAGAATTTCGGTATGGAGTTCAATAAGGAGGATATGTTCGCCATTTATGTTGAGGACAAGGATTACCGCTTGGCGGCCAAGATTGTCTCGTTCATGCTCGAAAAGGCGGACTCCGCGTTCAACGCTTTTAAGACTAAGCAGGCCAGACAATCCAGGGAATATTTTCAGAGCAGGCTTGATTCCTGCGAGCAGAAGCTTGATTCTTTGTTACAGGACTTTGTGAAGTTCCAGGTCGATAACAACTTCTATGATCCGAATGTTCAACTTGAATCGACGATCAAGTACCTGAACGCCTTGCAGTCCAAGCGTGAAGAAGTGGCTATCGAGATGGCCTACGAAAAAGCCGACCGAGGCGAAAAAAGCAAGCGCTATGAAGAACTATCCAAACGTTACCAGGGCGTGAACGCCTCGTTGAGTGGTGCCTTGAAGGGTCGTCACGAGAATATGGGCATGGTGGCGCTCAAGAAATCCCCGGAGCTGTCGGCGGAATACGTGCGCCGCGAAGCCGAAATCCGCATCCAGGAATCGCTCTACAAGTTGCTACGCCAGCAGAGCGAAGAACTCCGCTTAGAAGAAGCCAAGATGCTCACCAATCTGCATGTGCTCGAACCGCCTTGGGAAAACGACAAGAAGGTGTACCCGCTTAGGGGAGTCACGTTGATGTTTGTTTTTGCCGTGAGCACGATTTTTGCGACGATTATTTGCAACTTGCTTTCTTTCTTGGAAGGCGAGGTGATTCGCGGCTCGTCTGTTGCTGGCGAATGGAAAAAATTCAAGGGATTCTTTAAGAAATCCAGGGTATAGCCGATGTTGTCGTGGGTGGCTGAGTATCCGGTTAGTTCCGCCCTGTTTCTGGTCGTGCTGTATTGCCTGTTCCAGTCGTGGTTCTTTAAGAAGGATTTTTTTAGTCCACCGTCCGTTTACTGTTTTTCTCAGTGCATAACACTTGGCATTGCGTATTTCCAGCTAGATTATGCGATGACGGATTTTAAGCCGTTGACTTGGATGATCTGGATTGGCGCCATGGTGGGTTTTTGTGGAGGCTCTTTTCTGGTGCGGTTGTCCGCAAAGCAGAAGGGGCTTGCGATTACAGGGGCGTCTATTCCCAATGCGGTAAATTATAATTGGAAACTGCATATCATATTGACTTTTGTCCTGTTTGCTGTTTTTATTATAGGAATTATGGGAATTGTTCAGGTGGCGGGGAACCTGTTGCTTCTGACGGGGAATCCGGCAAAATACATGACGAAGGACACGGATTACGGATACTTCCCAGTACTGTTTGGTCTTGCCCCGTTGATTGTACTTTTGTTCGGTGTCGCGTCTTTTAAAAAATTCAATCCGAGTTTGGCGTTACGCGTTCTTTCACGTGTGATGATTGTGGCAACTATTGTGTTGAACCTACTTGCTTATCCGAGCCGCGGAACACTTTTTTTTAGTGTTGGCTTTCTGATTATTCTCTATAACTATCTGCATAAGCGCATTTCGTCGGTATGGATTCTTGTTAGCCTTGTACTTGCGGCCAGTGCATTTGTAGGCATTAGCAGCCTTCGTGATCAATATGGTGAAACCAGCGTTGAGGGCAAGGTGTGGGAAGAGGTGATGGAATTGCCCTACAAGTATGTGTCGAATAACTACTGGAACCTGGACTACGCTGCAAACCCGCCGCCGGACCGCGAGTACCATCCGCATACCTACGGTATCGATTTCTTTTTCGGGATGTTTGAATACTTGAGGGTTTCTGCAAGTTTCAGGAACAGTTTCCATTGGGATGGGCTTTTCAACGAGCGGATCGAAAAGGTCAAGGGTTTCAATACGGCGAGTTATCTTTGGGAAGTATACAAGGATCTGTATTTTCCGGGGGTGATTATTTTCCCGTTCCTTTGTGGGTTGATGTTGTCGGTCTTGCACATGCGACTGAGTGGGACATTTTCGCCGCGCCAGGTTTTATTCTACACCTTCTTCATCTACTTTATCGGATGGTGGTTCTTTACGCCGGGATACAAGCAGGGAATTTATTGGGTCTGGTCCTTTATCATTTTCTTTATTTCAACCGTATGCATGCCTCGAAAAATGGCGGAGGCCTAGGATTCTATGACGGGATTATTCGATAGTATCGTTATTGGTGCAGGGCTTTACGGTTTGTATGCGGCATTGTTTTCCGCTAGGCGGGGCAAGCGAGTGCTTGTACTGGAAAAGGATGCTGTACCTTTTATGCGTGCGACCTACATCAATCAGGCGAGAATTCATCAGGGATACCATTATCCACGAAGTCTTTCGACAGCGTTGAAGTCGGCGTACTATTTTGAACGGTTTAACAGGGATTTCGATTTCTGCGTACATCGCGAGTTCGAGAAGGTCTATGCGACTTCGGCGAAGTATTCGTGGTCCGATCGCGAGCAGTTTATCTCGTTCTGCAAGGCGGCGAATATTCCTTGCCGTGAATTGCATCCGGGACAGTTCTTTAAGCATGATATGTGCGATGGTGCGTTTTTGACGCGCGAGTATACTTATGATGCAAAAATCCTGCGGGATTATTTTGTGGAGGAACTCGGTAAACATTCCAATGTCGAGATTTGCTACAATGTCGACATTGGTGCCATTCATCTGGACGGCGAAAATTATTCCGTGAATTTTGGCATGCCGGGAAAGCCGGAGTCCTGCGTGTCGGCACCGTTTGTGCTGAACGCTACCTACGCATCGACGAATCAGATCCAGAATATGCTTGGGTTCGATGGATTCAGGATTAAATACGAACTGTGCGAAATTATCCTGTGCGATGTAAACGAAACGTTGAAGCCTTATGGTATCACTGTGATGGACGGTCCGTTTTTCTCGATAATGCCGTTTGGAAAGACGCCTTATCATTCCTTGACATCGGTGACTTTTACGCCCCACGTGACATGTCACGGAGAAACCTTGCCTCAGTTTGAATGTCAGGGAAAAAGTGGTGGTTACTGTTCGCCCCAGAAATTAGGGAATTGCAACGAGTGTCCGGCAAGGCCGAAGACGGCTTTCCCGTATATGGCGAATTTGGCGCATAAATATCTTAGGGACGAATACGGTTTTGGTTATGTGGGGTCACTTTTTTCGATGAAACCGATTCTAGTTGCTTCTGAAATAGATGATTCGAGACCGACTGTAATCAGGGTGCAATCCAGCAAGCCCACTTTCGTCAGCGTGCTTTCTGGGAAAATCAATACCGTGTATGATCTGGATGAGGTACTGAGCAATGACTAAGGAGAAGAATTTCGTTTCGGCAGTCGTGTATGTGCGTAACGACGAACCGCAGCTGTCCGAATTTCTTTCGATGCTGACCGGTGTACTTGAAGGACATTTCGAACATTCGGAAATCATTTGCGTGAATGATTTCTCGTCGGACGGAAGCCTCGCAAAAATCAGGGAATTTTGCAAGCCGGGATCGGCTGTCAGCATTTCCGTATTGAACATGAGCTACTTCCATGGAATTGAACTTTCGATGAATGCCGGAGTGGATCTGTCCATCGGTGATTTTGTTTTTGAGTTCGATTCGGTTGACATGGATTACGAATCGTCCCGGATTATGGATCTCTATTTCAAGACCCAGGAAGGTTTCGATATCGTGAGCCTTACGCCTGACAGGGGAAATGGACTTTTCTCGAAGGCTTTCTACAAGTTGTTCAATAATTTTTCGAATTATCCGCAAAAGATTTCGACGGAAACAGTGCGCATCTTGAGTCGACGCACGATTAACCGTATAAGTAGCATGAGCAAGACGATTCCTTATCGAAAGGCGATTTATGCGTGTAGCGGTCTGCGTACAACAAGAATTGTGTACAAACGGTCGGGAAATGGCCGTAATGTGGATCGGGGGGAACGCCGGTACAAGCGCGGCCTTGCCATCAACTCATTGATTCTCTTTACGGATGTTGGTTACAGTTTCTCGATATACATGGCGATTATCATGATGTGCATTGCCGTATCGATGCTGGCTTATTCTGTAGTGGTTTACCTGACGCGTAATCCCGTAGAAGGTTGGACGACCACGATTCTGTTCTTGTCTTTTGCGTTCTTTGGCTTATTCAGCGTCTTGACGGTGATTATCAAGTATCTTCAAATCATCGTAGACTTGATTTTCAAGCGCAAGTCCTACAATTTCGAAAGCATCGAAAAGTTGACGTAAGGGGAGTTTGCTTATGAAGAGGGCTATTGTCGGCTATACCGGTTTTGTCGGGAGCAATATCTATTCGGCGGGCGACTTTGAAGGGGCCTACAATACCAAGAATATTCAAGATTCTTTCGGAACTAGCCCTGACTTGCTTGTGTATGCGGGAATGCGTGCCGAAAAGTTCCTTGCGAATGCGGATCCGGAGCGCGACTACGGTCTGGTTCTGGAAGCCGAGAAAAATATCGAACGGATTAAGCCGAAGCGCCTGGTGTTGATTTCCACAATCGATGTGTTCAAGACCCCCGTGAATGTAGACGAGAATAGTGAAATAGAAACGGAGGGTCTAAATGCCTATGGCTATAACCGTTACCGTCTAGAAAAGTGGGTTCGTGAAAATTATAGTGATGCGTTGATTGTAAGGCTTCCGGGACTTTTCGGGAAGAATATCAAGAAGAATTTCGTCTTTGATTTGATTAACGTGATTCCCTCGATGCTGAAGAAGGAAAAGTTCGAGGAACTATCGTTGCGTGAAAGTGCCCTGAAGGAATACTATGCCTTGCAGGATAACGGTTTTCTCAAGGTGAAGCCGCTTTCGGACGATGAACGTGCCTTACTGAAAAGGAAATTCCTGGAACTTGGTTTTAGTGCGTTGAACTTTACCGATAGCAGGGCCTGTTATCAGTTTTACAATTTGGCGCGTCTATGGGGCGATATCCAGAAAGCTGTGGATTCGGGGATTACTCTGTGGCATCCGGCAACGGAACCTGTTTCGGCAGGGGAGTTGCACAAGTTTATCACGGGAAAGCCGTTTGTGAACGAACTGAATGGAGTTCCTGCGAATTATGATTACAGGACCGTCCATGCAGAACGTTTCGGTGGACAGGCGGGCTACATTGAGGGCAAGAAACCGGTGATGGAACAGATCAGGAAATTTGTGGAGGTGCAGTCTCGGTGATTTACAAGAGGCTCCAATCCCTTCTTTCTGCGCAAAATTTTACGGCGCAGACGTTGGTCATCGCCGTACTGATGGCCCTTTCGGCCTTGTTTTTCTATAATCCATTTTCGGGAATAGAATTGACGGAATGGGACCGTTCTTTCTGCGAGGCGTCGCTTGCAGGAATAGACCCTCTAAAACGCATTTCCAGTTTTTATAGGCTGTATTTTCTTTTTCCGTGCCTATGCGGCTTATTTGCATTGATTGTTTCGGTGCTACTCAAGAATCGGAATGTTCCGTATTTCGGTTTGTCTGCTGCGATTTCATTCTGCATGGTTCTAGCCTCTTATTCGTTGCGATATGGTTCTGTATCTAGCTACACGGTTGCCTTGGCATTAGCCGTGAGCTGTTTTTTATGGCAATGGATTTTGGTATTCTGGGTTCGCTGCAAGGGAAAAAATGACGAAGAGCGTGTGGAGCGGGAATGTAATCGCCTTTGGACAAAGGTGCAACGTAATCTGCCGCGTATCCGATTGGCCTTTATTTATGGAACTCTCGGCATTTCTTTGTTATGCAGTTTGCCTATGCCGTGTTCTTTGAAAGGGGACTTGCTGCTGTCGGGTCTGCAGGTGGGAACCGTGATTTTGGCTGGATTGCTCTTTGTATACTTTATTGCTCATGGGGGGGTGAAAGATCTTGCGGATTCGAAACTGAATAAGCTGAGTTCCGTGGGCATATTTGTCCTGGTCTCGTCATTGGTCCTTGCTTATTCCAAATTGGTGCTACCGGTACTTGCCCGCCATTCCATTTTTTTCGAAGAATATATCGAAAGTTTTGGACCGTTGCTGTTCGGATCCTCGATGACGGTCTTGATGTCATTGTCGTTTCTGTATGTACTTGTGGTGGCTCGCGAAGAATCGTGCGATGTATATCGTGACTTTGTTGCCGCCCTATTTTTGCCCGTATCGCTTTCGCTGCTTTTGCCGTTGCCGGTTGCATTGAGTGGGGTGCTGAGTTTTCTCTTGCTCCTAATCTTGTTCAGGAGACGTCATGACATTGCCGGGTGCTATGGAATCTTGATATGGCTTCCGTTGCTCTTTTGTTTCTTGTGCGAATTCTTTTTTACGCTGCTTGAAAAAGGCGTGGTAAGTTTTTCTCCGCGATACGGGGTATATGCGGTACTGGTATCGGTTTTGGCGATTATCTGCCTGAAAAAGAAAATTTTCTGTAATTCCAAAATTCTGTTGGTTTCGGAAAAATGGTTCTACGTTGGTGCGTTGCTGAGTTTTGCCATTTTGGCTTATGGCAATATCGCCTATTTTCATGAATTCCGGAATATCCAGGCAGATTTCATGGATTTTTACGAACATGGAAACTTGCTTGGAATTATCGATACTGTAAATCGGGGGCGGCTCCCAGTTATCGATTATTTTTCGGCCCATGCCTTGAGCGATGTCTTTACGGGAATTCTTCATGGGTTTATTCATGGTAACGTTGCTGGCGCCTTGAGTGACCCCTATCGGGATTTTATTCTTTTTTCTTGTGGAAGCGTTACACTCTTCTTTATATTGTCCAGGTTTTTCAATGCGTTTTTTGCATTTGCTTTGATATGTTTTTTTCCGTTGAATACGAACGGGTTCCATTTTGTGGATCTCTGCTTGTTGGGTGTGCTTCTGCATTTTTGGCTGCATCGAAAAGAGAGTGTGGCCGCAATGCATTTCTATTGGTTCTGTATCGCGCTGCTTGCGTTCTATAGATACGATACCGGGGTTGCCTTTGGAATTGCTTCTATTTCCTGTTCATTGATTCTATTTATCAGTCGTCGCGACAGATTCGGTTTGGTAAAGTTTTTATTGTCGGGGATGTCGATCAGTATCGCCTTGCTCCTGTTTTATTTTGTCTACTGCAAATTGAATGGAATTGTGGCTGTTGATCGAATCAAGGAATGGATTTCGTTGACGCTGCATTCCAATTCCTATTGGGCCGAAGAAATTCTCGCGAATTCGCTTGTAAGCCCGATGTTCATCGTTGCGTATTTCCTGATTCCTCTTGCAGAGGCGTTTATCGTATTCTATTTGATTGTAGAAAGTCTTGTGAAAAAGCGACTTGAAAAGACGGCTGCCCTGGCATTAGTTTTTTCCATTGCCGGATTGTTCCTGCTGACAAGGGCGTATGTCTTCTATACGCTTTCATTTACGCTTGGCCGTGGCTCGGTTCTTTTCTGCTACAGTGTATTTGCCTTGTCTTTCTTCGTTTTGCATCTTCTGCACCAGAAACGGGTGGCTCGCGGTTATGCTGCCGCTTTGTGGCTTGTGGCTGTATCTTCGGGAATATGGTTTTGCAACGGAGCGAATCATTTCTTACCCGATGGAACGAATCTTCTTTTTAATAGGGCGGTGTCGAACCTGAAGGATGTGCGGGAAAGTCTGTTATGGAATCAGGACGAAGGTGAGGGAAGTCAAGAAAGATTCCGTATGGATGATACCTTGTCTTATTATTCTAGTGAGTTCAAGTCGGTATTTTCGAAAATTTTGAATGAGCATGAAACGTTCCTGGATTTCGCCGATGTGCCTGCGGTATATGCCCTTGCGGAGAGGGAAAAACCGTTCTATACGGCGCAAAGCCCTGGATTGCTGAGCGATCTGTATTCGCAGGAGATGTTCTTGCGGGAAATTGAATCCAGGGAAGTTCCTGTTGCGATAACGGCATGGAGCGACAGGGGGCACATGCAAGTCATTGCGAAAGTTAAGCATCAGGTTCGTTTTTACAAGATTGCGGAATATTTGTATACTCATTATAAACCATTGGTTCGCGTGAGTGATTTTGTAATCTGGTGTAAGCCGGAAAGATACGACGAGTACGTGCAAAGACTGAAGGGGAGTTCCTGGAAACTGGCGGATTACGGTTACGAACCGAATGGGGCGTATCACTTTTTTGACTTGAAATGGAATCCGTATATCTGGGCGAATCTGGACAAGTTCAATGCGGCCGGGAATGCGATTCTGGACGTTGCGAAAGGAGCGGATGACGGGCGCCTGCAATTTAAGGGTTCGCAGACATATCCGGGTTCGCTTGGAAACTATGTCGCTGTAGAAATTGAAAGCCCGGAAGAATTTGCCAGGGCGAGGATTCTGTTTTCTGAATCGGGTGGGGAGCAATCGCAATACGGCTATGCGTTCGACTTGAAGAAAGGACTTCAAAAATATTTGATTCGATCGAGCCAGGATTATAACTGGTTTGCGTACAACATCAATACGGTTCAGCTGGAATGTGGCGCCTGTACGATTCGCAGGGTGCAAATCTTGCAAGGAGATTAACTTGAAGTTATCGATATCGAATATCGCCTGGGCTGCAGAAAACGATTCGGTCGTTTATGCGATGATGAAGGAGCTGGGTTACGAAGGATTGGAAATTGCCCCGACCCGGATTTTCACGGATGCTCCGTATGGCAAATTGCAGGAAGCTGCGGAATGGCGCGAAAGGATGTTGCAGGAGTACGGCTTCTCCATTCCATCGATGCAGTCGATTTGGTATGGACGTAAGGAAAACCTGTTCCATTCTTCCGAGGATCGCAAGGCGTTGACGCAGTATACCAAGTCGGCCATTGATTTTGCGAAGGCCATTGGCTGTAAAAACCTGGTATTCGGTTGCCCCAAGAATCGCGCGATTCCCGAGGCGATGCCTTATGGGGAAGCGCAAGAGATTGCCGTGGATTTTTTCAGGAAAGTTGGTGCCTATGCGATAGCCTGTGGTACGGTTGTCGGGATAGAGGCGAACCCTGCAATATACGGGACGAACTTTATCAACGACACCGAATCGGCACTGTCGCTTATTGAAAAGGTCGCGTCGGACGGCATTCGGCTCAATTTGGATGTGGGAACGATGGTTGCGAACGGGGAATCGCAGGACATTTTGCGCGGTAGGCTGCATTTGGTCAATCATGTGCACATCAGCGAACCTTACTTGAAACCTATCCAGGAACGGAAACTCCATGAAGAACTGCTTGCAATGCTTGGTGAGGCGGAGTACGCAGGCTATGTCTCTATCGAAATGGGAAAGGTCGACAATCTGGAAGAAATAAGGAAGGCGATGCTTTACGTGAAGGAAATGGTGGTTTAAGATGTTGTTCCAAAATTTAGCCGGCGTGCCCGATTTTGAATGCGAGGAATTTTCTCCCCGCCAAAAAGACTATGTTGTCTTGATACCGATTATCAACGAAGGTAATAGGATTCTAAATGAATTGAAAAGAGCGCAGTCCGCTAATGTGGCCGCGGTGGCTGACATTGTTATCTGTGACGGCGGAAGTTCCGACGGGAGCACCGCAAAAGAAAATCTTGTTCCGCTGGATGTCAACACGCTGCTTGTCAAGAAGAGTGCCGGAAAACAGGGCGCCCAGCTGCGCATGGGTTTCTGGTGGGCGCTGGAACGGGGCTACAAGGGAATCATCACCATCGACGGAAACAACAAGGACAGTATCGAGGATGTTCCCCGTTTTATCAAAAAGCTGGAAGAAGGTTTCGACCTGGTTCAGGGTTCAAGGTTCGTGAAGGGCGGCCATGCGGTGAACACCCCTTTGAGCCGCCTGGTTGCGGTCCGTCTGTTACATGCTCCGGTGATTTCATTGACGGCGTGCCAATGGTTCACCGATACGACCAACGCCTACCGCGCTTATTCCACGCGTTACTTGCAGGATGCCCGGGTGGCACCGTTCCGCGATGTGTTCAACACATACGAGTTGCTCGCTTACCTGTCGGTGCGGGCCACGCAGCTGAAATACCGCGCCTGTGAAATTCCCGTGACGAGGGCGTACCCCAAAAACGAAAAGACTCCGACTAAGATTAGCCCCTTCAAGGGGAACTGGCTTTTGCTCAAGATACTCTTCAAGAATTTCGTAGGAGCGTATAATCCGTAATGCTTGAGTCCCTGAAGAAAAACCGCAAGGGCATCTTGATGATGCTTGCCTCCGCCTTGTGCGTCTGCGTGGGGCAGCTGTTTTGGAAATTGTCGGTCGATGAAGGCTGGCTGCTTTTGTTGGCGGGCTTTGCCCTTTACGTGATCGGTGCACTTTTGATGGTGGTGGGCTACCGTTTCGGAAAGCTTTCCGTGTTACAGCCCGTGCTCAGCGTCAATTACGGCTTGAGCGTCGTGTTAGGTTTCATGGTGCTTGGAGAGGCGGTGACGCTTCAGAAGTGTGTGGCGATAATCGTTATTGTGGCAGGGGTGTTTCTTGTGGCAGCGGGGGATGAGGAATGATGCTCTACCTCGCGCTTGTGCTCATGACCCTGCTTGGCGCGGTCGCCTCGCTTTTGCTCAAGAAGGCGTGCGTCAATTTGGATTTGCGCCATGTCTATAGGAACGGCTGGTTCTTCGGTGGAGGCGGCCTTTACTTTGTGACGGCGCTGATGAATATAGCGCTCCTCAAGTACCTGGACTATTCCGTGGTGCTTCCCTTTACGTCGCTGACTTACGTATGGTCGGCGCTTCTTTCGGCGAGCTTTTTGAAAGAACGGATTTCGAGAAAGCAGAAAATAGGGCTTGCGCTCATTGTTTTGGGCGCCTTTATGCTCGTGATGTAAGAATTACCAGCGGATCCTGCGGTTTTTGGCAAAGTAGACGAACAGGAATAGGCTTAGGCACAAGTCGCCCGAAAGGGTGAGTAACGGAATGTAGGGGGCCTTGAGCAAGCTTGCGCCCCTGATGCAGACAGCAATGTTGATGATTCCGCCTAGGGTAATGATGGCTCCGTAGAGCCAGGTGCGTTTTTCCTTGAGCATGGTAGAAATCATTCCCATACGGGTGGCTTGCAGCAAAAGGGAACAGGCGAGAATGCGCAGGCAGTAGCTGCTGGTTTCGAGGACATCGGGTGTCCAGGGGGCGGCAAAGAAGATGAGGCGGAGCGTGAACTGCGGAAAAAGCCAGAAGGGCGAAGAGGCGGCGACAATGAATAGGGTGAATACGAGCTGGTCGCGCAGGTGCAGAATGCGGCTGTCGCTCTGGTGCAGCGTGATGAGACTCGACGATATGAAGTGGACCATCAGTCCGGAGGCGAGTATAATCAGCTTGTGCGAAAAGTTGTAGGCTCCCAGGAATTCGGGTTCTGCGAAGTGGTCCACCGTGTAAAGCCCGACGGGAAGATAGGCGAAGCTTGCCAGGCTGGACAGCGCATATGGGCATGCCGACTTGAACATGAGCTTGAAAAAGCGCACCGTGTGGTTTCCGATGCGGAAAATCTTCAGCGTGAACGCCTGGCCTACGCCGAAACCGAATGCGGGGAGTGCCGCGATGACCATGGCAAGCGCTACGGCCGGGATGGAATCCAGCTTCAGGACGCCGAGGGCGGTGCCCATGACGGTACAGTAAGATATCGTGTGGAGCACCTTCGATATAAGGAGCTTTTTCCAGAATTTTCCGCAGATGAAATACCAGTCGAAAAAGGCGTGCTGGAAAAGTAGCCCAAGGGCGAGAATCAGTTCGCCTGCGAAGATATCGCTCCCTCTTCGGACGGTAAATGCGAATAGGGCCATGGCGACGGCCGTCAGCGCCGTCATGAAGAGTCTCAGTTGCAGGACATTGGTAAACAGGGTGCCGCTGGTGGCGCGTTTGCCGAAAAAGGCGAGAATCAGCGTTGCCATGCCAAAATCGGCAAGGGCACAGAAGATGGTGTAGTCGCTTTGCAAAATTCCGAACGATCCGAATTTGACAATTCCGAGATTATTAGCGATAAGATTCTGTACGACAACCGAAACACCCTGGATGAGGATATTGACCAGAGAGATGAAAACGCCGATTTTGATGTTTCTAAGTGCTTGCAACGTGCCATAAAATAGATGTTTCCGCACACTATGTCTTTGAGATTTTGTATCTTTGGGTGCAAAATCGCGAGAGTGGCGGAATTGGCAGACGCACCAGACTTAGGATCTGGCACTTCGGTGTGAGGGTTCGACTCCCTCCTCTCGCATGTTTTTCAATACCTTTTTAACAGACTCTCGGAGTTCATATGAGCGTAGAAATCAAAGAAACAAGCGCAACCGTGCGCACCCTCGAAATCACCATCCCGCAGGCAGACCTCACTGCTCCCTTCGAAAAGAAGCTGGGCCAGTACAAGAAGCAGGTCTCCATGAAGGGTTTCCGCCAGGGCATGGTGCCGAAGGCAATGATCCTGAAGCAGTTCGGCGGCGCTATCCGTCAGGAAGCCGTGGACGAAGTTGTCAACAAGCTCGTTCAGGACGCTCTCAAGAATGCAAATATCATCCCCGTCGGCCAGATGAAGGTCGTGGATTTCAAGGACGACAAGGAAAACGACATCGCACTTAAGGTGGAAGTCGAAATGGATCCTGAAATCGATATCAAGGGCTATGCCGACACGGGCGTTACCGTTCCGGAAACCGCCGTCCACGAAGAAGAAGTCAAGGAAGAATATGACCGCTTGATCCAGATGTGGAGCAAGGACGAACATGTGGACCGTGCTGCCGCCAAGGGCGACGTGGTCGTGGGTAACTATCTCGAAGTGATTATCGACGGCGAAAAGCAGGAACTCCCGGAAAACAAGGAATTCCGTAGCCTCCTCGGCCAGTCCGCTTCTCCGGGATTCGACGAAGGCCTCACCGGTGCATCTGCCGGCGAAACCAAGGAAATCAACTTCAAGTACCCCGATGACCACAAGGACGAACGCTATCGCGGCAAGACCGCTCAGTTCAAGGTGGAAGTCACCGACGTGCGCACCATCGTTCCGCCCACCATGGACGAAGAATTTTGCAAGCAGATCGGCGTGAAGGACGTTGAAGAACTCAAGCAGAACCTCGCCGAAGGCCTCGCTAGCCAGAAGCAGGACGCCGCCAAGAACAAGGCTATCAACGAAGCTCTCGACAAGATTATCGAAGCCAACCCGTTCGAAGTGCCGAAGGCTCGCGTCTATGACTTGATCAAGTGGACCCTGAACCGCAACGCCCAGAGCGAAAAGGACGTGGTGGAACCGACCGAAGAACAGCTGAACGGTCTCACTCCGGAAGCTATCCGCGAAATCAAGAAGCACCGCATTCTCGACTTTATTGCAACTAAAGAAAAGATCAAGCCGTCGCAGGCTAACGTTGATGAACGCCTGAAGCAGATGGCCGCCGCCTACCATGTGGACTTTGAAACCCTCAAGGGCCACTTCCGTCAGTCCGGCCGCATCAACCAGCTCCGCGATGAACTCCGCGTTCAGATGGCTGCCGACTTCATCGTCGGTATCCGCCCGGCTGCTGAAGAAAACAAGTAAGAGGTAAACTGAATGATCATCCCTACCGTCATTGAGACCACCGGACGCGGTGAACGCGCCTACGATATCTACTCCCGTCTCCTCAAGGAACGTATTATCTTCTTGGGCACGCCGATTAACGACGAAGTGGCGAACAACGTCATGGCCCAGCTGATTTTCCTTGAATACGAGAATCCGGAAAAGGATATCACGCTGTACATTAACAGCCCGGGTGGTTACGTGTCGGCAGGGCTTGCCATTTATGACACCATGCAGCATGTTCGCCCCAATATCGCGACCATCTGCATTGGTAACTGCGCCTCGATGGCTGCGGTGTTGCTTGCGGCAGGTACCAAGGGCAAGCGCTATGCGCTCCCGCATTCCCGTATTATGCTTCACCAGCCGTCGGGTGCTGCTACCGGTCAGTCTACCGATATCCAGATTACCGCAAAAGAAATCGTGCGCACCAAGGAAACCTTGGCCGAAATCGTCGCCAAGCATACCGGCAAGTCCATTGACGAAGTCCGTGAAAAGACCGACCGCGATTTCTATATGGGCCCCGAAGAAGCAAAGGCCTTCGGCGTTATCGACGAAATCTTTGTTCCGCGTAAAGAGGGAATTTAATGTATCGTAGCGGGAAAAATCACCCGACTGTGGTTTGCAGTTTTTGCGGCAAGCCCGCAGAACGCGTCGAGAAGATGATTACGGGCGCAGGCGTTCAGATTTGTAGCGACTGCGTTGCCATGTGTCACCGCATTATCGAAGAAGACCGTGCCCGCGCCAGGCAGGAATCTGCCGCTGCCGAGGCCTCTTCCAAGCCCCTCCCGCTACCTACCGAAATCAAGGCCCACCTGGACGAATACGTCATCGGCCAGGACCAGGCAAAGACCGCCCTCTCTGTGGCTGTGTACAACCACTACAAGCGTCTGCGTTACAAGCAGGCCCACCCCGATGCGCAAGAAGTGGAAAAGTCCAACTTGCTCCTGGTGGGTCCCACTGGTTCGGGCAAGACCCTTCTGGCCCAGACCATGGCACGCTTCCTGGACGTTCCCTTTACCATTGCCGACGCTACCGTGCTGACTGAAGCCGGCTACGTGGGCGAAGACGTGGACAGCATCATCGTGCGCCTGTTGCAGGCGGCTGATTACGACGTGGCCCGCGCCGAACGCGGTATCATCTTTATCGACGAAATTGACAAGATTGCCCGTAAGACTGCCAACCCCTCCATTACCCGCGACGTGAGCGGCGAAGGCGTGCAGCAGGGTCTTTTGAAGCTTTTGGAAGGTACGGTTGCCGCAGTGCCGCCGAAGGGTGGCCGTAAGCACCCGGAACAGCCGCTGGTGCAGGTGAACACCAAGAACATCCTGTTCATTTGCGGTGGCGCCTTCGAAACGCTCGACAAGATTATTTCCCGCCGCGTAAATACGGGCGGCATGGGCTTCGGCGCCGACATCCGCAGTGCCGAAGAAAATTCCCTGACAGAACTTTTCAAGCTCCTGGAACCCGATGACTTGATCCAGTTCGGCTTGATTCCCGAAATTGTGGGCCGTTTGCCCGTTGCCGTGGCTCTCGAAGAGCTCGACGAAGCAGCCCTCCTGAATATTTTGACTCAGCCGAAGAACGCCCTTGTGAAGCAGTACAAGAGCCTGTTCGAAATGGATGGAATCGAGCTGAAGTTCGAAGACGACGCCCTCAAGGAAATTGTTCACGAAACCATGGCTCGCAAGACGGGTGCCCGCGGCCTCCGTTCCGTGATGGAAAAGACCTTGCAGAAGGCCATGTTTGAAATGCCGGGTTCCGGCAACAAGCAGTTCGTGGTGACCGCAGAAATTGTGAAGAGCGGCTTGCAGGCTCCTTCGGAGAAGAAGTCTGAATCTGCCAAGAAGAGCCGCAAGAAGGCATCTTAAAACGAAAAAACTCGTTATAAATCGCTGGCTTACACAATGTCAGAATTAAATCGTGAATCCATGGTGGAATTCTTCGGTGAAGAAGAATTCAAGAAGTTGTGCAATCATGAGGCGGGCCACGCCCTAATTGCGTATCTGTTCAAGCGCCCGCTGGAATACGTGAAGATGGACATGTCCAAGGAACGTCCGGGCATTACCCACATTGCCGGCAGCGAGCTGGAAGGCGATGCCCACATCGCTATGGCGGGGCACTTGGCGGAATTCCTGATGCGCAAGGATTTCGCTTGCGACCTGGATACGGTCATGAAGGATTTGCCGGCGGAGCTTTACAAGAGCGATCCTGATTACCAGCGTTTTCAGGCGGCCTGCTATTACTTTCAGCTGGCAGAAACCAGCGTGGTGGAACAGGATTTTAACATCCTGATGGCCTGCCGCAAGTCCCTTTGCGGAATTGCAAACGCATTGAACGAACGGCTCTATTTGAGCCGTAGCGATATCGAAGAAATCTTGAAGGGAAATTCGTAGTTACTTACGAGTTCTTTTTCGAAGCCTTGGCGCGTTCAGCCTTTACGGTTTGCACGGCTGCCTTGAGAGCTTCTTTCTTAGCCTGCTCCTCTTCAGGAGTGGGCTTTGTATCTTCCAAGAGGCGGTCGGCCCATTCGTCCCAGAAACGGCAGCGTTCGCCTTCGAGTTTCATCTTGGCGAATTTCACCGGTTCGGTTTCGACGGCGAGCGTCACGACCGATTCCTTGTAGGCCTGCGGAAGGCCTGCCACGTGGGCCATACGCTGCTTGAGTTCGGCCACGGTAGCATCCAGAATGTCGACTTCGAAACGGCGCTCGATATAGCGGCGTGCAATGAAGCCCAGAGCCATGAAGTAGTCGCCCTGGTTGCCTTCGGCGAGGTAATTCTTCTGGCGCAGTTCCTTGAGGGCGAGCACCGCTTCTTCGTAGGGCGGAAGTCTCGGGGCGGCCCCGGCCTTCGCAAACTTTTTATGGAGGAACCAGCCGAGGAACACCAGCAGGGCGACACCTACCACAATCAGCATGACGTAGAGCCATTGCGGGAGTCGCGGGTCGTCCATCGGGTCTTCTACTTCGAGGATGTCGTCTTCTTCGCCGGTGGTGCGGGTAGAAACCTTGACGGCTACTGGGTCGGTGCTTACCTTGACGGTGTCGCTACCGACTACGGCGTTCACTTGCTGCGGTGCAATCAAGAAGTCGCCGCTCACGAAGGTGTTGAGCGTTGCAAGCCAGGTGAATTTGGCGGTGCCCTTGGGCATGCCTTCGGTCACCTTTTCGTTCTTCATTTCTTTGACTTCGAAGCTGCCCAGGTTTCCGACAAAGCTGGGCAAGTCGACGATTGCGTTTTCGGGTGCGGTCACCTGGATTTCGTAATTGAATATGTCGCCCACGAATACCTGGGCGTTATCGACGTTCGCCTTGACCGATACATCGAAGGCGAGGGCGCTTGTGGTACAAAATGCGATTGCAGTAAAAAGAATTGCGAGAGAGCCAAAAATTCGAGACATATAAACCTCAGTGCCCAAGAATATACAAATTTTGGGGTGTGCGGGGCAACTTTGGCGGGTTGTTTATCTATATTCCCATGGGTTTATGCTTTGGCGAAGAATTTGCAAATTGGTGTTTGTTTCGGTGCTGTTTGGCGCCGTGTTCGTTGTTGCAGATGAACCTGCCGACAGCTCTGCGGTCAAGACGGATTCCGTTGCGGTGGTCGATAGCACGGGGCTCAAGACTTCGCGCGAGGGCACGCTTTCGATAGTCTCTCTTTTGTTGCCGCACAATTCGCTCAAGAATTCAGAGACTTTGCACAACTGGCCTTTTTTTGCGTTTGCGGTGCCTGCATACATGTACCATTTTAAGGTGCAGCAGGATTTTGGCAAACTGCTGAGTTTTAAGGGCTTGGCTTCGGGTGATGTGAACTTTGCGGGGGTTGGCGTAAAGCTTGATGCTTCAATCGAACTGATGCACTTGCTGGAACTGGGGGCCGAGGCGAATACGGGTACCGCGCTGAACTATGGTCGCACGGCAACCTTTATGGGTGTTTACCGGCCCGAAAAACGAAAGTACAGGCGCGATATTATGTTCACGGAATACGCGTACGGCATGCGTTACCATACGGCGCTCACGATTCCGTTGCTTGCATTTTTGCCCAAGAGTGACTGGACCAAGATTATTTTGAAGGGAACGGCGGAACTCCGGTATTCTGCATATACGGGCGCCGAAGATAAAGAGGTGTGGAAGGCCGGCAACGAAAACATGGTGAACGGCTTTAAGTACAAATATGGCGGTACGCTCATTTACATGATGCCTTTTAAACGCGTGCCTATGGCGATGCTTGCAGTGAATGCGAGCGGCTTTAAGCACGAATATGATTTTGACGATGCATACAAGGATTACAATCCGGACTTTGTAACGGTGAGTATAACTCCAATGGCTTCGATCAAGATGAGCAAAAAATGGAACGGCATGCTTATGGCATCAGTCTCGCGCGACCGCAAGTTTGAAAATCACCGCTACCCGACAACCGAAGAATTGTTGCAAAAGCAGGTGGGAAGCGAATGGGATTTGCGTACGGTCATGTTTATCATGAGCCGGAAATTCTAGATTTTGTTTCACAAAATGGAAATGCTCGCTGTTGCGGGCATGACAGAAAACATGAATATTGCCTTAATTATCTACCTGGTGTTTTTGATTGCGATTGCCCTGCGCAGTGCGTGGCGCGTAAAGGACATTCCCGATTTCTTCGTGGCACGCAAGGCTGCTTCTGCGAAAGCGGTTGCGGGAAGTCTTGTGGCAACGATTTTGGGCGGGTCGGCCGTGATTGGCGCCGTCGATAGCGGCGCAAAACTCGGCGGGGCCGCGAGCTGGTTCATGCTGGTGGGAGCGCTTGGTTTGTTGGCGTTGATTCCGTTTGCGGGTCGAGCCTACAGCCATGGCAAATATGCGCTGCCGGATTTGGTCGAAAACCTGTACGGCAAGGGCCCGCGACTGGTCGCTTCTTTTGTGATTCCGGTTGCATGGACGGGCATTGTGGCGGCCCAGATTATTGCGGCGGCAAAGCTCTTGATGACGTTTACCTCGATGGGCTATATGACGGCGGCGATTGTGTCGGCGGCGGTATTCACCGGTTACACGCTTGCGGGCGGGCAGGTTTCGATTTTGCGCACCGATTTTTTGCAGGCATGCCTGATTATCGCGGGGCTCTTGTTGCTTGCGGGCTTTGCGAAGTTTGGCGGTGGCGAGCTCGGCAGTATGGCGGCTAGCGCTACGACTAGTGTGGCGCCCAAGTTCCCGTTTAACACGAACTTCACACCGCTCGACTTGTTCCTTTTGATTCTCACTTATGGTACTACGTATACGGCTGGTCCCGATATTTACAGCCGCATGTTCTGCGCGAAAGATGCGGCGACAGCCAAGAAGGCGATTGGCATGGCGGCATGCGTCTTGATTCCCGTTGCATTCGTAATCGGCTTCTTGGCGGTTTATGGAGTGAGCCTCGTTGGTATGCAGGGGGCCCGCATTACGGCGATTGCAAATGCGGTATTGCCGCCGGCGCTTTTGCCGGTATTTGCGCTTGCACTTTTGAGCGTGGTGCTGAGCAGTGCCGATACCACGCTTTTAAGCAGTTCTATTATCATTAACGGGCTGTGCCGCAAGCCTTCGCTGCTTCAAGCCCGCGTGGTTATCTTGATGAACGGTTTGCTTGCCTTGATTCTTGCGCTTGTATTCACCGACATTATTGGCACTCTCCTGTTGGCCCTTGCAGTTTACGCGGGTGCGTTTACGGTGCCGATTTTGTGGGGTCTTTTGGGCCTTAAGGCAAAACCTAAATTTGTGGGAACCGCCATTGTGGTAGGTGGAATCTTGGCGCTCGCGGGTAAATTGTGTCCGGCGTTACCGGGTTCGCTTGGGTCGCATACCGGGGATATCTTGATGATTGCCGCGTTTGTGGTGAACGCAATTATCCTTGCGCTTGGCCGCGACTCTCGTGCCGCTGACGATAGGTTTAAAGTTTAAACCGCCTTAATTTCTTTGTTCAAAATCTTTTGACTGCGAATTGCGACAGTCGGGTGTTCGCGGTAAATCACCGCGAACAATTTTGTATACGGGATTTCACTTTCGGCAAGGTTTCGCATCGCGGCCTTCGCTACTTTCTTGCCAAGTTTCTCGAAGGCGTAGCGGTCCGCCTCGTATTCCTGATGCCAGCAATACAAGTGGAATACGGTGCGGAACGGAATTGCCGCTAAATGAAGCCAGAGAATAGATTCTACAAGCGACATGCCGTGGCTTGCAAGCAAGAAGGCGAAAAACCATACGGCCAAGAGCAACAGGGCCACTTTGGCGAGGTTCCGCAAAATGCCGTGACGCAGGTTTGCGTGGCCTTCTTCATGCTTTTTCACGAATTCGTTTTCGGCAGGATCCTTGCGATTTTCGGGCAGCGGTACGATGTCGTTCAGCAAAGGAATCAGGCGCAGTACGGCAAAGATGCCGCCGCGCATTTGCGTAAGCCTGCGTTCGCGAATTTCAAGCACGAGGCGTGCCACAAATTCAACAGCGAGGAGCGTTCCGAGTAAAAGCCAGGGAGACATTATTCGGGCTTATTCGTCTTGGCGATGGAATTCAGGCGGCGTAATTTCTCTTCGACTCGGGCTTTTTCCCATTCGGTAAATCCCTTGTCGATAGGATGGGCGTCATCGTAGTCGTCAAAAATCTGGCGGCCCCGTTCATTATCTTTGTCCAGCCCGTGGGTCACGCGTTCGAACCAGTCTTTTTCCAGCTGGCGGTAACGCTTGAGCAGTTCGTCGAAGGTCTCGGGCAAGGTGACAACGCGTATGGCATCTTTGTTGATGTCGTTTGTGGCCATGCGGCGCAGTTCCTTGACAGGCTGCGTCTGCAAATTAGGATCGGTTACGACCAACGTGATAATTTGTTCAAGAACGTAGCGTTCCAGGTATTCCTGGTATGTTTTGATGGCCTGCTGGCGGATGCGTTCACGCATAAAGTTCTCGCCCAGACCGTCAATATGTTCCTTGGTGTAAATGTCGCGGATGGCGGACACTTGCAAACGCTGGTAGGCGTCGCAGACGTAGCGCACCGTATCCGGGTTGAAAATGCTGTAGAATGCTGAGGGTACAACGCCTTTGCCGCGCAATGAATACTTGTATAGGTTGCGGTCCAGAGCGTAGGCGTTGCGGGCGTAATTCCAGCCCGGCACGATTTCGTTTAGGCGTGGTGCCACTCCTACCAGTTGCGGGTCACCCGGACGAATCAGGGAGAAGGGGAATTTTACGCGCTGTGGGAGCGTGGTAAGTCCCGTGGCAATCAGGGTAAAGGGGGATTCGCGGTAGTTGGCGGGGAACTTGATGTTCACGCCGAGACCAAAGAACATTCCCTGGCTAGGCATCACTTCTTGGTCGGGCATGCGTCCGGTGTGGTTGCTGCCTACGTTGGCTCCGTAGCCTAGGTTGCCGCATCCGTCGGGCCAGAGGGCCGCAATCAAAAGGGAGTGGTGGTGCATTTGGGTCATGGGACCCACATAGGAACTATTCACTTCGCCTTCTTCAATGTGGCAGCACGGCGCAATAATCGAAGACTTCACGATTGCCTTGCAGGCAACGGTGGTGCGGCTCATGAGCACGGACCCCTGGACTTCGGCACCGGTGTGAATGGTGACTGATTTTTGCACGTTCGAATTTTCGAGAATGACGGAGTCATAAACGTGGCTGGGTTCTTCCAAAGACGAAAGCACCACGGAGTTGCGGATTTTTTCGGCGCCTTCAATGCGTGCGTGGGCGCCAATCCAGCTGTTACGAATAATGTTGGTATTGCAGACTACGGCACCCTTGCCCACTACGCCAAAGGGGAAGGCGGTTTCTTCGCGGTAGGCCTTGAGTTGTTCGTCGAAGGCCGCAGCGACTTCGGGTTCCGGCTTGTGGAATAGTTGCGCTTCTACGAGTTCCATGGTAATTTCGGGGAACACGGCGACTTTGCGTCCACCCATTTCGTTACCCACGTGCATGGAATTGCCGATCATGTAACTGATTTTTCCGCTACTGATCATGGAACCTACGTTCTGGACAACGGCGCTGCTGCGCACCAGGATGTTGCTCAGCATTGCCACCTTGTGGACCAGTGCATTTTCGATAAAGCAATTGTGTACAAGACTGTCGTAAATTCCTGTGGGGAACGACACGTCGCCCGGCAAAAGCAGCGTCCCAAAAAATTTCGGCAAGTAGACTTCGCCCATGAATGAGGAGCGGTTGATCCGGTTCGGGTCAAAGTCGGGTTCGACCATCACTTTGTCCCAGGATTCGGAGCGGTTACCGTTCTTTTCAAGAATCAGGATTTCGTCTTCGGTCAGGTGACGGTATTTTGCGGTTCCGGACCTGATTCCCTTGAAATTTTCAACGGAGGTCGCTAAAATGCTGTTCTTGAGCGCTTTTTTCAATTTTAACAGTCGTTGCATGACATAAAAATAGCCTAAATTTGGGGCGATGATGAAAGAGCTCCTCTTTAATTTGATACGAAAACACAAGTATAACATCTCTATCTACACCGAAGAGATCTTTGAAAGGCGTTGTCAAGAAGAAATTATCCGTAGCGATGAGGATAACAGCTCTTTCGTATATCTTGAATTTGATTTTGAGACTTTGAAAAAAGAGTTGGCCGACGAGGCTAGCTTTACCCAGTTCTGGAATTCCTTTTTCTCGGTGCTGAACAGCGGAAGCCGTGGTAGTGACATTGTCGGGTTCCTGGAACATGAATCGGGGCTGGGAATGTTGTTGCTGGATTCCAAACTGGATGGCTGGGAGCGCATTAAGGGCCGTATCGAACAGAAGACCTCGAATAACCTTGAAAAAGTCAAGGAAGTCCTGGACAAAACCATCAAGCCGATTCTCTATCCGGCTTGTATTCAGAATATGCCCGCACCGGAAAGCGCCGCTGTTTAATTATGGCTGTCTCTAAGGTTCTTGTTATCGGTTCGGTTTATCCGCGTTTCTACGAAGACGCCGAAGTTCCCTGGTTGCGTACCTCCATTGCGCACCTCAAAAAGGCGGGCCTCGATATCCAGGTTTTGGCGCCTGCATACAAGGGCCTGAAGAGCCACGAAATTGATGGAGTCAAGGTAAACCGATTCCGTTATGCACCTGCGAGCTGGGAGTTCCTGACTCATGAAGAAGGTGCTCCTTCCAAGATGGCCAACAAGCCTTGGCTCCAGCTTTTGGCGATTCCCTATATCATCAGCGGGTTCTTCAAGTGCATTAAAATTTGCCGCAAGTTTAAGCCCGATGTGATTCATGCCCATTGGCCGTTCCCGCATGCCTACATTGCGCTGGGCGCTGCTAAGTTGTTCAAAATTCCGCTGGTGCTGAATTTCCACGGCGCCGAACTCCTGCTCATCCGCAAAAAGAAATGGGTCAAGCCGCTCTTGAAGTTTGCCATTAGCCAGGCTCAGGCCGTGTTTGCGAACTCGAGTTTTACCGCCAGTAAAATCAAGGCGCTTCGCAATGTTGAAATCGAATGGAGTCCGTACGGGACGACGCTTGAGAAAGGTGCGGGGAATACCGAGCCACATGCGATAAATGGCAAGTTTAAGATTTTGTTTGTTGGTCGCCACATTGAACGCAAGGGCATTCGCTACCTGATTGAAGCGACCAAGTACTTGCCGCGCGATCAGTTCGAAATCCGCATCGTCGGCGTCGGCGATTTGACCGAACAGCTGCACGTCATTGCGAACGAAGTGAAGCAATCCAACCCGAATTCCGCCGAAATCATTTTCACCGGCAAGCTTTCGCCCGAAGCGCTCGCCAACGAATACAAGACTGCAAATGTCTTCACGCTCCCGGCGATTGTCGATAGCAAGGGCGACACCGAAGGCCTCGGCGTCGTACTTATCGAGGCCATGGAACTCGGCCTCCCGATTGTGGCAAGCAAAGTGGGTGGCATTCCCGATGTTGTCATTGACGGTGAAACGGGAATCCTCGTTCCCGAAAAAGACCCCGAGGCCCTCGCCAACGCTTACAAACGCTTGGCCAGCAACCCCGAATTGATTTCGCAGTTGCTCGCCGGCGCCCAGAAGCGAATTGCCGAATGTTTCACCTGGGACGGAATCATTGAACGCCAAATTGCCGTCTACAATAAAGTCTTGAAATAAAAAAGGTGGTCAAAATTTTTGACCACTTTTCTTGTTCTAAAATCTAATTCTCTGCTAGTTTTCGTGCTGTTCGCTCGCGCTTTCTTTTGCCTTGAATTTAATTACCCAAATTTCGGAGTCGCTTCCTAAGCGGACGGGCGGCCCCCAGCAATCGAAGCCGGAACTGACGAGCCATAGCACGCCGCCGAGCGCTCCCTTGCCGTAGGCGAGTTTCCACACGTAGTCGATAAGGAAGGTGACCGGGAAAAATTGGCCGTCATGGGTGTGGCCTGAAAGGGCGAAGTCCGGGAGTCTTCCTGCATGAGTTTTTTCGATTCCCTTGGGCTGGTGGTCCAGTAAAATCCAGGGACGATGCAAGACCAGGGTATCGTAGGTAACGGTAGCGATGACTGCTGAATCTGCAGTGGAATCTTGTGCAGCGGCTGTTACGGCGGAGTCTGTAGAATCCTTCGGGTGTTCCACGATCATGATGGAGTCGGGGATGAGCTCGGAAAGGGGTTTGCGCTGCATGTCTCTACTGCGGGCGACCATAAAGTCGGTGCGGCCCGTAAAGCAGGCGCTGCCCAGGCAGGCGGTGGAATCGTCGAGTACCACGAAGCCCGCCTTGCGCATCCATTCGTTAGGATTGGAACCCGAACGTTCCTGCATGGATTCGTGATTGCCGTTGATGGCGACTGCCGCTACTTTAGCTCCGGCGGTCAATTTTTTGAACAAAATATCGTAGCCGTTGCGGTCCATCTTTTCTGTCGAGAAATCGGCCAGGTCGCCACCGAACAACAGGTAGTCGGGTTTAATGGAGTCGACCTGTGCGATAAAGCGGCCCAGTTTCTTGGCGTTGAACAAGGGGTCCACATGAATGTCGCTAAAGAATATGGCTGTAAAGCTTTCGGTGTACTGGCTCGGTAAATCGATGGTGAGCAAGTTAGTCTTATATTCGTCGTTGTGCGGTATTCCGTATGCCATGAACGCAAAGGTTACGCCGGCGGTTATTCCCGCAAGCCAGCGGCCTACGCGGCGAACCTTGTGGCGGCTCAGGTGGTGGGGCTGAGTAAGGTAGTAACCGATTCTATAGAGGGTCCAGGGAATGTAAAGAATTAGTGCGTTTGGAATCCAGACTGCAAAAAAGGTGACGAGACAACTTCCTAAAAAGGTGTCCCTGAAAAACATGCCTAAAAAAATGAGGAATAAGACGGCGGCACCGATAATTTTCCCGATTTTACCCTTGGCTGTGGAACTGACATTAACAAAGACGAGTACAAGGGCGGCAAGCAGTATGAATAGGAATGCAATCATGGTTTAATAATAGTAAATCTATTTTCGAGTTTAACTATATTTGACCCCGTATGGCTTTATGTATTGAATCTGATCATTTGGAAAAGGTCCAGAGGATTCTGGCTCTTCATTTTGAGGGGCTGGAAGTTTGGGCGCATGGAGCCCGTGTGACGGGAGTGGACCTCACTCCCGATACGGAACTGGAACTGGTGGTTATTTCTGAAAGCCCCCTTTCTTTCGAGGCCATGACCGCTGTGGAAAAGGCTTTTGTGGATAGCGGGCTTCCGTTCCGGGTCGATGTCATGGACTGGGCTAAGCTCCCTGAATCTCTCCAAAAACAAATCAAGAAAGAACACGATGTGGTTCAAGCCGCTGCGGAATCCTAGTATGAAACGTCTTTTACCTTTTGCTTTGGTGGCAATGCTTGCCGCTTCCGCTTTTGCCCAGGACGAAATTCGTGAGGCAAAGAATTTAATCCAGAATGGGCAGTGCGCCGAGGCCATTGCTCCCCTCCAGAAAGTCTACAAGTCCAGCTTCCGTAAATCCTCCGGTGAAAAGGCCGCCGTGATGCTCACGGAATGCTATCTGCGCGAACACAAGCGCGACGAAGCCCTGAAGTTTTCTTCCCGCTTCCTGGAATACTATGTGAACACGGTGTACCGCGAACGCATGGAACTTGCCAACGCCATTGTCATGGTGGAAAAGGGCAACGTTTACGAAGGTGTGGAAGCCATGCTCCGTATTCTGGCTTATTCTAAGAACCCGGCCGCCAGAAGCCGTACCAAGGATGTTGCCATTCAGACGCTGGCTGCTTCGCTCTTGACGGCTGACCAGTTGCAGGCCCTTTTGGAAAAGTATCCGGTGGACAAGGACATTGTGGGCTGGATGCAGTTGCAGATTGGTCGCGAATGTCAGAATTCCAAGCGCTACCGCGCCGCCCGCTACTGGTACAAGAAGGTTGTGGCCGGCGGGGTTGCCGAAAACCTCTCCAGTACTGCCGAAAAGGGTCTTGAATCCCTGGAAGACCGCGGCGCCGGCATGCCGACGGTGCTCGTTCTTGCCCCGTTGTCGGGCGATTATGCCGAATTTGGCGCGGCGGCCATTCAGGGTGTGATTCTCGCTCACGAAAAGGCGGGCCTGAAGGGCAAGGTGAACCTGCGTGTGGCGGATACCCGTGCTGATGCCGCCCTGGCTCTCCTCCGTACCCAGCAGGCCATTAACCAGGACAGCATTGTGGCGGTTATCGGCCCCATTATGAGTGCTCCGGCCGCCACCGTGGCCGCCTGGCTCGGAAGCAACTTCCAGAACATTCCCATGCTCACCCCGACCGCTACCGACGACGGTATCGCCAAGATGGGCCCGAACATTTTCCAGGTGAACATCACCATGGATAACTTGGCCAAGAGCATTGCCGACTTCGCCACCAAGTGTCTGAACATCCGCGAATTCGCTATCCTCAGTCCCTTGGGCGGCTATGGTGCCTCCATGTCCCAGAGCTTTACTACGGCCGTGGAACGCCGCGGTGCATCTGTGATCGCCTTCCGTAACTACGAAGAAGGTCGTCCTGACTACAAGACCGAATTCAGCCTGCTGCGCGATGTGCGTTTCAAGCAGCTGAACCGCCGCCAGAACATTGCCCGTGGGGCAAATGACCTGGATGCCGTGAACGCCAAGGAACGCCGCTTCTACATGCAGGATTCCACTTTCAACATTCCGGGTATCTTTATTCCGGCAACGAATCCAGGTGATGCCGGCCTTATGGCTGGCCAGGTGGCCTTCAACAAGATTTCGGGCGTGTTGCTGGGTGCTTCCGGCTGGTATGGCCGTGAACTCCTGATTCAGGGCAAGCGCCAGGTCGATAGCTCCTACTTTAGCGTGCCTGCCATGGACATGGGTGGCAACAACGACAACCTCAAGAAGTTCGTGAGTGACTTCAAGGAACGTTGGGGTGCCGAGCCGGGCGAAGACAAGGTGAGCGGACTCAGCTATGATGCCGCAAACATCGTGTTCAGTTCCATGGAGAAAAAGCCCAACAGCCTTACGAACTTGATTAACAATACCGCTAATTTCCAAGGCGTGTATGGCGATATCAAGTTCAAGCGCGGCATGAACTTGAACACCAAGATTGTGACCGTGAATAAGGGCAAGTTCGAAACCGTCGACGGTTGCCCTGCAAAATAGAACTTAGAACAGAGATGTAAAAATTCCCGCAGTAAACACGCTGCGGGAATTTTTTTGTTTCTAGGAGGGAGAGAAATTCTTAGTCTTCTTCGTAGGTGGGGCAGAGCGAGGCCGCCACGTAGTCCGGGGAGTCCCCGTTACGGTAGTAGGCGTGCAGGCTATCGTCATCCAGGAGATCGTCCAGGTTCCCGCCTCCAGCAGCATCCAGCTCTTCTTTGACGCGAGTCTTGAATGCCATGAAGCCGGAGTGGATCATGTAGAATGACAATGCAGATGTTTTATGGAAAAGTTTCATAAGACCTCCGTCGTGTTATTCCTTTTTGGTTTCCCGAATCCCTAGTTTAACAAGATAGACTGTTGTTTATGTGTTGATAAGTTGTTGACCTTATACCCCAGTTATAGATAATTTTGGGTGTTCAGGCAATAGCAAAAAAAGATGTAAGGATTAAGAAAACTTTTCTTAAATTTTGGGAAATTTGTGAAATTTCGACACTTTTGTTCGAAATTGCCTTTTGTAAATTGTTGCCTATCAACAGATTAAATGGTTCTCGGTGGCCTATGGCGTTGCCTCGGATGGGGCCTCCCGTGGATATTCCAATTTGGACTAAAAAATAAGGAAAACATAAAAACGAAATATGGTGAATTGGAATCGTTTTTTGTGGATAAATCGTGAACTGATGCTTTTTGTCCATAATTTATCAACACATTTTCTATTTTTAGACCGATGTATTTGCGGAATTTTTTGATTATTACTGTTGCTATCGCTGCAGCCTGCTTTGCCGGGGAATCCCTTTCCCTGTCTCTTTCCAAGGAGCAGGCGGAACTTTGGTCCAAGGCCACTTCGGCTACCATGGCACTCCGTTACGGCGATGCCTTCGAGATTTCGAAGCAGTTGCGTTCCCAGAACGAGGGGGCGGGCTGTGTGCTTGAAAATGTTGTACGTATCAGCGTTTATGATGACAAGGGAGATACGGCTTCGCTTATAAAGGCGGGGACGTTGCTGGAATCCTGCAAGACCGAGGGCTTGTGGGATGCGTTGCGCCGTTTTGAAATTGGTTACGTGCAGGGCGAGACGGGGCATTCGGTCAAAGGTGCCATGACGACGCGTTCTGCGGCGAAGGCTTTCGAGGAATCCAAGGAACTGGAGGCACGCGCCTTCTTTGCCATTTACGCCTACTACATCGACAAGAGTTTTAGCTGGGTGCCATTCAAGTCGGACAACCGGGAACTTTATCTTGCGACTCTCGACAGCGCCTCTCAAAAGTCTGAACGGTTCTGGCCCCTGTTCCTGACTCCGCTTATATGGATGCATTACGACAAGGAAGACTTTGCCACCGGTCTAAAGCTTGCGGAACGGGGACTCAAGCGCGCTCCCAATCATCCTGTCATGTTGCAGATCAAGGCCGATATGCTTTACCGCCTAAAACGCTATGGCGAAGCTGCCGATATTTACGAAAAGAGCGCTGCCGATTACCTGAAGCGCACGGGTAAGAGCATTCGCTACTGGTGTTCGGTATTAAATTTGATTCGCATCTATAGCGACAAGGGTGATAAGGCTAAGGCGGAACAGTGGCGCAAGACGCTTAGCGATCCGAAATACGGCGAACTCAAGTCCTGGATGCCGGGTTCGTTGATGGACGACTTGAAAAAGCGAAAGCTGATTTAACGCTAAAAAAGCGTCTTATACTTTGTATAGAAAATTTAACATCTAAAATCGGTCTCCGGTACCCTAAAAAAAGCGTGTTAATAAAGAGGCACGCTTTTTGATGGAGGTACTATGCCGCGACCGCTCCGTATAGGATTTTTCCTAGATGGCTATACGCTCAAGAAGGTGAACGATTACTACCGCAACGTTCACCGGTTCCATTCCTGTCTGGATTTCAGGAGCCTGAGGCTCTGGGTAGAGATGCAGGCGATCCGTTATTTCGAGGGGGACCGTTACCGCAAACTGGAAATGGAATCCCATTACTACCACCCGTATCGCGATCCCCATGTATTCGCCCGGGATTGCGAGGGCGTGTTCAGGCTGGAGCAGACTCTTATGGAGTGCGGTTACAGTGTGCATTTCAACAACCCGGCTGAAACGAGTTGTGTAGGGCCCAACCTGTCGCTGATGGAAGATGCCTTGCTGATGGCCATGTACCGCAAACTGGATGCGGTGGTGCTTTTAAGTACCCAGGGCGAGTATGCGCCGCTTCCAGACAGGTTGAGACTCATGGGGGTTCCTACGCTGGTGCTGGGCTGGGATTTTGTTTACCCCAAGGCGAAGTACAAGGTCCGCTGGAAAACGGATTCTTGCCTGAGGCGCTCCTGTGCCCATTACGTGGCCATGGAAAAGATTGTGGATACGGATCCCAACGGGAATGCTCCCCGAGGTTTTTTCTTTCAGTGCGAACATCCTTTTGACAAAGGACGTAATCCTCGACCAAAGGTGGCGGTGGGGCGCGATCCTCAAGCGCCTCGCCGCCTAAACTAATGTGGTAGGAGCGGTCTCCGTGAACAACAAAGCCCCAGGCGTTAAGCTGGGGCGATTGTGAGAGCGAGCGCTCAGGGTACGTATTTAGTACGATTGGGCACGAGCGGTCTTATAACTTGTCAGCCTGTTTCTTTTCCCATAGACTCAAGAAGTACCAGGTAGCGCGGATACCGAAGAAGTAGGTATCGCCGACGTTGTCGGTGCCGTTTTCGACTGAACCGTACTGAATGGTGAAGCCTTCGACGTCGAGGTCGTTGTAGCGGATAAAGCGGTAACCCAGGTAGCCACCGAGAGCGAAACGGCCCAATTCGATGCGGAGTTCAAGTTCGGAATTGACTGTCGTAGCAAGCGTGCTGTAGAAACGGTCGCGGACGGTTTCTACATGTTCTTCGTTGTCTCTTTCGTAATGGTCGAAGTGAGAGGCGAAGTGGAAGTTGATCAGGTTGAAACCGAAACCGATAGAGGGAATCAGGTTAATGGGAGCGTTTTCACCGAAGAGCTTCCAACCGAACATCCAGTCGGCGCCATAGGCGAACCATTCCACGTCGTACAGGGGGAAGCTTGTTTGCGAACTGCCTACGAGTTTCGAACCCTTGGGTAAATTTTTTACCTCGCTAGGAGTGCTTACACTATAGTGGCATGTTTTGCATTCGGATACCTGGGAGGGCATAAAGTTGAAGTCAATCCAGGTCAAGAACTGCTTGTACTGGGCACCGACGTTCACATGCAGGCCCAGGTACCAGTCGTCGAACTTTTTATAGCCGCCGGTGCCATACGGATCACCCCAAGCGGTTGTTTTCAGAGTGTCTACAGCGCCGGTAGAATCCTGGATGGCGTAATCGACACGGTGGCCGAAGTTCTGGAATGCGACGTTGTTCACGTAGCGCTGGAATTCCTTGCGCATGCCGCGGTAGTCGGCGCCAATCGAAATGAACCCGCGGACGTGGTCCTTTTCGTAAAATCCTTCTTCTTCGTCAGCGAAAGAGCTGGTGGCGAAGGTAAGCAAGCTGAGAGCGACAATGCTCAAAAAAGAGGCTATCTTTGTTTTCATAAAAGATTCCGTTGCTAGTATACGGCATATAAAATACATTATGTTTTGGGTTTTTGGCATAAAAAATTTCATAAGATGTTAAAAATCAACGATTTACGTACTTTTTCAGGACTTAGGATGTTGAATTTTTGTGGAAAAATGGTCGCCGGTGCCTCCTTGGGGCTTTTTCTGGCGTTTTCGGGGTTGGTATTGAGTTCCTGTGGGAATAACGGCGAACCTGAAAAGAAATTGGCCGATTGCGGGGAACTGCCGGCCTTGGAATACAGCAAGAACCTGAAGGTGGGGACGCTTTGTGGCGAGAAAGTCGCCGAGATCCGTTCTATTGTGGGCCGCGACACCTTGATAAAGCGCTTTAACTTGGGGAACGCCCCCCAAAGGGTGGTGGCCCTTTCTTCGGCGCAGATTGGCTATATGCTGCGTCTTGGCCTAGAAAGCCGCCTCGTGGGCGTGGGTGAGGGGAAGTATATCGCAGACAGTTCCCTGTATGCTCGGGTCGCCGCAGGCCAGGTAGCCGAGGTGGGGAGCGGTTCTACGATTTCTCTGGAAAAGCTGGTGGCGCTTCAGCCGGACTTGGTCTTGAGCTTTGCCACGGGTGGTGGACATGACGACTATGAACGGATCGAGGCCTTGAAGCTTCCGCTGATGCTTACGTCGGAATGGCAGGAAGACAGTCCCCTGGCCAAGGCGGAGTGGATTAAGTTGTACGGAACAATGTTTGGCGTAGAAGCCTTGGCAGATTCGATTTTTGAACAAAGTAAGAAAGACTATTTGGACGTCAGAGATGGATTGCTTCGTCACTCTGTTCCTCGCAATGACGTTGCTGATTCAACGCCGAATCAACCCTGTCCCCGTGTGTTAGTGGGCATGAGCTACGGCGGTGTGTGGTATGCTCCGGGCGGGAACAGTTTTACGGCTCGCCTCATCAAGGATGCTGGTGGCTGCTACTTGTGGGCGGCGGATACCAATCGGGAACTCCAGTTTTCGCTGGAAGAAATCATGAAGGTGGCCGACAGTGCCGATGTGTGGGTGAATCCTGGAATGTTCGGATCCCCGGAGGAATTGCTGGCCGCGGAACCTCGTATCAAGTACATCAAGGCCTTCAAGGATAAGCTGGTATGCCAGAATGACGGGCGCAAGGGCCCCGGTGGCGGTAACGATTTTTACGAATCTGCAGTGGCGTATCCTGCCGAAATGCTTCAAAATCTGAAGGGGTGTATACAGAAGTCAACAAATGGGGCTGATTCTGGCCGAAAGGGTTTTGATTGGTACCATAATATTTTTATCTTTTAGCCCATGAAAACTCATACAGGTATTGGTGACTGGATTGCAGCCAACTATGAACTTGGGACGCCTTTTTTGCAGCAGGTGCCCAGGGACTGTGCCGATTATTTGCTTTTGAATGCCCAGATTCGCGAATATGATTCGGGCGAAATCATTATTAATGGCGGGTCTATTGGCGATTCTTTCTGCGTGTTGCAGAGCGGTCGCGCTTTTATTTGTGGTGAACTTTTGGCTGACGGCCATTACAATACTCTCGCGACGTTGGAGGCGGGTACTTGTTTTGGCGAAATGTCCATTATCTGTAATGAGCCCACTAGCAATACCGTTGTTGCAGGTGAAGATGGTGCCACGGTGCTCCATATTCCCAGCGACGAGTTCGTGAAGTTCCTGGACAAGAACCCGAACATCATGGTGTACCTTTACAAGGTGGTGGCAGACCGCCTGCGCGCCAAGAACAAGGCTTTCGACGAATTCGAAAGACTTTCGCTCCTTGCATCCGCAAAGGTACTCCCCTTTATCGATTTTGCGCAGACTATGGAAAAGAGCCGCGTTACGGGAACGGTCATGTTCGAATGTAACGGTGAAAAGGGCTTTATCGCTTTCCAGGATGGCCGTATCTGCTGTGCCAAGTGTGGCAAACTGGCAGGCCCAGACGCATTGGAAAAAATGCTTTCTTGGGGTGACGAGACGCTGTTCAAGCTGGATACCCACTTGATGCCGGATATCGTGAACATCAACCAGATGTCCGATACCACCAGCCTCATTCTGGATGCGCTCAGAAATATTGATGAAAAACAAAATGCCCGTTAAGGGCTAACACATGCCCGGAACTTGGGCAAAGGAAAAAAGATGAATTACGCAGACGCAGGAGTGTCCTTGGCACGTGCCGACGAAGCTATGGTCGGTGTCAAGAAATCCGTACGTACTACATTCAACCAGGGCGTTTTGGGCGACGTGGGTAACTTCGGTGGCCTCTTTACGCTGAACCACCTCGGCATGAAGGATCCGGTCCTCGTGAGTTCCGTGGATGGCGTGGGCACCAAGCTCAAGGTCGACATCGAAATGGGCACCCATGAACTTCCGGGTCAGGACATCGTGAACCACTGCTGCGACGACATTCTGGTGCAGGGTGCACGTCCGCTGTTCTTCTTGGACTACGTGGCTACGGGCCGCTTGGAACCGGGTGTCATGGACAAGCTGGTTGCCGGTATGGCCAAGGCCTGCCGCGAAAACGATCTCGTTCTGATTGGCGGTGAAACTGCTGAAATGCCGGGCTTCTACGGTCCGGGCGACTACGACATTTCCGGTACTATCGTGGGTGTCGTGGAACGTGAAAACATCATTGACGGCAAGAAGATCAAGCCGGGTACCATTATCCTTGGCCTGCCTTCTACGGGTCTCCACACCAACGGTTACTCTCTCGCCCGTAAGGTGTTGTTCGACGTGGCCGGCTACAAGGTTGACACTGTGGTCGACGGTATGGACAAGTCCATCGGCGAAGCTCTCGCCACACCGCACCGCAGCTACTACCCGAGCCTCATTGATCTTTGCAACAAGAAGATTATCCAGGGCCTCGCTCACATTACCGGTTCTGGCTACCAGGGCAACATTCCGCGAATCCTCCCGGATAACGTGGACGTGATTATCGACCGCACCACTTGGGATCCTCCGATGATCTTCAAGCTGATCCAGCAGGCCGGCTCTGTCGAAAAGGACGAAATGTACTCTACCTTCAACATGGGTATGGGCATGCTCATCTTCATCGACCCGGCAGACAAGGCTGAAGTCACCGCTCACCTCGAAGCCAAGGGCGAAAAGTGGGTGCAGATCGGTGAAGTCGTCGCTGGCTCCAAGCAGGTGAAGTTCCGCGACTAATCCTCTTCTTGCAACAAGGGATTTAAAAAGGCTTGCACTAGGTGCAAGCTTTTTTTATCGGCAAGGACTTTGCTTTTCTATCTTTGCGGTCGATGATTCCTGCACGCAACAGTCTCGCTTTTTGGCACTTACTTGCCATTATCACTATCACCTTTTGGGGCACGAGTTTCGTGAGTACGAAGGTGCTCTTGAATCATGGCTTTTCGGCGGTGCAGATTTTCTCGTTGCGCTTTGCGATTACCTACTTGATCCTTTTAGCGGCGAGTCACAAGCAATTCCGCAGCAGGAACTGGAAGCATGAACTGATTCTGTTTATCAGCGGCATCACCGGATGCACGCTCTACTTTTGGACCGAGAATACGGCGCTTTCGTTTTCGCCGTCGAGTAACGTGGCGCTCATTATTTGCGCGAATCCTCTGCTTATCCTGATTCTTGGGGGAATTATCTATAAGAGCGAGCGTCTTGGCAAGCGACAGATTCTAGGGTGCCTCGTTACCTTTGTTGGTATGGTGCTGGTGGTACTGAACGGCAAGTTCGTCTTGAAGCTTTCTCCCGTGGGTGATTTGCTCGCCTGCAGCGCCGGCGTCATGTGGGCGATCTATTCGCTGGTCGTGAAGCAGTTGAATGGCAAGTACAATTCGCTGTTCATTACGCGCAAGATGTTTTTCTACGGGACGCTGATGTCTATTCCCGCCTTGTTTATCGAGGCGCGTGGCGATGTGTCGAAAGTGCTTGATATTCCGTGGCAGAACTTTACGGAGCCGGTAGTCGCTTTTAACTTTTTGTGCCTTACGGTATTTTGTTCGCTGTTTGGCTATCTTATCTGGAACAATGTGCTGAAGCAGCTCGGTACGGTACTGGCGAGCAACTATGGCTATGTGGCGCCTTTGATTACCATGATTACGGCTGCGATTGCCCTTGGGGAACGCATTACGCCCATTGCGATTGCAGGTGCTGCTGCCATTATTGTAGGAATGCTTTTGGCGGAATTTAAATCTCGGCAAAGCGGTCGGTAACTGTACCGTCGGCAAGCGTCACCTTGCTTTCAAAGTCTTCGCGATCGCGCACCCATAAGGTTCCCTTCGGGTGGTCGGGCGTCTCGTATTCGCTGCGGTAAACCACGAGCGGTTTGACCGATTCACAGTCGAGAGCATCGGCGGTAACGACGGTGTAAATCATTGTTTCTTTTTTGTAGTGGCGATACTTGTGACCGGCAATTGCTTTCGACATATTATTTCTCAAGGAATTCGAGCAGCTTGGGCATGAGTGAGGTTGCGTCTTTTACGCCCATGTCGTAAAGATTCACCAGTTTAGACTTGTCTTTTTCGAAGCATGAAATCTTGAATTGAGCGCTTGGGCGAATCATGAATGCGGAACCTTGAGCGACACGTTCTTCTAGCGTGCGCCGGCACTGATTGTAGCGAATGTGGCGGGTTCTTGCTGCTTCAATAAATTTCGGATACTTGTGGTAGATAATCTTGAACAGGGGAATCATGGAGTTCGGCTTCTTGACAAAGCCTTCGGGTTGCGTCACGATGACGACCTGCTTTTGATAGCCCATGTTCGCGAAAAACTGAAACGGAATGCTGTCGCCGACGCCACCGTCCAGAAGCTTCATGCCGTCGATGTCTACGATATGGCTCAAGAGTGGGAGAGACGCCGAGGCGCGAATCCTGTCCATGTCTTCGGGCTTGTCCAAATCGCGGGTGAGCAAATATTCGGGGCCGCCTGTTTTCAAATTCGTGGCGACCGCATAGAATTTTGTTTCGGCTGTATTCTCGCGGAACTTTTCAAAATCGAACGGATCGACTACGCGCGGGATTTGATTGTAGCAATAGTCCAGCGCGAAAAAATCACCTGTGCGAATCAGGTTGCTCCAACTCATGTAGCGCTTGCTTGCCGAATGAATGGTGTCGAGGCGTTTGATCCTTTCACGCTGTTCCGACAAATAGCTGCAAAGGTGCGTCGCGCCCGCCGAGGTTCCGGCACATGCGCCGAACTTGATTCCGTTATCTAAAAATACATCCAGTACACCGGCCGAATACGCTCCGCGCATTCCGCCGCCTTCGACGGCGAGCGCAATGTCCTTGTACATTGCCATTAGGCATTCTCCATGAGCCACTGGAAATCTTTTGGATGTTCCACGAATTTTTCGGGATGAATTTTATGCTTTGCGAAAAATTCTTCGCGGGTCATCCATACGAATCCGTCGACTTCGCCGGGTTGCGGTACCAGCGATTTTGCTTCTTCGTCGCTGAAGTAAACTTTATAGGTGTCGTAGTATTCGTTGTCGATGTAGGTGCCGCCGTTAAGTACGGTTGCGTACTTGACCTCGAATAAATATTCGAGGTCGCGCGGACTCTTGTGTATACCCAGTTCTTCGCGCAGTTCGCGCACGGCGGCGTTAATGCTGCTGTCGCCTGCAGAAATATGCCCTGCACAGCTCGTGTCCAAGAGACCGGGGTTGTTTTCCTTTACGCGGCTACGCAGCTGGAACAGAATTTTTCCTTCGGGATTGAACGCCCATACATGAATGGTGCGGTGCCAAAGGCCTTCGGCGTGAACTTTGGTGCGTCCGCAAGCGTAGCCTGCAGGCGTTCCGTCGGCATTCAAGACGTCAATTTGTTCTTCCATGGGACATCCGTTCTTTTAGTTCATTGACAACCAGCCTGTATTCACGTATCAGGTCTTCGTGCCTGACTCGAATATAGTCGTAGTCGCCTTCGCTGCAAGCAAATTCCATCAACTTTGCGATGCTTGCAATGTTTATCGCACCGATAAACAGCGAGGCACTCTTTAGCGCCTGTACCGTTAGGCGGTAGCTTTCAAAGTCTTCTTCCTTGAACTGTTTGCTTAAGACAACGTCGAATTCCTTGTCGACATAAGTCATGATTTTTTTGCGGTAGAGAGCTTCGTTTCTTTCGCAACAGTAAAGGCCTACCGAAGTGTCCAGGAGGTCGTCCGGTAAATGTTCGGTAGTCTTTTTCGGTTCTACCTTTTTTACGGGCTTTTCTTCTGTTGTCTCAACGACGGTTTCTTCTTTTTTAGGTAATTCGTCGTATTGGTTTACCAGTTCTTTAGGCAGGTATTTTAATAGGATTGCGAACAGGGCATCTTCATGTACGGGTTTTGTCAAGAAATCAGCGAAGCCCATGGTCTCGCAGATTGTTTTTGCCGAGGCGTTGTCGTCTGCCGTAAGCATTACGATGGGGGTCTGCTTGTTGGGATGATCGTCCAGTGTCTTCATGATGGTGAGAATGTTCAAACCATCGATAATCGGCATCGTATGATCCAGGAAGATAATGTCGTAGTGATTGCGCCTGAAGTTTTCGATGGCTTCCATGCCATTCGATACAGGATCGAAGCGGGCGAAAGTCTCCTTCATAAGTCCGCTCATCACTCGCAAATTCATGGGCACATCGTCAATGGCAAGGATCGAGGCGTTGGGCGCATAGAAATGAATGGACTTGTTTTCGGAGGCCTGAACAAACTCGTTGTAGCGCGTCTTGAAGTCTCCCATCAGTTCGTTCTTTACCACCTTTTGGGGGATGGTAATTTCGACTACTGGCAGGTCATCGGCAATGAGACGGTTTTTGATTTCGCCGCCCAAGGCAACGACAAGCATTTTCACTAGGGAAAGGGAGGGGCCTGTCCAACTGACACCTGCATCGGGAATGTCGATGGTCAAATTGATTTTTTGGATGGTAACGGCTTCATTCTCGTTTTCAATCCAGTGGTAGCCAATTTGGATAATATTGGCCCCGTTTACCACAAGGTGTTCGGCATTGAACAAAATGTTGCTTATAATCTGCTGCAGGCGGGATTCGTCACCTTCAAGGTGTGTCGGAACTGAGGAATCCACTAGAAGTTCGAATTCTGCGGTTTTCTTGCGATGGCGTGCGGCATTGAGGCTGTCGCAAAGGACTCCAAACAGGTCGTATTCCTTGATGGTCACGTCGAGGCTGTTGGTGCGGATCTTGTTCATGTCCAAGATGTCGTTGGACAGCAAAAGCAATTGTTGGCCGGAGGTCCGCATGTCGGCGATATATTCCTTGAGCGAAGGATCTGTAGATTCCCTTAGCACAATGGCGCCCATATTCAAAACGTTCATTGCGGGTTCGCGAATGTCTTGGCCTACTGATTCCATCATGCGTAAACGTTCCAGCTCGTCACTGGCCAAATGGCTCTTTAATTTGTATTCGCGGTGCTTGCGGGTCAAGAAGAAGCGGATGCCAAGCCCAGTCAAGAATAAAAGCATTAGGAGTCCCACGACCCAGAATACCAAAAAAGACAAACGGTCCAGGCCATCGGAGACTTCTTCGGCGGCGACCATTCCGGCAAGCATAAAGTCGTTATGCTTCAGTTTGGCCATGTAGAAATAATAGGTTTCGTCACCGATAACAACGTTTCTTGATGTTGCAAGGCCGCGATCCAGATCTTGACGGAGCTTTATGTAGATTTTGTCGATGTCGGTGTTTTCCCAGATGGAATCTTTGCGCCAGTCACCGGTGTTGTTCTGGATTAAAACTCTGCCGTCATTGTCAATAATCTGGGCGAAGCATTTTCTGTCAAAGCAGTCTACATCAAAGAAATCGTTGATTGGAATCTTGTTGTATTGCAGGTACAGTACAAAACGGACGTTGAGGCGGTTGTAGACGGGGACACCCAGCATGATTCCCATTGTTTCGCTGTAACAAATGGATTGCTTGCCACGGAAGGATTCCATGATGCAACGGTAATTTTCATCGGGTAGGATAAAGGTTGTGTCGCCCGTGTGGACGGTTCCGTCTAAAGAGATGAGACCGTAACTGTTATTCTCGCCTTTCAAATCCGAAAGAGCTAAGAAATCTTCGATGCGTGAACCGTCCGCTTCAATCTTGCGGGAAATCAACGAAAGGGTGTTCAGGCGCATGTGCATTTTTTCATTTGCGAGGTCGGCGATCAATACGGCCTGCTGAGAAACTTGCTTGGAAACATAAACGTTCAGCAGGGTATCGAGCTTTACTCGGAGCAGTACGCAAACAAGGCACAGCACGAATATGATGGCGGCGAGCCATACCACCATCTTGATGTTGATTTTTGGACTTCTAGGGTTTAATTCCATCGATTACCCCCTTGACGTACCAATCAAATTGATTTAGCATGGCGTCGTCGGTCATGCTTTCTCCCTCGCCTACGCGAATATTGCCCTGATTGTCTTCAATTGGGCCATAAAACACGTCGAATTTTCCTTGGGTCAGTCTGTGTTTTTCGACTTCTACGACTTGGCGAATCGTGTCTTCTACATTCTTTGTCAAATCGGATAATTCCATGATGCCGCTTTCGAGGCCGAGCCAGTAGGCTTTGCCTTCGAATTTGTCCTGCATGATTTCTCGAATCTTCGGGATGTAGAAATTCTCCCATCGCCAAACGGGGGCGGTCAAGAAATGTTCCGGGAATCTTCTGGCGTTGTCCCTGTTGTAGCCGATAATCCATATGCCTTTGTCGTCTGCTATCTCATAGGGAGATAACGCGTCTACATGGGTTGCCAGGACATCGATGTTGTGCTTGTCCAAAAGATCGCGGGTGGCATCTGCGGCCATGGATTCGTCGGTCCAGGAACCAGTCCAACTGATATATACTTTTGCGTTGGGGTTGACTTTTTGCACACCGAGGGTGAAGGCGTTGATGCCGCGATTGACTTCCGAAATGTTAAACCCTGCCACGTATCCAATTTCGTTTGTCTTTGTCTTGAATCCGGCAACGATGCCCGAAAGATAGCGCAACTGATACATACGCCCAAAATAGGTAGATAGGTTTGTTGCCGTCTGAAGGCCTGTGGCATGCAGGAACTTGGCTTCAGGGTGGTTTCTTGCAACAGCCAGTTCGTGTTCGCCGAAGCCGAAGGAATTCGCAATGATGATTTTGGCTCCGTTTTGAATGGCCTGTTCCATAATGGTTTGTGCTGTTGAATCAATGGGCACATTTTCGTAATAGGCGACTTCAAGATTCAACAGTTTTTCGGTTTTTTGGATTGCTTCGTAATGGGTCTCGTTCCAACTGTGATCATTACGGAGTCCGGCCATGATCATGGCTACCCGGAATTTTGTTTCGTTATCTTGGCTTTCGGTTTCAGGGCCGAACATGAGTAACATTCCGATAATCATGGCGAGCGCAATGGTAGATGCAAGGATAGTCCATTTCATCGTTCTTCAAGCTCCCTCTGGATGTTTTCAATCAGCTCTGCATGTAAAGCCATCGCCAGGTCGTGATTTTCGTGAATGACCTTCAATCGAGAATCTAGGCTTGCGTTTTCCAGGTTGCGGAATTTTTCTGCCATGGATGTGGCGCCGATTGCTATCGAAGAATCGTATAGAACATGCATGTAAAAGCGATAGTTGTCCCAATCGGAGTTTCTATAGCATGCGTCTACGTTTCTGCACAGCGGCGATGCGACGTATTCCTGCAACATTTCGACATAGATTTCTTCGTCGTCGGCACAGTAATTCAGACCGGCTCTTATGTCTAGGAATTCTTCGAATTTCTTGAATCGGTCGTACGGAGTGGCGGCGGTTACCGGGCGCAGTTCGATTTCATCGTCATCGAATGAAGTTTCAATCTGGTTGTTGGGCACGTTGGTTGCATTTGCCGAAGGCATTACCGGTTCGCTCAGGTCTTCAGGGGTGAGCACCAGTTGTTTTGGCAGATACCATTTCAATGTGCGTCGCAGGTCTCGTTCCTTTAGGGGCTTTAACAGATAGTCGACGAAACCTTCGGCCAAGAAGGAATCCTTTGTCAGGGATTCGCCTTCTGATACCAAAACGATAACGGGCGTGTCCTTGTTGGGGGATTTGTCCATCATCTTCATTTTTCTAAAGACATCCACGCCGTCCATGACGGGCATCATGTGGTCCAAGAATATCAAATCGTAGTGTCTCAGTTCTACCAGCTGCAAGCATTGGTGACCGCTAAGGGCTTCGTCGATTTTCACCTGGGAATTCTTTAGGAATCCGCGGAACATCTTGAGGTTCAATTCCACATCGTCGACAATCAGGATTCTTGCTTCGGGTGCCAGGAAGACATCCGTTTTTTCTTTGTTCTTGCGGGAAGCGTTCCTGTAGCGCATTGCGAAGTCGCCCATGGGTTCCGAATTCAACACTAGTTGCGGAATTTCGACCAGGAACGAAGAACCTTCACCGTAGCGGCTGTTGATGGTCATGTGGCCACCGCATTTTGCCAGGAGTTCCTGCGTTAGGCTTAGGCCAAGGCCCATTCCCTCGACGTCGCTACTTTCTGTTGAAGCGTCTTGGATATATTTTTTGAAAATGGAATTTCGCTCTTCTTTTCGGATGCCGATTCCCGTATCCTTGACGGCGATTTTTAGCATAATGTAATCGTCGGTCTGGAGCGATCCAATGGGCGGTACGTTGTCGAATCCGACGAACAGCGATACGCCGCCGACTTCGGTAAACTTGATGGCGTTGGAAAGCAGGTTGTTTATAATCTGGATGATACGGTTTTCGTCGCCCCACAAGCAAGAAGGAATGTCGGGGTCGCAGTCAATGTGGAATGTCAGTCCCTTTGCTTTTGTCTTCGGCTCATTCTCGTTGTAACATTCCTGTAAAATGGTGAATACTTCGTATTCCATGGATTCGATGCTTAAACGCCCGGATTCTATTTTGGTAACGTCTAGGACATCGTTTACCAAAGAGAGGACACTCTGGCCTGCACTTTGGATGTTGTTGGAATATTCCTTCATGTTGTCATCGTGCAGGTCTTTTTGCACAATGGAATTCATGCCGAGAATGCCGTTGATTGCCGAACGAATTTCGCGGCTCATGCTTGTAAGGAACGCCGTTTTAGAATGATTTGTGCGAACAAGCTGAACGTGTTTTATGAATGCGGCCGTGATTAAAAAGACAAATAGCACAAGTGCGAGGAATGCGATAATCCCATCTCTCAGGACGGCCAGGTTCAGAGGTCTCCAAAGTTGCCGCTCTTCTACCAGGCGTACCACATACCATTCATTTTGTATGAGAGTCGAAAATACGCGATAGTCCCTGCCTCTCAGATTAAAAACGAAGGGCTCGTTCCCTGCAAACGAAACATTGCGTGCAAGTTTTTCTTCATCTGAACCCCAGAATTCTGCTGATAAATAATTGCGGCCGTTTTGGGTAATGTCAGTGTGGGAAATGACGACGCCCTTCTTGTCGATAATGACCAGCATGTTTGACAAGTCGCTCTTCTTGACATTTTCAAGCAAATCCTTCAAGTACAGGTCGATGGCAAGAACGCTTTTCTTATCCGAAAGACGCAGGCTGAGGGTCACCACCTGTTCGCCACTATGGGGATTTATATGAGTCGGAATCAAGGCCGCCTTGTCCTTTTCCATAGGGGCATTCTGGTACCACGGGCGATTGGTGGGCGAATAACCTACGGCAGGAGTCCAGCGTCCGCCACTAAGAAATTCGTCACGCAATAATCCGAACATATTACATACGGCAATATCGTTCGAGTGCTTGTAATATGCCGCTTCGGAAACTAGCAGTGATTCGATCTGCGCCAGTTGGGCTCCATGCGCTAAACTTTTTTCTGCTATGCGAGAAGTAACTCGCAGTATCGATTCGCCTCGTGCCAAGAAACCATTAATGGCTTCGGCATCTTTTTCGTTTGAAAGGGTTTCCGCCAGCAGTACTTCTTGCTTGACTGTTTCGACGAAATCATTGAGCATATAAACACTCACTGCGGAAAGGCCCATGCCCACCACAATAAGGATTGCTCCGTAAAAAGCCCTTAAGCGATTTTCGCTTTCTATAGTCTTGAAGAACACAATCAAAATATAAGATATATTTTAGGCAAAATGTCACTATGCTATATTTCGGGACATGAAGTTCGAAAAAGATGTATTGATGGGGCTCTTAAAAAGGGCTGAAACCGAAGAAATCTTCAACAAGGCGGTTGCCGGGTTCATCCTGCCCGACGGAAGTCGTGAAATTTTGACTCTAAATACGCCCGAAGACACGGTTTTCGACATTGCAAGCCTTACCAAGGTATGTCCTACCTCCACACTTGCCTTGAGTTACATTCTTGAAGGCAAACTCTCGGTCGATACCAAGGTCGTCGACTACATTCCTGAACTTCAAACAAATTACCGCAAAGATATCCGCGTTTTCCACCTGCTTACGCACAGTCTCGACTACCGTGTACCCATGAAGACATTGCGCACGCTGCCTGCCGAAGACATCTTGGACGCGCTTTATACGTACCAGTTCGAAAAGGCTCCCGGTGCAGACTTCAATTATGGAAACCCCGCAAGCGTGCTTCTTGGAATCATATTGCAGCGCCTTATGGGCAAGGATTTGCAGCGACAAGGCTGCGAACGTTTCTTTATTCCGCTGGGCATGACTCGCTCCGGTTGGGATCCGCTTGACCGCGACTGGAATCCGATTCCCAAAGATGAGATTTCGCCCACTGAAATTTGTAGCTTCAGAGGCCGTGAAATCCAGGGCGAAATCCACGATGAAAGTGCCTGGGTGCTGCGAAAGCTTTTCCCCGTTGGCAGTGCCGGCATGTTCAGCTGTGTGCCGGATTTGCTTAATTTTGTACAAATGATTTTAAATGACGGCGTAAGCGCAAACGGCCAGCGTGTAGCCCCCGCGGGCATTTTGAAAATGGTCAGCGAAAACGCCTTTGCGCTCGATTCGGCAAGCAAGTATTCTACTGCCAAGGATGCCTGTACCGCACTCGGCTGGGAGCTGAATAGCACCAAGTTCATGGGCGTAAAGATTTCGCCGCACACTTTCGGTAAAACAGGATTCACCGGTGCAAGTATCGTGGCCGACCCCGACAAGGGTGCCGCTGTCGTACTGCTCAGTAACTTCACCTACCCGCATCGCGAAGCAAACGCTGACCGCATCCACGCCTTCCGCGCCAAACTCTCCGATGCCTTCTTCGGGTAGCCTTTCTATGTTTACCCGCTCATTGTCACCCCGGACTTGATCCGGGGTCTCCTTTTCTATATTTACATTCGTAATGGAACTTGATGCCGCACATATCGCCATTTACGTCGCCTACTTCGTGTTAGGCGCCGTTGTAAGTCTCATCAACAGCATCGCAGGCGGTGGCTCTACCTTGAGCCTTCCTATCATGATTTTCCTCGGGATGCCCGCAACCGTTGCAAACGGCACGAACCGTATCGGGCTCATTATCGGGAATTTCAGCAGTGCATTCAATTTGGCCCGCCATGGCTACCTGAATAAGCGCATTTTCTTGCAATTGCTCACGCCTACGATTTTTGGCGCCCTTCTTGGCGCATGCTTCTTGGTGCGCATCGGCGACAAGCTGTTCCAGGCGATTCTTGCCGTTGTTATCTGCCTTGTAGTCGTGATGAGCAACCTGAACAAGAATGTCCTGGGAAAACCGCCTGCAAATCCGCCTGAAAAGTTGACTCTCAAGGGCGCTCTCGGTTTTTTCGCCATCGCCGTTTACGGTTGCATCGTGCAAGTGGGCGTGGGTTTCGTACAAATTTTCGGACTCACACGCTATACGGGGCTTTCTCCCATCCAAATTAACGCCCTCAAGAATTCACTCACCAACGTTTTTCTGGTCGTCAGCACCATTGCGCTCGGCGTGACAGGCAAAATTAACTGGCCCATCGCCGTCATTATGGCAGGTGGCGCTTGGGTGGGCGGCTATTTTGGCAGTTTCTTACAGCGTAAAAAAGGCAACAAATTCATCCAGCGCTTTATCAGCATCTGCAGCATTGGCATGGCTATTGCGCTGGTGGTGGACTTGATTCTTAAATAGATTCTTTCCGTTTTTCGCGGCGCTTGCGGGCGCGACATTCTTCAAGCGTTTCGCCGAGGCCTGCGAGCAGTTGTGCAGCCAAGGTCTCGTCGCCAGCAGCGAGCAGTTCTTTTTGCGGGCGTGGCAGTTTCTTGATGCGCGCTTCCAGGCGGAGCGCTTCTTCGTGGCTATTTAATTCAAATTGGCGCAGAATACATTCCGGCGGGAACGCCTTAGTAAACTTGGCGCCCTTGCCGGATTTATGTTGTTCAAAACGAGCTTCTACATCGACGGCATACCCCGTATAAATGCGGTCACCCGCACAACGGAGCATGTACACAAAGTGAGGCATTACGATTCTTCGTGATGCGCCTTCGACACCAGGTTCATGTAAATGGTGCCAAGGATTGCGGCACAGAAGCTACCCAGCAGAATACCGAGCTTGGCGGAATCCTGACGGTCGCCCACCTCGAAGGCGAGGTTGGCCACAAACAGGGCCATGGTAAAGCCGATACCGGCAAGCATACCACCGCCCCACAAGACCTTCCAGCTGTAGCTCGGCTTCACCGATACGCCCACCTTTACGGCGAGCAGGCTGAACAGGAAAATACCGATCGGCTTACCCAGAATCAAGGCCAGCGCCACTGCACCCATCACAGGCACTTCCACGCCACCAAGCTTGATTTCGACACCCGCGTTGCTGAGCGCGAACAGCGGCATGATAAAGAAGTTCACCCACGGAACCAGCGGTTTGAAGAAACGTTCCTGCATCGAGATACTTTCGCGAGCACCGCGCTTCAAAAGCGTAAACACTTCATACTGTTCGTTGCGGTCCTTCGCTTCGCCCGAAAGAGCACCACCCACGCTGCCAGCGAAATGAGCAAGCTTGCCCTTCGCAAGCACAGGCTTTGCCGGCACCGAGAGTCCGAGCAACACGCCTGCAATGGTCGGGTGCACGCCGCTCTTCACAAAGAACGCCCACACGGCAATACCAATCACACCATGCAACAGCAAGTTACGCACGCCAATGCGGAACATCACGTTGATCAAGGCGAGCAGGGCAAATCCCGTACCGAGCGCAATAAAGTTCACGCCGTCGCCACTGGGATAACCGATTGCAATCACCAAGATTGCACCGATATCGTCTGCAATAGCCAAAGTCAAAATCATCACGCGGAGTGCATGCGGCACCTTCTTTCCGAGAATGGCCATGCAGCCCACCACAAAAGCAATATCCGTTGCAGTCGGAACACCCCAACCATGCGCCGCGCTATTCGCACCATGCGGGCAAAGCAACAAATAAATCAAGGCCGGGAAAAGCATACCGCCAGCCGCCGCAATAATCGGCAAGCTCGCCGCCTTTGGGTTCCTGAGTTCGCCATAGGTCATTTCGCCCTTGACTTCAAGCCCGATATTGAAGAAGAAAATCGTCATCATGGCGTCGTTAATGAGCCAATGCAAATCGGCCGAACCGACCCAACTGCCAATCGTCAAGGCAAACGGCATGTGCCAAACATGATGGTAAGATTCAGGGCTGACATTCGCCCAAATCAGGGCCGCAATCGTCATGATAATCAAAACGATGCCACCGGTCGTCTCCACCTTCATCAGTCGTTCCATCGGCGTGATGATTTTGCGGATGGGGGTTTCCGGGAACAAATCTTCAATCTTGTCGCTGCTCGTTACTTTTGCCGACATAGCTACCTGTAAATAGGGTTGTGTGATTCAGCCTTTCGCCTTACAAAATAATCAATTTTTTTCGGCGTGACCGCTCCAAGTTGCTTATTTTTCCATTTTTTGTACATGTGATCTACCCCTAAATAGCCCATATAGCCTTTTATTTGGATTTTTTGTATATTCTTAGCGGAAAAAAGAGATTTTGAAATGCTAGATAAAGAAGTTTTAAAGACCGTCAGCCGCATTGAACTCAGCGTTCGCGGCACGCTCGACACCGTGATGACCGGCGCTTACCACAGTTCCTTCAAAGGCAACGGTATGGAATTTAGCGAAGTCCGCGAGTACATGCCGGGTGACGATGTGCGTACTATCGACTGGAACGTGACCGCACGAACGGGCACGCCGTATGTGAAGAAGTTTATCGAAGAACGCGAAATGACCATGCTTTTGATGGTCGATGCCTCCAGCAGCTCGGAATTCGGTTCCGGCAAGCAGATGAAGGGCGAAGTCATGGCGACTTTGACCGCACTCCTCGCGTTCGCCGCAATCAAGAACAACGACAAGGTCGGCCTGCTGATTTACACTGACCAGGTCGAGCTTTTCATTCCGCCGGAGAAAGGCCGCAAGCACGTGCTGCGCCTTATCCGCGAAATCCTTTACTTCAAGCCGCAGCACCACGGCACGAACACTCAAGTGGCCCTTGAATACGCCGGCAAGATTTTGAATCGTCGTGCCGTTGTCGTGGTGATGAGCGACTTCCTCGACGAAGGTTTTGAAAACGCTTTCAAGATTCTCCGTAAGCGCCACGACGTGCTTGCGGTCTCTGTCGTAGACCCGCGTGAAATGGAACTCCCGCCCGCAGGCCTTGTGGAACTTGAAGACCCCGAAACCGGTGAAACACTCTTGATTGATACTGGCGACGCCACCTTCCGCGAAGCGTTCGCCCGCGAAGCCAAGCGCCAGGGCAAGGCAACCAAGGAACTGTTCCAGCGCATGTCCATCGACTTCGTGCGCATCGAAACTCACGACGACTTCAAGGAAACGGTGGCCCCGCTTATCGAGCACTTCCGCCGCCGCGCCCGTGCCGCAAGAATGTAGCACGATAAAAATTTCAAAAAAGGTGGTTTTAAACCACCTTTTCTGTTAATTCCCGAATTTTGTTTTTTACGAATTCCAAATCGCTGTTCGTGAGAATTGGAATCAATTCGTTAATTTCTTCAATAGGCTTATCCCACCATTTGAATTTCAAAAGGAGTTCCGTCAGTTCTTCGTCAAAGCGGTAGCGGATTGTTTCTGCAGGATTCCCGACCACGACCGTGTAAGGTTCTACATTGCTGCCGACAACGCTATTTGCGCCGATGATAGCTCCATCGCCAATATGTACGCCCGGCAAGATCGTCGCATTTTGACCAATCCACACATCGTTTCCGATAATGGTATCGCCCTTGTACGGCAAATCGCTTTGGGCAGGCGGTTTCATGTTCCAGCCTTCGAGCGTATAGAACGGGAATGTGGAAACCGCATTCATCTGGTGGTTCGCGCCATTCATCACGAACTCCACGCCCGCAGCAATCTGGCAGAACTTTCCGATAATAAGCTTGTCGCCGACAAAATCATAGTGATGCGTCACATGACTTTCGAATTCCGAATCTGCGATGTAGGTAAAATCCCCGACTATAATGTTCGGGTTCTTGATCGTGGGCTTGACATAGATTTCCTTGTCGTAGCCCGCAATCGGATGAATCGTATTTGGATTAGGGATTTTTTCGCTCATACCCTAAATATATATCAAATTGTCGAGGGGCGGTAGCCGAGCAATTTCATGCTATAAAGTGCAGTGCCCTTGCTGATGCTGCGAACGCCTGTGGCGTAGCCGAAAATCTTGCGTAGCGGGACATCGGCTTTCAGGAAATGCGTCTTGCCGTCGCCACCGATTTCTTTCACCTTACCGTCACGGGACTGAATGTCGCCAGTCACAAGGCCCGCGAAATTCACCGGGCATTCCAGCGACAATTCCATAATGGGCTCGTAAAGCTGTACATCGGCAGGCTTAATGAGTTTCGTGACAGCGTCGGCGCAAGCCTTCTTGATCATGGGCGGTAAAGCGCCTTCAGTCCAAGTGAATTCATGGACTTCAAAGCAAACGCCTACAAGGGGGCCCTTGCCAAGCACACCGATTTCGGTTGATTCCAGAAGTGCAGAACGTACACCCGCCAAAATTTCGCGCGGCGCCGTTTCCAAGAATTCTGCCGACAAGCGAATATCATGAGCATCGCCATCGAGCGGGCTCGCCGAAAGCTTTATCGAAATCTTATGCGGACCAAGCTGGAATGTATTTTCTACCGGGCCCACATTACGGCACAGGCGTTCCTGCCAACGAACCTCCGGGCTCCCGGCTTTGACTTCGCAGCCGAATTCACGCTTGAGTCGGGCGAGCAATACATCAAGCTGCACTTCGCCCACGGTATGCAGGTACCAGAATCCGCCATCGTCCTTTTGCACGTGGAAAGAGGGGTCCATGCGGGCAAGGACATTCAAGCTCTTTTCCACATGATGATAATCTTCGGCGCCCAAGCATTCCACGCGAGTTTGCAAGAGCGGCTGGTACTTGTCGCGAATCGAAGGTTTCGTTTCATCTTCTTCACAAGAAGGAATCGAGCCATCCAACGATATCACCTGTCCGAGTTCCGTTTCAAAGGGGCTGCGCATGGCGTAAATATCGCCGGAGCGGATTTCGTCGACAGGCTGCAACAAGTTTGCTTTCAAACGTGAGAATTCAAAACCCGCAGGCCATTCCTTGCGTTCCATATTCGTATGACTACGGAACAGCGAGATTTCGCCCACGCCTTTAAAATGTCGCAGTCGAATAACTTGGCCTAATTCATTGTCTGCAAATTCAGACACATCGGGCAAGAAGAACGAAAGCGCCGTCGTCAAGCTACGCACACCGAAACCTTCGATGGCCGAGCCTGCATAGCAAAGCGCATAGTCGCTATTCTTCGCCAGTTCCTTGAGTCCGCGCAAAAGCGTCTTGGGAGGAACCGGTTTTCCTTCGAGAGCAAGCTGCAAAACTTCATCATCAAAGTTGCTCGCGAATTCCACCGCTTCGGCGTAATGTTTCTTGATTTTCTCAGTGGAATCACTCACCTCGCCCGATTGCGGCCAAGAATCGTCTACAATTTCTTCGCCCGAATCCGAATGAATCAGGCGGCTTTTGCTAAGCACATCGAGCACGCCCGACATGCGTCCACCCTTGTATTCCGGGAGCGTCATGAGTACCGGGCGCACGCCCAGAACTTCTTCGATGTTAATCAGTGTTTCGTCAAGGGAATAATCGGGGTTGTCGAGCTTATTGACAAACAAAATCGTCCGCACGCCCGCTTCGCGCAGTTTACGGAAGGCGGCCACCGTTTGCGTTTCCACTCCGCTCGCGGCACTCACCACAAGCACCGCGCCCTCGACGGCTGTCAGCGCCGTGTCGACTTCGGCACCAAAATCTACATGGCCCGGGGTATCGATAAAATTGAACCAGGTGTTCTTCCATTCGAAATGCGCCACGCCGCTTTCAATGGTAATGCCGCGCTCTTTTTCTTCGGGCATGTAGTCCATGGTGGCAAGGCCTTCTTCTACCTTGCCCGGCCGGCGAACCTCGCCCGCCGCAAAAAGAATACGCTCCGAAAGAGTTGTCTTTCCGGCATCCACGTGGGCAAGGATTGCGATATTTCGAACAGGCTGAGTCACGACGCCCTACTTTTTCAATTGTTCTTCAAGAGCGGCTACACGTTGCGACAATTCGGCACAAAGCTTTTCAAGCGCATCCAATCGGGCATCGTGTTCACGGTCCTTTTCCGATTGGCGATGCAGTTCCGAATCCTGCATCTTGTTGACGCTGTCTACGGAATTCAGGCGGAAATCGTGTTCCGCATCCTTGGCTACCTGGGCCTTTAATCTAAAATCCTGCTCGCGTTCCTTACTGTATAAGGCGTCAATGCGAACATCATGTTCGTCATCCTTTTCTTTTTGCATGTCCAGGCGTGCGTCATGTTCCTGGTCTTTACGCTGCAGCTCGCGGATGCGTTCTTCATCAAGACTCATGGTAACCTCGGGTGAAAGGATTTACATAGTTAATTTAGTAATTCTCGTCTAGCGTGAGCTCGTTCGCGACCGCCTCTTGCTTGCGTTCGGCTGTCGCATCAAGCGCCTCGGCATGCCCGCGGAGCGCCGCAAACGGGTGGAAAATCTTCGCACGGTCTTCCATGCTCATACGCGGATGCTTGATTAGAAAATTCCAATCGTTCTGCGGATACGGCAAATCGATAATGTCGCTATAGTCAAAATTAGGCACGATGTCCTCCGATTTGTCCGTTGCGTTCAATGGTGGTAGCGCCCTCTTGCAAATCCATTCCCTTCACAATGGCATTCTTGCCAAAACGCTTCTTGATGAGGAGCTCCGCTTTTAGGCGTTTCTTTTCTCGCTCCTGTTTTTTCACATCGGTAAACAAGTCATACTGTTCGTGGCTTGCATCCACAATGTCGGCGGCAACCAAATTCAAACGACGCACCGTTAATTTCGGGTCTACAATGCGGTCAAAAAGTTTCATGACCGCATCCGCTATCACTTTTTGTGAGCTGGTATAATAACCAATGTTTGCCGTACCATGTGCAGGTTTCGGAATCGTACGCCCGTAAAAGTCCGTTACGGTTACGCCGTGGTAAATTCCCTTATCTACGTTTTCGCGGTCGTAACCCACCGTGAGCACCATGGCGTTTGTCACCAAGTCGTGGGCAACCAATGTCATCGAAACCGTATCGACCATTTCGCGCACCACAAGCCGCGCCTTGTCAAACGGATACGGATCTTGCAACACTTGGCCTTCGCCCGTACTTCTGTTCCGCGGTTTCGCCTTCTTGATGTCTGCAATCGTGCAAGGCTCGTAACCCCAGGCATGGTCAATCAGAATCTCTGCGTTTACGCCAAACAGCTTGTACAATGCTTCGGGATTCTTGACACTTACGCGGGCAATGTCACCCATTGTATAAATGCCGCGCCCCGCATTCAGTCTGCAATTTTCAAGACGCTCCGCAATACCGCGGCCTACTTGCCAAAAACTCGTAATCGGCCTGTGCGACCAAAGCTGTTTGCGGTAAGTCATCTCGTCAAGTTCTGCGATGCGCACGCCATCGGCGTCCGCCTCCACGTGCTTCGCCATCACATCCATCGCAATCTTGCAAAGGTACAAGTTCGTACCGATGCCGCCCGTAGCAGTGATTCCTGTGGTCGTAAAGACATCCTGGATAATCGTCTTCACCAATTCGCGGGCAGTCTTTTTATAAAGCTTCAAGTACCGAGTCAAATCCAAAAAGCATTCGTCAATCGAATACGCGTGAATATCTTCGGCACTTACATACTTCAGATAAACATTGTAGACTTTCGTGGAATATTCCACGTACTTCGCCATTTGCGGTTTTGCGATGGTGAATTCAATCTTTTCGCCCGTACGCCGCTGTACTTCACGCACTTTCTGGTTTACTTCGAAAAGTCGTGCACGACCGGGGATTCCGTATGCCTTTAACGCAGGGGTCACCGCTAGACAAATTGTCTTTTCAGTACGGCTCTCGTCAGCCACCACCAATTTTGCCTTTAATGGATCGAGTCCCCGGAGAATACATTCTACCGAAGCAAAGAACGATTTAAGGTCAATGGCGGCGTAAGTGCGTCCCACGTTTTTCTTACCTGTATTTTAATTCAGGATGCTCGGCGTAGAAAGAATTTTTATCGACATACATCCGTTCGTCTGCAATATGCATGGCCCTACGAACATCGGGTTCTCCGTAACACGTACCGATGGAGAAACGTACATTTTCGGACAGTTTTGCCATTGTGCGTATTTTGGCCACACGGGTATTCAACTCGTCTTCAGTGACGTTCGAAACGAGTACCATGAATTCGTCGCCACCGGCACGGTATACGTCTTCTTCCGGGAAAACGTATTGTAAAATTTCTGCCGCTGCACGCAATACCTTGTCGCCAGAGATGTGTCCCTGGTCATCGTTCATGCGCTTCAGTCCGTTCAGGTCGGCAAAAATAACCGCATCAGGCGTGGGTTTGCGCCCTGCTACGATTTGGTCAATGCGGTTGTTCATTACGTTACGATTTTTTACGCCGGTAAGCGAATCGACCGTACTCATAACCTGAAGCTTGTTCAAAAGGAGATAACTTGAAATTTCGGACGCGATAAGGAATGTCGTGACTTCAAGAGTTTCCTTTATCTTCAGCGTATCATTGACGTTAAAATTAACCGTCCACAAGTAACCCAGTAATTCGCCACTATGCCGCAGCGGGAAAAGTACAATCGTCTTTACGCCGGAAAGGTCAAGCATCGATCCCCAAATTGGATTTGCCAGGCGTAGCTTTTCCATGTCACGTTCATCTTTTACGATAATGCAGGTGCTGCCGGCAAGCGTTTCTGGCCATGTTTCTGCAATCGCGTAAAAGCCTTCAACGTATCGCGACATAGGCTTTATTTTTAGACCGTCGCGAATCGATTCCGCAAAAATAGAACACTCGCGATTTTCAGCATCGGTGAGCAAAATGCAGCAATGGTCGGAATCACAAGATTTGCGGATATCTTCGACGACTTCTTGAAAAGTCTGCTTGACATTATCTGTACCACGCAGCTTGATGCAAGCCTTGAGAACGTTCGTAGCGGTTTCTGCAGAAAGGTCTGCCATTGCCGAGGAATCTGCTTTGGGAGTTACATCGTAACAGTAGACGCAGTAGCCGATATTTTCGCAGTCGGAATCCAGCGGCATCAGGAACATGTTCAGCCAGAGACCCATCATGTAGAGGTCGACGTAGGCGTGGAGCGGCTTGCCTGATTGTATACAGCGGAAGCAGTGGTCTTCGAAATTCTGGTTCTTCGGAAAGCACATTTCGTATGGTGAACCCGGCACAAATGGAGTGTGTCTCAAGGCCTCCATATCATCACAATGTGCCTTATTTCCTGCCACAACACGGATATTCCCGTAAGATCCGTCCGGGAACAGTTCCACGGACATTACACAGGCTTTTGCCTTATAATGTGACAGAATCTTGTCGAAATCCATACCAGCTTGTCCTCCTGCGACATTTCTTTTTCATAGATAATTTAAAAAGATTTTGAAGGGGCAAAATACTGTTTTGGTTATTCCCGATGCTCGTACAGATACAAATTCGCTTCAGGTACGGCTAGGTCTGAACCCTTGATTTTCCATACGTCGTCTTCCCCTGTGCGGTACTTTACTACGATGCGGTAATGATTGTCTGTCTGCAGCACTTCTTGGGGAACCGTCCAGAAATTCTCGGTGCCTACGACCATTTCAAGAACATGGACATCGTCTGTATCGATACCGTAAATGATCATGGATTTCACCATGTCCTTGGGGTTGCGTACATGAATAATGCTCCAGAATTCGCTGGCGCCTTCTTTGACCCAGATCGAAGTGGAATCACCCCATACGCCTTCGACGCCTTCGCAACTTACAAATTCCCATTCGCCGGAATAACGTCCTACTTGAATTCCCATGATATCAGAGGCTGGAGCGCCGCCCAGATCTACGCCGCAATTCGCATCGGGGCACCGGTCGGTAATGCGTACGGTCACTTCTTTCCAGCCGTCAGGCGTTTTCGCTTTTACATGCACGCAACCGCCACACGCGGCGCCACCGTTCCATGGTCCTTTGTCATCTCCTGGCGATACGTTCACATGGATTGCGGCATAGTATTGGATATTTGTTTGTCCGTAATTGCAGGCACCACCGAGACTCGTTTCTTTTTCGGTAATGCTTCCGTAAGTGGTAATGGAGCCCTTGCCGCCGTTTTCGGTGAGTTCCGGGTCTGCGGCGGTAAAGCTATCGCAAGAGGTACATTTCCCGTCATCGCTGCTGTTGATTGTTGCGGATTCGCTGCTGGACTGGGGAGAATCTTCTGCAGAACTGGAACTTGAAATTTCTTCTACAGAACTGGAGCTAGGAACTTGTTGCGAACTCGACGAAGTGGACGTTACGGACGATTTCCCTTCGGTTGCAGAACTTGATAGGCTGGCTTTGGCGGAACTGGACGAGCTGTTATCGGCTTGCGAACTTTCCGTTGCAATTACATTGGCGCTGGATGCGGAATCGTCTGTGCAACCGATAAGAGGCGCTATCATCAGTGTGCTTAGACAAAAGGCGAGGGCAAGATTTCTCATATATTGGAATATACCTAATTTTTTTATATTAAGTATCGGATAGCCCAGGGAGGATTTGAGATATGCAAGATTCAACACCTAAAACAGATTCTCATATTGAGAAACAAGACGCTGGCTTGCAAACAGAAAATTTACTGGCGAAAAAAGAGAGGGCCGAACGCATTAAGAAAATGCGCGGGTGGCTATCTCCCCGCGATACCGTAGCAGATGATTTCGGCCCTGAAGATGCGGCCCTGTATTACGGCGAAGGGCATAACGGCTGGAACCGCTAATGTTTAAATGAAAAAAAATCCCTCGGCATTGGCCGGGGGATTTTTTAGATTGCTTCGCTTCGCTCGCAATGACGTGGGAGCCGAGTGCAGCAGGAATGCTTGCATTCCTATTGCCGAGGCGAACCAGTCATGCGCTTTGCGCAATGACGTGGGGGTGGCGCGATTAATAGCGGTAGTGGTCAGCCTTGTACGGGCCTTCCACAGGCACGCCGATGTAGTCGGCCTGGGCCTTGGTGAGGGTCGTCAGGTGAACGCCGAGCTTTTCGAGGTGGAGGCGAGCGACCTTTTCGTCGAGGATTTTCGGGAGCGTGTACACGACACCGCTTTCGTACTTGATGCCAGCGACAGTCTGCTTGCCCTGAGCGTTGAGCCAGAGGTCGATCTGAGCGATGGTCTGGTTCGTGAAGCTTGCGCTCATCACGAAGCTCGGGTGGCCGGTAGCGCAGCCGAGGTTCAGCAGGCGGCCTTCAGCAAGGATAAGGATGCTGTGACCGTCGGCGAAAATCCATTCGTCGTACTGCGGCTTGATTTCGTTGCGCTTGATGCCCGGAATCTTCTTGAGGCCGGCCATGTCAATTTCGTTGTCGAAGTGACCGATGTTACCCACGATAGCGCGGTTCTTCATCTTTTCCATCTGGGCGGCGCTGATGATGCCGGTGTTACCGGTGGTGGTCACGAAGATGTCGGCGTAGCTAACGACTTCGTCGAGGGTCTTGACTTCGTAGCCTTCCATTGCGGCCTGCAGAGCGCAAATCGGGTCGATTTCAGTGATGATCACGCGAGCGCCCTGACCACGCAGAGACTGGGCGCAGCCCTTACCCACGTCGCCGTAGCCGCAAACCACAGCAATCTTACCAGCCATCATCACGTCGGTGGCACGGTTGATGCCGTCGATCAAGGAGTGGCGGCAGCCGTAGAGGTTGTCGAACTTGGACTTGGTCACGGAATCGTTCACGTTGATTGCCGGGAACTTCAGACGGCCAGCCTGGGCCATCTGGTAAAGGCGATGCACGCCGGTCGTAGTTTCTTCGGAAACGCCCTTCAGAGCTTCGCGGGCGCGGGTCCACTGCTTCGGATCCTTCTCGAAAATCTTACGGCAGGTAGCGAGGAACACGCCCCATTCTTCGCTGTCGGTAGCCGGGTTGAATTCGGGCACCTTGCCGGCGTCTTCGAATTCAGCACCGCAGGTCACGAGCATGGTAGCATCGCCACCGTCGTCCACGATCAGGTCAGGAGTCTTGCCGTCGGGCCACACGAGCGCGCGGGCGGTGTTTTCCCAGTAGTCTTCCAAGGATTCACCCTTCCAGGCGAACACAGGCACGCCCTGCGGATTTTCTACAGTGCCCTTCTTGCCCACCACCACGGCGGCAGCAGCGTTGTCCTGCGTACTGAAAATGTTGCAGCTCACCCAGCGCACGTCGGCGCCGAGATCCACGAGCGTTTCGATGAGGATAGCGGTCTGCACGGTCATGTGGAGGCTACCCATAATACGGGCACCAGCGAGCGGCTTCTTGCCTGCATATTCCTTGCGGAGAGCCATCAGGCCCGGCATTTCGGTTTCGGCGAGGTCGAGTTCCTTGCGGCCTTCAATCGCAAGGTTAATGTCCTTAATTTTGTATTCCATGTTAATATATCCTTTTCAAAAATTCTTATTTATGCATAAATATAGTTATATGCATATAAAGCGTCAACTCCATCTGACAAAAAAAATCCCCGACCGAGGTCGGGGGATAAGCCTTGCGAACGGTTGTCCTAATAAATATATCGATTACTCGATGGTCAGAATGTCGCAGAAACCGGTCACTTCGAAGATTTCCTTGATGGCAGAACTTGCGTTCTTGACGACCATGGAACCTTGCTTGTTCATGACTTTCTGGGCCATGAGCAGAATACGGAGTCCTGCAGAAGAAATGTAGTCGAGTTTCTTGAAGTCGAATACCAGCGATTTCACGCCATCGAGCTTGCCTTGGATTTCGGCATCGAGCTGCGGGGCGGTCAGTGTATCCAAGCGACCTTCAAGTGCGATGGTCAACTTATCGTTTTCGATTGTCTTGTTGATCTGCATAATTTTTCCCTCTTTCTCTAAAATTTACAAAAGTTTACAAGGTCTTGGTGATGGCCAGTTCGTTCTTATCACCGTTTCTGCGGTAGCATACGCTATCCATGGTCTTTTTCACAATGAATATTCCAAGTCCGCCAACTTCGCGATCTTCGGCCGGAAGCGTAATATCGGGGTCGGCCTGCTTGATGGGATCGTATGGTTTACCGTTGTCAATAAAGGTGAGTCTTGCCGAAAGTGTAGCCTTGCGAATTTCCACAATCAGTGTCACTTCGGTTGCTCCCGAGAACTTCACGATGTTACTATAGATTTCGTCAATAGCGATATTGATCTGCATCTGCGATTTCATGGATCCTTCCATAGGCGCAAGGATTCCTTCGACGAATGCGGTCAATATGTCCTGATTTTCGGGGATTACATCCACTATTTTTTCATAACGCTCCCAGGCGTCTTGCATTTGCATTTTCTTTGCTCCATCCATTGGTGTAAGGATGCCTTCGACAAATGACTTGAGCTCACCGCTCTTGCCATTGTTGGAAACATCGATAGTCTTTTCATAACGCTCCCAGACAGGTTCGTCGATCCCGTTGAATTTGACGGTGAGCATGGTGATGTCATCGAATTGCGGAATGTTTTGTACAAAGTTGTCGATTTCTTTTTTGACTAGTGCGCAGGTATCGGCTGGAGAGAGATCTCCGCCTCTCCTTATAATTTCGAGAAGCCTGTTGTCGCCAAATAGCACGTTGTTGTAGTTGGTAGCCTCGGTCACGCCATCGGTGTATAGGAACATGGTGTCACCCGGTTTAAGGTCGTAGGACTGCGGCTTGTACACGGTGTCTTCCATGGCGGCCATCACGAGGTCTGCCTTACTCGGAATGAACTCTACCGAGCCGTCTTTATGACGAATGACCGGCGGATTGTGCCCTGCCGATGCAAAGTCAATGTGACCGGTGCGTAAGTCGATAATACCCATCCACACGGTCACGAACATATTCAGTCTGTTACGCTTTGCTAGTGCATAGTTTGTCTTGTTGAATGCATTGACGATAGATTTCAGGTTCTTTGCCATAGTGCGCAAGATGATTCGGGCAACCATCATGAACAAAGCGGCTGCAACACCCTTGCCAGATACATCGCCAATCACCACGCACAAGTGATCGTTATCGATCTTAAAGAAGTCGTAGAAGTCACCACCCACTTCCTTGGCCGGCAACAGGAACGGAGCGAGCTCATGGCGGTCATCGTCAGAATTTTCTTCGCGTTCTTCGCCGGGGAGCATCGAAAGCTGGATGTTTCGGGCGAGGTCCAGTTCGCGTTCGATACGCTTCATGTCCTTCTGCTTTTCGATGTTGTCCTTGAGTTCGGTGAGCATGTTCGAGAAAGCCCATGCAAATTCAGCCACCTCGTCGTGGCCTGTAATATGCGGAATTGCAACATCAAAGTTTCCGTGCCCCAGCTTGCGGGCTGCAATCGCCAAGTCCTTGAGTGGCTTAGCCACACGGAACGAAATCAAAAGGATAATCACAAGGATAATGCCGTAGCCACCGAGAGCCATCATCAGGAACAGCTTGCGCATGGCGCTTTGGTCTTCCAAGTATTTTTGAATGGGCCACACGACCATGAATGTCCAGTTGGTGGAACGGATTGTGGTGTAGTAAATAGCTGATTCTTCGCCTCCGGCAACTGTACCGATGAATAGTCCGCTGCTGTCGCGACCCTTGCGGTCAAATTCAATCTGCTTTTGTCCGCGCTTTTCCCTAACGATAATGTCGCGGTTTCTTTTTCCTTCGGCAAGGCTTTTCGGGTAGGCGACGGCCACGTTCTTGGTTGTGGTGATCAGGGCGAATCCCGAGTTCGAAACAGGAATCGATCCGACTTCGTCTTTTAAGAATTCAATCGACATGTCGACGGCGAGTACGCCAATCAGCACATCTTCGCCATTCTTGTCTTTTTTGAAAAGGGGAACGGTATAGACCGCAATCGGTTCCGGGACGAATTCGCCAATGAAGGGTTCTTGCCAGCGGCTCGTTTTGCCGTCTCTTACGCTGTAGTACCATTCCTTGTCCTGGTAGTTCGCACCAGATACAAGCTTGGTATCAACGTGGTCAAAGCGGGCGAGTCGCATGTATTCGCCTTCTGTGTTTTCGGGGCCCATTCCCGGTTCGTAGGCAACTACCACGGCGACCACCTGGGGAATCAGGTTTCGGGCATTAAATAGCGACTGCATTAAGAAGTCGTCCATGTCCGCCTTGGTCATGGGGTGTTCGCTGATTTTAGTGGCTAGGTCTTCGCCAATGATTTTGCCCGCGTTAAAGAGCTTGTCAATGTAGTTCACGTTGGCGCGGCTAGTTTCCTCGCCGTTTTCGGTGGTCATTTGATTCAGCATCTCTTGCGTTTTATAGCTCATGATGCCAAAAATCAGGCCGAATACGATAGTGATTGCGGCCAAAATCATCATGGACTGCTTAAAGGCGAGTCCGCGGAAATTGAATCCCATAAATTCCTCTCTTCTTAATGCCTAAAATATATGTAAAAAGAATAAAGCGTGCAAATCACTTGCACGCTTTACCGTTTAACAATGTCGTTTGGCGGGGAATGTCTTAATCTTTCATCTCGACCCAGGTACGTTTTTCCTCGTCGCAGACAAAGAGTTTTGCCTGGTCATAAGCATAGACGCTGGTTGAATCGGTTTTTTTGAAGTCGCCGTCGAACAGGCATTCGGGGCTGCTGACCACGCCGCTGTCGCCGCAGAATGCGTTCTGTTGCTTGCCATTGGAGAGGTTGTATCTATTGGCGCAGTATTCCTTGATGTTGTACAATGTTCCGAATTCGTATCTCTGGTAGTAGGTGACGCCCTTGTATTCGCACAACTTGTTGCCGCTTCCACTAGCCACACCGTTTTTGGTCATGTAAGAATAGTTGCCGTCAAAATTGCACCATGCTTCGAAATCTTCGGTATCGACCCATTTGCGTTTGTCGTTGCTGGCGTAGGTGTCGATTTTCGTGCCATCTCCGTTTGTGGCGTAGCTACGGTAAGTCATGCCGTTATAGCCGCCTTCGGGAATGGTGTAGTTGGTGCGGCACTGGATTTCGATGCTCTTTGATTGGAAGTTCCATTTCATTCCCAACTGCATGATTTCTTCGAGGCTGGATTTCCACCAAGTAGACACGCCGGCATTGGTATCGCAACGATAATATTCGGCTTCCTTGTAGCTTTCCATAAGGATATCTGCTCCGGAACTGGCGCTTGACGGAATGTTGCATTTCCCCAGGTATTCTTCTGCGTTTTGCCATTCGTCGTTCTTGGTAGCCTTCACGTAAGTAGTGCCGTATTTGGAATGGCAGTAGGCGTAAATCTGCTTTTCTTCGGGAATGTTTTCGTCTTCGTATATCTTGGTCGGCGTCTTTGCGTTCTTATCGCAATAATCGTAATCGCTCGGTTGGCGCCAGTCGTTGATTTTGCCGGTGCGGCTGAATGTTGAGTCGCAAATGTATTCACCGTCTTTCGAGAATGCCTTTTTCTGAACAAGTTCGGCATTGCAAATCTGGTTCAGCTGGATTTCGCTCTCGGACGCATTTGTCCATGCGCAGTTGACATACTGGGAGTCCGCAATATCGCAGTCGCACTTGTATTGCTTGGAGCAAGTCGTGGTGGCAAGCTTCATTTTGCAGACGTCGACATCCTTGAATTCGGCTTCCTTCATGACCGCGGCGTCGCATGTGCCGAGCATGAATTCAATCATTTCCTCTTCGCTCATTTGAGAAGCTGAGGAGGGAGTGTAAGACGACGAAGAAGAGGGAATGTTGGCTATGTACCAGCCCGGCGTAGATCCTTCCTTGCAATACACGGTGATTTCTTCGTCTCCGTACTTGATGGAGATTTCTTGGCCCGCGTCGCTTTCTTTTGTACACTTGGCGGTAGGATCAAGGAGAATCGCAATTCTCATTGCATAGTACTCTCCGTAGTCCCTAATCATTTTTGCCGAAATCGGAGCCCAGATTTTATTGTCCTTGTCGTATTCAAAGAACTTGAAGAGACCTCCTTCGGTATCGATCATGACAAGTTGATCCTTGGTGCTTTCAGGGAGTTTGTAGGCGTCCTTGAAACCTTTCTGCAGAATTTTGTACAGAATTTCGTCACGTGTTCTATAACCGTTGTATTCGTAATAGCATTCCGAAAAGTCGCCATCGCATTCGTCCATCATGTCGAAGTTTTCGTTCATGAGCAAGGCCAAGTAATCGATAAAGAACAGGCTCTGTTCCTTGCCATTGAAGGCTTCCTTGATGGCCGTATTGAAGTCGCCGTTCTTCGCGAAAACGTTGCGGTAGTCGGCGTAGACCTTGTTGATGTTGTCAGCCTGGTCAAACAAGGCCATCACCCAGATGACGCTGTTTACATGTTCGTTCAGTTCGATGCTGTCCGGCAGGTAGTTTTCGAATGCCGGATAGTTTTCGGCGTCTTCGCTCAGGGCAAGTGCTGCGGCCAGTTCGGCGTTTGCAGTCTTGCTTGCCTTGCTCAGCTTGTTGCCTGCCTTCACGAGTTCCTTGATGCGGGCAGCCTTGTAGTCGGTCAAGAAGTCAATCACGATGTCGCCTTCGTCATCGAGGTCAACGATAGCGTTGTAGACGATATCGGAGGCTGCTTTGTCAGAAGAAACATTCAGTTTCACGCGGAGCTGCACAACGGAATTTTCCAAGTTCGTCACATCGAAATCGCCTTCGAGGCGCACGACGCTGTAATCTACTTTTTTGATGATGATGCTTTCTTTAGTCTTGTCAGCAGGTTCAAGCGCTTCGACCGTTGCAAAAGATTTCGGGTTCGATGCAACCAAGTCAGAAACGAACTGCTTTCCGGTCTGTTCCAGGTTTGCATCCAAGTCCATAATCGTGAGCTCGGAGTAGTTGCCGCTAGTCAGGTGAGACCAGATTTCTTCATAGGTCTCGTAGGAGCTCTTTTGTTTCTCCGTCTGCACCGGGAAACGTACCACCACATGCTTCTTGTAAACATTGGTGAGGTTTGTGTTTACGACCGTGAAGGGGATTTCCATTGTGGTTTCGGCTTTGCCGCAACGGATGGTCACGGTGAAGATTGCCTTTTTGTTGTCGCGAACGGTATCAACGATGGCGCAAGTCTTGTTTTCAAGTTCTGCGTTCCAGTTGTCGTAGGCATCGCTGAACTTGTCATTGATTTCTTCGTCGAGCTTGCTCGAAGCGCTACTCAGGCTCTTGAGAGCTTCTTCGACATCTTTTTTGTTGCTTGCAGAGGCGGAGCTTAAACTATTGAGAGCCTCTTCGATATCTTTCTGGACTTTTTCAATTTCTGCGAGGTTCTTTTTTTGAACGTCGTTCAAAGACTCTTGAACGGATTTTTTGATGGCGGCAGTGTCGACACTTAAGCCGTTTGTACCATTAGTTCCATTAGTACCGTTTGTTCCGTTGGCACCATCGACACCGTTTTTACCGTTGGTGCCATCCTTGCCGTTTTTGCCGTTAGTACCGTCTTTTCCGTTCTTGATTGTACCGATGGTGTCGCCATCGCAAATAATTGCAAATCCGGACTTGTCCTTCAGTTCCTTAGACGTGCAACGGTATTGGATTGCTTCTTGGTCGTTCAGGGCCACCCATTCGCCTTCGGAACAGATATACATTGTTCCCTTGGATTTCACAAATGCGGTGTTGCCTTCGGCTGATTCGTTACAGTCGTCCGGGTCAATGGCGTCTACAATGGATACGTTCTTTTCGCTGTCCGAAACGACGTCGTCACCGCAGCCGGTAATACCAAATACAATAGCCCCGCAAGCGATTGCGGAGATCAATAATTTTGATTTCATGGAGAACTCCTTTTAATTCGGCGCCAAATATAGAATCGGGTGTAACCAAATGGTTACATTTGTCCGAAATTTCCTCTTACTTTTTTCTTAAGGGGAAAATGGCGTTTTTGCCCATTTTCTGCCTATTTTCATATTTTGAAATCCGGAATGCGCAAGTCGACTTATTATATTTATGTTCCCTAGACTTTACGCTGTGGAAATGCGGTACTTTCCGTAAAAGAAGCACGTGGGTTCGGAAGCGCTCCATACTTTTGGAATGCTTCTTAGGGACGTCCAACAAGTTTTGCTTACTTTTAGGAGCTTTAATGGCAAATAAGTGCAAGCGCGGAATCTTGATTAGTAAGACCCCTTACGAAAAACGTATCGCCATCATGGAAGACGGCGAACTCGTTGAACTTGTCGTAGAGGGCGTGTCTTCTAACCGAGTTCTGGGCAATATTTATAAGGGCGTGGTCCAGAAGGTGCTTCCGGCACTCAAGGCTGCGTTCATTGATATTGGCCTCGAAAAGGCAGGCTTTTTGCATCAAGAAGACGCCATGGACAGAAACGAACTTCTCCGTCGCGAATATGGTGATGACGATGACGAAGGTGGTTCTTCCAAGGAAGTCTCCATTGACGAAATTCTGCAAGAAGGTCAAGAAATTATGGTTCAGGTGGTCAAGGAACCGATTAGCACCAAGGGTGCTCGTCTGACCACTCACCTGAGCTTTGCAGGCCGTTTCCTGGTGTGCATGCCGGGTACCAACTTCATTGGTGTCTCCAAGCGTGAACGCGACCCGGCCAAGCGCCGCGAATTCAAGAAGGTGGTCCGCCGCCTCAAGGGTCGCGACGTGGGCTATATCGTCCGCACCAACGGCTTGAACGAATCCGAATTCGAAATCAACAAGCAGATGCGCGAACTTGAAAGCAAGTGGGAACAGACGAAGTACAACTTCGAAAACCAGCCTGCCGAAACCTGCATCTACGAAGAATCCGATTCCATTGAACAGACGGTGCGCGAATACTTCAGCGATAACACCGACTACGTGTATATCGACAACCGCGATGAATACTTCGCCCTGCGTGAATACCTCAAGGTGCTCTCGCCGGACAAGCTCGACAAGGTGAAGCTCTGGAGTTCCAACGAAAGCCTGTTCGAATATTTCAAGATCGAAAACGACTATGCGCGTTCCCTGCAGCGTCAGGTACCGCTCCCGCGTGGTGGTAACCTCGTGATCGAACAGACTGAAGCTTTGGTGTCTATCGACGTGAACACGGGTCCCAAGGTGCACGGCAAAGACCAGGCAAAGATTATTCTCGAAACGAATATCGACGCCTGCTACGAAATTGCCAAGCAGCTGCGCCTGCGTGACGTGGGTGGCCTGATTATCATCGACTTTATCGATATGGAATCTGAGGCCGACAACGAAACCGTCTATAACGAATTCCGTAAGGCAATTCGCCGCGACAAGGCCCCGATTAGCCCCGCTCCCATCAGCCAGTTTGGCCTCATGGAAGTCACCCGTAAGCGCGTCCGCGTGAACCTGATGACCGAAAAGACCGAACGCTGCCCGGTGTGCGACGGCGATGGCCGCATTGCAACGCTCGAATCCACGCTCGGCATGATCGACCGCTGGATGGCTCGCGCCAAGGCCAAGGGTAAGCTCCGCGAAGTCACTCTCGTGGTAAGTGCCCAGGTAATCGACGTGCTCTGCAAGGACCACAACCGCATGTTCAACTACTTGGAATACAAGCATGGCATGAGCATTAGCCTGGTGGAAGACGAACACGCTCACATCAACCAGTTCTGGTTCTACGACAAGAACAACGAAGACATTACCGACCTCTACAAGTTCGTGTAATGTCAAATGTTCTGCGTTCGCCGCGAAAGCAATTAAGGAATGCCGCTCTACTGAGCGGCATTCCTTTTTAATAAAAAATAGTGAAGTATTTATGAGTTGCTTTCAACTAGATTTAATTCTTTAAGCAGCGAATGGACATCTTTGGCTGATTTACTCCAAAGGTAATACCTTTCCAACTTAAACCGACAGCATAAGAGGAATTCATATTTATTGCCGTGGAAGTCCAAAAAACAGAACTGACATATTCTTCTGAAGCATTTCCATTTAAAAGCCAATATCCAGCGGGCAAGGCATTATATCCACAAATATCAGTACCTTGCTCGTATCGTTCTCCAAAAACATCGGAACTTTTTAACCTAGACATAGCTTCTGCCCCTCCTCCCATATTATTTGCCAACAGAGTCCATTCATCTGCGGAAGGCACGTGCCAACCCGCAGGACAGATTGTATCTAGCAGTTCTTGATCAAATAAATCAAAAAGTTCACCATTTACATGCAATGAATAAAACCTTCCAAATGTGTCGCAAAACCCATCAATCTTGCCGTAGCACAGGCTATAGGGAGCATCGAACTTCAGGTTCTCTGCCATCCAAACTTGATTCCCGATGGTCGTGTACTTGTACACCTGGCCATCGCGGGCATCGGTAAAGGTACCACGGTTCGGTTCTCCGTAAGCGTTCATACCATCTGCCGGGCAAACCACAGCCGCATCGAAGGTGTCAACGGGCTCCTCGGGCGCGGATGAACCGTCGTCGCAGGCAGAAAACAGTGCGGCTGAAAAAAGTGCGCAAGTGAGCGAGATGTTAATTTGCCTTTTCATAGGGGAATTAACGGATGAATGAGGACTATTTCGAAGAATTCAACGCATCAAGCATTGCTTTTGCTTCAGCAATCTTTTCTGGAGAAACACCTAGATCTTTGAACACGTTGATTGCATCGGCGTGTCCTTCGTTTTTTCCTTCAGATCGACCTTCGGCATGACCTTCAGCACGTGCGCGGACCCTCAGCGAGGCCAGATAATCGAGTTCTTCTTCTGTCATCACCATGTTCTTTGCCTGTTCCTTGAGAAGCGTTTCCGAGGCGGTTTTCACAAGAAGGCGCCTTATTGCTTGCGCAATGACATCGTCATCGAAATCGGGAAGGTCATTGGAAGAACCTGCGTTCTTGAGCAGATAAAGCCAGCGATCTTCATCGGTTCGGATTTCGTCGAGCGTCTTGTTGAACCGTGTTAAATCATATAAAATATACTTCACTTTTTCGGTGATTGTCAAGCCCTTCTCGTTGCGGATGGCCCAGGTGCCTCGATATTCGTCCTGTTTTTCTAGCGGAAAATCGCAGACCCAAATAGCGAACGTAGGCGGTATTTCATAACGGGATGCTTCGCGCCGAGAACGTTCTTCATCGGTGAGTTCTTTTGTTGGTTTCTTGAGGAATTCCTGGTCCCATTCGTACTTGCTTTGGAGCATAAACGCACTATGCTGCAATAGAATACGCTCGATAAAACGACTGTGTTTGGCCTTCTGCATTTCTACATTAATGCAAAATCCGTTCGAAGTCGTTGCACGGATATCGAGTTTGCATGTCTTGACTTGCGGAAAAATGATGTTTATTTCCGTATTCTTGATGGTGACGGAAGTGATGCGATTTTCGCCTTCGAATTGGAAGACTCCGTTCAAGAAACTGACCAAGGCCTGTTCATCGTTCAGGAACGCTTTGAACGCGGCATCGTAAAGCGGGTCAAGATAGGTACGCTTCTTGATTTCTTCGTAGGTTTTCTGTTCCCAAAATTCACGGGAGGTGGTAATCGCAAATTCCGGTACACTATTTTCTAGCGTCATATGTAGTCCTTTTGCCTTTTAGGGCTCGCTTTCTCGATAGAGAAAAACGGTTTAAGACCGAGTTTTGGAAAAAACTCAGCCCAGTTGCAGCACGCTCCCTGTGCCATTATTTCTTAGGGGGGGGGGAGGCCGAAACGTCGGCCTATCTAAAATTCGATCTAAAAATATCAGGTTGAAGAACTCATGTGGTTCAAAAACTGATTGTGCTTAATTTAATAAAAAGATTGTAGAAAAACAAGCGGATTAGCCTCGCAATAATTATTATTTTGAATACGATTATGAAATACACCAAAAGCATTTTGTCTGCTAGCGTAGCATTGTTTGCATTATTGTTCTCGGCTTGTTCTGACAATGGGTCATCTGCAGAAGATGTGTTTGTTGCCTCCGAAGTCTGCCCAGAAAACATGCGTGGAACTTTTACGGATGCACGAGATGGACAAGTGTACAAGTACACGACTATCGGCAATCAAGTGTGGATGGCTGAAAATTTGAGATTTGATGACGGCTCTTGGTGTGCGGAAGATACTTGCTCGTCGAAGGGACGGATTTACGGAATGCAGAATGCGCTGGTTGCATGCCCAATAGGTTGGCATTTGCCAAATCTCAATGAATGGAATGAACTTTTCAATAGCGTTGGTGGCGTTGACAGTGCCGGGCTTCGCCTTAAGGCAACTGCCGGATGGATGCCCTTGAACCCTGGGCAGCTTTCTAATGGAACGGACGATTGCGGCTTTACTTTACTGCCGATTCCTGTTTCAGGGATTGCAAGCAATGGCCTTGGCGGAAAGAAAAATGATGGCTATGTTGCTTTGCTATGGACAAGTAGCCGCGGAACGGATGATGATTATACTATGAATGGCGTTTTTTTTGAAACACAGACCTTGACGGCGCGGACAATGACGTACTACGATACCTGGGATTATTTGTCTATCCGCTGCATAAGGGATTAAATTTTTGATTGGATTCTAAAAAAAACAAGGACCGCTCAATAGAGTTGTCCTTGCTTTTGTATGTAAATTAAATTTTTAATTAACCCGCTTGGACTGCTGTAAGGGCAATCGTGTAAACGATGTCTTCAACGAGAGCGCCACGGCTCAAGTCGTTCACCGGCTTGGCCAAGCCCTGGAGCATCGGGCCGATGGCGATGGTGCCATGAGCACTGCGCTGCACGGCCTTGTAGCCGATGTTACCGGCAGAGAGGCTCGGGAACACGAACACTGTTGCCTTGCCAGCGACGGTGCTGCCCGGGGCCTTCAAGGAACCCACGCTCGGGGTCGTGGCGGCATCGTACTGGAGCGGGCCATCCACCAGCATTTCGGGGCGGGCTTCCTTCACAATCTTGGTCGCTTCGCGCACGAGGTCTGCATCTGGGCCTTTGCCACTGTTCATGGTGCTGTAGCTGAGCATGGCGACACGGCTGGGGAGGCCGAAGGCCTTCGCGGTGTCGTCGCACTGCATGGCGATGCCGGCGAGCTCTTCGGCGGTCGGATTCAGGTTGATGGCGCAGTCACCGTAAATGTAGGTCTTGTCCGGCATGCACATGAAGAACACGGAGCTCACGGACTTCACGCCCGGAGCGCACTTGATGACCTGGAGCGCGGGGCGCAGCGTGTCGGCGGTGGAGTGGATGGCGCCGGAAACGAGGCCATCGACTTCACCCATCTTCAGCATCATGGTGCCGAGCATCACGTTGTCGGCGAGAGCGGCGCGAGCCTGGTCTTCGGTCATGCCCTTGGACTTGCGGAGTTCCACGAGAGTCGGCACATACTTTTCAGCAAGTTCGGCGCTCGGTTCAATGATTTCAATGTCAGCCGGGAGGGCGACACCCTGTTCCTTGGCCACAGCAAAGATTTCGTCCTTCTTGCCGATGAGTACGGGCACGGCAATCTTGCGGTCAATCACGAGCTTTGCGGCCTGCACGGTACGCGGTTCAGAACCTTCGGGGAGCACGATGCGCTTCTTGGCCTTGGAAGCCTTGAGCAAAAGGCCTGCGCGGAACATGGCCTGGCTGGTCTTGCGTTCGGCCGGGGCTTCAGCCAAATCCTTGGCGAGGCACTTGCAGCAGGCCAGCAGACGCTTGGGGCAGAACAAGTCGGCGTCTTCGCCGTCAGAATAAATCTTTGCATCGAGGGCAGTAGCCAGAGAGTCGTTGTACTTCTGGGCCATCACGTCGCTCATGCCCTGTGCACCTTCCACTACCACGGCATCCACGGAATCAAAGTCCTGCGAAAGGAAGTCGGCGGCAATCTTTTCCATGAGCACGGCGGAATTGTGGGCCTTGAGTTCCTTCACGGCTTCGGCTCCGTTCACGCAGGGCTTGTAGGTAGCACCGATCAAACCGGCGGCGGCTACAGCGTCCATGACTTCCTTGACTTTGGCTTCCATATTGGCGGAGGCGACCAGATACACTCGATTCATAAAAAACTCCTGTTGATTTTAAATTTCGCTTTAAAAATTAGGATTTTGATATCCAAAAGGCCCCCTTTTGGCGACATAAAAAGGGGGAAAAAAGACTATTTTGCCTTGAATCCATCAAAAACTTACAAAATACGCACACCGTAAAGTAATATTTGCAGATGAAATCCGTAAAATAACCTATTTTTTACATCGGTTGTCTTGTGTGTGGGACTTTCATGGAGAGAGCGGATGAAGTGCAAAAACTTTTTCCGGGGTTTGGTATTATTCCTTACCCTTTTAGTAGTGAACACCTTTGCGCAGGACTATGTTGCCATAGCCCATGTGATTTATGACGGCAACAACCTTTATTACGCCGACAACGAATCCAATTTGAAATATAAGCACCTGACCAAAGGTGACGATGGTACATTTACCATCTATTTCGTAGCAGAACGTCTCAAGGCCTCGGCAATTGATAAACGTCAATTGCATTTTGGTTCTTTTTGTGGCGAAGAAAAGGACTCCTGTCTGACTTACCTGAACCAAGGTAATGAACCGTTCCTTTCGCAGCTTTTCCCGGAATACCAAGAAGGAAAAGAAGATCAGCCTGTCTACGAAATCTGGATACAAATCAATCCCGATGGAACGGTGACTACCACCACCGAAAAACCGAACATTGTGGAGCCCGCCAAAAAGACCATCCGCTTCCTTGCCCCCTGGAGCAACACCGGTGTGGTCATCATGCTTAACGACAAGGCCGACAATATGACCCCCGTAGGCGGGAACTATTGCGGTTGGTTCGAATACCGCGCCGTACTGACTCCCAAAGACGTTTACGCCTACTTCAAGCAAACCATCGGCGGTCATTACATTGGTAAAGACGGTCTCTATAAAGATGAAATACCCCTAGATCAAGAAATTGTTCTGGACTCCATTCTCTCTATTTCTGATACAGTCTGGATTCTGGCCACCATGTATAGCGAACCCGAGCTTTCCGCGGAATTCCCTGGGGAACTGGGCGATTGCCCCATTAAAAAGCTCCCGGTCATGATGTTTGACTGGTTGCACGGGACCGGTAGCGACGAAGAAAACATTAAAGCTCAAGCCGGCACCACCAGCCAGGACTTCGGTACAGGCGGATGCAAGGGAAGCAACGCCCAGGCCGACAATAGGATCGGCTACATGAAAGGCATGGTAGAAGAAGAACTGGGCGAGAACGGCGTACCTGTTCCCGCCGCGAACTTCCCCAGCGGCTGTAAGACAACCGAACACTTGGGCAACTGGTTCCTGCCCGAAGTGGTTGCAACCGATGCTGCCGGAAATTCCTACACCAACGCCACCTGCCGCGACTTGGAATTGACCCTGACGGATGACGGTTTCTGGCTCGGCCAGAAGAATAAGGACAGCCAGGAAAGAGGCCTGTTCTTCTTGGATGATTTCCAGTATCTGGATTCCGCCAAGACCGTTTTGAACCCGATGTTCGACAACATCAATGGCGGAAAAGTTGCCATTACAGACGGCGGCCTAGACAGTATCGAAATGGGCACTCACAACTATGGTTTCACCATGAAGATCCAGGCCCAGTTCGAATACGTGAAGGGCCAGTATTTCGAATTCCTGGGCGATGACGATGTGTGGGTATTCATCAACAACAAACTGGTCGTAGATATCGGTGGTCAGCACCATGCCGCTGAAGGCCATGTCGACCTGGATAAGCTGGGACTGACCGAAGGCGAAACTTACCCCTTCCATATTTTCTACGCCGAACGCCACAAAGTGGAATCGAACTTCAAGATGCGAACCTCCATAGACCTGAAGGCCGAAGGAAGCATGTTCTTGCAAGATATTCCTACAGGCGATCCCAAACTCATCAAGAAGAATGTCTGGGAGATTGTTCGCAAAAGAGCCCTCGCTTGCGATTTCTCGTCTAGCCCTGAATTGCAGGACACCGTTCCGGGTCCGTCCAACTTCGTGTTGTTCGGCCGCAGCCTCGACAAGAACGGCGTCGCCCTCAAGACTCTGGACTCCGCCTATTATAGCGGCATTACCGTGACCAATGACTTCACTTCGGTAACCATTGATGTCAAGGCCATTACCAAGGCCCAGGCGCTGCCTCCCGGCAACTACTACATTCGCGTCCGCCTCAAGAGCAACCCGGACGAATACAAGGACATCCCCTTTACCATCGATCCCTACGAATTGCCGAACCTGGCCTTTGCAAGCGTCAAGGATTCCACCTACTTTATCGTAGACTTTGATACACAGGATACGATAAACTATACGGAATACTGGGGCGCCTTTGGCGATGAATTGAGCCGTGACATTTCCAGCGATTCCTTGCCCATCAATCTGGACAAGAATGAAACCATGTGGGCCGGAAGGTCTTACCCCGTATACGTCATGTACGTCGAAGAATGGGCAAGCATCTATAGCGGCATTGCCGTTAAGGTTGCCACCTCTACGCCGAACCTGGTAGCCTGCGACTCCATGGGGAACCCCATTACCGAAGTCGTCTTGATGGAAGGCCGCGCAAGCTTCTTCATCAAGGCAACCGACGAAGTCATTAACGGAACGCTAACCCTTAGCACTGCAGGTGCCAAGAACAAAGAAATCCACTGGGAAAAAATCAATATCAAGGTACCTCCCGTTCCGCAAATTGAAACGGCTTATATCTTTGACCACACCGGTGACGGACGCGCCGACAGCATCTGGATCAAGCTGAGCAAGCCCATCGATGCACACAGCGTTATCGATTCGGTCAAGTTCCTTTTTGAAGATACCTTCGACAAGAACTATAAAACCAACAAGACTGCCTATAAGGCCGATCGCTATAATGTTGGTGACATTAACATTTCTGTAACCGCAGCGGGTGATGGTTTTGGCTCCGAAATCTTTACCGGTGGCGCCACGGAACCTTATTCCGGCAACATCGCCATTTGGTACACCTACACTGATTCCACTGGAAAGACATCCATATTCCCGGTGGACGGATCCCTCACGGACAAGGTTGGCCCCGTGATTGTTGCCGCCGAAGTCAAGTATCTTAAGGATGGTAACACCCAGCTGACTCTCGACTTTAGCGAAGGAATTAACGATACAGACGCCAACAGCGAACTGTTCCGATTCCATTGCTGGAAAAACAGTAGGCAGGATTCCATCATCAAGAGTGCAAGCGACTTCTCGACTTCTCCGGCAAATCAGTGGAAAATGATTTTCCCGAAGGCACTGGAATCAGATATCGTTCCTAGCGTAGGCGATTCCGTGCGCTTTACGCCTCCGTCACAGTTGGGAATGGCCCTCGACCTTGTCGATGTCGGCCCTCATGAAAATAACCCCTGGGTACGCATTACCGGCGAACAGAAGGTAACTGTCACAAGCCCGAAGGTCGTAAGCCTCTCTACCGAATCAGATGCCTTCGACAGCGCACGCGTCATTATACGAAGCAAGGACGCTACCGTTCCCAAGCTTGTTACAACCGAAACCTCCATGTCGGCTGATCAAGTGGCTGCCATCTATGGCACCCAAGGTCATTACCTGGGTGACCTGGACATGGCCGAACTTGTGGAAAACGAAATTGCCGAAATCGTGAAGGCCGTTCAGGATCCCACCAAATCGACCTATAAAGACAAAGACGAAGAAGAGGCCGAAGAAGAAACTGGTGTTCCTGCCAAGTCCTATACCCTTGCAGAAATCCTCAAATCCGTGGAGACAGGCGAAATGTCGATCAGTGAAGCCGAGAAAAAATTCGGCTTGAGCGAAGTCATTGTGGACGCCTATGAAAACGGACTTTTGACCAGCGAAAACCTGCAATACTACCAGAGAGGTACTCCGGCAGACATCCAAAAGATCGTAAGTGCCGTTGCCGACAGGACCGAACTGCGTTACGAATCGATTTACTATTCCAGCCTGGGGCACTATATCAACCGGCATTCGGGAACCATTACCTGTAATGACGACATCTTCAAGGAGGGGGGCAAGAAAAACTGCCTCGATAGCGATGGCCGCCTCTTCTTGGCATGGAACATGCGTTCCAATAAAGGCCGATTGGCATCCACTGGCGTATACATTGCGCGCCTCATATTCCGCGTCAAGGTGAATACCAAGGTCATTATCGACCGCACCCAGGATTTCTTGTGGGGCGTGCGTAGGGGCCAGATAAACGCTATTGATTTAGGCCTTTAGTCCAAATTTTTGGGAAATTTCACCCCATACCTGGGGGAAATTCCCCAAAAAACACGAATTTTACACAATTGTTAACCATAATTAACGGCATTTTCAAAATGCCGTGTTGTTTTTTTGGGAAAAAAAATTTATTTCTAACATGAGACATATAAGTGCTTATATATATGGGCTTTTGCCCCTAGGAGATGTGGATGAGGTGCGATTTCTTTAAGAGAGCAATCTGGTTGCTCGCTTTCTTTGCGACTGCGGCGATGTCCGCAGTTTATTCTGTCAATATTACAAATGAGACCGATAGGACTCTTTACTATAGAATAAGAATTCAATCACAGATGCCAGGAGGACGGAGTACGGATGTCGTTACCTGTACCGCAGTTCCCGAAGGAGGCATTTCGTTCGAAGCGGAAGATGTTACCAACTACCGCATCGACTTCTACACAAGTGATAGATGTTCTTCTACGAACCAGAATCCATCTGCCTACGTTACTTCGGCAAATTTGTTCAAGGAAACAACGTCCGCAGGCGTTACCATTACCATTGATCGGTACAGAATGACCGCTACTATCGACGGTCAAAACGACGGTCCGGGAAATCCCGGTGGACCGGGCGGCCCAGGAGACAACCCCGGTGGTCCGGGTGACAATCCCCAAAATCCAGGAAACGTCACAAATGGCCGAAAGTACATTGCCTTCTTTACTCCTTGGTCCAATACCAACGCCATTTTATTCTTGAACGGCGATTCTATTTCTACGATGTCCGCAATGGATAAATATTGCGGCTGGTTTATCACAAGCAAGGCTGTCAACGCTCCGAGTGAAGGTTTCACTGTTTACTTCAAGCAGACCATTGGCGGAAATATTGTTGACGCAAATGGACTTACCAAGGTCGAACCGACTTCTGGTAACGCAATCAGCCTCGATTCCGTAGCTGCCCTTAGCGATACCATTTGGGTCAAGGGCAACCAGGAAGGTGCCCCTGATGTTTACTCCCAGCGCCCTGCAGGCATTTTGGGCGATTGCCCCTTGAAAAAACTTCCGGTCATGATGTTCGACTGGCTGCACGGTAGCGGTGGTGATGGAGATGGAGAAGGACGTAACGGAAACCCCGCAAATGGTGTTAGCGCAGACTTCGGTTCTGGTGGCTGTAGCGGTAGCCCCATGCTCGGTATGGTTGCTCCGGAATTGGGCCCCAACGGAGTCCCTGTAAGTGCAACGCCGTTCCCGACCAATTGTAAGATTACCGACCATTTGGATAGCTGGTTCTTGCCCGAAGTTCTCGCCACAGACGCACAAGGCAACCAATACACCAACATGACTTGCCGCGACCTCTACATCTCCATGGACGATGAAGGTTTCTGGCTTGCCGAAATTTCGAAGGACGCCATTTCGAAGGGTAACGAAGCGAACCGCGGCGGCATGTTCCTTCTGGATGACTTCAAGTATCTCGACGAGGACAGTACAGTCCTGAACCCCTACTATGATCAGTTGCGCGGCGGTAGCGACAACAGGAACCATAACTTCGGCTTTACCATGAAGATTCAGGCAACGTTCGAATACGTGCCGGGTCAGTATTTCGATTTCTTGGGTGATGACGACGTGTGGGTGTTCATCAACAACAAGTTGGTGGTGGATATTGGTGGTCAGCATGCCCAGGTACGCGGTGCCGTCAACTTAGACACCTTGGGACTTAAGGAAGGCGAAACCTATCCGTTCCATATTTTCTATGCCGAACGTCATACCAGTTCTTCGAACTTCCGCATGCATACATCCATCGACCTTAAGACTGAAGCGAACATCTTGCTCAAGAACGCTTCGGATGACCCGAACGTGATTGGCAGAGAAATCTGGCAGAGAGTTCGTAAGAGTAAACTCGCCTGTGATTTCGGAAACGGGGAAACGGAGCTTTCTCTTGAACGCGGCGAATCCGTATTCACCCTCTTCGGCGGGAATCTGCCCGACGACGGTGTGGAACTTGATTCCGCAGGTCTCTGGTTCGGCGGTATTACCGTCAACAGTACTTTCGATGGCTTCGACGTAAACAAGGAAGAAATCAAGAAAAATCACGGGCTTGCTCCGGGAACCTACTTCATCCGCGTAACGCTCAAGTCCGACAACTCCCAGCACAAGGACGTTTACTTTGTAGTGGGCGCCTACGATCTTCCGAAACTGGTTTATATCGATGCTGCAGGAACCGTGCTGGGTGAAAATGTCAACAGCACTCAATACCAGTTGAGTATGTCCAAGGATACCATGTGGGTGGGACAGTCCTACAAGGTCTATGTGCAGTATGCCGATGATTGGGCTAACCCCAACGAAACGGTTTACCCCTCCACCAACGACGCCAATTTGGTTCCTTGCGATTCCCTTGGTAATCCCATTACCGAAATACAGCTTCAGAACTACAAGGGTTCGTTCTACGTGAAGGCCGTAGGCGAAGTATGGGGCGGTATTCTCTATGTGAAGGGCCAGGCTTCTGCCAATACTGCTACTTGGACTGGTATCAACTTTGCTTTGCCGCCTGTACCGCAAATCCAGACCGCTTATATCTACGACCGCAATGGCGATGGACGAGGCGACAGTATCTGGATCCAGTTCGACGGAAAATTGGGCGGGAAAAACTCCCTGGACTCTGCCAAGTTTACCTTCGGCACGATGTTCAATACCGCCTACGAAACTATTTATCGTGAAGGTTCTACCGAGGCGTCGGTTGTCGCTAAGGACGGCGGTTTTGGAACCTCTATCTTTACGGGTGGTATCGAAAAACCCTATACCGGGCAGATCAGGGTTTGGTACACTTATATCGATAACGGTAACAGGTCCATATTCCCGGCCGAAGGACAGCTCCAGGATAGGATTGGCCCTGTCATTACCGAAGCAGAAGTCTCTTACATGCGCGATGGTAACACGCAGCTCCTTTTGACTTTCAGCGAAGGTATTCTTGACAACGATAAGGTTTCTGACTTGTTCAGTTTCCACGTATGGAAAAACGGCATCATGAGCACCGCAGTGAAGTCCGCAAGCGACATTTCTGTTGAAGAACCTAACCAGTGGAAACTGATTTTCCCGAAGGGTTCCGACGAAGACTTCATCCCGGCTGTGGGTGACTCGGTTCGCTTTACTCCACCGCCGATTGTTACTATCGCCTACGACCTGTTGAATGTGCCTGCCCACGTGAATAACCCCTGGGTGCGCATCACCGGCGAACAGAAGGTGAATGTCACGAGCCCCGGAGTCGTAACCTTGGATCCGTCTTCCCCGGCTTTCAGCAACGCAAGGGAAATTATCCGGAGCGAAGATGCAACCGTTCCGAGAATCATCCAGGATCCCTCGGTCCTTACTGCTGAACAAGCTGCAGCTGTGTATGGAACGCAGGGTCACTTCTTGGGCGACTTGAACATGGCCGAACTTGTGGAAAACGAGATTACAGAAATTTCGAAAGCACTGCAGGGAACTTACACTGACGCGGACGATTCCACCCGCAAAGTCACGATTGAACAGATCTTTGCTGAAATTCAAGCTGGTATGTCCATTGGCGAAGCAGAAGATAAATACGGTCTAGACCCGATTGTGGTTGACGCCTACAAGAATGGAATATTGACTCCAGAAAATCTCCGCAAGTTCAAGAGTGGACAGGAATCGGATATCAAGCAAATTGTGCAGGAACTTGCTGAAACCACGCAACTCTACTACAGCGCCACGTATTACTCTAGCTTGGGTGAGTTCGTCAACAACAATTCCAATACCATTACCTGCAACGACGAAGTGTTCAAGAACAATGGTCAAGGAACCTGTCTCGACAACAACGGCAAACTGTTCCTCGCCTGGAACATGCGCGCCAAGAACGGAAGACTGGCTTCTACCGGCGTGTACATCGCAAGACTTGAATACCGCATCAAGGTAGGAAGCAAGACCATTGTCAACCGCACCCAGGACTTCCTGTGGGGTGTGCGCCGTGGCAAGGCCAACGCTATCGACCTTGGGCTCTAATCCCGAACTCTAGACCGCTTATTCTCTCTCGGCAAAAAGAAGACCGCACCTTGGGTGGTGCGGCCTTCTTGCTTTATATTTTTCGTCAAAGAATTTCGTTATTTCTTATCGAGTTTTGCGTTGATTTTTTTCTGCAGTTCCTTGAGCTGCCAGCGTCCGCGCTTGTCTTCGAGGAAGAAGTTGGTGCGCACTCCGCGAGAAAGGCCGCGGTCAATGAGGTTCAGGGCGTCTGCGTAGCGTTTTTGGTCAAAGCGCAGTTCTGCCAAAAAGTAATAGTTGTACAGATCTCTCGGGTTCTTTTCTAGGGCGAGACTCAGGTACTTGTCGGCAAGTTTCTTGTCGGGCCATGAAAGCACCAGTGGCACATAGGGTAGAACAAAGTGGGCACGTCCGAGTACTTGGTAGTCTTCGGCCATAATCGCCACGTCGCGGACGGTTGTGGCGACCCCTTCTTTGACTGAAGTGAGGGCTCCGCGTTCGTTTCCCCACATGGAAAGGGCGCTGGCGTACACATGGGCGATTTCCCGATTCTTCGGGAATTTCTGGTATGCGGCTTCGCTTATGGTTTTCAGGCTGTCCAGCTTCGCCTTGCGCTGGTGCTTTTCGAAGTGTACAAACCGGAACGAGAAAAACAAGCTTCTGACATAGCCTTCGGTGGCACGTTCTTCGACAGCGGGGTCGCTCATGGCCTTGTGATAGCTTTCAATCATGAGCTTTGCATTTTTGGCGTTTGCTTTGTCGCCAACGGCACGTTCAGCACGAGCTGCGTAACAGGAATCCGCCGTGCGAAGATCTTCGTTCGCTAGGCTTGTCCCGCATAAAGCAAGCGTCAGCAATGGTACCAAGATTTTTTTCATTTTCCCCTTCAGTCGAAAACTACACTTTCCAACTCTGCAGAACTTTATTCACCTGGGCAATCCGGGTTTTCTCGTCGTCGGTGCCATGATAGGTCTTGAATAAAAGATAGCGATATTCCATAAGTGCAGTGCGAATTAACACCTTGTCTTCTTGCTTAAGCATTGCTTTTTGTTTCCTCTTTGTTTGTCCTGACAGTTGGTTCCTTGACTTTGGCCTATATGCCAAAGTCAAGAAGGCTGCTAAGGGTTACTTCCCCTTCCCCTTACCGGAGAAGTAATCCTGCTGACGTGTGATTCCGAGAACGGCGTGCCACAGCGCTCCGTTCGGGTTAATCTTCTTGCGTTCGCTGACGGCGTATTCGATAGGCACGTGCGAGAAGGCGTTGTTCATGCTGCCCACGACCATGTCGGTCTTGCCTGCCATGCCGGCGTGTACGGCGGCTTCGGCGAGCTGGAAGCAGAAAATGGCATCGGTACCTTGAGCCGGAATGCTACGCACCATGTAGCTCGGGTCAAAGTACTTGATATTGATTTCTTTGCCGACCTTGTCGAAATGTTCCTTGATTTTTCTTGTCAGGAATTCGCCAATGTCGTTCTTCAAGATGTTTCCGCTTGCGTCCCTGCGTTCGGGCTGGTCCTTGAACAGTTCCTGGCCAGCACCTTCGGCAACGGTCACCACGGCATGCGTCTTGCCGCTGCTGTAGCGGCTTTCCAGAGCCTTAAAGAGTCCATCGAGCGTAAAGGGTACTTCGGGCACTAGGCAAATGTTCACCACCGTTGTAGCAAGTGCTGCGTAGGCGGCAATAAAGCCAGAATCACGACCCATGAGCTTTACAAGGCCAAGGCCGTTAAAGGCGCCGTTTGCTTCGTTGTGGGCGCTGGTAATCACGTCGGTCGCGCTGAGCACGGCGGTTTCAAAACCGAAGGTTCGGTCGATCAGGTTCAAGTCGTTGTCGATTGTTTTCGGGATGCCAATCACCGAAATCGGCTGCTTGCGCTTCTTGATTTCTTCAGCGATATCGTGGGCGCCGCGGAGCGTACCGTCACCGCCGATACAGAACAGCACGTTGATGTTGAGGCGCATCAGGGTGTCGACCATGACCTTGGCATCCTGGTTTCCGCGAGAACTTCCGAGGATGGTGCCGCCGTCTTCCTGAATGGCGTCTACCACGTCGGGGTTCAAGATCATCGGAGAATAACCGTAGGCCGGGTTCAGGCCGCGGTAGCCGTAGGGAATGCCGAAAATGTTTCGAACGCCGTAGTCAAACCACAGCACCTGAACAAGACCCTTGATCACGTTGTTAAGACCGGGGCAGAGGCCTCCGCAGGTCACAATGCCTGCGCGTGTCCAGGCGGGGTCGTGGAAAATCGTTTCGCGAGGGCCTGCCGCTTCCAGCGACGGGATTGCTATACCGCGTTCGCAAAAATCTTTGATGCGCGCTACATCTGCTGTAAGGCTTACTCGATCAGACTCCGACACAAACGGAACTCCCTTCATGGGAGATTTCAATGTTCCCTTGCCAACGGTTTCAATGGAAAGGTCGTATTTTTCCGGGTTATTTAGAATGTCTTCTTGAGTCATGGCATGCTCCTCATTTTGCCTTTAGAATACATCTAGGCGCCCTAAAAAATACTAAAAATTGGACAGCCGCGATGAAATATTTTATTTAGATAAATGTTACTTAAAACGCCCCGGATTTAAATCCAGGGCGTTCTTTACAAAGCTTGTTAAATATTTATTGGGATTTGTCAAATTTCGTAATTATTAAATGTCCAGCGGCGGGAAGTGAATCTTGGTTCTGAGACCTGGGCCGGCATTTTCGATTTCGATCTTCATGTTGGTGAGAGTGCAAAGTTTTTTCACCATGGAAAGGCCGATACCCGTACCGCTTGTAGAACGAGTCATTTCGTTTTCGACGCGGTAGAATTCCTGGAACACCTTCTTCATTTCAGAAGCGGGAATGCCGGGGCCGTAATCGCGCACGGCAAGGTACATGTCGCCATTGTTCACGCGGAGTTCGATGCTGATCATCTTGTAGCTTGCATTCTTCGAGAACTTGAGGGAGTTGTCCACCAGGTTCATCAGAATCTGCATCACGGCGTCGCGGTCAATCAGGAGCGCCACGTTGTCGGCATCGGTGTCCGTAGAAACCGTAAGTTCAAATCCCTGCTTTTCGATGTTCTTGCTGTAAGTGGCTATAAAGTCGTCAAGGACAGCCTTCGGGCGTTCCTTGCGAAGCTGTACGTTCCAGCGGTTACCATCGAGTTTAGACAAGTTAAGAACGTTCTGAATCAGGCGCGAAAGGCGGTCTGCTTCACTTGCGATTTGTCCGTAATAGCGTTGCTTCTTTTCTTCGCTTGCTACCCAGGAATTCTGCAAAAGTTCCGCATACATCTTGATGGCTGTAAGCGGGGTCTTGAGTTCGTGGGTGATTGCCGATACAAAGTCCTGACGCTTGGCGGCGAGGGCCACCTTGCTTTGGGTGAATCGGTAAATGGTAATCAGGCAGACTGCAACCACGATCAAGAGAATCAAGCCGCTAAACAGAATCGTCAAGTCTGCAGATCCGCTGATTTCGCTGGAGTACATCTTGAAGACGATCTTGTCGTAAGGCGGCGGCAGCGGTCGCTTGGTCCTCAATTCGTATTCGGCGCTGTTCTTGCCGATGGTCAGGAGTATGGTATCTTCGTAGACCAGTTCGATGGCATAGGGCAGCTTGGCATAGGCCAGCTGTTCTTCCTGGGTCATGTAGTTCAGGTAAATCGACTTGTCTACCACGAAACCCTGCACAATCGGAAGCATACCGATATAGATCGTGCGGAAGAACACGATGTAGTCCGACGTCATCCGAATCTTCAGGTCGGTAATGTTGACGTTGGTGTTGCTACCGGTAAATACGGGAATGTCGGGGGCGATGGTGGTGTCGTTCTTCGCAGTTTCGGCCATGTAGGTCAGGGCTTCTTCTTCAGATGTCATTTCTACACGGGTAGGAATCTGCAAGTCCGGAATTTCGTCATAAAGTTGGTCGATGGCTTCGGTGGAGTCCACGGTCTGCACCGTGCGCTTGGGAAGCCCGTTCCGAATGTCCAACTTTATAAGTAGATACTGGATCAGGTCGCGGGTCTTTTTACGCTGTTCCTGGTCGTCGAAGGAGAAGTTGTCCCACATGGACTTTCCGATACCGGTGCTGGTGTCGGGGTAGAAGGGCGTCAGGAGTTCTCCGCTATGGGAAATCTGGAAATGCCCGAGCAAGCCCTTGCGGCACTGCCGATACAGCGAGTCGAAGTCGCAGTAGGGTCCACTGGAGTCCGGGAAGGAGAAGAACTCCGAGAAGAGTCGGCTGTTACCGCCGATCACTGTAATGGAGTTCAGGATGCCGTAGTCCTTGTAGGAGCGGCTGTTTTCGATATTGAAGTCCGACGATAGGCGTAAGCGAAGACTTTCGTAAGCGGCGTCGATCCGTTCTTCTATTTTCTTTTCTTCCAGGGCAGCAGACTGCTCGTAAGTCTTGATAAACAAGATGGTCAGGGGAATTGCGATGACCAAGAAAATGGAAACAAACACCAGGCGTTCTGTGATGATTGCCTGGTGTTTTTTAATGTACGAAAGAACTTCTTTCAGCTTTACTTGTCGCATTCGGGTGCAGAACGCATCTGGTAGCCTTCACCGCGGAAGGTCACCAAGAGTTTCGGATGCGAGGGATCGTCTTCGATTTTCTTGCGGAGCTTGGTAATGTGGATATCCACGGTGCGGGTGTCCACGGAGTCTGCGTTTTCGTAACCCCAGACCTTGCGGAGCAGTTCGGAACGGGGTACGGCGTGGTCGCGGTTGCGCCACAGGTATTCGAGAATTTCGATTTCCTTGCGGGTAAAGGCGAGTTCTTCGGTACCGCGGGTGCCGGTGTATTCACGGAAGTTCACGCGCAGGCTGCCAGCGACAAGCTTGCCTTCGTTTTCCATAGTCTGACGGCTACGGCGGAGCACTGCATCGATGCGGGCCAAAAGCATCGGGACGGAGAACGGCTTCGGGATGTAGTCGTCGGCGCCGTACTTGAGTCCGTTGATGATGTCGTCATCGGCGTTCTTAGCAGAAAGGATGATAATCGGGAGGCTCTTGTCCTGTTCGCGGATCTTGTCGCAAACAGTGAAGCCATCCATGCCCGGGAGCATCAAGTCCAAAAGAACCAGGTTGTACTGCTTGGTGAGGGCTTCGGCAAGGCCGCTTTCGCCGTCGGCGCAGTGCTTGACGTTGTATCCGTTCAGCTTGCAGAGGTCAATCAAACCTTCGGCAATTGCGATTTCATCTTCGATGATAAGAATTTTAGTAGTGCTTGTATTTTCAGTCGTCATTTATTTACCTAGGGAGTGTTTATTAAATAGCAAGTCCGATACCGAGTTCGACGGTCATGTTGCCGGCGTCGATTTCATCCGGATAGTCGCCACCAATGTAGTACTTGAAGTTAGCGTATGCTGCAATCGGGATAATCGGGAGCTTTGCGCGTGTACCGACCAGAATGTGACCGCCGATGCTGGTTTTGAGGCCTTCATCAAGAGCCTTGTCCTGAATCTGGGTCTTCATTTCTTCGCCCTTTCCCTGGAGCAGCTGAGCCTTGGTCTCGTTGTCCGTTTCAGGATCCGTCACGATTTTTGCAACTTCGTCGAGAGTATTCGGCTGAATGAAGCTGGTTGCGAACTTTTGGTTCAGGACGAAGCTGTTCAGGTGGTAAGAGAGACCGCCACCAATGTAGGGGCGAATAATCGGCAGGAACGTGATGGGGTAGGTAATGGAAAGGTCACCGGTCATGGCGACAAATTTCGGATTGGCCTTACCGAACGGGGTTCCGCCCAATTCGATTTCGAGAGGGATTTCGCTTACGGATCCGTCGGCCGGATTTTCGACCCAAAGAGAAGCGTCGTAGGAGCCGAACTGGATGTTGAGGGTCGCTTCGATGTCGATAATGGGAAGAATGTCGACCCAGGCCTTGAAACCAAAGCCCTGCATCGTACCATCGAAGCCTTCGTGGCTCAACAGAACTTTATCTGCGATGGTTGCCGGTTCAGCAGCCTTCATCTTGGTGCCAAAACCGGGTGCATAGTGGAAGCCTAAGCCCACAATGGCAAAGGACTGTGTGGCGAGCAGCGCGCCAGCAGCGATTAAAGCTTTAAAGTTCATGAGTACTCCTTGAAACGTTTGCTCTTGAAATTACATTAATATTTCAAAAAGCGGATACTATTATTTGCATAAAATACTTAAAATCATTCTATAGCAGGAACGACGACCAGCTTTTTCTGCCCTTTTTTGACCACTACATTGTCCAGTTTGTATTCCCCGACAATCTGTCCGTGGGCTCCCAAGGCAGATACATTAACCTGATGTGAGCCCTCTGTTACCGGAATGCGAGTCACGTTGATGGTATTGGGCATGAACAGGCCGATGCGCAGGTCTGCCTGCTCCAGCTGGCTCTGGCCCACGTCTACGGCAATATTTTTCACCAGGTCCAGGAGGCCGTTGCCGGTGTTGGTCGCTTTTTTGGCTTTTTGGGCGGCGATGGTGCGGAGCACCACGCGGGTCGCCGTGCGAACCATGGTGGTGGTATTTTCGTCATTCATGTTCTGTTCGAGTTCAGAATCGATATCGGCTACTTTTTCAGGCGAGACGCGCATCTTGCCATCCAGATTCACGCTGAATAAACTGGTCCGCTGGGGCAGTTCCTTCTTCTGGGGGAGCGCGAAGCCCACGTGGAAGGTGTTGCTGCCTGCGCCTGCGACAGGGGGTGCGAATACGGTGAATGAATTAATCTTGCCTGTCTTGCCGTCTTTATAGGTGAGGTTCAGGGCGGTACCACTTACGTAGGTTCCGGACAGGTACATTTCGCCGAGAATGGGGCTGTGGCCCGCATAACCCACGACGATGATTTCCTGGCCTTTTTCGCGGGCTTCCGTGGCCTTGGGAGTCTGGGTCAGGGTTTCGGTCTTAAGACCCTTCAGGTCGTCGGCGCGGTCCATCTTGACAAGGCTTTCGTTAATGTATTCCCAAACTTCCTTGGGCATTTTCACGTTGCCTTCTTCGAAGGCCTTGGCTGCTTTCAGATAGGCGATGGCGGCGTCATCTTCTTCGCCTGCCATTTCATAAACGATGGCGCTCAGGTAACGTAACCAACCGTTGTCGTTCACCTTTTCCTTGTCTTTCTGGTAAAGGGCTTCCGAGGCGATTTGTGCCCTGCGGACTTCCACCAGTGCCCCGTCTAAGTCGCCAATGGCGAGGTAGTTCAGGATCTGGTACTGGTACATCATCAGCACTTCAAAGGGGCGGGCGCGGTAGGGGCGAATGTTGTCGTTGGTGGCAATGGCTGCGACTTCATTGGTGACAGACTTGGTGTATAGGTCTTCGTAGATCTTTTCGGCCTGTTCAAAGTGCTTGATGCTTTCCTTGTTTTTGCCGGCATAATGATAAAGCATGCCTTCGTCAAAGTGGTAGAGGAAGGCGCTTTTTTCGCCGTAAATGTCGTCTTTTTTCTTTTCGATTTTGGCAATCGTTCCCTCGAAACCCTCTTTTTTAAGGACAGGAGCCAGGGTCTCATAGCGGGTAAGGGACTTGTTTGCACAAGAACAAAGCAATAGTGCAGATACAGCGAATAATAGGAGGCGTTTCATAAATACTCCGGATATGAATCTGCCTTTAAATATAAATAAAATAGCCTCCGACTTAGAGTCGGAAGCCTAATGGCATAAACCACTGAGAGAGAAATTACTTTTTCTTCTTGCCAGAAGCGTCGAGGGTCACTTCGACCGTTTCTTCGCCCTTCACGGTCACGAGTGCTTCAGCAGACTTGCGGTTGGAGCATTCGGCGCGAACCACGTGGTCACCGGCGTCAAGGTTGTTGATAGTGAGTGCTGCACCGTCGGTCTTGTCGGCATTGTCGCCGTCAATGTAGATGATGCACTTGCCCGGGATGGTGGTCACCTTGATGTTGCCCTTAGGAATCTTGGTGCCGAAGTCGAACACGTTACGCTTGTCGTTACCCGGCCAAACGTTCACGCGCTGGTTCACCAGTTCGTAACCCTGGTCAATCACCACGAGGGTCTGGCGGCCAGACTTGACGCTTGCGTTTTCAATGGGGCTCTTGCCGAGAGGTTCGCCACCGAGGAACACGTCGCTGTTAGGCGGGTTGGTGATGATGGTGATGGTAGCGGCCTTACCGCGCGGAGGTGGATCGTCGTCAGCGACGGCGGCGGTAAAGAGGAATGCGACCAAAAGCGCGAAAATGTAAAGCTTTTTCATGGATTTCTCCTGTTTGTTTGTTCTAAAAATATAAAGTTTTTATGGAATTTAAATTTTTTTTATGCAAAAGTTTGGATACTTTATTTATTAACCTGTATTAAAAACTACTTTTCAGTACATATGAAAGCCCTTTACCAGAAAATTCGCACTTTAAACGGCAAAAATTACGGTCTTTACAAGTCCCTGGCAGACAAACCATGGGATTTTGGCGATTTCGCGCTGGAATTCCTACATGTGCAGGGAGACCCGTATGCGCCGGCCTCTAGAGTCGTGATCAAGGCGAATCTTTCGATGCTCGGTTATGCGGGCGAATGGGGCGGCTCGTTTGAACGCCGCTTGGCGCTGAGCGATTTCTTGCACCGCAAGCTTTCGCGACTGGTTAAAGAAAAGTATCCGGATAAAGATGCCGCAATCCTATTCGATACGGCTGGACCCGAGATGCTGGTGCGAAATTCTCTGTGGATTGACAACGGCGAGCTCCGGGCCTGCTTGCAGGTAAGGCTTCCGGGCGATGGCCGCAAGATTCAGGCCGAAGTTGCCGCTGAAATTTTGACGATGGTTTTGCCCGACTTGGTGTCGGCAGGTCTTTATTACAGCAAGTCTGACGAGGCCGCATTGCAGGAACATTTCCGCGTGCTCGCCGAACGCAAGGAGATTTTGGCCCAGCTTGAAAGCCGCGGGCTGTGTGCATTCGTGCCCGATGGTGCAGTGCTTCCGCGTGCTTCTGGCTTGAGCGAATTGCCGCTCGAAGGCGCGGTGCCGTTTACCGCTCCCGAACAGATGGCGGTGACTTTGAATGTGTGCGGTCGCGAAATTCGCGGCATGGGAATCCCGAAGGGAATCACCGTGATTACGGGTGGCGCCTTCCATGGAAAGTCGACTTTGCTGCAGGCGTTGACCCGCGCAGTCTACCCGCATATTCCGGGCGATGGCCGCGAAGGAATCGTGATTGACGAATCGGCACTCCGCGTGGGTGTCGAAGACGGCCGCAGCGTACGCGGTACAGACTTGTCGCAGTTCGTGCGCGACTTGCCGGGCGGCGTTTCGACCAAGAATTTCAATACGCTTTCGGCGTCGGGCTCTACCAGCGAAGCCGCGAATTTACTCGAAGCTATGGAAGCAGGCTCCAGGGCGTTCCTGATCGACGAAGATTCCTCGGCGGTGAACTTCTTGATTCGCGATATTCGCGTGCGCAAGCTCTTGGGCGATGACCGCGAACCGCTGATTCCGCTGACTGACCGCATCCGTGAAATTTCGGCACAGGGCTACAGTTTTATTCTGGTGGCTGGTGCTTGCGGCGACTACCTCGACCTTGCCGACAACATCGTCATCATGGCAAACTACAAGGCCGAATGCGCAAAGAACGTCATTGCGCAAGCGCATGACCAAGCGGATTCCCAATGTGTGAGCAAGCTCCCACGCAGTAAATCCTTACACGTCATTGCGAGCGAAGCGAAGCAATCCACAGCCGCTGTTTCAAGCGCACGCCCGTTTGTAGGCTACATGCAACCCTTGCAAAAATCGGTGCGCCCCACCTCTGCGGTCGAGCGCCAAGTCAAGGTGAAGCTTTCGGGCGATACTTTGTTGCAAATCGGGTTCCTCGTGTCCGACACATCGCGCCTCAACACGCTTGTCGATAAGCAGCAGCGCCTGGGTGCGGGCTTTGTACTTTTGAACCTATTGCAGAACGCCGCCAGCAATTCGGAATCGTCCGATGCATCGAACGCCGGCGATTCTGTTGCCGTGACTATCCAGAAACTTTACGAAAAAATCCAGAATGTGGGCTTCCGCAACTTGCCGCAGGGCATGAGCCGCGAAATGAGCCTCCCGCGTGTCGTCGACATCGCCTGCGTGGCGTTCAGACTGAGGGAAGGCCGATAAAATTTTAAAAAGGAGCGAACAATGCGCAAAGATTTCGGTGTTAAAGCTTACTTGTACCCGCAGCCTACATTGGTGATTGCGACGTATAACGAAGATGGTTCTACGAATGCCATGGTGGCCGCTTGGGGCTCCATTAGCGACACGAACCAGGTCGCCATTTACGTGGCACACAGCCATAAGACCATGCCGAATATTCTTGCGCGCAAGGCTTTTACTGTCAGCATGGCGACGGCCAAGAACATCAAGGCCATTGATTACCTGGGCGTGACCTCGGGCAATAAGGTCGCCGACAAGTTCGCTCATTCCGGCTTGACCTCTGTCAAGAGCGCTCATGTGGATGCTCCGTTGATTGCAGAACTCCCGCTTGCGCTGGAATGCAAGCTCGTCAGCTACGACGAAGATTCGGAGCTTTTGCTCGGCGAAATCGTGAATGTGTCTGTCGATGATTCCGCGCTAGATGAATCCGGAAAGCTCTCGGTCGAAAAACTCGCGCCGGTGTGCTATGATTCTGCAGGTCATGGCTACTATGTCATGGAACGCCGTGTAGGCAACGCCTTTAGCGACGGAAAGTTGTTGGGCAACGTTTAATCTGAGGTGGAGTTTTATGAAGAGTCTTAATTATGTTTTGAGTGTTGTAGCGGTTGCTTTGTTGGGCGCTTGCGGTGGTACTTCCAGTACTTCAAACGATCCGGTAGAATCGGCTATAGAAAGTAGCTCTGCTTCTGAATCTAGTAGTTCTGTAGAATTAGTGGAATCCAGTAGTTCTGTGGAACAGGTAGAATCAAGTAGTTCCGAAGCGGTTATTCCGGAGTCGAGTTCGGCCATTGAGTCCGCTGCTGACACGGTATGGAACAAGGCTAATCTTACCTGGTATATTTCCTGGCCTGACCCGGGCAGCGAAGAATGCGTGGTATATAACGGTTGCGAATGGGCGGGCTACTTTGCGGGTCTACCGGATCAGCAGACCGAAGAATGGGTCAGCGAACACAACATTATCTCCATTCATGAAAAGGATTGGGGCAAATATAAGCTGAAAACTTTCAGGTTGCGCCAGAATGGCCGTACCATAGATGCTACTGTTTACGACAAGTGCGCCGATAGCGATTGCGAAGGGTGCTGTACCAAAAACGCGGGTGAACTCGGATTCCTGATCGACATTGAAAGTTATACCTGCGAGCGTCTTTCCGGCACCAAGGATGGTTGCGATGGCGTAATCGAATGGACATGCCTCGACTGCGAATAATATGCTCGTCAAGGTTCTGATCGATAACATCGCTAGTTGCTGTGGCTCTCGCAAGCTCTTTGGCGAATGGGGCCTGTCGGTGTATGTGGAATTCGAAGGCAAGCGTTATCTGCTCGATACGGGAGCGTCGCACCTGTTTGCAAAAAATGCTGGCGTGATGGGCGTGGATCTTTCGAAGATTGACGTAGGCGTTTTGAGCCATGCTCATTTTGATCACAGCGACGGTATGGCCAAGTTCTTTGCTCTTAACAAGACAGCTCCTTTTTATTTGCGCGAAGGTGCGGGTGAAAACTGCTACCACACGCATAAATTGCTGGGCCGATTTACTTACCATGAATACATTGGGATCCATAAGGGATTTTTAAAGCGCTTCGCTGGCCGCATCCGCTTTGCCGAAGGCGATATGCAGATTGCTCCGGACGTGTACCTGGTTCCGCACAAGACGCCTGGTCTAGAATTGATTGGCGAGCGAGCTCACCTTTCGGTCAGGGAAGACGGCAAGTATCGTTACGACAGTTTTGATCACGAACAAAGTCTTGTATTTGATACGCCCAAGGGCTTGTTTGTCATGAACAGCTGCAGCCACGGCGGCGCAGATAATATCGTAAAAGAAATCGAGTCGACTTTTCCCGGCAAAAAGATTTATGCGATTCTCGGCGGGTTCCACTTGTTCCGTTATAAAGACGAAGTAGTACGCTCCTTTGCAGAGCGTTTGCGCGAACTGGATGTTCAAAAGATTTATACTGGGCACTGTACCGGAAATCGCGCATTTGAAATCCTGCACGAAGTCCTGGGTGACCGCGCTGAACAAATGCGCTGTGGCATGACTATCAAGCTTTAGGCGTCTTTGAACGTCGTTTGTGTCGGGCAAACAGGTTTTTGTTTACGGCATGGGTTGATAATATGTTGATAGAATGGAGAGAATTCGGGCGGAATCCCGTTATTTCAAAAAAAATCGAAAAAAAGTGAAATTTTTTGCCTTAACCCCTTGACGGACACTGCGTAAAGTTCTATAATTGGCCTCACCCGCGAACGAGAGGGCTGAAGAGCTCAAACGAACGCGAAACGGAGGCCCGCGAGGCCGCCGGGAAGATTGAAGGAATCGGAGATGTGCTTAGTGACGGGTCCAAGAGATTTCTTGGAATAGTCAA
>JBGUWV010000076.1:0-15613 GCA_045221475.1 Fibrobacter sp.
TCGGGATTTTCATTCCCGCAACAGCGGTTCGAAACCGCTTGGGGGTATAAAAGGAACCTTTCGAAAGAAAGGTTCCTTTTTTCAACCCTTTCAAAGGTATAAAAAAGGCTCATCTTTTGATGGACCTTTTCTTTTTACCCACAAGCAAACTGCCTCACAGGGTATAAAGAATATCCTCAATACGAGAGAGGGATGGGACGACTCAGTCACTTCGTTTCCTTCGTCACCCTTCGGGTTACGGCCTTTGGCCGTAATCCTTAACTGCGCTGAGTTCGCTTCGCTCTCGCGCAGTTAATCGAACCCTCTGCGAGGGTTCTTAACCCCTTTTTCTATGAAACAAAAAACGGGGCCTTACGGCTCCGCTTTTTGTTTCAAGGAGAGAGAGGGATTCGAACCCTCGGTCCTGTGACAGACTCCGGATTTCGAGACCGGCCCAATCGACCACTCTGGCATCTCTCCGAGGTTTGCACAATGTAGTAAAATATTTTTCGGTTGTCTACACCCATTTCTAAAGAAAAGCTTGCAACCCTTTGAAACATGGGGACTTATTTCTACATTTGGCCGCAAATCCAACAAAACGGATCCAACAAACTTCAGGTTTATAAGCGCGAGTGCGCTTCGGGGCTTTTCAAGGTTCAGCCGGGCAACCGGCGCTAGAACCATTCGATAGTGCGGCATGGGCCGCAGATGAAGTTTACGGGTCCTGAAGGTGCATTATGACGAAGAATACTGAAGAACGTATTCCTGAAGAAGCTATTGACCCCAAATCCAAGATTGCCCGCGAAGCAGACGCATTTTTGAGCGCCATCGCAGGCGGCGCAGACGAAGACGAGGCTGACGAAGCCGCATTCCTGGAACTGAACCCGAACGGCGTGGTCGTCGATGAAGAAGGCGACGTGCTCAAGAAGGGCCGAAAGTCCGCCATCGAAGTCGGCACGAAGGTCGAATTTGAAGAAGGCGAAGTCGAACAGCCCGAAGAAGACGAAAGCGCCGAAGAATACGCCGAATCTAAAAAAAGCTGCGCCGAACCGGTAGTAGAACAGGAGATGCCCGGTCAAGCCGGGCATGACAGCATGGCTACCGAAGAATCCGCAGATGAAGAACCGACGGAAGATTCCATCGACGATTCTGACGAAGAACTGGGCGACGAAGCCCTGGTAACCTTCGAAGACCTCGGACTTTCAGACGAAGTTCTTGAAGCCATCAAGGCTTTGAACTACGAGACGCCCTCCCCCATTCAGGCAAAGGCAATTCCGGCCCTTTTGCAGGGTGGGAACCTGCTCGGTACGGCACAGACCGGTACCGGTAAGACCGCAGCATTCTCGCTTCCGCTGCTTTCGAGGCTCGACTTTAACGGTCACGAAACATCGATGCTCGTGCTCACGCCGACTCGCGAACTCGCGATCCAGGTGGCCGAAGCTATCCAGCAGTACGCAGCCAAGATGCCGAAAGTGCATGTGGTTCCAGTTTACGGCGGACAGGACATCGCCGTACAGCTCCGCGCCCTCAAACGCCAGGCAAACATCGTAGTTGCCACTCCAGGCCGTTTGATCGACCATATCAAGCGCGGTTCTATCGTGCTTTCGGGCGTGAAGGCAATCGTTCTCGACGAAGCCGACGAAATGCTCGACATGGGATTCATGGAAGATGTGGAAACCATCCTCAAGGAAATCCCGGCAAGCGCCCAACGCGCCCTCTTTAGTGCCACCATGCCTAAAGAAGTCAAAAAAATTATTGAACAGCATTTGGGCGAATACGAAGAAGCCTGCATCGAAGGCAAGACGACAACCGTCGAAAACATCCGCCAGCGCTACTTGCTCGTAAAGAACGAGCACAAGATCGAAGCGCTCGCCCGTGTGCTCGAAGGTGAAGACTTTGACGGCGTGCTGATTTTCGTGCGCACCAAGCAGAATACGACCGAAGTTGCCGAAAAGCTTGAAAGCCGCGGTTTCAATGTGGCTCCGCTGAACGGCGACCTCGCCCAGTCCATGCGCGAACGCACCATCAACCGTCTGAAGATGGGCAAGCTCGATATCGTTGTCGCCACCGACGTGGCCGCCCGCGGAATCGACGTGGACCGCATTACGCACGTGGTAAACTACGACATTCCTTACGACACTGAATCTTACGTGCACCGTATTGGCCGTACGGGTCGTGCAGGCCGCAGCGGCAACGCCATTCTCTTTATCACCCCGCGTGAAAAGAAGATGCTCAAGATTATCGAAAAGGCAACCCGCCAGCCGATCGAAACGATGGAATTGCCGACGGGCGAAATCATCAGCGCAAAGCGCGTCGCCGCCTTCAAGGATAAAATCAAGAGCGTCATTACCACTGGCGAACTCGACAAGTTCAAGGAACTTGTGGAAAGCATGGTTACCGAAAGCGCTGCAGAAGGTTCTGAAACACTAAACGCCGCAGACATCGCCGCCGCCGTCATCAAGATTTGGCAGAAGAAACAGCCTCTGTTCCCGGAACTCAAACCGCTTGACGCTCCGCGTGAACGCCGCGAACGCAACAGCCGCGATGGCGGCGATAACTTTGGCCTTGACCGCGAAGAAAAGAGCCGACTCCGCAAGGAACGCAACGAAGGCGCAAACGGCGTCGAAGAAGGCTACCTACGCTACTACTTGGGCGTGGGCCGCCGCGACCACGTGACGCCGCGCGACATCGTAGGCGCTATCGCCGGCGAAGGTAATATCAGCAGTTCCAACATCGGACGCATCAAGCTGTTTGACAAGTTCAGCACCGTGGAACTCCCCGAAACCATGCCGCAAGAAGTCCTCGACATTCTCGCCGACATGACGATTCGCGGTAACGAATCCAGATTCCGCCTGATGACCGACGAGCCGCCTACCGGCCCCGCACCCGGAACCCGCCCGCGCGCCAGCCGCGAAGACCGCCGCAGTTTCCACCGCGGAGAAGGCCACAAGGAATTCGGCGACCGCCACGGCAAAAAGTTCGACGACAAGCCTTTCGAAAACCGCAAGGCACGCCGCGAAAAAATGTTCGGCGACAAGAAGTTCGGCAAAAAGGAAGACCGCTTCCACAAAGACCACGACGAACGTAGCTTTGGCGACAAGCCATTCCGCAAAACTCGTCGCTTCGGAAGAGTGTGATTCTAAAAAACTCTACAACACGACAAGCAAAATATATTTTTGACGATTCGCTGCATCTGCAACCTATCGCAATTTAATTACATTTCGCTTGATGTTTTCGCTTTACCGACTAGTTCCGTTTATACTCGCAAGCGCATGCCTGTGGTATATCGGATGTTCATTTCCGGTGCGCACCGGCTACGACCGCAACATCGGAGACTATAAGCCGGTACCGGCAAGCGAAACTGCTCCGCCGAAAGAAGAAGCGCAAGATTCTTCACCACATGAAACGGCACAAGAAGCCTCCCAAGATTCCAGCAGGCATTTAAATTCCGCCGAGAAGGCTCGAGCAGCGATCAAAAAGAAAGAAACCGCTAAAGCCGCACAGAAATCCGCCCCCAAAAGCGACCTGGAAACTTACGCTCGCGGATGGATGGGTGCAAAATACGTATACGGGAAAGCCACCAAGACAAAGACAGACTGTTCCGGATTCGTAATGCAGGTGTACAAGGGTTACTACAACATCGCCTTGGACCACAGTTCTTCGAAAATGTACAAGGATAGCCGCGGAAAATCTGTCAGCCGCGGAAGCCTGAAAGAAGGCGACCTCGTGTTTTTCGGAAGCCTCTGGAAAATCGACCACGTAGGAATTTACTTGCGCGGAGACCGGTTTATTCACGCCAGCACAAGCAAGGGCGTCATGATTTCGCCCATGCAAGACAAGTACTGGGGCCACAAGTACCAAGGCGCCAGAAGATTTAAGTAAATTTTAGCTATGAAAAAAATTGCATTTCAAGGCCGTAAGGGAGCCTACAGCGACTGCGCCGCACATTATTTGTTTGGCGAAGACATCGAAACGCTCCCGATGGACACATTCGAAGAAATCTACCAAGCAATCGAAACAGGCGAAGCCGACGGCGGTGCCATTCCTATCGAAAATTCGACGGCAGGCTCTATCGAGGCCAACTACGATCTACTTTACAAGTGGCGCCACCGCATTGTAGGCGAAGTCATGCTCCGCATCGAGCACACCTTGTGCGTAATGCCGGGAGTCAAGCTCGGCGACCTCAAGCGCGTTTACAGCCACCCGCAGGCTCTCGCCCAATGTTCCAAGTTCTTTGCCGAAAACCCGCAGATTAAGGCGGTTCCGGCATTCGATACTGCCGGCTCCGCCGAAGAACTTGCCGCCCGCAAGGCTAAAGACGAAGGCGCCATTGCCAGCGCCTATGCCGCGAAGATTTACAACCTGGACATTTTGAAGGCAGGCCTTGAAAACTTGAAGGGCACGAACTTCACGCGTTTCTATGGAATCCAGAAAGTACCGGCCGCCTTCAACGAAACCGAAGGCGCCAAGACCACCATGTTGTTTGAACTCGCCGACAACAATGCAGTGGGTGCGCTTTACAATGCGCTAGGATGCTTCGCCAAGCGCGACATCAACTTGACCCGCTGCGAAAGCAGGCCGCACCCGGACAAACCATGGGAATACATTTTCCATGTGTCCTTCGAAGCAAATGTGAACGAAGACCGCGCCAAGGAAGCCCTTGTAGAACTCAAGAACTACACGAGCCAGATGTACATTCTGGGCACCTTCAAGAAAGGCGTGATTGAAACATTGAAATACTAAGAGGCAGAATATGGCATACGAACGTACCGACAGAAAGTTTGACGAATACCGCAACCTTAAAATGACCACGGGCTTTATTTCGAGCGCCGATGGATCTGTCCTGATCGAAATGGGTCGTACCCGCGTTATCTGTAACGCGACTCTCCTCCCGAAGGTTCCGGACTGGCTCGCCGGCAAAGGCACGGGCTGGATTACGGCTGAATACAGTCTGCTCCCGCAGAGTACGGGCAAGCGTGTGGAACGCGAGCGCAAGGGCGCGAGCGGCCGCACTCAAGAAATCCAGCGTCTAGTGGGCCGCTCACTGCGCGGCGCAGCCGACCTTGCAGCCCTCGGTGAAAACGCTATTGTGGTCGACTGCGACGTGATCGAAGCCGACGGCGGCACCCGTACCGCAAGCATTATCGGCGGCTTCGTGGCCCTTGCGCTCGCCCTCAAGAAAATCAAGGAGCGCCTCGGCATTACCGCCCAGATTCTGCAGCACGGCATCACTGCGATTTCCGTCGGCGTCGTAAGTGGCAAGCCGCTCTGCGACCTCTGCTATGTGGAAGATTCCGCAGCCGATGTCGACATGAACGTAGTGATGCAAGATGCCAAGAACTTCATCGAAGTACAGGGCACCGGCGAACACGCCAGCTTTGACCGCAACATGCTCAACACGCTCCTTGACCTCGGCGAAAACGCCTGCAAGGACATCTACAAAAAGCAGATGGAATTGATCGGCGGCGAACTGCCGTAAAAGAGCTTTCGCATTCATATCAAAAAGCCTGGTTTAAACCAGGCTTTTTTCTTTAGTCCACACTCGAATTAGTAGCGAATCTTGCCTTCGGCGACCTTGCGCAGGTGCTGTCCATAAGGAGACTTTCCATACTTGGCAGCAGACTCCAGGAGTTTATCCTTGGTAATCCAGCCATTAATGTAGGCAATTTCTTCAACTGCAGAAATCTGGATTCCCTGGCGATTTTCCACCATCTTCACGAACTCGCCCGCTTCAATCAGGCTGTCCATGGTTCCGGTATCAAGCCAGGCAAAACCACGACCTAGAAGTTTCACGTCCAGTTCGCCCTGTTCCAAGTACACGCGGTTCAGATCAGTAATTTCAAGTTCGCCACGGGCACTCGGTTTCTGAGCCTTAGCGTATGCAGACACGCGGTTGTCATAGAAATAGAGACCGGTAATCGCATAGTTGCTCTTGGGTTCCTTCGGCTTTTCTTCCACCGAAATCACCTTGCCGACATCGTCGAATTCTACCACGCCAAAGCGTTCCGGATCTTCCACATAGTAACCGAACACACTTGCGCGACCCTTTTCTTCGGCATTCTTCACGGCGGCCTTCAAAAGCGGGCTAAAGCCGTTACCGTAGAAAATGTTATCGCCAAGCACCATGGCGCAGCAGTCATTACCGATAAATTCTTCACCCAGAATAAAGGCCTGGGCAAGGCCATCAGGACTGGGCTGCACCTTGTAACTCAGGTTCAAGCCCATGGAGGAACCATCACCCAACAAACGTTCAAAGTTGGGCAAGTCCGTCGGAGTCGAGATGATCAGGATATCGCGAATCCCCGCAAGCATCAAGGTCGACAGCGGGTAATAAATCATAGGCTTGTCGTAAACAGGCAAAAGCTGCTTACTAGTCACCATGGTCAGCGGGTAGAGCCTGGTACCGGAGCCTCCGGCGAGAACAATTCCTTTCATTAGTACTTCCCGTATTTGTAGCCATACCCTTCGGTACGGCTATGTTCGTACTTATTAATCACAATCGACGCATGGGCACCGGAATTACCCTTAAGAATCTGCGCCATGCCATCCTTGATTGCTTCGATAGAATGCTTGTTGTATTCAATGACCATCACAATCTGAGCCGCAACACGGCAAGCCAAGGCGGCATCCGTTACCAACATAATCGGCGGCGTATCGACAATCACAAGATCATAATCATTCTTGAACTGTTCAATCAATTCTGCATAATGCTTAGAGCCAAGCAGTTCCGCCGGATTAGCAGGCACATTGCCGCACGGCATTACAAACAGATTTTCAACTTCAGTCTTAAAGACTACGTCCTCCACCTTCACTTCGCGGAGCAACACCTGGGAAAGCCCGTTACTACGTTTGATACCGAATTCCTTGTGGAGTCTACCCTTACGCAAGTCCGCATCAATCAGCAAAACCCTCTTGCCAAGACCAGCGAACAAGGCAGCCAAGTTCACCGACACAAAGCTCTTGCCAACGCCCGGGATAAGGCCGCTCACACCAATCACGGAACCGCCTTCATCCATCATGGAAAATTCCAGAGAAGAGCGGAGCGCACGCAACGATTCCACTGCAATATCATCGGGTTCCACCACAGCAAGGGGCCTGGTTCCCTTGGTTCCCTTCGGGTTACCCTTAGGCACCTTGGCATAAACCGTAAAGCCCGTTTCCTTTTCGATAAACGAAGAGCTCTTCACGCCGCTGCTAAACTTGGACTTGATTGATACAATCATTGCACCAAACAAAAATCCTATGAACAACGCAATGCAAAGAATCACACGCTTTTTGGGTTTAGTGGGCTTAGTCACCTGTTCTGCAAAGTCCACAATACGTACAGAACCCACTTCGCCAGCAGACACCAGACGCAACTGCTGGATATTGTTCAGCAACGAAGTATACATCACCTTTGTCAATTCCACTTCGTTCTGGAGCTTAAGCACTTCTTGCTGGGTAGCAGGGAGTTTCTTCACCTCGCTAGAGGTTCCCGCAAGTTCCCGCTTCAAGGCATTTTCCTGATCTTCAAGGGTTTTTACAGTCGGATGTTCGGCATGGAACAAACGGATTGCCTCTTGCTTTTTCTGTTGCAAGGCAAGAATATCCTGTTGCAATCTCATTCGGCGCTGAAGAACCAACTGGGTTTCAGCATTGATATCCACCGAACCAACACGATTGCGATAGGAGTTCAGGTTCAAGAGAGAAGAATCCATCTGAGCCTTGACATCGGGCAACTGCTTTTCGAGGAATTCCAAAGTCTTCTGGGCTTCTGCATTGCGCTCTTCCACATTCTGACGCAAATAAGACGAAGCCACTTCGTTCAAGACTTCTACACCACGGTCTGGATAAATATCTTGATAAGAAAATTCAAGGATACCCGTTTTCTTCCCTTTCTCTTTCACATCAAAAGCGGAACGGAACTTGGCAATCGCATCTAGACGTTTATACTTGGAAATTGCAAAATCTTGACCTTCGCGGACTTCAGCCTTAAAAATACCAAACGAAGCAGAGTCACCCGCATAAACGAAATGATATGTCTTTCCGACCTCGCCTGAAAGCACAAGGCTATCCTTATAATCATAAAGATCAAAATTACCCAAAGAATCCTTTGCAACAAGATGCCAGGGCTCGTCACGAAAATCAGACGGCAAAAGATCCTTGTTGTAACTAAAATTCATAAGGTCAACGCGACCTTCTTGATGCAACAATCGATCCAGCTTGTTCAAGGGTTCTGCAGATAAATCAAGGCGCATTTTTTCGACAGCAGCACCCATCACCTGACGGCTCTTAATGAGTTCCATCTCGGTTTCGGCAGGGCTACTGGACGCAAAAAGATTTCCAAGTTCACCCATCAAGCCAGCGCTTTTATTATTCTTAGACTCAATTTGCAGCAAGGCATCTACTTGATACACCGGCCGAATCCACATGGCAACAAACACACCTAAAATCGCGGCAAGAAGAATACTAGGCACCATAATGCCCCAATTCTTTGCAAGTTCCTTCAAATATTCACCGATATCGGTTTCTTCTTTTTTCTTTGTTGCCATAACAGCGTTTCCTTCAAACTCAATACAAGTCAAATTTAGCAAAACCGAACTGTTTTCAAAAAGCTATCTTTGGCCTTATGAGTGAAAACGCCCGCAAAATTCTGAAAGATTTCCTACCCCCAGTCCCATTCAAAGCCGGAGAAGGCGCAGAATCGCTTCTAGACTCATTTATGGCGTGGGCGGAATCCCGCGGAACAACACTCTACCCCGCTCAGGAAGAAGCAATCCTTGAACTTTTGGACGGGAAAAACGTCATCTTGAACACGCCCACGGGTTCCGGCAAATCCATGGTAGCCCTGGCGCTTCATTTCGACAGCTTGGCTCATGGACGCCGCAGCGTTTACACCTGCCCCATCAAGGCGCTGGTAAACGAAAAGTGGATGGCGCTCTGCAAGGAATTCGGCGCCGAAAACGTAGGCCTCTCGACAGGTGACGCAACCGTCAATCATGACGCTCCCATCCTTTGTTGTACGGCGGAAATTTTAAGCAACATGGCGCTGAACGAAGGCGAACAGCTTACGATTACCGATGTGGTGATGGACGAATTCCATTACTATTCCGACAAGGAACGCGGTGTTGCCTGGCAGGTGCCATTGCTGACACTTCCGCAGTCACGATTCCTACTCATGAGCGCCACCGTAGGCGCTACCGAGTTTTTCGAACGCGACATGACAAAACATACGGGCCGCGAATCGGTGACGGTGCGTTCTAGCCAAAGGCCTGTACCGCTTGACTTCAGTTACTCTGAAACCGAAATTTCGAATACGGTGCAAAAGCTCGTTTCAGGCGGCAAAGCACCCGTTTACGTGGTCCATTTTACGCAGGCCGCCGCGGCGACCAACGCCCAAAATTTCATGAGCCTTGATCTCTGCACAAAAGAAGAAAAACAGGCCATTAACGAAGCAATTAAAGAAATGCGCTTCAGCAGCCCCTACGGCCCCGAAGTCAAACGCTGGCTCAAGCAGGGCATCGGTTTGCATCATGCGGGACTTCTACCCAAGTACCGAATCCTCTGCGAAAAGCTCGCACAAAAAGGATTACTCAAAGTCATTTGCGGCACCGATACACTCGGCGTCGGTGTCAACGTCCCCATTCGAACAGTGCTGTTTACGCAGCTCTGCAAGTACAGCGGCGACAAGACGGCTATTCTGACCGCCCGCGATTTTCATCAGATTGCCGGCCGTGCAGGCCGCAAGGGATTTGACGACATCGGCTATGTAGTGGCGCAGGCTCCCGAACACGTCATCGAGAACCTGAAACTCGAAGCGAAGACGAAACAGACGGGCAAAAAATTCCAGAAAAAGAAACCGCCTGAACACGGCTACGTTCCTTTTGACGAAAGTACATATAAACGATTGATTGCCGCATCACCGGAACCGCTAACTTCCAGTTTCCAGGTAAATCACGGAATGCTCCTGAACATTCTGAGCCGCCCCACCGATGGCTGTACCGCCATGCGGAACCTGCTCAAAGATTGCCACGAAAGCGCTTCAAGCAAAAAGCAGTTGCAGCACCGTGCCTTCCAGCTTTTCAAGAGCCTCGTCAAGAAGAATATCATCGAATTCGTGACACCAATTGCGCCGGGTTACAGCAAGCTCCGTGTGAATATGGACTTGCAGGACGACTTTTCCATGAACCAGCCGCTTTCGCTATACGTGGTCGATACGCTTCCGAAACTGGACCGAGAAAGCCCCGAATACGCTCTCGATGTAATTACTTTATGCGAAAGTATCGTTGAAAATCCCGAAGCAATCTTGCGCATTCAGCAGAACAAGGCTCGCAACGCCCGCCTCGACGAACTCAAGGCGCAAGGTATGGAATTCAACCAGCGTATGGAAGAAATCGAGAAGGTAGAATACCCCAAGCCGCTCCGCGATTTCATTTACGACACCTACAACGCTTTCGCCGAAGAACACCCGTGGGTCGATGTCAACATCGAGCCCAAGAGCATCGTGCGTGAGATGTTCGAAAACTTCAGTACATTCAGCGGATACGTGAAACAGTATGGCCTACAGCGTATGGAAGCAATTTTGCTGCGTCACCTAAATAGCGTTTACAAGGTGCTTTCGCAGACGGTTCCCGATGGTTACAAGAACGAGGAACTCCTCGATATGCAGGACTACCTCGGTGACATGATTCGCCGCACCGACTCCAGCCTCCTGGAGGAATGGGAAAAGATGGCCCACCCCGAAGATTACCAGAAGCGCATGGAAGCCGCAGGTGCCACAGAACTCGAAACCGCCTTCGGGGCCGACAAGGTGGCCGCCGACATCACCTACGACAAGAAACGCTTTATTGTCATGGTACGCCAGCGCATATTCCAGCTTATGTCGGCGCTCCAGAAGCAGGCCTACGGCGATGTTCTCGACATGCTCGCCGACGACCTGGCCGAAGGGCAGATGCTCGTGGACGGCGAAGGCAAACCCTGGACCGAAAACAGCCTTATGGAAATCATGGCAGCCTACACTGCGGAGCATCACAATTTCCGTCTCGATGTCGAAGGCCGCTCGCTGCACCATACGATTGTCACCTACGAAGGCGAAATCATGCACGTTCAGCAAATGTTGCAAGACGAAGAAGATTTCAACGACTGGAGCATCGATTTCGACGTGAATCTTGCCGAATGCCGCGATGCCGGCATGCCGCTCCTTAAAATGACCCGCATCGGCGAGGTCTAGCAAAAACGCACCCCCGAAGGGGTGCGCTAATCATTCCAAGGAGTCGGTTATGATTATTCTTTATTTCCTGGTTTCAGCGTATACACACGTTCCATGTGGTTTCCGAAAACCATGTACTTGGCATCGGCATAAACGCCTTCGTTTTTGAGATTGAAAGCAGCACGCGTAAGGCATTCGCAACCTTCATTCGGTTCTAATTTCACAGATTCCAGCTTCGTTATTTCAGGCTTCACGTAAAGCGTATCGCCCGAAGGGAAAACTTTAGCACTCGCAACCTTTTCATCGCAACTGAACGTCGCTTCAAAAACTAACACAACATTTTCCCCGTCATAATGCGTTCTTGCAAAGGAAATCATTTTGCTGGAATCCTTTCCCGAGAAATCATTCCAACCATCTGCATTAAGAAATCTATTGCTCAGGAGGTTTTCATTTTCTTCCGTATCGGCTCTACAAAGGCCAATCACATCCGTCACGTTCTGATGCGGAGCAGAATTCTCAAATTCCGGCGCATCGGGAATAGTCGGTTCTTCGATTTCGGGTCTTTCAGGCGCAGGTTCAGAAGTCACTTTGAATACATCGCTAAAGTACTTGAAATACTTGGCATCAGCATCGTCTGCCTTAATATTGAACAGATGATCCTTGGCGCACATGCAGTTTGTCACGGCAGCTTCTTCCAAATTGAACCAAATTTCCAAGGTATCGCCCGAACGTTTTGACTTAAATTGAGCATCAATACCGCAGTAGTCACTCAATTCAGGAACCAGGATTTGGTAGTTACCATCTTCGTCCTGAGTCAGATACGCCTTGTCGAGTTCACCAGAATCAGCCCTTTTGGCCAAGCCGCCCAAACCGTCGTCAAGGCATCTGCTAACCATCAGAAGGTCAACATTTTTGGATCCTGCTGAAACATGACTTCCGTTAGAACCCGACGAAGAATCGGCGGCACAAGCCAAAAATATAAGCGAAAGTGCAGACGCACCAACAAGAACCGTTCTCATATAAGCCTCCTAAACCCCTTTCAATATAAATTAATTCATTTTGCAAAACAAGTATCTTTACATTTTTTGCAATATCCAGTGTTTTTCGTCACGGGAAACAAGCAAATCTGTAATTACTGTTTTCAAAAAATATTTTTTTGCTTATTTAGCCGTCAGAACAGGCGATTCCAGGCCAAGCTAGGGCGAACAGGGTGGGAAATATCCCAAATTTTTCTATTTTTGCACCCGCAAAAATTTAAAAGGACACCACTATGAATTACAATCCTTTAGCACAGGCTCTCAACGCCGAACTTTCTGCCAACGGCTGCAAAGTTCTCGACATGCTCTCTGAACAGGGCAAGGCAATCTTCTTCCCCCGCAAGGGTATCCTCGGCCAGGGTGCCGAAGCCAAGGGCTCCGAAATCAACGCTACGATCGGTACCGCCCTCGAAGACGATGGCAGCCCGTTGGTGCTGGATTGCGTTCTCAAGTCCTTGAACCTCCCCAAGACTTCTTTCCTGTATGCCCCGAGCTTCGGTAATCCGGACCTCCGCAAGGCTTGGAAGGAACTGGACATCAAGAAGAACCCGACGCTTGCAACCAAGAGCTTCAGCAATCCGGTGGTGACCGCTGCCCTGACGCACGCCATCAGCTGCGCCGGCTACATGTTCCTCGATGCTGGCGACGAAGTGCTCATTCCGGACCTGTACTGGGACAACTACGAACTCGTGTTCGAAAACGCCCGCGGCGCCAAGATCAAGACTTTCAACACCTTCAAGAACGGCGGCTTCGACACCGAAGCCCTCAAGGCCGCTCTCGAAGCTAGCAAGGGTGACAAGAAGGTCGTTCTCCTGAACTTCCCGAACAACCCGACCGGCTACACCGCTACCGAAAAGGAAGCCGTCGAAATTGCCAAGATTCTCACAGAATGCGCCGCCAAGGGCAACAAGGTGGTGGCCCTCCTCGACGATGCTTACTTCGGACTCGTGTACGAAGAAGGCGTGACCAAGGAATCCCTGTTCGTGAAGCTCGTTGACGCTCACGAAAACCTCCTCGCCGTCAAGCTCGACGGTCCGACCAAGGAAGACTACGTATGGGGCTTCCGCGTGGGCTTTATGAGCTTCGGCTTCAAGGGTGCAACCGAAGCACAGCTCAAGGCTCTCGAAGACAAGGCCGCCGGCACCGTCCGTGGCAACATCTCCAACGCCCCGAGCATTAGCCAGAAGATCTTGCTCGCCGCATTCCAGAGCCCCGAATACCAGCAGCAGAAGCAGGAAAAGTACGCCGTCCTCAAGAAGCGCTACGACATCATCAAGGAAGTTTTTGCCGCCCATCCGGAATACAAAGACGCCTTCGACCCGATGCCGTGCAACAGCGGTTACTTTATGTGCATCAAGCCGAAGGGCGTTGACGCAGAACAGCTCCGCGAAAAGCTCATCAAGGACTACAGCACCGGTACGATTATGCTTTCTGGCCTGATTCGCCTTGCATTCTCTGCCGTGCCGACCGAAAAGCTTCCCAAGCTGTTCGACAATATCTATAATTGCATTTTGAAGATGAAGTAAGGTACGGGAACCCGTACCTCCTGGAGGAATAATGTCCGACAACGCCATTTTAAGTTACAACGGAAAGAGCATCGAGCTCCCTGTTGTTGAAGGTGCTGAAAACGAACACGGTCTCGACATCTGCAAACTCCGCAAGGAAACCGGCCTGGTGACCTTGGATTACGGCTACCTGAACACCGGTAGCACCCGTAGCGCCATCACTTACGTGGATGGCGAACACGGAATCCTGCGTTACCGCGGCTACAGTATCGAAGACCTGGCCGAAAAGGCAACCTTCCCCGAAACCGCCTGGCTTCTGATTTACGGTGAACTGCCGACTCAGCAGCAGCTGGCGCGTTTCCGCACGTTGTTGACCGAGAATTCGCTCCTCCACGAAAACCTTCTGCACTTCTTTAGGCAGATGCCGCCGAGTGCCCACCCGATGGGCATTCTGAGCTCCATCGTGAACGCCATTGGCTTGTTTACGCCGCGTTTCTACGACGACGAAAACATCGCCGACGTGTTCGACCTCACGACCGCAAGTCTGATTTCGAAGATCCGCACGATCGCCGCCTTCTCTTACAAGGCAAGCATCGGCGAACCGTTCGTGTACCCCGAAGCAGAACGCAGCTACTGCAGCAACTTCCTGAACATGATGTTCAGCAGTAAGGCCCGTTCTTACCACCCCGATCCGATTATGGAAAAGGCACTGAACACGCTTCTGATTGTACACGCCGACCACGAACAGAACTGTTCTACGTCTACGGTGCGTATGGTGGGTAGCTCTCACGCTAACTTGTACGCAAGTATCTGCGCAGGCATTTGCGCCCTGTGGGGTCCGCTCCATGGCGGAGCAAACCAGGCCGTGCTCGAAACGCTTCTCCGCATTCAGCAGAGCGGCATGACCATCGAACAGGTGATGGCAAAGGCCAAGGACAAGAACGATCCGTTCCGTCTTTCCGGCTTCGGTCACCGCGTCTACAAGAGCTACGACCCGCGCGCCAAGGTGCTCAAGAAACTCATGTACCAGGTGTTCGAACGTGAACATTTCCACGATCCGCTCTTGGACATCGCAATCAAGCTTGAAGAAGCCGCCCTCAAGGACGACTACTTCGTCGAACGCAAACTCTACCCGAACGTAGACTTCTACTCGGGCATTCTCTACCGTGCCATGGGTATTCCGACGAACATGCTTACGGTGATGTTCGCCATCGGCCGACTCCCCGGCTGGATCGCCCACTGGAAGGAAATGCACGACGATCCGAATTCCAAGATTAACCGTCCGCGTCAGATCTACACGGGTCACACGGCTCGCGCCTGGGTCGACCGCGACAAGCGCTAATCAACTTAAGTTCTTAATAAAAAAGGCCGTAGCATTTTATTGCTACGGTCTTTAATGTTTTTGGCTCCTCTCCCGCGCTACGCTTGGTCGAGGATGACACGCAAGAGACTACACTTCTTCAATAGAAGCATGGTACTCTTGGAGCGACTTCACGGCGCCGTGGCCGTTGCGGGCGGCGGCGATGCCCTTCACGGTGTTGTAGGCTCCGGCGAGGGTCGTGATGTACGGGACCTTGTACTTGATGGCGGCCTTGCGGATAGCGCTTTCGTCCTTGATGGCGTCGCGCTTTGCCCACGGCGTATTGATGATGAGGTTCACCTGCTTGTTCAGGATGATATCGAGAACGTTCGGGCGGCCTTCAGCAATCTTGTTCACCACTTCGCACTTGACACCGGCGGCTTCGTAGAACTTGGCGGTACCTTCGGTAGCGTAAATCTTGAAGCCGAGCTTCTGGAATTCCTTACCGATTTCAATCGCCTGTTCGGAGAGGTTCACCTTGTCAGAAAGGCTGATGAGCACAGCGCCTTCGGACGGGAGGAAGGAACCTGCGGCTTCCTGGCTC
>JBGUWV010000077.1:0-20660 GCA_045221475.1 Fibrobacter sp.
TTTCGGGCGATTAGCTCAGTTGGTTCAGAGCGTCTGCCTTACAAGCAGAATGTCAGCGGTTCGAATCCGTTATCGCCCACTACCGAAAATCGGAAACGATTTGGGGTGGTAGCTCAATTTTGGTTAGAGCACCGGCCTGTCACGCCGGAGGTTGCGAGTTCAAGCCTCGTCTATCCCGCGAAAAAAGACCTTTCTTTGAAAGGTCTTTTTCGTTTGTACCGCGAAGCGGGACAAACAAAATTTCGACTTTCTTTAAGAGAGTCTTTTTCGTTTATGGATTGCTTCACCCTTACAGGGTTCGCAATGACGTAAAAGAATCGAATTATTTCGTTAATACAAGCGAATGTGGCGCGGGGTTCTGCGGGCCGGAGCGAGCGTCCTGCCCATAGCATCAAACTTATTATTCTTGATTAAAGTCGGCGGTTCCACTCTGCGAACTAGCGGAATCACCGTCGTCGAGGTATCACTCGTATCAGTAACATCGACTGTACCTTCGATCAACTGCCATATAAAATCGTCACCGGAACCTTTCGGATTTTGCACCACGGTCGTCCCGACAGATTGCAAGTAATGCCCGCTCTTGTAGTTCTTGAGGTAGTACGCATTAGGCGTGTTCACGTCCGCACCATCAAACACATACCTCTGATGGGCACCGCCGTTGTAGCCGTATGTAGAAGCCTTGACGCCAGCAGCCGTTGATTCATTAGGAATATCGACAACGCGAGATCCCAATTGGATGTAATAAGTGACAGGATTATCGCCTACAGAGAAAATCTTCACGAAGGTTGCTGTATCGGAGCAATCCATGAGTTCAAGGGCGTTGCTGGAGGTAATCCCCATACAATTCTTTGTATCGCCGAGAGACTTGATTCTCCCCTGCTTGTAGAACGCTACCTTGAAGATATCCTGGTACATGGCGTCCACAATTTTGGCGTGGTTAATCAAATCCTGTTCGGAATGGACTTCGCTCTTGTAGTTGAGACCGTAGGGCCAAAAATGCTGACTATCGCCCTTGAGTACGGCATCGGGGCCGTCGATTTCCTTGAGCACCGCCTGAGCCTTTTCCCCTTGGAACACGCCATCCTTGAACATGGCACGATAAGCATCCGTCGTCCCCATGCCCATGGTGTGCGCCATTTCGTGCATGGCCGTGCCCACGAACATGTAAGTGCGATCCTTACCGAAACGGAGGTCGCCGTTGCTGCTGGCCTCGGCTGTCGGAACGCCCGTCGAATAATACACATTAATGTACTTGGATAGATTCGTGTACTTGTTATAAATATAAACAGCCGAATCCATGACCACCGTGATGCGCTGGTAGGCATCGAGCTCATCTTCAGTCGGGTTCGCGGATTTATGCAAAGTATATTCGATAGCCGAGAAAGCATTGCCCGCAAGGCAAGCCGTCAAAAAAACAGATACCGTAAGGTGTTTTAGCAACCCCGTAAAATTCATAAAGACTCCAATCCGAACACCATTCTAAATGTATATTCAGACCGGAGCCTATGCAAGTAAAATTTTCGATTTTACCTTGAATCTAGCCCTGCGAAGTGGCTGCGAAGGTCAAGTTCTCGTAGTTCTTGATGGCGAGGTTCAGACGGTATTCGTTGGGGAACAGGCAAACGAGGTTGCGTTCCTTGTCCATCATGCAGTCCATCGCGTATTCTTCGGCGAACTTGGCCACGTCTTTTTCGGGGCCGGAAACCCAGCGGATTCCGTGAGCAGGCACGCGGTCCAGCGACACATCGGCGCCGTATTCACTCTGCAGTCGGAACTTGAGCACGTCGAACTGCAACTCACCCACCACGCCAATCACGGGAATGGCGGACTTGAGTGGTTCGTACAGCTGGGTTGCGCCTTCTTCGGAAAGTTCAGCAAGGCCCTTCGCCATCTGCTTAGACTTAAGCGGGTTCAGGAGCGTTACGCGGGCAAAGTGTTCCGGAGCGAAGTCCGGAATGCCCGTAAAGTTGATCTTTTCGCCGTCAGTCAGCGTATCGCCTATGCGGAACAGACCCGGGTCATTGATACCCACGATATCGCCTGCCCAGGCGTGATCGATGACTTCCTTGTCCTTCGCGAGGAATGCCGTCGGGGCTGCCAAACGGATTTCGCGGCCCGTGCGCACGTGGAAAACCTTTTCGCCACGGGTAAAGCTGCCCGAGCAAATGCGCAGGAATGCCGTACGGTCGCGGTGCTTTGGGTCCATGTTCGCCTGAATCTTGAACACGAAGGCGCTGAAGGCGTTTTCGTCGGGGCTCACCGGGCGCTTGTCGGTTTCGCGCACCATCGGGGGCGGCGCAAGCTTTGCAAAGGCATTCAGCAACTGGCGCACACCGAAGTTGTTCACCGCAGAACCGAAGAACACGGGGCACATTTCGCCCTTCAGGAACTTTTCGTGGTCGAACGGATCCATGGCTCCGGTCACCATCTCATATTCTTCCTTGAACTGGGCAACCCAGTTTTCGCCGCACATTTCCACGAGGCGCGGATCATCCGGGCCTTCCATCTGGATGATTTCCTGATGACCTTCTTCTTTATTGAAGGTGTGGAAGGTATTTTCGGCAATGGAATACACGCCCTTGAACAGCTTACCCACTCCAATCGGGAGCGTAAAGGGGGCGACCTTGATTTTCAAAATGCTTTCAATTTCGTCGAGCAGGTCTAGCACATGGCGACCATCCAAGTCCATCTTGTTGATGAACGTGATGATGGGCGTATGGCGCATGCGGCACACATCCATGAGCTTGATAGTCTGCTTTTCTACACCATTCACGCTATCGATAAGCACGAGGGCGGCGTCGACAGCGGTCAGGGCGCGGTAGGTGTCTTCGCAGAAGTCCTGGTGCCCCGGGGTATCGACCAGGTTGAACATGCAACCTTCGAACGGGAAATTCAGCACGGAACTCGAAACCGAAATACCACGCTGCTGTTCAATCTTCATCCAGTCACTCACCGTGTAGCTGCGGTTTGCCTTGGCGCGCACGTGGCCCGCTTCGCGAATCACGTTTCCGTACCACAGGAACTTTTCGGTGATGGTGGTCTTACCCGCGTCAGGGTGGCTGACAATAGCAAAAGTGCGGCGTTTTTCGATTTCTGCGTTCATGATTTATCCGTTTTTTACGGCGGCAAATATAGAAATATTGTTACTCAAACGAAAGATGCTGATTCTGGCATAAGACAGGATTGACTTGCCAGTATAATAGAAAAACCTCTCCGTGAGGAGAGGTCTTCGTGGATGATGCAGGGGTCGAACCTGCGACCCGCTGATTAAGAGTCAGCTGCTCTACCAACTGAGCTAATCATCCATAGTCACTTAGGACGCGCACAATAATAGAATTAAATAATGGCCTTGTCAAGGGATTTTTTTATAAAAATCAAAAAAATTTAGTTTGGCGCGAGCGGTCATTTGTGAGCCACAAGCGACTCGTATTAACGAGTCGTGTTGGCGAGAGCGAGCGTTTCGGGTACGTACTTGTTTGATTGGGCGCGAGCGGTCATCTATGATGGTACGGGTGGTTTTGCATCACCATCTGCACACGGTATAGTTGTTCGGCGAAAAGCACGCGGGCATGGTCATGGGTAAACGTCAACGGCGAAAGAGAAAGGAGCAAGTCGGCGGTCTTTTTCAAGTTCTCGTCGATGCCGTAAGCCGACCCGATCAAGAATACGATATTTCCCGGGAAACGGTCCCGGAGCGTATCCGAAAGCTTGACCGTATCCATTAGCTTGCCCTCTTCGGACAAAATGACACGCTTGTATTCGGACTTCGGGAATTTCTTGTCAAAAAGTGTCGCTTCTTGCGCCAACGCCTGCACGCGGTCGTCTATCTTGGACTCCTTGAGTTCCACGACTTCGAGCGGGAACATTCCCCCACGCAAACGCTTGACGTACTTGTCGACTTCGTCGGCAATGAACGGCGAACCAGCCTTACCAAAAACAGCCAAGACCCATTTCATGGGGCTAGCGGCCTACACTCAGGCGATCAATCAAGAAGCTCGGCATACCGGCTTTTTTCATGCGTTCCTGCGTTTCGAGTACATCGTAATCGACGCGAATCAGTCGCACGCACATGGTCTCGGTATCCAGCAGGCACCAGCAAGAGCGGGGGTCGCGGTCACGTGGCTGACCCACGCTACCCACATTCACCAACAGGCGTTCCGTATCCTCGATCCTGTATTCGTATTCATCCAGAATCTTAGGAATGGCGTTCGGGCGGCTAGCCACAATCACCGGACTATGCGTATGGCCAACAAAGCAGTAGCGGCCCTTGAAATGTTCAAAGGCGTCGAGGGCGTCTTCGAGCTCAGTCACGTACACCCAGTCCGCAGGCGAAAGCGGAGAGGCATGCACAAAGCAAATGTCGTTTTCTTCGCAAACATACGGCAGCGAACGCAGATACGAAATCGAATCGTCCGATAAATGGTTCTGCGTCCATTCGATGGCCTGCTTGGCATAGGGGTTGAAACCGGCGCTGGACTCGTGCTTAATCGCCACGCTATCGTGGTTACCGATAATGCAAATGTCCATATTTTCGCGAGCCAGACGAACGCTTTCGTCAGGATCCGCACCATAACCCACTAAATCACCAAGACAAACCCTCCGTTCTACCCCGTTGTCCTTCATAGAGGCAAGAACCGCCTCGAAAGCCACCGCGTTAGAATGGATATCAGAACAAATACCGTATAGCATACGCCGTAATGTAGAAAAAAAAGAGAGCCTATACAGAAAAAGGCGGTTCAAAAAGACCGCCTTATCAAAACATTTAAGCACAATTACAATTCGCGAATAACTTTTTCGGGAAGTTTCGTATTTCGTGCAATAACATCAATAGGAACGCCGTCTTTCAACAGGTTCTTCGCGATTTCACGAGCTTTTTCTTGAGCCCCCTCATATCGAAGGCAAAGCTCGTCATAGTCTTTCATAAACGTGCTAAGCATATATCTAGCACTAAAATTATACAATTTTACCTCATTTTGCAAGACCTTGAACACGGGGTCTGCCACAAATTCTCTAAAATCGGCTTCACGGTTAAGCGCATCAATTGCGCGGAGCCACTGCGCGATACGGCTATTGTCTTATTGTCCTTATGCTGAACTTCAATAGAGATGCGGTCACGCGGAACGCCTTCGCCATGGTCGTTGGTCAGCAACAGGTCCGGTTCGACACTGCGATAGCCTAGTTCGCCGGGAACATAGGGGTTTACAAGTTTGGGGTTTTCAATGCGGTCAGAACCGATAAGGTTCAGTGCGGCATTAATGAGGTCTGTTGTGAGCACCAAGTTCTTCTCGCTCGCGAGAATCTTCTTGATGCATCCATCGTTGTAGAAGTAGACATTTCTGTGTTCGTTTTCCTTGACGATTGCATCAAGATCCTGGTCATTATCCCTTGCGTTTCTAAGTTTTGCAAGAAAACCGGCAAATTCTTCTCTAGTCATTTATAGCCTTTAAGCGTTTCATCACGGGACATTCCATGAAGAGACAGAGACTGTCTATACTATACACGCTTTTTTCAGGCACTCGATATCGTTTTTTCGAAAAATTTATTTCTTTTTACAAAAAGAAAACAAGTTAAAAGTTTGCTAAGCGTGCACCCCTGCGCACACCTTTTTAAAAGTTATGTTTGTAATTTTATAAGGCTACTTCCAAAGAGAGTCTTCGTAGTCTTCTACACAACGGACAGACGCTGCATAATCCTTACGGGAATTTGATTCAGTATGATCATTATACACAATATAATGACTTTTCGCACCTTCATGATTAAACTCTTGAGGTTCATGGAACTTGGCCCATTCTCCAAAATACTTATACTCACCTTTATCGAGCCATCCCGTAGGCAATGCAGAGAATCCCGTGCTATTAGAACAAGCCCACACAACAAATGAACCCAAACCGCTCGAACTCCAACGGGAAAGTTTAAGCCACTCCCTACCATTCATAATATGCCAGCCACCCGGGCAAATCCCCTGCCGCTGGACATATACCCCTAGTTTAACAGTATGACCTTCGGGAGGAACATAGCGGTCTATGCATGCAGCAGAACTATCCACATAAAGGGAATCGCACGCTTTCGGTAGCCCCATGGCCTCGCTCCAGGTATACATGCCTCCAAAGCCGTTGTCGCAATACCATTCATCATCGTTGTAGCAATATTTTTCCACGACGTTATCATCAGAATTAACAACATCACTCATAATTTGCTTGCCGTAATTCAAGTTGCTTGCAAAAATACGGAACCTATAAGCAAGAGACCCGTCTGTAGCCTTCTGTTGAAAAATAAGCGTCTTATACACTTGTTTATCTCGAGGATCCGTAAAATCTTCCGACGCATTTTCACATTCTGGATATCCATTGCAATAGAATTGTTCCGTCATATCGTAATGTGCATCAGAAGAAGAGGATGATGACGCTGGCAAAACATCATAATGATCCTTCACCCATGTTCCTTTTTCACATTTTCTGTATATAATATATAGCCCAGAATGAAGCGTATCCAAATCACCGTCGTTACATATAATTTCAGAATCACTAGATGACGACGAAACAACTCCACCTGAACTACTAGAATTGTTTTTTTTGTCACTAGAAGAACTCTTCTGAGAATCACTGCCAGACTTCACAGAGCTAGAGGACTTCTTTTCTGTTACAGAAGAACTGGAAGCATGATCCTCATTGCTACTCGACGAGATTTCACCGACTGAATCAGGAGCAGAGCTATTAGATTCACCGCCACAAGCGACAAACAAAACCGCAGAAAGCAAAATAGAGATTGCCGCGCACTTCGTGCTCGCAATGACGTGCCTCATAAAACCTCCAATAACCTCAAAATTCGTACAAAATGTAGCTTTTTTCTCGACAAAGATTGCCGATGCTTAACCTAGATCTGCATGACAGTAGGCAACGGGGTGTTAGGGGGACACCTCCCCCATGAAAAAAGCTATATTGGCACTCCTTCGGAGTGCATATAGTACGGCTCGGATATGAAAACATGCGAGCACGTTTTCGCATCACTCGCCTTTTGCTATATTTGCGCGCGTATGGAAATGATTCAAGACAAGCTGAAGGTCAGCATTGCCTATTCCTTGAAGGAACGCACCGGAAAAATTCTCGAAGAAGTGCCCGCGGACTACCCGTTCGTGTATATTCACGGGTTCAATAACATTATTCCGGGGCTTGAAGACGCGCTAGAAGGCCGTCACTTGAATGAAAGTTTTACTGTCGATATTCCGTTTGAACAGGGCTACGGCCCCTACCGCCCCGACTTGGTGATGGAGGTCCCGAAAGACGAACTCCGCGAAGTGGGCGAAATTTGGCTCGGCATGGAGCTCGAAATGTACATGGACGAGGACGTGCGCGAATTCCAGCTGCCCGAGACGGCGGACGAGTTCGTGGACGGGCTGAATCTGGACGATGACGACGAATCCGACGGCATTTACACGATCAAGGAAATCAAGAAGGACACCGTGGTCGTGGACGGGAACCACCCCTTTGCAGGCAAGGACCTGACTTTCGACGTGACGGTGGTCGCGATTGACCAGCCGAGCTTTACCGAGCTCGAAACCGGCTACCCCGACCGCGAAGAAGATTTTGACCATTTTGACGACGGCTTCGACGGAGCCGACGGCGAAGATTTTGACGACAACAACCACAACAGGAGATGGCGCTAATGGCATCGATGGACGAACTCAAGAAGGCTGCAGGCGTTCGCGCGGCAGATATGATCAAGGACGGCATGACCGTGGGTCTTGGAACGGGTAGCACTGCCGCCCACATGGTGAACCGCCTTGCCGAGCGTATCAAGACGGAAGGCCTGCATGTGGTTGGCGTGAGCACGAGCTGGAGCACCACGCTGCAGTGCCGTAGCCTCGGCATTCCGCTGAAGGAAATGGGCGAAGTTTCTCACCTGGACATGGTGATTGACGGTGCCGACGAAATTGACGACCAGCGCAATTTGATCAAGGGCCGTGGCGCTGCCCACCTGCTCGAAAAGATTGTCGCCTCGATGACGGACAACTACGTGATCATCGCGGACAGCGGCAAGAAGGTGAACAAGCTCGGCGAAAAGTTCGCCGTTCCGCTGGAAATCATCCCGGGCGCTATCGCCGTGGTGACCGAACGCGTGAAGAAGCTCGGCGGCGACCTCAAGGTGCGCATGGGTGCTCCCGGTAAGGACGGCCCGGTGATTAGCGACAGCGGCAACCTGATCGCAGACGCCAAGTTCGGCATTATCGAGAACCCGGACAAGCTCGCCCGCGACTTGGAACACATCGTGGGTATCGTCGGTCACGGGCTGTTCGTGGGTATGGCGACCAAGGTGATTCTGGCCGACGCCGACAAGGGCCTCGTGGAATTTTAAGCGCCAGTTTATCTAGCGAAGCTCTTAAAGCAATTTGTACAGGCTAAAAGATGTCGAAAGGCTCTTTTGGCCTGTATTTTTTTTGGGGAAAAACAATATTTGGGGAGGGAAAATGCAACACTGTACAGGCTATTTGTGTAACAGAACAAATTTCAGCCTGTACACGCTGCACAAAAAACGGTTAGTTTGTATAGAATTGTTGAAAATATACAGGCTAAACAACCATCAAAACCACATTTAACCTGTACACCACTCCGTCTGCCCACCCCAAAACAATTTTCAGAATTCGTCGACATTATTCCAATAACAGAAAACCTCCGGTCTGTGACCGGAGGCTTTCAATTTTGCGCAAGCGCGTGCTCAATTAGTCTTCGTCGGCGAGTTCCGGAGCCTTCTTGATCACGTTGCGACGGCCGTAGCGGACCTTGGACGGATCGAAGGTGGTTTCGACGGCTTCGACTGCGGGTTCAGCGGCAGGTGCTGCAGGGGCAGCGACCGGGGCTTCAACGGCAGGAGCGGCCGGAGTTTCAACCGGAATACGCGGAGCGAGCGGGCGGCGAGCTTCAGGAGCTGCGGCCGGAGCGGCTTCGACGGCGGGAGCTGCAGCTGCGGGAGCCTGGGCTTCGGCAGCTACGTTCTGAGCTTCAACGTTCTGTTCGCGGCGGCCTTCGCGGCGGTCGCGACGATCGCGGCGGTTGCCACGGTCACGTTGTTCATTGCGGTCGCGAGCGGGCTGCTGCTGTTTGTCGGCAGAGCGATTGTCGCGATTTTCCTTAGCAGGACGGTCCTTGCCATTGTTGTTCTGGCGATTTTCCTTGCGTTCACCGCGCTGAGCCATTTCCTGTGCGCTGATCGGGCGACGGGAAGCCGGCTTCAAGTTCATGTCCGGGGTGAGCTTCTTGAAAATCGGGGTACGAAGCATGGTAAGGAGCTTGTTAACCTTCGTGAGGATAACGATGCACAGAATCACTGCAACGAGTGAGAGTGCGAGTGCGATGTATTCCATTCGGGGCACCTCATAAGTAAGGGTTGACCGCAGGTGCAGGCTGGAAATAAACCCGCAGGCGGTGTGGCTGGTTCGTGTTTGTGTGTGCTTAAAGCCATCTTACTAGCGCCTCCTGAGAGGCTTGACGGCGATAAGGTTTCGGGCAAATTGGGCCAGCGAAACTATTAAAGGGGCCACTGCCGTAGCAGAAGGCCATTGTGAGCCACGGGCGCAAATATAACAAAACTGTTAAATGATTGGGGATTGACGGTTAAGAAATCACCCCGAAACCGCTCTGCCGGTGGCAGTCTAAAGGTGCATATCCAGCTTTTCGAGCGATTTTTTGACAGAATCGTTGTAGGCGTTCAGGGAATCCAGATTTTTCTTTAAAGAATCCACCTTATTCAAGAGAATCGCATTTTCCTGTGCAAGACGGTTCATTTCGGCCAAAGTGGCCTCGTCGGTGCAACCAGACAGGGAAAAAACAGCGAAAATAGAAAAGAGGATTGCAGATAAAGTAATTTTGAATTTCATACGCAGAATATAGAAAAAAATAGAAGAATTATACCAACTTTTCTATCTTTGTCCATATGATCAGTGCAACGACATCGCCGGAACTGCTTTTGCCGGTGGGAACCCGTGAAATGCTCGAAGCCGCCGTTAAAAACGGTGCTGATGCAGTTTATTTTGGAGTCCCCCACTGGAATGCCCGCGGCCGCACCGAAGACTTTACGTTCGACGATGTCCGCGACATGATCCGCTACGCCCGCATTCGCGGGGTGCGCACCTTCTTGGCCATGAATGTGCTGGTTTTTGAGCGGGAACTTTGGGAATTGCCCGAATTTCTGGAGAAAATCATCTCCCTGGAGCCCGACGCCTTCATTATCCAGGACATCGGTCTTGCCAGACTTATACGCGCCATTGCCCCTCAACAAGAGATTCATGCCAGCACCCAGATGACGCTTGCAAGCGCCGAAGGCGTCAATCTGGTCAAATCCATCGGTTTTAACCGCGCTGTACTCGCCCGCGAACTTTCGGTAAAGGAAATTGCGGCAATCAAGGGCGGAACCGACCTGGAGCTAGAAGTTTTTATTCACGGAGCCCTTTGCGTCAGTTACTCGGGCCAGTGTCTGACCAGCGAAAACTTTGGCGGACGCAGCGCCAATCGCGGCCAATGTGCCCAAAGCTGCCGCCTTCCCTACCGCATTTTTGTGGACGGCAAGGAATTCCGTGACACCGACGCCCAATACCTCTTTAGCACCCGCGACCTGTGCGCCCTTCCGAAACTGGACGAACTGGAAGAAATCGGCGTGAATTCGCTGAAAGTCGAAGGCCGCCTTAAGAGCCCCGAATATGTAGCCGCCGTATCCCGCGCCTACCGCAAGGCATTGAATAAGATTCCACTCGATTCCAAGGACATGGAACCGCTAGAAGTGCTTTTCAGCCGCGGACTCAACACCGGCTGGCTTGATGGTGACAACCATCAGGAACTGGTGAACGGCACCTTCAGCAATCACCATGGCATGGCCCTCGGGCAAGTCGCCAAAACCGAACGCGGGCAGGTTATCGTCGCCCTCGATGAATCGGTTGGCTCCACCTACCCGCAACCCGGCGACGGCATCCTATTCGAAAATGCAGCATTGGGCGTAAGTATCGGCAGCAGACTCTACGCCGCGCAAGTCACCCATTTGCCGCACCCGAAGCGCGGCGAGCCCAAGTACCTGCGTATGGAATTCGGGCGTGATTTCGATACCCGCCAAATCGCTGTCGGCATGCAGGTTTACCGCAACGACTCCCCTGCGCTTGAACGCGAACTGCGCAAGACATTCACGGACCGCAATCTCGAAGAACGCATCCCCGTGAACATGGTTCTTTCCGGAAAAATCGGCGAACCCCTGAAGCTTACGATGAGCGACGGGCCGAGGCATTCCGCAGAAGTCGAGGCCGAAACACCCCTCGAAGCCACCCGCAACAGTGAAAATCGCAGCAAAAACGAAGCGGACAAGGCCCTCCATGATTTGGCGCAGAAGGAACTTTCGGGCCTAAGCGCTACCGCCTACCAGTTAAAGCACCTGGATATTCAAGTAGACCGCGGCGCATTCATCCCGGGAAAAGTCCTGAGGACTCTACGCCAGAATGCCGCCGAAAAGCTGGATGCAATTCGCTGCCAGTGGAAGGTTCTTTCGCCCAAGGCGGATGATGGCAAGGCGTTCCTCGAAAGCACCCGCGCCAAGTTCAAGTCCGGCGCATCTACCAGTGGCACGACTTTTGCGTCCGCAACGCCTGTCACCGATGCCATGCATCCGATTATCAGCGTGCTCGTCCGCAATCCGGACCAGATTGCCGCCCTCAAGGGCCTCGATATCGACCGCGTCATTATGGATTTCGACTGGGGCGTCAAATACGACGAATCCCTGCAGCAGATTCGCGACCTCGGATTCAAGGCGGGCATGGCGACGCTTCGCATCCACAAGCCGGGCGAAAGCCATTACCTCAAGAATATCCTGCGGCTTTGCCCGGACTTTGCCCTGGTGCGAAATCTGGGGGCGCTCTCGATCCTTAAAGAAAGCGGGATTCCGCTCACGGGCGACTACAGCCTGAACGCCGCCAACAGTGTAAGCTACGACTGGCTCCTTGCGCAGGGGCTCTCGACGCTCCACCCCTCTTGGGACCTTAACAGCACGCAGCTCTTTGACCTTCTTGAAAACATCGACGGAGAGCGCCTGGAACTCACTTTGCACCAGTACATGCCCGCCTTCCATTCGGAATACTGCGCCTTCGCCCGCGCGCTCACGACGGGTCGTCGCTTCCCGGAATGCGGCAAGATTTGCACCAAGCACAAGGTGGAAATTCTGGACCATAAGGGTGAACGCCACTTTTTGCAGAGCGACGCCGAATGCCGTAACACGCTCTTTGTGGGTAAGCCGCAATCGGCGCTAAAGCTCCTCCCCCGCCTTCGCAGCGCCGGCGTGAACCATTTCCGCCTCGAAATGCTCACCGAAGACGCCGAAACCGTGCGCCGTAAGGTACTCATATACACGCAGGCCATTCGCGGTAAAATCGCCATCGAAGAAGCCATCCGCGAAGCGGGCATTCAAGAAAAGTACGGTCTTTCCGAAGGCCAGCTCTTTAACGAAAGCACCTGGCAAGACCGCAAAAAATAACACTCTTGCGTTTTCGAAAGAAGCCCCGCCGCACCTAGAATTGGCGGGACTCCCCAACTGAAAATTCGCCATCGGGTGGATAGCAAATTGCCGACATTCACCGGCAAAGACAAATTTAGTCACAGACTTCGTCAAAATGCGAAAAAAGATTAAAACCTGCAAACACATGTTTGCAGGAATCTTCATTTTTTACAAATTGTCAAACTTTGATTGCAGGGATTTTGCAAGAAATTATTTCTTGGCGCGGGCAATGGCTTCTTTGGCCAGTTTGTCTACAAGTTCATTCCACTTGACGCCGGTATGGGCTTCTACCTTTTCAAAACTCACACGATGTAAGTAAGGCTGTGCCGCCGCCACATACCGCTTGGCAATATTGCTCTTGGCTTGCCATTCGCCTTTGGCCCAGCGGGCAATGCCTTCGTAGTCGTGACAGATAACACCACACTTGTCATTGGCATCAAGCCAGCGCATGGCCTGGTAAGAGGCCATCACTTCGCCGTCGATGTTACGGCTTTCGGCATCGAAGGCCGTTATGCCTGAACCACGGGCAATTTCCTTGTCATTTTCGGTTACTACGAATGCCCAGCCCGATTTTGCAAATCCAGGCGAAAAAGATCCGTCCACGAAAACCCGCAAGCCTTCGGGCACAGGAGCTTCCATTCCAGAAATCCACGCTTCCGCTTCAGCACGGGAACCAAAGGATTTAAAGAGTACACCCTTGACTCCATGGGTCAATTTTTCGCATTCAGCCCAAGTCATGACGATTTTGCTTTCGTTCGGGGACTTTATCGCATAGAATTTCTGTTTAGGCATGGCCCAAAATTAGTATATTTAAAAGGAAATTTGTACTGGAGTTTACGTGAAACCGTCACCGTATTTTAAAGATTGTCTTAAATACTTTTTTAAGCGATTCAAGAGCAAGGAATCGTTGTTCAAATGGTTTCTAAATCAGGCTGGCGAAGACTCCGGTGTGTTTGATTTTCCGGCATCCTTAAAAGGATATCCCAAGACCTTGGTTTTCTTGGACCGCAACCTGGAAAAATCCGCCGTGTTCATGCGTGCTATGCCCGATGTATTTTTTAAGAATGCATTCCTGTGCGCCCATGAATCACAGCAGGTCCTGGTTTCGGCAAGGCGCGCATCAGCGGTTTACTACAGCGATCTTGAATGCCGTTACGGCGAAACCGTTTTTGAAGAAATGGAAGCCAAGTGCAAAGAATTCGCTCCGAAGGTGTGCATTTACCTAGGCGAAGCATTTTTGCCTACCCTTTACCTGGCCAAAGTGAGTGGCGCAGGTTGCAGAATCGGATTCTCGGACGAGAACTGTTTTCCCTTCTTGAACGTGTGCCTGAAACCCAACCAATCCACTGAAGCGGCCCTGATTAACCAATACTACGGGGTCAAGTAATGCAAAAAGGGTATTCCACCATCATTACCGAAAGCGGTGGCTATGCGGACCTCCACATGCACACCAAACTCTCGGATGGAAACCTTTCCGTCGAAGAATTGCTGGTCCTTTGCAAGCGCAAGGGACTCCGCTGCATATCCATTACCGACCACGACAACCTGGACAGCTACAACCTGGCCGTAGAACCGGCCAAAGAAATTGGCCTCGAAATTATCCCGGGCATTGAAATTTCGGCCGTGTGGCAGGGTAAGGACATTCACATTCTGGGCTACTACTGCGACCCCACGAACCTGGCGCTGAACATGGAGCTTCAGGATTTCGCGAAGCAGAGAATTACCCGCGCCAAGGCTATCATCAAGAAGCTGAACGCTCTGGGTATCGACATTACCTACGAAAAGGTTGTGAGCTACTGCAAGGGAAAGGTCATCGGCCGTCCCCACATCGCCATGTCCATGGTAGACGAAGAATACATTTCCAACTTCTCGGAAGCCTTCACCAAATACCTGGGTGACGGTTGTGTGGCCTTTGTCGAAAAGAAAGGGCTGAATCCCCAGCAGACAATCAAGCTTATCGAAAATGCCGGCGGAATTGCCGTGCTCGCCCACCCCTACAAGTCGGGGCTTTCCGACGAATTCATCGAAAATATGGTAGAATGGGGTGTGCAGGGAATCGAAGTCTACAGCCCTGCCCAGAAGGGTGCCGTTGGCCGCAAGTACAAAGAGATGGCGCAAAAATTCGGCCTTATAGGCACCGGCGGTTCGGACTTCCATACCGAAGCAGGTGCTTATCCGCCCAACTGCATGAAAATGCCTTATTCCGTGGTGAACGCCCTCCGTGAACGTCGTGAAAAACTGAGAGCGGAATGGTACTAATGAAAGCCAAGTATTCATTTTTCATTTTTCATTTCACATTTTTCGTTCTTTTTGTAGCGTCTCTTTTTGCTGAACCGCTAAAGCCCGACCAGTACGTAAAGCCGTCTGCGCAGGATTCTGTCTACAAGACGCCCTGGGGTATTGATCCCGCCGCACGCGAAACGGACGCCGGTCGTTGGGTGTTGCCCCACCGGGAACTCATGCAGAGAACCTTCGATATTTCGGGCCAAAAATCCGAATGGGTGCTGGGCACCTCCATTCTCGGAGCACCCGAACTGGATCCAGACCACATGGGTATGGGTTCTATCCAGAGTCGCTACCCCAGCAAGCTTGCAGGCCTATTTACCACCCGTCTCGGTTACGACGCCACCACCCTGGGTTTGAACGGCGAAAACGGAATTCTCTTTGAAGAACGCAAGGGGATTCCCGTCGACACCCCCATTACCGACCTGAACTGGGAACGCCCGGCTTTCGGTGGAAATGCGCTGCGCCTCGACTTCCGCAGGCTGGTGACCGATTCCGTGTCGCTGGAATTCGGGCTCGCCAGCCACTCCGATATCGATTCCAAGGAATACAGCTACCAAAACGTGACCCACTCGCCGTATTTCGCCTTGGGCCGAGACTCCTCGCAGATTCCTTTTGCCGGTCGCAACATCGCCATGAACAGCATGCACATCCAGCCGATTCTTACCTGGCGATTCGGTTGGGGCAAGGCATTCACTAAACTGAACTACGTTAATCTGAGAAATGCCGACAACACGAACCACAAGGTTCTGCTGGATACGCTGGACAAGGCCATTCGCACCTTCCAGGCCGATCCCTACGTGACGGAAATCCACACCTTCGGTTACGGCGGTGGCATCGAGGTCTATCCCACAAAAAAACTCACCCTTTCTACAGACTTCACCTACAACGAACACGAAATTGAACAGGATTCCCTGCCCCACATTTTCAAGGGAACCAGGGACTATCTAGATACCCTCGGCGAACAGCACACAGACACACTCTATTACGACACTCTCAAGGCAACAACCTACGAATCCATGTTGGGCAATTTCGGAATCGCCTACCGAACCATCTTTAATCCGGCAATCAAATTCAAGTACGAATTCCTGAACACCGACCATACCGGCGATAACGACACAACACGCTCTTATTTCCAGGACCGCGAAACAGGATACCTGGAACTGAAAGATACTCTTTGGAATAGGGTTATTTTCCGCACCCAAACCGGTCTTCAAAGAAACAGTTCCGTCCGTAACGAGGTAGATCTCGCTCCCGCCTATTCTGCTGACGTTCTGGCATTTTTACCTTACCATCTGCGCGCAAACGTGGGTATGCGCCATGACAACAAGTTCCCTGACGTGGGCCAACTCAAGATTGACGAAATAGGCCGTCTGGCCTTCCACCGCAAGGATCTCAAATACGAAGAACGAGACCGTTACACCTTTAACCTGGGTTACCAGCAACGGGAAGTTTTTTACGGAATCGGGCTCCGTTACGAAGATGTAGATAACCTCATGAAGCCCCGCTGGGTCAAATGGGGTTATGCAGATTCGACTAACAGCTTGGAAGATGTCTACACATGGACCAACATCGATAACGTGAACAGCCTGGACTGGCTTTTGCAGGTGGGATTCAGACTGGGTAACTGGAAATTCTACCTGGAACGTGGCGAGACCCTGGACCGTAGCCTAAAACTGATTGACACACCGGAACTCTATTACAAAGGCAGCATCCACTGGCAGAATAGATTTGTATCTGACCGCCTAGGCGTAAGCGTGCGAGTGGACTGGCAGTGGTTCGGTGAACGCTATGACTGCACCATTGGCGAAAGCGGTGGTCCCGAACTGGAACTGATGAAGAAATACCTGGCGATGGACTTTGAAGCCCGTATGCAGATTCTTTCCTTCGAGCTCTACACACGCATCGAAAACTTCAATCACAGCATTTATATGCCGGCTAGCGGATACACCCCCGAAGGCCTCCGTTTCGCCTACGGCATCGTCTGGACTTTTAGAAATTGATTTTATAAATCTGCGGCCAATTCTTGCCGGTAATCCACAGGTTCTTGCCGTCGTAAGCTATTCCATTCAGTACGTCCACATCGGGGTGCCGGCGTTGGATTTCGGCCACCTTACGGCTTAAATCCAAATATCGAATGACTTTCCCGCTAGGTAGCGAAATCACCGCAATGACAGCCGTCTGCCAAACGTTGGCGTAAAGAGTATCCCCTATGATTTCCAATTCGTTCAAGAGTTTTAGAGGGCGACCTCCATCAGTAACAGGAATGACTCCCACCACATTGAATCCACCCAAGGCAATCTGCAAAAGTTCGCTGGAACCGTTGCTCATCAATAGAGCATTCTTCCAATAGGTCAATCCCCAGCCTTCCGTAGGAATGCGGAACTCACCTTTGAGGGCAAAAGGTTTGCGGCTATAAATGAAGGCTTTTTTCGATTTCCAGGTCAAATAGAAAATATCGTCGCCAACAGCTATGGATCCTTCTCCAAAATAACGTTCCGAAAGTTTTGCCGAATCCAAAATTTTGCCGTCCAGCGTGCGACGGTAAAGTCCCGACTGTCCATATTGGCCGGTGGTTTCTACCAGCTCTTTCCCGTCAAAAAACAGCCCCTGGGTAAAATGGGTCTTTTCATGGGGAATGGAATCCAAAATTTCGGGAACCACACGAGGAGCTTCAGCGAAAGCGAGAGACGAAAGAACTAAGACTGAAGCGAAAGAGCAAAGACGGGTGAAAAAATTCATGTCCAAAAATTACTAAATTGCACGCCATGGGTGAATTAAGGACACCAGCCAAAGTCAAGATAATCGTAGGGATTCTCGCTAAAGATTCCCAGGCGGTAGAGGCCGTGCGCGACACGCTCCGAAACCGCTTTGGCGAAGAGGAGCTTGCGCTCCCGCCGTTCCCGTTTACCTTTACCAACTACTACATCGACGAAATCGGGAACGCCCCCGTGCGTGCCTTTTTCAGCTACGAGAATTTGGTAGACCGCGAAACCATTGTCGACATCAAGCTTTGGAGCAACGACGTCGAACTGGAAATTGCCAAGCAAAACGGCACGCCCGGGCTTCGCCCCGTGAATCTGGACCCTGGCTACATGACACTCGGACAGTTTTTCCTGGCTACCACCAAGGATCAGCGCCAACGCGTGTACATGCAACGAGGCATTTTCGTAGAACCCACGCTGTACTTTCAAGACGGGCATTTCCACGCCTTCGACTGGACCTACCGCGACTACCAAAGCGAAAAGTACATCCAGTACCTGGAACAGGTCCGGGCCCGACTCGCCTACCAACTCAGCACAGGCAAACCCTATAGAATGAGAAATGTGCGATGAGTAATGAAAAATGAATAAGTTCACACCACATTAACCTAACCACTAACCATTTCACACTTCACATTTCACATCATTATGAAAGCCGGAATCTTTACAGTCATTCTCCTGATTATCAGTAACGTCTTTATGACCGCCGCCTGGTACGGCAACCTCAAACTCAAAGAAATGCACATCAGCACCGACTGGCCGTTGATTCTGGTGATTCTCGCGTCTTGGGGCGTCGCCCTCATCGAATACTTCTTCATGATTCCCGCTAACACCATGGGAAGCCGCATTAACGGAGGGCCATTCACCCTCATGCAGCTGAAAGTCATCCAGGAAGCCATTTCCCTGACAGTATTCACCGTCATTGCCACTACGGTATTCAATAACGAAGCTCTGCAGTGGAACCACATCGTCGCATTCATCCTCATTGTAGCCGCGGTATTCTTCGCCTTCCTTAAATAGCTTCATGGTTCTTTCGGGATTTCACAAGTGGATGGGTTTATTTGTCGCAATTTTTGTAGCGACCGCCCTCCTGTGCACCCCCGCCGACGCCAAGAGCAATTCCAGCTCCAAGGAATCCCACAAGACTTCTAGCAAGACCACCAAAAAAAGCAAATCGGCAAAGAAAAAGGCCGAAAAGAAAGCTGAAAAAAAATCCAAGAAAGTTAAAATCAACGAAGACGATCCCAAGGCATTCACCAAGGCGCTCCTTGCCGACAAAGAAGGCGTCGAATACGAAATCGTTGAATCCCAGAAGAAAAAAAAGGCAAAAAAACAGAAAAAGCATCTGGAACAGGTTCAAGAAATTGGCGAAACATTCGACTTTTCTACCATGCTGCTGCCAATCACCCACGAAGCCCTAGTGGGTTCCCCTTACGGAATTCGCAGCCACCGACTGCACCGCGGCGTAGATGTAAACGTTATCAAGGACGAACCCGTGGTAGCCGCCTATCCCGGCGAAGTCACCATGTCCCGTTACAACAAGGGCGGCTACGGTAATTATGTACTTATCAAGCACCCCAACGGTCTAGAAACCCTTTACGCCCACCTTTCCAAGCGCCTGTTGAAAGTCGGCGACCAGGTGTTCCCTGGCGATATTGTTGGCTTGGCAGGCAATTCCGGCAGGTCATCAGCGGCCCATCTCCATTTTGAAATCCGCTATGGAGAAGTAAATATCGACCCCACAACAGTAATCGATTTCCCGCACTGGACCCTGCGGGAAGGCGTGTCCAAATTCTCCATGAAGAAAGCGATTGCGGACCACCGCAAGATTCAAGCCAAGCTTCGCGACAACAATTACTACATCGTTAAAAAAGGCGACTCCCAAGGGGATGTCGCCAACTGGTTCAATATTTCTATCGAATCGCTCTGCCGCATCAACAACCTGAAACCAGGAGCCCCCCTCAAAGACGGGCAAAAGCTCCGCGGCAGCAAATAGCTACAGAGCCTTAAACGCCGCTTTCAATTCGCGCGTCGCATTTTCCGGATCAGCCGCCTTCATAATCGCCGACACCGCACAAATGCCCGCAATACCCGAGCCCTTCAGCACAACGAGATTGTCCTTGTTGAGTCCGCCAATGGCATTCACCGGAATCGGCACCGCCTTCACGACTTCTTTCAAAGTTTCTACCGGAGTAATCACCGTTTTTACATGAGTCGTAGTCGGATAAATTGCACCACAACCTAGATAGTCAGCGCCCTGTTCATAAGCTTCAAGCGCTTGCGGCACCGTCTTCGCGGTAGCACCTACAATCTTGCCCTCGCCCATGAGCTTGCGTGCCAAACGCACCGGCATATCGGTTTGCCCCACATGAACGCCCTCAGCACCAATCGCCAAAGCGACATCGACGCGGTCATCGATAATCAGAGGAATCCCGTAACGAGCTGTAATCTCGTGCGTTGCCTTGGCTAGCTCCAAGTATTCGCGGGTAGATCGGTCCTTTTCGCGCAACTGGATAATCGTCGCGCCACCCTTGCAAGCAGCCTCCACCACAGGCAAAAAACGATCTTCCGGCACAGTCGTGCTGTCGGTAATAAAATAAAGCGTCGTATCGAGTTTCATGATGCGCACAAATATAAAAATCCGCCTCGTGAGAGGCGGACTTTTATTTCAGATCTAGATCCTTCGACTTCGCAACTTCGTTGCTACGCTCAGGATGACACTTTAGGAATTAACCCAAGGTAACAGTCACCTTGTGCACACCCTTAGTGAAAATGGGAGCGACATCGGCGTCAATCTTCTTGCCATCGACGATCATCTCGGCGACACCCTTGCACACGTGCTTCGGGTTCTTCACTTCGATTTCGTAGGTAGCACCGCGGAACTTACGGGTCACCTTGAAGCCAGCCCATGCACTCGGGATGCAGGGGTTAACAATCAGGCCCTTGAAGCTTGCGCGGACACCGATGATGAACTGCGTTGCAGCCTGGTAAGTCCAGGAGCTGGTGCCGGAGAGCCATGCGTTACGGCCCATACCGAACTGCTTGTGTTCGTCACCGAGGATGTTCTGCGGATAGCAATACGGTTCAGATTCG